>JAUWJD010000044.1 GCA_030607875.1 Chloroflexota bacterium
CCGGAGCTTTAACTCAATCCATAGCTTGTAAGGCCGCCCTCGGTTCACGTCTTTGGTTCCGAGTTCGCCCAACATCCACCCCCGCAGAAAAGGCCCGCCGCCAGCGTTCAGGAACTCGGGGAACCCATCTTGGTAGCTCACGTCTTGGAGAAGGGTACGAGACTGATCGCCCAGCGCGGCGTAGACGCTGCCGGATTCCCCGATCTCCAAGACAAGAGGAATCTCTCCCTCGTAGGTGTGAACAAGCCCTTCCCACGAGCCGACGAGCTCTGGGGGCGGCACAAACGGCGGCTCATCGGCCGTCCCGTTGACCGGAGGAAGGAACTCTTCCAGTTGGCCGGACAAGAGCGTGCATAGGATCTCGATCAGTATCGCGTCCGGCCACTGGCTATCGGTGTTCGAGAGCACGGCCACGGCGAGGTTCTCTTCCGGCACCAGGGCGAGGACGGTGCTCACGCCAACGGTGCCGCCGCTGTGCTGCACCACACGCAGGCCGTCTTCAGTCACTCCGATGTACCAGCCGATGCCATAGCCGCTTCCCTCGCGCTCCCATTCCCTCGTCGGACCGGTCTCTGGACTCGGACGCTGCATTTCGTCAATGGCAGCATCGCTGATGATCGCCTTTTGTTCGGGTCGGAGATCCCCTTCAGGAGGCAGGTCGTTCTTGAGATGGAATATCGCAAAGCGGATGAGGTCGTGGGCGCTGCTGTAGATCGCCGAGGCGCCCGGGCTATCGGAATCACAAGGGGGAACCACCAAGCCGTCGGGGGTGTACTTGATGGCCTGACCCTCTTCCAGACCAGGTCCGACGTGCGCCGACGTGTGGTCCATCCCCAGCGGGACAAACACCTCTTCACGCATAAAGTCCGCGTAGCTCTTGCCGGACACGCGCGAGATCGCATGGCCGAGGAGGCCATAGCCCAGGTTCGAGTACTGATACCGCTCACCCGGCCCGGTGAGCAGGTTGCCGTAGCGACGGATAGTCTCGGCCATCGGCGGCGGCTCGTATGGCTCGTGGTCGTAGAAATGCTGAGAGTGAAGCGGCAGGCCGGCGGTGTGGCTCGCCACCCTGCGCACCGTGGCCTCCGCCGCGTCGCCGACCCAGGCTTGGAGCTTGGCCTCGCCGAGGTAGTCGTTGATTGGGCTGTCCAGGTTGACCAGGCCCCGCTCCACGAGAATCATCAGACCTGTGGCCGTGAGCGGCTTTGAGATCGAGGCCAGGGGGTACATGGTGTGTGTGGTAGCAGGGACGTTCTTTTCGCGGTCGGCCAGGCCGAACCCCTCCTCCCACATGATCTCGCCATCGCGAGCGACAGTCACGGCCATTGAGGGGACATTTCCCTCAGCCACGAGGCGCTCGATGTGTGCCCGGATGGCGTCGAATGGGTCAGCTTCAGCAGCAGTGGCTGTTGGAACTGGGGTTGGTGTGGGTGATGACCTACAGGCAGTGACGAGAACAACTGCGAGCATGAGCAACGGAATGATCCTTTTCATTTTCTGGTCTCTCCTACTGCACTTTCGATGATTGTGAACTGTTGTGTGTCACAATCGATCTCAGCCTGAATACCGTATGGCAGTACAAACATCGGGTCAGTGTGACCGAAATCCATGTGCGTGATGACGGGTAAATCTGCCAGACCTTGCTCTTCAAGAACTACCTGGGAGATAACCTTGTCGTATTCATCGAATTGCTCTGGTTGTACTTGCCCACCTGGCCGACCAAACAAAATGCCTGAGAGTTCCTTCAGAATTCCCATCGCGGCGTAGGTACGAAGCCCCCTCAGAACCGCAGTTGGCGGAGGTGCGCCCTCCGATGTTTCCAAGAACAGGATGGTACCCTGCCACATCTCAGGCGCAGGCCAAAAGTCCGTACCACGCAGCCAATCCAGCACCTCAAAGCAACCGCCAATCAAATGCCCGCGATGGGACCCATTCCCTTGCAGGAATTTCCATCCTGTGGCTGGAGTGAGCTTGCGCTTGCGCGTTTGATTCTCAGGCTCGGCCCAGTCAAGAAGCTCGACGGTCCAGCCCTCAGTATTGGGGGCAATGCTTCCAATGGGTGCTGATGAGAACAGCGTCTTGTGCACCGAATCGACCATATAGGAGAACATCCCGCCATTCTCGGCAAACCCGGCCATGATGGACGGCCCGTAAAACGAGACTAACCCTGCTTTGACGCAGGCCATATGTGTGACGGTTGTGTCAGAATACCCCATAAAGATCTTGGGGTTTGAACGTAAAACATCCAAATCCAAGAAAGGCAAGATCCGAATTGAGTCATCGCCGCCAATGGTAGAAATGATGGCTTTGATAGACGAGTCGGCGAACGCTTGCATTAGGTCGTCAGCTCTTGCCTGGGGGTTGTGCTGGAGCCAGGAAGCGTCCCTCAGAGTATGAGGCATCTCAACTACGGTCACTCCGAACTCGTCCTGTAGCTGCCGTTTACCCGCCTCGTAGCGATGGGGAAACGCTCCAGGACCACCCCAAGACAAGGAGACTGTGGCTACCTTGTCGCCACGTTGCAGCTTTTTCGGTTTCATCATATCGGCTTTCACGATTTGGTCTCCCAGTTCCTGCGTAACGTCAGTATCTCAACACCCCAGTATGCATCGTCATCTTCCATTCCCTACCCACTTTGGCATATACTTTGCAGACTCGGCCTAGCCAGCGATTCTCATGCCCCCTCGTATCTACCCAAAGTGTGTCAATATCCACCACAGCAAAGGCAGCATCCTCTTCTTCAGAGATCTCGATCTTTCTTGTCTCCCTTCTGTTGTGGACAAGTTTGTGCTGCTGAAAGAACTGCTGATAGATAAACCTCCAGCGTTGGTGGTCAAACTTGCCCAGTACCATTACCCAGCTCATTGGATCATGGTCATTATTGGTTGGTGGCCAGGGCCAGACCATATCAGGATGAAATATGGTCAGCAGCAACTCGACGTCTTGTTTGTCCCATGCTTGCGTTTCCCGGTCGACGATTTCTTGGATTTCTTCTTTCATTCTTCTCACAAGTAACTCCTGGGGCACGACGGTGGCCCAACAGACTGCTAAGCTGACAGGGAATCAAGGTAAGCAAGCATGGTCGCATATCCGACGAAACCAACTCGCTCATATACTCGCCCCACTCGTTCATCGGCCGCTGTGAGGCACACCACTTCCGCTCCTTGTGCCATCGCTCTCTGTACAGCCAGTGCTGTCAGCCTCGTCGCTATCCCTCTCCTGCGAAACGGCTCAAGCGTCGCCAGCCCCGCAACCTCCGTCACTCCATCAAACGGAGCCGTGTACATCCCCACTCCAACCGGCTGCCCTTTCAGCCATGCCACAAATGCCCTTCCTCCCCCTATCATTCGAAGAAACTGCTCTGCGTCGCCCTCTGTTGCGACTTTTTTGCTGCCAGCATCAAACCCCCGACGCTGAGTGTTGAGATAGTCTTGCACCTCACTCACAACAGACGTATGGGTCAACTCGGCTATCGTCAGCCCCAATACTTCCGGCGCAGGCCGATATGCTTCGGCTGTGCAGACCATCAATTGCTGACGAGCTTCCTCGACAAAACCGGCAGCACGAAGCGCCGAAGCAAGCTGGGGAGCGAATTCTTGAATGAACTCGATGCGGGGATACCGGCCGCGCGCTGCAAACTCATCTCTCAACACCGACGATGAGGCCCCCAGACCACCACAACTCGGCTCATCTGGAATGGCATAGTTGAAGTAAGTAAGAGCGTCAGTGGGGTGGAAGAAAAGGGTAAAGAATGGTACAGAGACAGTTTCATATTGCTGCTGGGCGCTAAAACGAAGATATGCCTGCAATCGAGCAATTAACGCCATGATTCTGACCTCTGTAGAGTGCGCCTAGTACTGACTAGGTCGCCTGACTCTGACTTCGATTATAGGTGCAGTGCTTCTCATATTCAACTCCAGACCAGCCCAGGTCCGGGTCAACCTCTGTCTCTCTGACTTGTACAAACCCCATCTTTTCGTAAAAATGCTGGTTACGAATAGCCCAACTGGGCGTGCCGAGGGTCCACTTCCTGGCCCCTGGAAAGGATTTGAACATTTGCCTTACAGCTTGCTGGCCTATTCCCTGGTTTTGAAGATCGGGATCGACGTATATCCGGCCCAGCTCGTAGCACCCTGTCCCCCTGTCAAAAATGATGATCCCGCCGACGATCTGACCGTCGCACACAATCTTGTAGTACGGTGTCTTTGCGATCCACTCGGCATTCCAGCTCACCGAGTTGTACCCTGGAGGACCTTCCATACTGCAACCAGGTGGTTTCAGCTTGTTGTCATCTTCGAAAGTGCGGGCCTGAATCTCGGTCACTTCTTCAGCATCTTCTCTGGTGGCTCTCTCGATCGTGGTCAACTCCTGCTCCTCTCATTGGTGCATTGTCGATTGTCCCTGGTGGATCTTCTTCTTGGCCCGGTGGCCAAACTCATTCTGGCACTGCTGTATTCTTCGAAAGCTGGAACACATCCTCAATGTCGTAGATACTCGTGGCAATGGCATGTCTATTGCCATCAACCCCAGGGAGCCAACGAACAGGACGAAACTCAGGAGCAGCACAGCCCAGGTGCTCTGCAGGGAGGGCAACGCCGCGGTTTCCCCTGAGGTGTCCTGACCGGCAGTCAACCAGATAGGCCAGCTAGTGAACTTGCGGCGAGCTATCCAGACATTGAATGGGCAAAGGGCCAGCGAACCCACGATCGCCGCCACCGACATCATGAACCATAGCAGCGGATTGCCCAGATCGGTGGGCCGGGGAACCACCAGTTTTCCAGGAACAACACCGTCGGGAACATGCCCACAAACGTCAGATTCGCCGCGATGAACTCAGTCGTGGCTGACCGTCGAACTGCAACCCAGTACTTGATGTCCAGCCGGGTGGCTCCAAGAGGAGCGGCCAAGACTAGCAGATTGATGGCAAAGGGCAGAGCACAAGTGAGGCCCAGGATGTTCGCTGGTCCGGGGTTGGGCTGGATGTAGAGGAAGAACACTACCGCAAGGATCAACGAGATGACGTACACAGCCACTCGGCAAACCGTCGCACTGAGAGCGCTCTGCCAGATCGTCCTCGGAGTCGCTGCTACTTGGCGCTGGATGGCGCCAACTCGGTCATTCGCTCAGTCTGCGCGCTCTCCAGCGTCTCCAGCTTACGGCAGGTCAGTTCACTCTTCTACCTTCTCCACGACGATGGTGCCATTGGTGACCAGTGCCACAATCGCGCCTAGCGCTACCAATTTCGGCTTCACCAGAGCCCCGACTACGCCGACGGTAAGTGGAATGTCGATCAGCATCTTTCCTTCCTCGTTGCGGATGGAGATGCGGCGGATGTTGCCTTCGTGCACCAACTCCTTGACTTTGGCCACCAGCTCGTCGCCGCTGACTCGCAATTCCTCAAACCGCACATTGTCCTCACTCATCTCTTTTTCCTCCTTTGCTTGATTCAGGTATCGTCATTCCTCCACTCGCGGTGAGACAAAATCGCCTTCCGGCGTGTGGGAGGTGAAGGACATAACCTGGCCATCTGCGGACTCGTTGAAGTGGATGGATACAGAAGGGTTGAGCCGTATCGCCCACCTGCCCTCCTCGTCCGGGGCATACAGCTCCAGCTTGACCAGTTGATCTGGAATCTCGATGGCCAGGCGGCCATTGTGGATGACGACCTCTACGGTGTGATCGTTCTCCTTGTCCCGGTAGAAGCCGAGGTACTTTTCGACGACAGCCAGGTCCAGTTCTGGCTCGGCAAGCGCCTCACCTCGCAGCAGTTCGAAAGACTCCTCGGCGACATGTAGCGTCATCGCCACCACCTGGCCCGTTTCATCCCATTGGAACGACACCGCTGCTGATGAGTCGATAGCAAAGGTCCACCTGCCCTCTTCGGCTGCCTCTTCGAGGTTCACAACCAGGCCTTGCGGCAGGTCCACCGCCAGATGGCCGTCCTGTGCCACCACCGTGTACTCCTGGTTGCGCAGCGGACCGGAGTGCGCTGTATACGTCCCCAGATAGGGCTTGAGCTGCTCAGGCACCTCGGCAGCCTGGCCTTCAGCACCGGGGTGGATGAGCAGCCGGTCGATAGCCTCCTCCAGGCGAATCACCGTCGCCCCTCCCCGGGACTGGGTAAAGTACAGCACCATCAGGTCGCGGGCTGGCCACACCCAGGCTGCAGTGCCGTCAGAGCCGCCGTGCCCGAATATCACTGGCTCTGTGTCCGGAGCACTCTCATCTATGTACAGCATCCACATCTGGCCGTAGTGCACCTTCAGGCCGGGGAACTCGGTGGGATAGTCCGCGTCCGCTCCGAGCTGCTTCATCTCCGATGCTGGCAGCAGGGCCCTCTCCACGGCCTGCGGGGACAACAGCCGCTGCTCACCGCCGACGGTGCCGCCGTCCATCCAAAAGGCCAGGAACCGCGCATAGTCGAGCGGTGTGCAGTACAGGCTTTGCGAGCCCATGCTGAAACCATAGACTGGCTCGTCTGCCGGACTCCAGTAGCGGCTCCAGTTGCTTCTTGTGCCGATGTAGGCGCTGCAGATGCGCTCTGTGCCTGGATGGTCTTTGTCGACCAAGGTGATGGTATCGGTCATGCCCAGCGGGGCCAGGATGCGCTCTGTGAACAGGATCTCGAGGGGCATGCCGGCCGCCTTTTCCAGCACGGCGCCCAGTGTGTCCGAGCCCGAGTCGCTGTACTGGAACTTTGTGCCGGGTGAGAAATCAGGCCCGTGCCCGCCAGCCTGGTCGGCGATCTCCTGGAGGCTGGTGTAGTCTGGCCAGTTCTCCAGCAGAGTCAGCGGAAGCCCGCTGCGGTGGGTGAGCAGGTGCTCGATGGTGATGTCGCACGATTTGGAGTTGTCGAATGAGGGCAGGTAGTTGGCCACAGGATCGTCCAGGGCCAGCTTGCCCTCGTCGATGAGCATTTGGGCCAGCGTGCCAACGAGCGGCTTGGTCATGGAGCGAATGTTGAACAGCGTGTTGCGCTCCATCGGGATGTCGTCCTCGCGATCCTTCCAGCCGATGGCCTCGTGCAGGACGATGTGGCGGTCCTTGATTACCACCAGCTCGGCGCCGACGAGCAGCCCGTCGTCAAAGTATCCCTGCACCTCATCCGTCAGCTGTTGCAGCGCTTCGGCAGACAGCCCCTGGCTGTCTGGGCCAGCATAGGCAAACCCGCTGTGCAAGTCAGACGCTGCCTGTGTGGGCGCTACAGTATGGGTGGCCTCCTTGGCTGGCAAGCGGCCGCAGGCCGCCATCGCGAGGGACACGGCGACCAACGCCACCAAGCCAGCATGTCTCAATCGTTTCGTGGTATCCACTCGCTTCTCCTCCAGAGTCGTTGGCATCAGCGTTTCGCAGGTCGGCTCTTCCCAGCCGCCGTGCGCGGCGTCGGGTCAGCCGAGGACGTCGGGTAGCCGCGCGGAGTGACCCTTTGTGCTCTGCATGCCCCGTGGGCACCTGCGGGCGACCGTCCCGACGGGGGCGCCTCGCAGACGGAAGCGGCGAACCCGCGGTTATACCCGACCCAGCAGCACCGTGAAATACCGCTTCACCGAGAACGTCTGCCCGGACAGCAGCATCTGGGTGCGGAACACGCGGGCAACGGCGCGCATGGCCAGGAGAGCTGCCCCTGCCATCCATACAGCGCCAAGCACCGGCTGCCATAATGGCACGCCTCCCCCTGCCAGGCGCGTCATCATCGCCACCGGCGCGGTCAGTGGGAACATGCTCAGGACCACGGCCAGGGTCCCGTTGGGATTGTCGATCAGCAACGTCATGAAAAAGATGGGGATGATCAACGGCCAGATGATCACAAAGTCCGCGGTGGAGCTACCCATCTGATTCGGGCCCGTCAGCGCGCCCAGGCCCCCCAACAAGCTGGCGTACACGGTGTAGCCCAGCACGAAGTAGACCAAGGACCACACCACCAGCGACAAGGGAAGCTCGAACCCGGCCGGCAGATTGACGCTTTGCCCGCCCAGGCTCAGCATGGCGTAGCCAGTGCCAGCCCAGACCAGCGTCTGCAGCAGACCGACGGCGGCCAGCCCGAAAAGCTTGCCGGTTAGCATCTGCCGCGGCGTGACCGACAGCATCAGCACCTCCATCACCTGGTTCTTGCGCTCGTTGCCCATGCTGTTGCGCAGCAGGCTGGATGACATGATGATCATCATGTACAAGATCATCCCAGTAGCGTACGGCACCCAATACTCCCATCCCGTGCCCACTTCGCGCTGCGGCTCGGCTGCCAGGGCAGTCACCTTGAGGTCCATCGGATTCCAGACCTGACTCGCTAGCTTGGTGTCCCCGTCCAGGAGGTTGACCAACAGGGTCCAGCGCATCACCCACGACTGGCCTTGGGGCTCAAAGCCCGTGAAATCTGGGTAGACATAGGTGAAATGGCCGCTCTGGACGTAATCCGCTGGGATGACGTAGTATGCCGCGATCTGCCCAGCCTCCAACGCGCTGCTGGCGCTCACCTCGTCGGCGTAAGCTACCAGCTTTCCTTCGAGGTCCTCGGTAATCGTCCGAATCAGCCCGCTGTGATCCACGTACCCTTCGATGTCCAATTCGCTGCCGCTGGAACTACCGTCAGAAACACTGCTGCTCACAGGCGCGCTGCCTGTGAGCAGCGGCCGTGCAAAGAACACCAACGCGAGGATCAGCGGCAGGCCGAAGGTGAGCAACAGCCAGGAACGCCGCGTGACGTTGGTGAGAATCTCGTTGCGCATCACGAGCCATGTTTTGTGCATCATCATTTCCCTCCGACTGCTTTGGCTGCCCCGGCCGTCCGACTCTTGCTCCCTCGGAAGATCTCGCGCAAGTTCACACGCTGTCCGTAGCGCAGCATCCCCAGGCGGAATGCCCGTGAGGCCAGCCATATTGCGCCCAGAGCAGAAAGGGCCAGGATGGCCAGGCTGGAGACGAGTTGCCACGGGGGCACACTGCCGAAGCCGCTGCGCAAACACAGGGAGGTCAGCGTCGTGAGCGGAAAGAGGGTCAACCCTATGGCCAGTGGGCTATTGGGCTGTTCTATCAGCACGACGATGGCGTAAAAGGGCAGCCCAAAGACCAGCGCCATGAGCCCGCCGAGTTGCTGGCTTTCCTGGGTATCGGCGACAGTCGATCCCAAGGCGGCCAGGAGGGCGCTGTAGAGTATGTACGAAAGGATGGCCGCCGGAATGACGGTGCGCAGTACCTGAGGCGCAAGTCGGACGTCGCGGGCCCAGTCGAGGCCCAAGATGTCCCCGCCGAAGAATAGTGCCAACCCGATCAAGGCTACCCAGGAGACGAGCAGGGTCAGGCCCATGGCCACGACTGCCAGCACCTTACCACCGATCAAGTGTCCGGGTGACAGCGACGTCGCCAGTATTTCCATGGTGCGGTTCTCTTTCTCCTGAACAACCGACTGAACCAGGGTGGACGACGTGGCCATGAACAGGATCATAAAGACCAAGCTCAAGAGCATGGGCATGACTACGCTGAGGAACTGGCCTTCCACCAACTCGCGGCTGCCATCGAGCGTGCGCATAGTCATCGAGGTGCCTTCGGCGGCGCGGTGGGCGATCTCGGGCGGGCGGTCGGCCAACAGGTTGACCTGGAGGAAATCCCGGAATTGGCGCGTGGCGTTCTCGCCAGGCGGCTTGATGTACACCAGTTGGGCCTGGCTGCTCTGCCGATAGTCTGCGGCCAGCACATAGTAGGCCTGAATCTCTCCAGCATCCAGCGCTGTGTGAGCGGTGTCCTCCGTTGGATAGGGGATCAGTGACACAGGCCGTTCAAGGAGCTGGTCCAGGGGTGAATGGCTGCTCTCCGGTGGCGCGACCAGGTTGGCCAGCAGACCGGAGTAGTCCACATAGCCGACGGCCTTGCCGTTGTATTTCATCCTGTCCGTTATCACGCCTAGCCCGACGATCAGCGCTATCAGCAAGGGCACGCTGGCGATGGAAAGGACAAAGCCCTTTTTCAGGACGTGCTGCTTGTATTCGTGCAGGGCGACGAGGCGCAGCTTGGACATTATGCCTCTCCTTCCTCCACCGCGCGGATAAAGATCTCCTCCACGGTGGGTAGGGCGATCTCGAATTTCTCCAGGATCACGTTCTGCGCCATCAGGGCCTGTAGCACATCCTGAGGGGTGGTGCCCTGCGCCAGGGTCCACTTCACGGCATTGTTGTGTAGCGAGACTTGCTCCACCCCTGGCACAACGGGCAGTTCGCCAGCCGCTCGCACAAGCACCGCGTGGCCGGAGTACTGGCGGCGGATTTCGTCCAGATTCCCGTAGAGCACATTGCGACCTTCATCGATGAGCAGGATGCGGTCGCACAATTCCTCCACCTGGTGCATCTGGTGCGTGGACATGATGATCGTCTTGCCCCGCGAGCGCAGGTCTCGGAGCAGGTCTTTGACCATTTGCATATTCACCGGGTCGAGGGAGGCGAATGGCTCATCAATGATGATCAGTTCCGGGTCGTGCAGGATGGTGTTGATGATCTGGGCCTTCTGTTGCATGCCTTTGCTCAGTTCCTTGACCTTCTTCTTGCGGTGTTCTGCCAGGTCGAACTGCGCCAGATACCCGCCAACCCGTTGGCGTGCTTCGCCAGCACCCAAGCCCTTCAACGTCCCCAGGTAGACCAGGCAGCGCTCCAGGGAGAGGTCCGGGTACAGGCCGCGCTCCTCGGGCATGTAGCCAATGCGCTCCTTCTTCTGTTCGGTCATCGGCCCGCCCAGCACCGACACCGTGCCGCGATCCGGCTTGAAGAGGTCCAGGATCACCCGGAGAGTGGTGGTCTTGCCGGCGCCGTTGGGTCCGAGCATTCCAAAGATTTCGCCTCGTTCGACAGCGAAGGACACGTCCACTACTGCTCGTGTGCTGCCGAACGATTTGGCTATATGTGATACTTCAACAGGGTGCATTTTGATCCTCCTCCCGTTTGCTTGCAGCAGGGGCAAGGTTGTCTACATAACATACTGTCTAGACGGGGCGCTCACCTGCTTCCTCCTCTACCCGTGGGACAATCCAATCTGCTTCTCTTCTGCATCAACTATACACGCAGTTGGTCGGGCATACCTGAACCAGAGCAGACTTCTTGCTGACAACCGGGCGACCACTGGTCAGTGAGGGCTTGACCAAAGGCGCGTGACTGTGGCGAAACAGGGCTGGGTGGTGTCATTGTGAGTATCTCCACAGCGCTGGCCGCGCTGTTCAATGGCTGAGGACATCCCATCTGTCATTGCGACGAGCGTAGCGAGAAAGCAATCTCCACTTCTCACGTCGCCGAGATTGCTCATCTGCACTTGCACCTGCGCTGCAAGTGTCGTCGCAAAAAAGCGTTCCTATTAAGAAACAAGTCTGTTTTTTGCACAATGAGTGGCGCGTATACGCCATGGAAAACCTCGCAATGACATTTTCATGCTTGGCGGTATCCCGTAGTCGGCGCTCTGGCTAATCTCAGACACGCTCTCATACCTTTGTCACTGGTCCACGTCTGTCAATGTCCTCTGTGCTGTCTGTTCGGGCGAGGTTTTGGGCGATGTCCTCGATGGCTGCCAGCAGGCTTTCTGGCGGGTCACACTTGCAGACAAAGGCGTCAACCCCCGCTTCCACTGCTGCCTGCCGCATCTCTGACCGGCCACTGAGGGCGAGCACCTGTAGGTCCGGGCAAATCGCGTGCAGGCCGGACATAAGGTGGTGCACCTTCGGTCCAGGAAGCTCCCAGTCGAGCAAAAGCAGGTCAGGGCAGCTCATCTCCACCTGCTGCCACATCTCTCTGATATCGCTGGCTTCGCCCACTATCTCACACTTGAGCCTTCGTTCGAGCAGAGTGCGCAGCGCGAATCGTACTTTGGGTTGGTCGTCAGCAAGCAGTATGCGCATTGGCGTTTCTCCAAGCTCATCCATGATCCTCGAATCTGAATCCAGTATACAACCAAAATCCCCCAGATGCATCGGCCACCTGGGGGATTTTGTCATTGGCCACATGGCCAATCTTCCTCGCGGTCACTTGCCGAGCTTCTCCTGTAGTGCCAGCCTGATCGCCTGACCACGGTTGGAAACGCCCAGCTTGGACAGGATGTTGCTGACGTGAGCCTTGGCCGTTGAGCGTGTGACCACCAGCCGCTCGGCAATCTCTGGGTTGCTCAACCCTTCCACGAGCAGGGCCAGGACCTCCTCCTCGCGGGGGGTTAGAGCGTAGTCTGGCCTGGGGTCCTCGCTGGCGGACTGCACCAGCACCTGCAGCGCTTCGGGAGCCAGGGTGGACCGTCCAGCATGAGCTGCCCGGATGGCCTGGGCCAGCTCGGCGGCGCCGACGTTTTTCAGCAGGTAGCTAATGGCCCCTGCCTCAAGAACCTCACGTACCAGGTCCTTCTCCTGAAAGCTGGTCAAGGCGATCACTTGCATCTGTGGGCATTTCTCCCGGATCGCCCGCGTGGTTTGGGCCCCGCTCATCGCCGGCATCAGCAGATCCATCAGGATCACGTCCGGATGGACCTGGTCACACAGGCGCAGCGCTTCTGGGCCGTCGCTGGCCTCACCGACCAGTTCCAGGTCAGCCTGCACCTTCAAGAAGGCGGCCAGGCCTCTGCGGACCATGGGATGGTCGTCGACAATCATCACTCGAATGGGGCTTGAATCTACCATGGTTGCTCATCCTTTCCTGCAAACTACGCTGCACTTCCAGTCCATGTAACTGTTACCGTTGTGCCCTTTCCAGGTTCACTCTCGACGTGGAGCTTGGCCGCGATAGCTTGGGCGCGTTCGTGAATGATTCCCAGTCCCAGGCGATCCAGAGGTACGTTGCTGGGATCAAAGCCTCGTCCGTCGTCGCTCACCTGCAGGACGACTTGCTGTGCCTGATGGCCTTGTACCCGGAACGGCAGGGGAGTGCAGCTCATGCCCACCGTCACCTGGTGGGCATGAGCGTGTTTGATCACGTTGTTCAGCGCCTCCTGGGCGATGCGGTACAGGGCGACGTGGACGTCGTCCGGTACCAAACATTGGCCCTCTACGGTAACCTGGACAGGCAGGCCCGTCCTGCCGGTTACAGCCTCCCCGAGCTGGCGCAGCAAATTGCCCAGGCCGGCCTCCACCAAGGCAGCCGGGCGCAGTTCCAGCAGCAGGGTGCGCATCTCGGCCATTGCGCCACGGCTCAATTGGCGCAGCTCGGTGAGCAGTTGGCGTCCCTCGTTCTGGTCGCTGTCCCAGGTGGCGGGCAACACTTCGGCGATCAGGCTGGCGGAAAACAGCGTCTGCGTGACGGCGTCGTGCAGGTCGCGGGCCAGGCGGCTGCGTTCTGTCTCTACAGCCATGTGCTCGATCCTCTCGCGCAGTTGCGCATTGGCGATGGCCAATGCGGCCTGATCCACCAGGGTCAGGCCCAGTTCGAGATCTTCGGCGGAGAAAGACTGCTCCTGGGCGTATAACAACACCAGACCTCCATAGATCTCCCCAGCCACAGACAGGGGTACGCCCAACACAGCGCCGTGCTCATCAGGGACAGGCGGCATGCCCGCGGAGTTGGCTGGGACCCAAGTCGCCAGGCTGGGCACGATCAGGGGCTCTCCTGTCAGCATGGACTGCTTCATCCACTCTCCCATGGCCGGCGATAGCATCTCGGCCATCGAGTTCTCTGCGTGAGTGCCAAAAGTTCCCAGGATGATGGGCGACGGGCTGCTCTCGCTGCGTTGGAAAACGATCGCTTTCTCGGCGCCGGTGAGCAAAGCTGCTTGTGAAGCGATGTAGTTCAGGCTCTCCTGGAGTGACCGGTTGGAGTTGAGGATGACCAGAATCTCGCGCAACCCTTCGGCAACCAGCCGTCGTCGCTCGATTTCGTACGTTCTCTCATCCACCTGGACTTGCAGCTCGCGGGTGCGCCTGCGCATGTTGCTGACACGCAGCCGGTAGCCGGCCACGGCGCTGCCGACGAGCACAGCAGCGAGCATCGCTCTGAACCACCACCTTTCCCAGACTGGCGGTATCACCTTGATGTAGATGGCGATGCCTTCTCTGTTCCAAACGCCGTCATTGTTCGAGCCTCTGACTCGGAAGACATAGTCGCCACCTGTCAAATTGCTGTAGCTCTGATAGCGACGCGTCCCGGCATTCACCCAGCGCGGGTCGAAACCCTCCAGGCTGTAGCTGTACTGATTCTTGTGCGGCGCGGTATAGTCCAGCGCCGCGAACTCGAAAGCGATAAAGTTGTCGTTGTGCGACAGCTCGATGGCCAGATTCTCTGAAATGTCGGCCAGGATAGTGCGATCGAACTTTTTAAAGGCCGTGATCACGATCGGCGGAATGTGCGGGTTATCTTCGACCTTCGGTGGGTAGAAAACGTTCAAGCCATTGATGCCACCGAAGAACAGCTCGCCACTGTCATTCGCGTAAAAGGCGCCAGCATTGAACTCGTTGCTCTGCAGTCCATCGCTGATATCATAGTTTCTGAACGTCTGTTTGGTTGGATCGAATCTGGACAGTCCTCTGTTGGTGCTGAGCCACAGATACCCCGAGCTGTCCTCCACTGTGCCATAGACTACATCGTTCGGCAGCCTGTCTTTCTCGCGATAGTGGATGAACCTCTTCCCTCGTGGATCAAAGCGGTCGAACCCAGCCCCCCACGTGCCAATGTACAGCTTGCCGCGAAAGTCCTCGGCGATGCAGAGGATCATGTCGCTGCTCAGGCTGTAAGGGTCATCGGGATTGTGGCGGTAGTGGGCAAAGCGCCCGCTTTCGCGATCAAGGCGATTGAGGCCGCCCCCCATCGTTCCGACCCAAAGTGCCCCGTCATACGTTTCGTGAATGGACGTCACTGCGTTGTGGCTGAGGCCGAAAGGGTTGCCGGGGTCGTACGGGTAACGGGTGAAGCGTTCGCTTTCTCGGTCAAAGCGATTGAGGCCGCTGTCCACGGTACCGACCCACAGCACGCCCTGGCTGTCTTCGTAGATCGGCCAGACCATGTTGGAACTCAAGCTGTGGGGATCATCTGGATCGTGACGGTAATGAACGAAGCGGCCGCTCTCTCGATCGAATCGGTCAAGCCCGCCGTGCGTGCCGATCCAGAGCACTCCTGTCCGATCTTCGTAGATGGAACGCACCGTGTTGTGGCTCAGGCTGTGTGGATCGTTGGCATCGTGTAGATAGCCGGTCCATTGGCCGGTGTCTCGATTCAGACGGTTCAGTCCACCGTCGTGAGTTCCAATCCACAAGATACCTGACTGGTCTTCACATATAGCCCAGACTGTGTTGTCGTTCAAACTGTTGGGGTTGTTGGGATCCTTGCGATAGTGGGCAAACTTCTGGTTGGCTGGATTTGCCTTGTTCAAACCGGACCCAAAAGTGCCAATCCATAGCACGTCCCCGCGATCCTCATAGATGGACCACACGTCGTTGTGGCTCAAGCTGTGGGGATCGTAAAGGTCCTTGCGGTAGTGGATGAATTGATCGCTGTCTCGATCATAGCGGTCCAGGCCGCCGCCATTCGTTCCGATCCACAGCACACCGGCGTGGTCTTCGTAGATCTCGCGCACAGAGTTGCTGCCCAGGCTGTGCGCATCATGGGGGTCATGTGGGTAACGGATGAATCGCCCACTGCGTCGATCCAGCCGATTCAACCCTGCGTCCGCCGTGCCAATCCAGAGCATGCCGGTGCTGTCTTCCCAGATGGCCGTCAGGTAGTTGCTGCTCAAACTGTGAGGGTCGTCGCGCTGATGTGGGTAACGGATGAATTTGTCGTCTCGGCGGTCAAGCCGATTCAGTCCGCCACCATAGGTCCCGACCCACAGCTCCCCTTCCCGGTCCTGGTGAATGGCGAGGACGGCGTTGGCGCTCAGACTGCGCGCGTCATGAGGATTGTGCTGGTAGTGGATGAAGCGCTCGTTCTCTCGGTCGACTTCCTCCAGCCCCCCGCTGGTGCCAATCCAAAGCACTCCTGCGCTGTCTTCGTAGATGCACAAGACGTCATTGTGAATCAAGCTGTAGTTGTCAGAAGGGTCGTGCTGGTAGTGGGTGAACTCTCCGCTGTCTGGATCAAACCTGTTGAGGCCACCACCGCGGGTTCCTATCCACAGCGTGCCAGTTTGATCCTCGATCATGCAGGACACGTGATTGTGGCTCAGGCTGTTGGGATCCTGGGGGTCGTGCCTGAACACAGTGAAGCTGTATCCATCGTATCGGTTCAGCCCATCCTCTGTGCCAAACCACATAAATCCCTTGCTGTCCTGCAGGATGCACTAAATCGTGCTTTGGGACAGGCCGTGCTCGATGGAGATGTGGTCAAAGCGGATGTCGTTGTCTCGAGGACGCTGCTCACGCGGGGCCAGCGCGGTGAGGACGTCTTCATCGGACTCAAGCCTCTCCCGGGTTGGGGTAGGCTGGGGCGGGGTTGCTGTGGGCGCAGGGGTAGCTGTCGACGTTGCGGTGGTTGTTGCGTCCTGGGAAGTGGTTGCTGTCAGAGTGCGCTCCTGAGCAAGCCCAGGAACCGCCCCGGCGCCGCTCGCCGCCGCGAGCAGGCTGAGGATCGCGAGTGCGGGCAGGAGCCTGAATATCAAGCCTCGGACTGCTTGCTGTGGCACGTTCCCTTCCTGTGTGCGCTCATGCTGAAACCGACTGCTGCACATGCCATCATCTTACCACGCTCTTTCCGTATTCCCCAAATGCGCAGGCGTTGCTGGATGAGCCGGGCCAAGTGGGTACGGTACCTCAATACCACGTCACAAACCGGCAGTGATCGAGCTGATCCGACCGTGCCGGCCCCATGGGCCTCGCCTGCAAAAAAAGACGCTCCCCATGTCTGGCCACATCGGGAGCGTCCGCTCCTGCAAGGAGGTGGTGAGCAATTCGTGCTCGCCCAGGAGCTTTGCTGTGGTTATGATTCTGTGCGGGATGGACAGACCCAGTTGCCTCTTCGAGGCATTGTGTTGATACAACATCCACGGGCATTCCTCCCCATCCCACTGTAGTATACGGCAGACGTGCTTCCAGCGCATCGGCCAACTGGGGGATTTCCATATTGGCCACCTGGCCAATATTCGTCTTGGCCAAGTGGCTAATACACCATGGCCAGCAAGCCCCCCCCGTCAGAGCGACAAGGCACAAAGAGAAATGAGTTGGGCACTTTGGTTTGTGATCCCCCTCCACGCCGTGCAAGAGTGGCTGTTCTTGCCAAACGGTGGTATACTTGTGACACTAATCGTGGCGAGACATGTGCAATGCTGCCGAGGGAGGAAAGAGCGTATGTCTAGGAAGAAAGTTGCCGTAACCCGGTACGCTGGCGATCTGATGCGCCAGCACTATCACTGATCGGAGGCGATTATGCTCGCCGTGGGCGGGCATGTGCTTGGGGAAATCGACGCCCGCACCATGCGGATGGCCAGCGTCTTTGGTGGGGGTGTTGGAGGCACTCATGAAGAGATGTGCGGCGCACTGAGTGCTGGGGTGATGGTCATCGGGGCGCTGCATGGGCGCAGCAGCCCGGCAGAGGACGAGCAACTGGCGCGCCAACTGGCGACGACATACCGGGAGCGCTTCCAGGTCCGGTTCGGCAGTACGCAGTGCTCACCGGTACGCCAACAGTTTCTCGCCCCGGATGGCTCAACTGCCTGCGCTCCGGTGGTCGAGGGGGCGGCAGCGATTTTGCTGCAGATGCTGGCTGACAGGTGACATAACTTCAAGGGCGCTCGATTCGCTGTGAAACAAAGTGAAGGGGAGTAGATGGTCATGGGATTCAAGCTCATTCGCCGCGAGTATGCCGAGCAATACTCTGAGAACGTCATCATCACCTTTGTCATCACCCTGCTCGGCATTCGCCTGTTTCTGGAGCTCACAGGGTACCCGCAGATTGCCCCTGGCAACCTGCACTTTGCACATGCCCTGTGGGGCGGGTTGTTTCTGCTGATCGCATCGCTCATCGTGTTGATCTACCGCAATCAGTCGCTGTTGACGTTGAGCGCGATTCTGACGGGAGTCGGCTGGGCCTTTTTCATCGACGAGGTCGGCAAGTTCATCACCGCTGACAGTGACTACTTCTTTCGCCCGGCAGCGCCCATCATCTACCTCACCTTTCTCTGTCTGTGGTTTATCGCTGCCCGCGTGCGAGAGCTTGGCGGACGGAGCCCCAATGCGCAGCTCTATCACATCCTGGCCCGCTTCGAGGAGGTGATCGAGGCGAGCATCGATCCCGACGATCTGATGAGGATGAGACAGCGCCTGCAGCAGTTGAGCCAGGAGAGACAAGATGGCATCACCGACGAACTGGCGCAGGCCCTGCTGCACTTTGTCGAGCGCGAAGACATCAAGACCAGGGAGGCGCAACCCTCGTCGCTGGCGCGATGGGTGTTGCGGCTGCGGCGTGCGACCGATCAGTTCCTGCTTTCGGAGCGTGCCATCCGCTACGTGTTTCCCGTGGTGCTGGTTCTCTACGCACTCCTCCTGGTCGTGTCTGTGGTCGCGCAGCTCCTACCGTTTGCGCTGCCGGACTTAAAGACCACCCTGCATTCTGGCCTGGACGTGAGCCCATTCTCATCGAGCGCCAACACGGTGCTGTTCGTGGCCATGAACGTCCTGTGGGCCTTTGTTGCTGTGTGGTTCCTCCTCGCGTCACGCCACCTTCTCTCCCAACGGGCCCAGGGCTGGCGCATGGCCCACAGGGCACTCACTGTGTCCATAGTTGCCGCAGACCTGCTGTTCTTCTACTTCAGCCAGTTTTCGGCAGCCTTCCGGACGGTTGTAGATGTCGCGCTGCTGGGCTGGGTCAACTACCATCATCAGCACACTCAGCTGCTGGAGGTAGGAGATGGGTACGAGGGCCCGCCGGTCAAGTCTCCCCGTGGACGGTCGGAGTGACCGTGGGGGAGGCCAAAGATCGACTGACCAACCCTCGCCGGTGGAAAAGCACTGCTTGCCGGGTCTCTCAATGATCTGGGTACGGAGCTGCCCTGGGCTCTGTGCCCTCTCTGGCCTCTACGCTACCTCTGATCTTTGCGCCAGGGGCGCAAACGGGAGGCGTGGACGAGAGGATGAAGTGGGGGATGTGGCTCGCTCGGCAGCGCCCCCACCCGGAAGCTGCATTGCTGGGCCCGCTCGTAGTTGACTGGCAATGGGATTCCGGGCATAATAGGCAGTGATGATCATGTCCGACCAGCGCGAGCTTCCCTACATCTCAATCGTCGTGCCCTTTTACAACGCGCAGCGCTATATCGCGGCGTGTGTTGAAGCGCTGCTGGCGCAAACGTACCCTGCGGAGCGCTGTGAGATCATCATGGTTGACAACAACTCCAGCGATGGCTCAGCGGAGGTTGTCAGACGGCATGCGCGCATCAAGCTGCTGTCTGAGCAGAGGCAAGGAGCCTATGCAGCTCGCAACAGAGGACTGGATGAGGTGCAGGGCGAGATCATCGCCTTCACCGATCCGGACTGCGTGCCTGCCAGCGACTGGCTAGGCGAGGTCGCTGAGGCCATGTCCGATCCCGCTGTCCAGATCGTCATCGGCAGCCACCAGTTCGGCGGACGCGGGCTTCTTCTCTCCATGCTCGTCGCCTACGAAGAGGAGAAGAAGGAGTATACCTACAACAGCTCGATCAAAGTGCTGTACCACGGCCACAACAACAACATGGCCGTTCGCAAGCGACTCTTTGACCAGATTGGTGCTTTCGTCGAGAGGCCCAGGGGCGCTGATACCATCTTCGTGCGGCGCTGCGTCGACCAGTACGGTTGCAGCGCTGTGCGCCACATCCCCAGCATGCGCGTCCGGCACCTGGAGATCGACAGCGTCTACAAGTACTACTCCAAGTGTTCCATCTACCGGCGCAGCCGGCGAGCATACCGACCCATGGCGTTCGTCAGAGGATTGACGAACCGCGAGAGGCTACTCGTTTTCAGGAGGACCGTGAGCAACCAGGGATATTCAGTAGCTGAAGCGGCCCTGCTCTTTGCTCTGCTCACCGTTGGCCTGACGCACTGCACCCTCAGGAGCTACCTGCCAGGACTGGAACGAGGAATGGGCAAACGGAGGCGTGCATGAGAAGGTTTGCGCGTCGTGCCCGGGTGGAGGGCTTTCGCCAACTTGGCGATAATGCCCGCTGGGTGGTCCAGACAGCGTGGCGGACTCATGCTTCGCTCGTTGTGGGCCTGATTGCGGTCACCGTGGCCGGCGGTTTGATCCCCGCTGCTGCCGCTGTGGTGATGCGCAAGCTGATCAACGATGCGGTGGAAGCTGCGGGCCAGGCGACTCAGGGCCTGGGTCCGCTCTTGCCATGGCTGGTCCTGAGCCTGGGATTGACCATTGCCGGAGCAGTGACCGGTCTGGCCGACCGTTTCTTGACCCAATGCTTTGCCGACGAGGTGGACCTCGATGTCAACTCCCAGATTCTGGAGCACGCCGCTCGGCTCGATGTGGCGCTGTTTGAAGACCTTCGTTTTCAGGATACCATCCACCTGGCCCAGCGCAACACTGCGAAGCATGTTTCGCAGTTGCTGTCCAGCACTCTATCCTTCTCCAGGCAACTTGTGCAGACCGTCTCTCTGGCTGCTGTGCTCGCAGCCATCGAGCCCTGGGTTATCGCCGCCTGGATACCGTTCGCCTCGGCGCATACGGTCTTTCAATGGCGCCTGTCCCAGCGACTCTATCTAGAAGAGTACGGGCGTGCGTTCAAGCGTCGCTGGTCACGCTACTTTGTCTCCCTGCTGACCAGCCGGCGGTCAGTAGCAGAAGTGAAACTGCTCGCCCTGGCCCCCATTCTGATCGAGAGGTTTCGCTCGCTCATGGCCGAGTTCCGCGACCAGAACCGCAGGATCTATCAAAGGGCCTTCGTCGGCGATGCGTTGTTCAGCGCCCTGACCAGCGCAGCATTCTTCTTCATGTTGGCCTGGGTCTATCGGCGGTTTCTCCAGGGGACACTGCCTGTAGGTGACGTGGTGGTCTTTGGCACCGTGGGACTGCGGCTCCGCGGGGTGCTGCAAAGCACAGTCTCGGCCATCACCGGGGCCATGGAACACGCGCTCTATGTCTCCAATCTGCGCGATTTCTTGAGCATCGAACCACGTATCGAGCCCGCACTGGGCCTGACGCCGACGGTCACCCGGGGCGAGATCGAGTTTCGCGATGTAACGTTCACCTATCCTGGAGCAGATAGACCGGCACTGGTGAGCGTATCCTTTCGTGTCGCACCCGGTGAGACGGTCGCACTGGTGGGTAGGAACGGTGCTGGAAAGACTACTCTGGTGAAGCTGATCGCTCGCTTCTACGACCCGGACAGCGGCTCGATCCTCCTCGACAGGGTAGACCTGCGCGACCTGGCCCTGGACTACCTTCATCGGCAGATGTCCTTTGTCTTCCAGAACCTGGGACGCTACGAAGCCACCGCTGCCGACAATATCGCTTACGGGGATTGGCAACGTCTCTTGCAGCACAGGGAGCGGGTACAGCGCATTGCGGAGTACGCTGGCGTGGGAGCGATGATAGAGGGAATGCCGCAAGCTTATGACACCTTGCTTGGCCGCAGGTTTGGCGAGTACGACCTGTCGGTTGGACAGTGGCAGCAGATGGCCATTGCGCGCGCTTCTGCCCGCAATGCCACAGTCCTGATTCTGGACGAGCCTACCTCCAATCTGGATGCTGCTGCTGAATACAAGCTGTTCCAGCGCTTTCGCCAGCTTGCCGAGGGCAAGACGACGATTCTGATCTCTCAGCGCTTTACCACGGTGAGCATGGCCGATCGCATCATCGTCTTGGATGAAGGGCAGGTTGTGGAGACCGGCGCCCACCGCGCATTGCTGGACAAGGACGGGCACTACGCGGCCCTCTACTATCTCCAGTGCAAACAGATGGGGTTCTCGCCTGATGAAAGCTGATGGCGAACGCTCCCAGCGAGGCGACCAGCCGGGGGAACGCACAGAGTCGAGCAAGGTGAACACAGGTGCATCCCAACAAACCAGCAAACAGCTTCTGGCTGTGATGGCCCGACTGTGGGACCAGACGGGCAGCAGAGCGTTCTGGGGCATGGTCTATGTTGCTCTGAAGACCGCGCTGCTGGCTCAGGGTCAGAAGAGGATCTCGGCCATGGTGCGGCTGAAGAACGAAGAAGAGTTCCTATATCCGGCCATCAAGTCCATCGTTGGCCATGTGGATGAGCTGGTACTGGTGGACAACCTGAGCACCGACGACACGCCTTCCATCATCCAATCGCTGCAGAGAGAATACCCTGACAAGGTCGCTTGCTACCAGTACAAGCACGAGATCCGGAAGCGCGGGCGAGAGCATTGGGAGCTGGCATCAACTGCAGAGGGGCGCGCTTCACCGCATCTCTCCTCGAGCTACTACAACTGGTGCCTGGAAAGATGCAGCGAGCCGTACATCCTGAAATGGGATGGCGACATGCTGGCCACAGCCGAGTTCTCGCGCGCTCTGCAGCGGTGGCGTCACTCCAGCGCGGCTGTGATGTCGCTCATTGGAGCAAACATACACCCAGACCGACGCCACCTCATTGCTGCCAGGTCGTCGGAGGCCGCCGAGATCGCCAAAGCATTGACCATCCCTGTGGCCCCAAAGTGGGTATCTACCATGAGCTATACTTTCCCGGAGTGGCGCCTGTTTCCACGCCTCGGGGCGCGGTTCGGCAGCCGTGTCTGGTGGACACAGACGCTTTCTACTCCCTTCTTGCTGCCACGCATCAAGCGGCGCTTTTTTCTGCGCACCGATGAGCCCTGCTTTTTGCACCTCCGTTTCTGCAAGCGAGACCCCTTGACCGGGTACTCTGCGGATTTTCGGGACATGATTGGCTCCAATCTGAGACGTGGGCCGCCGCTGCGCCCTGAGTGGGAGGAAGTATTACAACGATGGGGCATCTAGAGAACCTCAGCAGCACGCAGCGAGGGCCACAGGGAAAGGTGATCGTGGTGGCCGGTGCGCATCGCTCAGGCACCTCAGTGGTGGCACAGGCACTGGGTTGGGCGGGCCTCTACCTGGGCAGTGACCTGAAAGGGCCCACGCGGCACAACCGGGAAGGCTACTTTGAGGATCTGGACATCATCCGCTTCCATGAGGAAATTCTGTCCATCAACGGGGCGGCATGGGATGCGGTCGAGTCACTGCAGGCGCTCCGCGTGCCTGAACAGCACCGTGCCAAAGCCAGGGAGCTCCTCGCCAAGTTCGGCGGCCAGGCTGTTTGGGGCTGGAAGGATCCACGCACGGCGCTGTTTCTCGACTTTTGGGACGGCCTTCTCCCCCACGCACACTGGCCCATGGTGGTGCGCAGGCCCGCCGAGGCCGTGGCATCAATGATGCGCCGAGGCGACCTGTGGCGCCATACGAGGAATCCCATCACGAGAGCGCGAATGGCACTGCGGCTGTGGATACATTACAACAGACAGATGCTTGACTTTGCCCAGGGCCATCGCCGCAGGGTAGTGTTCATTCTCACTCCCGACGACTTTTGTCCAGCCCAACAGGAGGCGGTCAACAGGATTGTCTTGCACCAGTGGGCGATGCCGCTGCAGCCGGTTGACTTTGCCAGTGTCTACATCCCCGGCTTGATGAAGGCCAAAGTGCCGGCCTGGATCGCAACACTGGTCAGGGCCTACCAGCCTGCCGACGCTCTGTACCAAGAAATCGTGCAATTCCGCGAGGCGCTGCACAAAGGCTACTGGGGGCAGAAAAAGGGCACGTCCGTGCCGCGATTCGCTGCGCCAGAAATGCGCTCAAGGCCGGTTGTGTGCCTCATCACCCCCAGGGAGTTTTCCTATTCGGAGACATTCATCCGGGATCACGTCCGGCAACTGCCGGCCCAGGTTCGCGTGCTCTACGGAGGGAGTCGCCGTGGAGGAACTTCTGCGATGGCCGAGGCCAGCGGCCTGGCGTTGCTCGAAATGCTGGTCACCAGAGCATACTTCCCCAACCGTCGGGGCGATGGACGTGGCCTGGTATCGATGCCAGGGCGCGGCCTGGATTTGATATGGAAGCATATCTTCAAGGCCTCGCGCCAGCCTTTTAGCGAGAGGGCTTTGCGCAAGTACCTGCGCCGGGAGCGCGTGCAGGCGGTGCTGGCCGAATTCGGGCAGACGGGCGCACAGGTCATGGGTGCCTGCTCTTCGGCAGGAGTCCCGCTCATTGTACACTTCCACGGTTCTGATATCTACAAGCAAAAGTGGATCGACCTCTACCTTCCGGCCTATCGGGAGATGTTCGCCGTCGCTGCGGCAATCATTGCTGTATCGCAGGACATGGTGGAGAGGCTGGCAGCGCTCGGTGCGCCGCGTGACAAGCTGTTCAACAATCCATGTGGTGTGGATGTGAACCGGTTCTTTGGGGCTGATCCAGCAACAGCGCCGCCAACCTTCCTGGCCGTTGGACGATTCGTGGAGAAGAAGGCACCGCATCTCACCCTGCTCGCCTTCAAGGAGGTGTTCGATCGTCATCCCCAGGCCCGCCTGGTGATGGTCGGTGATGGCCCCTTGCTCGAACCTTGCAGACAGATGGCCAAGGCCCTGCACATTGATCGCGCGGTGTCCTATCCAGGCGTACGCTCGCATCTCGAAGTGGCTACAACCATGCGCAGCGTCCGCGCATACGTACAGCATTCCATGCGCACGAGCCTCGGTGACGCGGAGGGCACGCCCGTGTCGGTGCTGGAAGCGGCCGCATCGGGCCTTCCGGTGGTGAGCACGCGCCACGGGGGCATTCAGGAGGCAGTCATTGATGGCGAAACCGGCTACCTGGTAGAAGAGAGCGACATTGAGGGCATGGCCCAATGCATGGGCGAGCTGGTTCGGTCGCCCAGCCTGGCGGCTTCCCTGGGGCAGAAGGCACGCCAGCACATGCGGGCCAACTACTCGATGGAGAAGAGCATCGCTGCCCTGTCAGAGATCATTGAATGGGCTATCGCAAACTGATACGATTCATCAACTCGAAGCGACCCGCCACACTGGGGTTTGATCCGTACTTGCCGGAACTGCCTCAGGTATTCGACTGCCGGGCAATCGCCAGGCTTTTCGAGGAACACTGGCCAGACCTTGCATCCCACACTGGTGCACCCGTGGCCATCCGCAGTTGCCGCCCGAGCACCACGAAATACTGGCCCTCGGAGCGCTGCGTCACGACCTACGTGCTGACTGTGGAGCCACCAGGCCAGGCAGCGTATCCAACAATCGGCGTCATCGAGACCACGCCAGCGGGACTCGCGCCCCGCTTGTTCCACGATGATGCGCAGCTTCCGTGGCTGGTCCAGGCCGCGGATCCCGCCGCCATGCTGGCGCGCTTCTCCGCGTTGCTGAAGGGTCGGGCCGATCAGGGAAGGCCTGAAACCTGCACCGTCACTCCTGTGAGGTATCACCCAGGCACACGTTGCACATTGCGCTACGATCTGCGGCTGGGCCAGGGGCAGCGAACGTTTTTCGGCAAAGTGCTGCACAAGAACGGCGCTCGCCTGATGGCATCCATGCAGATGCTGTACGAGAGGAGTCAAGTCGAGCCCGAAATGCCTCGAGTTCCCCGCCCCCTGGCGTACTGGTCGGAACTGCACATGCTCGTTACGCAGGGCGTCGAGGCTGACCGGCTGCGCGATCGACTGTTCGATGCTTCGGAGGCCCACGAGACGCGCCAGCAGTGGATGCGCGATGTGGGCCTGCACCTGGCGGCACTGCATGCCTGTCCCAGCATCGAGGGGCGGCGGCACAGATTCGAGCACGCGCTGCGCTCATTGT
Organism: Chloroflexota bacterium; assembly: GCA_030607875.1. Classification (GTDB taxonomy): domain Bacteria; phylum Chloroflexota; class Anaerolineae; order UBA2200; family UBA2200; genus JAUWJD01. The sequence continues at coordinate 25,679 of JAUWJD010000044.1, forward strand.
CGCCCTGTGCCGCGCCCATGAGCGCAGCGAACCCAGCGCTGGCCACTCGTTTCGAGGCCCTGCTCGAAGAGGCCGCCAGGTTCGCGCGGGGCAGGGCAGAGCCTCCTGCGGTGGTGAGCCACGGCGCGTTCAGGCTGAGCCAATGTTGGATTCACAAGCGCTGCCTGGTGCTGATCGACGTGGACACTGTTGGCTGGGCCAACCCCGCCTTGGACGTGGGTGGTTTCCTGGCCAGCCTGGATTGGCATGCGATACGTCAACCGAGATGCGCGGCCTCTGCCGAACACGCCAAGCGGACGTTCCTCGCCAGCTATCGCGAGAAAGGCGCTGCGCTGGATGAACGCTGGCTGGCACTCTACCACGCCGCCGCTCTTCTGGAGCTCGCCGGCCGCTCCTTCCGCAGCCTGACCTTTCGCAAATGGCCCCATCTGCCCTGGCGAGTGCTGGACGCAGCCCAAGCCAAGCTTCGCACCTAGGCGCATGACCCGTGGAGAATCAGGAAAACGAGTTGGGTACCCATGACCGCCTACAGCCTGCAGGTCCAGGATTGCTGCGGCCCGAGTGGTGCCATGAGGCGACCGCCAGGCCGCCGCCGGTCAGCGTGGTGATCCCCAGCCACAACCGGGCTGCGATGTTGAGGCGCGCCATCGAGAGCGTCCTGGCACAGACCTTTGCCGATTTCGAATTGATCGTCGTGGATGATGCATCAACGGACAACACAGCAGAGGTGATACAGGAGTCTGGTGATCCGCGCGTACGAGTGGTGCAAAACGCCGTCAGAGAGGGGGCAGCTCGCGCTCGTAACAAGGGCATTGAGGCTGCAAGCGGTGAGTGGGTGGCCTTTCTGGACAGCGACGACGAATGGCTGCCCAGAAGGCTTGAATTGCAGGTCGAACGACTGCGCGGCTCGGCCGGTGCAACCGTCGGCTATTGTCTTCTGCAAGAACACAACCATGTCACCCACACGGTGCGCCAGCCCCTCCGTACCTTGCACGAAGGAGATGTCTTTGACCGATTGCTGAAGGGCAACAGGCCGCCGACCACGTCAGCGTTTATGGTCAAGCGTTCGGCGCTGCTGGACATCGGCGGCTTTGACGAAAGCCTGCCCAGCGGACATGACATCGACCTTTGGCTGCGGCTGGCGCAGAAAGGCAACTGCTTCTCTGCCGTCAACGAGGTCCTGGTGATCTGGCACCGCCATGCTGGCCCACGGGTGTCGAAAGACCCTGACGCTCTGCTGGGCGGCTATCACAGGTTCAGGCAAAGGTGGGGCCCAGTGATGAGGCGGAGGGTTGGCCGCAGGGCCTATTGCAGGTGGAAGTGGCGTCGCTCGCGGTGGATTCAACAGGTGCTGTCGGATCGGGTGCGGGAGGAAATGGGGAAGGGGAACACACTTCAGGGCCTGCGATACGCAGGGAGAATGCTGCTGCCTATCGTGCACATAGCGGCATCGAGATTGTGCCTGCGCGCTGCCCGGCTGAAAACCGCACTCACACGACGGAGGGGCATCGGTGGCCATTGAGCTGCGCCTCTGCGCTCCACGAGGATATCCTTGCCGTCGTTCCTGCTCGTAACTTGGATAGGTGAAACTACAGTGGTGAAAAGGCACAGGTGGAGATTACGGCGCTTTGCGCGATCCATACGGCGCGCCGCGGCGTCCGTGGCTCAAGACGTGCTTCGGCTTTGGCTCGGCCTCCTTGGCACCCTGGCGCACCGCCGCATGAGGGCTCTCGTGGCGGCTGCCTGTGACGGCGTGCCACCCAGTGTCGGGCCTACCGGGCACACCGTGATCCCACTGCAGGCCGCGCAATGGCCAGGGCCGGCCATGGCGCGGCTGTACGACATGGAGACGACGTCCAAGGGCATACGCCATGTCTGTGTCAAGGCCCTTGTGCAGCGCCATGGCATACACGTGCCCCCAAGCTGGGGCTACAGTTTCCTGCACATGGGCGGGCGGCGGTATTTCGCCGTGGTTGAGGAGCGCATTCCTGGCCAGCACCTGAGAGCGTGGTCCGCGCAGCTTGCCCGCAGGCTGGGCCAGGATCTCGCCTGCTGGCATCAGGTGCGCATTCCGCGCTTTCTGGCTGTGGCCATCGACATCCCGCGACTCAGGGCGGAGGGCTATCTGCGGCAGCTTACGAAACGACTCAAGCTTCTGCAGGATGCTCACGAATCCCTCTTGGCTCAGGTGCAGTGGAGCCTTCAAGCCCTCGAGGACAGCGACCCATGCGGCGACTATGTCTTCTCGCATGGAGACCTGCACAACCGCAACATCCTGATCAGCCCGGATGAGCGATTGATCTGGCTGGACTTGGACGGCGCCTGCCGTCGCCCGCGCCGGCACGACTTGGCGCTGGCGGAGATTGTGCTGCTGCAACAGGCCCCAGAGGCCATCGAGGCATTTGAAGAAGGCTACTTCGATGTCCATCCCGAGCAGCGGAGTGGCTGGCGCAAGCACCGTCTGGGCTGGTACCGCATCGTCTGCTCGTGGCGGGCAGTGCAACTGCTGACCCCGCGCAAGGGGCAGCCAAGCGTTGGCTCTCGCCAGCGATTGCACCTGGCGTTAAGCTCGGCGAGTTGGGAGGTCAAGGATGTTGGGCAGCCATCCAGCGCGCTTGTCGGCAGCATCCAGCGGCTGGCCAGGCGCAGACTGGCGCCTCCACAGGCTGAAGAATCAGGTACACCTCCCTGTCATCATCGGGCGGGGATGGATAGATCGGAAGTGCAGGAATGAGCACGTCAAACCATCCGCAAGCCATGCCCAACGCCAGCGGTTGCCAGGCAACTGCGGACAGGGCCATCTTTATCGGTGGAGTCGCCAGAAGTGGAACCACACTCATGCGGCGACTGCTGGATAGGCATCGTGACATCGCCGCGTTCGGGGAGACCAAACTGTCGAATTGGCGAGTCTTCCGCAAGTTTCCCATCTGGTTCCGCCGCTGCCCTCCCCGTTACCGGCAGCGCCAGCTTGAGGTGTTCCAGCGCTTGTGCTTGACGCGATTCTACCAATTTCGCGCCGGATGGCGGACGCCGGGCCCCCTTGGGGCCACCTGGCGTCTGCTTGATCGGCTTTGGCTGTCGAGATTTTACCGCTTTCAATCTGCTTGGAATAACATCGCCTTCCTCGCAGCCCTGGAGGAGCTTTGGCTTTCAGACGCCGTGCAGTCGAGGGCTTTTGCACTGAATTTGCCGGAGGACGCCAAAGCCCAAAAACGGTTGGGTATGCGCGGGCTGTACCGGTGGTTTAGCCGGACGGACATCGAACGCTGCTTTGACCGGCTTCAAGGCCTGATGGATGTCCAGACGACAGACCAGGCCTGCCTGGCCTACGGAGCATTCTGGGCCAGCCTGTTCAGCACGTATGCTCACAGGCACGGCAAGAAGTACTGGGCCGAGAAAACCCCTGGCAATGTCCGGCGTGCTCGCTTCTTGGCCCGTTGCTTTGAGCATGTGAAGATCATCAACATGGTCAGGGACGGACGCGACGTGGCGTGTTCCGCCATGAGGGTGCGCTGGGGCACCGGAAATCCGACTGAGCGCATCGACCACTGGGGCCGCCTGTTGACTTTGGCACTCGAGCAGTTGCAGGCGCTGCCCGACGATCGCTACCTCAACGTGCGCTATGAAGATGTGGTCCTCAGCCCAGAGCCGACCTTGCGACGCATCACCGAATTCTTGCAGGTTGACTGGGACGAGAACATGCTCACTCTGCCCATCTACGCAACCTCGGTCGGACAGTACAAAAGCGGCTTGCCGCCGCACGTGCAGCAGCGCGCACTGGACAAATGGGGAGAGCTGCTTGCGGATTGGGGATACCTGGAGGGCAGATAGGAGCGGGCGGAGCCCTTCTGGGCAGTCGCTTTGCCCTCTCCCTGCTCAACGCTCCGGGGGAATGGACGAATGCGAATCCTGTTCTTCGGTCAAAGGCCCATTGGGTCTGCGCCTGCGCTTGCAACTGCGCAAGCTGTGGAAGCGCATGGACATCAGGCCGTCTTCGAAGAACCGCTCAGCGATAGCACAGGCGAATGGGTCGAGCTCATCTGCAGCGCGGATGTGGCGGTGTGCACCTTCTATGGGAAATGGAGCAAGAGAACGCTCCGCATCCTCACTCAGACCAAGATCGCCGCGGCGCTTGGCACGCCCGTCGTGCGCTGGTGGGTTGGGTCGGACGTCTGGAACGCCATGCGAGATGGCTTGATGCTGGAGGATGCCAAAGTGCTCGATCAGTACGTTGCCGCCAATGTGGCCGTCTGCCCCCGTCTGAAAGACGAGCTGGCGAAAATGGGTATCCAGTCAACAGTCATCCTCCGGCCGCTTGCAGACATGCCCACGCCCATCGATGTGCCGTGGGATGAGCGCCTCGCACATTCGGTCCTGGTGTATCTCCCTGCCGGCAGAGCCGCGTTCTGTGGCGCGTCCATCCTCGACGCCCTGATCCCGGCGCGGCCGGACCTGACATTCTATCTGGTCGCCGACGATGGACAAAGATACAAGGAATGCTCCAACGTGGTCTCGCTGGGGTGGGTCGAGGACATGGAAGCCGTGTACCACCAGGTGGGCTGTCTGCTGCGGATCACCGAGCACGACGGGTATCCGCGCATGGTGCGCGAAGCACTGTCACGTGGCAAGTACGTGGTGTGGTCCTGGCCGTTTGAGGGCTGCATCCTGGCTCGCCAGCCGGACGAGGTGAACGCTGCGCTCTCAAGCGTGGTGGCAAGCAAAACGGCCAATCACCAGGGCATTAAGGTGATGAAACGGCTCAATCGCCCGCAGGTCTTTCGGCAGGAGTTTACTGCCCTGGTGCGCCACGTCAGGGCACGGCGCTGGCTCAAAGCTGCCACGGGCCTGGCCGGGGTGTTGCCAGAGATGTATCGGGCCTGCAGGCAGCGCTCCAGCCTGCTCCCTGACCTGTAACTGCAAGCCCTGCGGCACGTTGTATGGAGGCTTTTGATTGAACGATCCACAGCAGCACAGATTGCCCGATTTCCTGATTGTGGGAGCCATGCGAGCGGGAACAACCTCGCTGGCCCGCTACCTGGACGAGCATCCCGACATCTTCATCCCTACGAAGGAGGCGCATTTCTTCGACAGGAGCAAGAACTGGAGACGCGGCGCTAGATACTACGCCCAGTTCTTCTCCAGCTACAGCGGTGAGAAGAGGATGGGTGAGAAAACGCCGGCTTACTGCTTCCGACGGGATCGCCAGCCGCCGATCCCTGAGAGGATCGCCGAGATGCTGCCCGACGTGCAGTTGATCTGGTGCTTGCGCAACCCCGTAGATCGGGCCTATTCTCACTGGTGGCTCACAGTCTGGCATGGTCAGGAACGAGCGTCCTTCGAGGCTGCTCTGCAGAGAGAGTCCTGCCGACCCACCAAGCCCACCCATGCCTACCGGCAGCGCGGCGTGTACGTGCAGCAGATTCGCGCCTTCATGCCGCTGTTTCCGCTGGAGCGCATGCACTTTCTCGTCTCTGAGCGGCTCTTCACTGACCCCCGCCCCACCGTACGGGAGGTGTACGAATTCTTAGCTGTGGATCCGACCTTCGAGGGCCAACGGGTTGAGCTGCAGTGGAATCCTGCCAGGCGGGTGGCCTGGCCTCTGCCCTGGCACAGGATTCTCGTCAAGCTGTACCGCAGGTATCCCTGGCGGCTCAGCTTCCTGCGCGGCCTTATGTGGCGCAAGCGACCCAAGATGAAGCCGGACACGCGCAAAGCATTGGAGGAATTCTTCAAGCCCTATAACGAAG
>JAUWJD010000028.1 GCA_030607875.1 Chloroflexota bacterium
CTGGTATACGTGGGACGTTACTGATCTGGCCAGGCAATGGGTGGCGAATCCCAGCACCAACGACGGGGTTTTGTTGGAGGGGGAGGCTGCCGGAACGGGGTATTGGACTTTTCGCAGTTCGGACCAGGCAGAGTCCCCGCCCTATTGGATGCACAGGTATCGCCCCAAGCTGGAGCTGGTGGTGCAGTTGCCGGAGCCAACACCTACTCCGACGAATACGCCCCCGCCCACGGACACGGCAACACCCACAGACACAGCGACTCCGACAGCAACTGCGACAGCAACGCCAACGGCCACGCCTACCCACACGGCAACACCTACGGCGACCGAGACAGCGCCCCCGACAGCCACGGCGACGCCCACATGGACAGCGACGCCCACCCTATCGTCTACGGGGACACGTACCGAGACGTTGACACCGACGCCAACGGAAACGGTGACACCTACGGGGACGTTGATACCGACGCTAACGCAAACGTCAACACCTACCCCAACGGGGACCACGACGCCGATGCCAACGGATACAGTGACCGCTACGCAGACACCAACGGAGACGATGATGCCCACGTCAACTGGTACGTACTTGCCCACACCCACGGCATCGCTTACAGCGACACCTACGGAGACGGTGACGCCCACGGCGACTCCAACTGGGACGACTGGCTACAAGGTCTACTTGCCGATCATCAACAAGCTTACCAGGATTGATTCTGCGCCGCTGCTGAGCTCGTCCGATCAGCTCCTGCGGTATGGCAGGAGGATGTCATGGCGAATGCGTTTTGCCTATTGAGTGTTGCGTGAGCTTCTAGCGTAAGGATGTTCACCATGTTTAAGCGTTGTCAAAGACTGAATAGTGTTCTTCTGGGCCTGCTCGCGGGGGTTGCTCTCCTGTTCATACTCGGCCACACTGGTGCCGCTGCGGCAGTACCCAGCGGCCGGGTGACTCCAGTACGTTTCACCGCAGAGTACTATGCTGGGCTCAACGAACGCTTTGGGGTCGGCTTCGCTGCCGGTGCGCTCGTTTTCGATAACGGCATCACACGCACAGCGCACATCACTGACTATGACGTGGCTTTGTTGCATATCGGTTGGTACTCAGATTGGGGGACCCACCGCGAGCCGCTGCGCCCTGGTGACATCGAGTATGCGCAGTTGATACCGGTGCGGGCCAGTCGCTATCCTACCAATACCCTACACTTGACTGAAACGGTTGAGGCGAATCACGGTGCCTTGTGGATCATTGGCAACGAACCAGAAGCCAAATATGGTCAGGGCAAGCGCACACCGGAGCAGTATGCCGAAATCTACCACGATATGTACATGCTGATCAAGGGTACAGAGTCAGAGCCAGGCCTTGATCGCAGCGCCTGGATTGCCATCGGCGGCGTGATCGAGCCCACACCTCTTCGTCTGGAGTGGCTCAATCGGGTGCTGAACCATTATCAGGTCACCTACGGAGGGCCAATGCCGGTGGATGTCTGGAACATCCACGTGCAGATTCTTCAAGAGGTTGCAGGCACTCCTCAGGATCCTGACCCGCCGGGTGCTGAAATCCCTACCGGGCTATCAGCAACGCAGGGGATGTTGTACACTTGGGCGGACAATGCCAATCCAGTGGTTTTCCAGCAGTTGGTCACTGATTTCCGCCAGTGGATGAAAGATAACGGTTTTCAGGACAAGCCGCTGATCATCTCGGAGTACGGTGTGCTATATCCGTCGTGGCTGCTGGCGGATAACGATGAACCTAGAGGCGATCAGATGGTCATCCATTTCATGCGTGAGACCTTCAACTTCCTGGTAAGCGCCACAGATGCGGACCTGGGCTACCCGGCGGATGGTTACCGCCTGGTGCAACAGTGGCTGTGGTACAGTCTAAACGATCGGCCGTTCGATGAGACATCGACAAGAGGTTTCAACGGCGGTCTGTTCGACTATTGGGATGCAACGCGGCTGACCAAGTTCGGTGCGGTCTTTCGCGAGTACATGCATGCCTTGATGGGCTATCCCAGGGTCATGTTGCCTGGGATCGTGAAGCTTGCCTCTCCCGGCTAGGGTGAGGCTCTGAGAGGGTAGGGTTTGTCGATCGATACACAAGGTCTTGAGCGAAAACAGCGGAGTAGGCTCCTGCTGGCCGTCCTGCTCATTTTGCTTCTTGTGGTGCTGATCAAAGGGGTGTGGATCAGCAGGCACGCGTACGTGCTCTGGAAGCACGGGATGCGGTTGGAGGGGCTGATGCATAACCCTGCCTCAGTGCTCGAACCGCAAGAGCCAGCACGGATACAGGCCGATTTGGCCGCCATCGAGGGGGCACTGCGAGGGTTGCGTGCACAGTTGCGGCCCGTGCTCAGGCCGGTCTGGCTTCCCTGGCGCAGCGCACGGGAGAATCTGCTGGCTTTGGATGGGCTTCTGGGGGTGGGCGCGGAGCTTGCCGGGGCAGGGCAGGTGGCCGCTGAAGGGCTGCAGTCCATTGTCAATGCCCTGGCCGCACGCCAGGCGTCCGGCATGAGCGAGTCGCTCTTCATGGGCCTGGTAGACGCGCGCCCGCACTTTCAAGAGGCGGCGCCACTGGTGGGCCAGGCGGCGGAGGATGTTGCTGCCCTGCCGACGGCGCATCTTGGGTCGCCTCTGTCAGGTCTTGTGCCCACTTTGGCCCATTACCTGCGGCTGGGCAGTATGGCCCTTGAGGCGGGAGCTGCTGCTCCCACTCTGCTCGGTGAGAGCGGGCCAACAAGCTACTTGATTCTGGCGCAGAATAATGACGAGTTACGGGCTACTGGTGGGTTCATTACTGGCCTAGGCCTGGCGACCCTGGACCGGGGCAGGATTGCCCAACTGATCATCAAGGACAGCTATGACTTTGACAAGTTCACGGTAGAACATCCTTGGCCGCCTGAGCCGATGACACGCTATATGGGCATCGACCAGTGGGTGACTCGTGATGGCAACTGGTCGCCCGATTTTCCAACAGCAGCGCGAGATACGGAGGACCTCTATCATCTGGAGAACTCGACCGAGCTCAGCGGCATCGTTGCCTTCGACATGCTGGCTCTGGAGGCCCTGGTGAAGGCTGTCGGGCCTCTGTATCTGGAAGTGTATGAAGATCAGATCACTGGGGACAATGTCCTGCGTAAGGCCAGGGAATACTGGAACCCCCCGCTGCCCGAGGGAGTGGATCTGGCCGAATGGTTTCGCGAGTTGGGCTGGTCAACGATTAAGGAAGACTGGTGGCAGCATCGGAAGGATTTTATGGGCTTGCTGGCTGAGGCACTGCTGGCCAAGTTGCAGGGGGGGAGCGAACCGCATCAGCTCAGCGCTGTGTTGTGGGCGATGAAGCGAGCTATCGACGAGAGGCACATCCTGCTGTACTTCCATGAGCCAGCGGTGCAAGAGTTGCTAGCTGCAACTGGCATGGATGGGACCTTGGACCATGACACAGCGGGAGACTATTTGCTGGTTCTGGATACGAACATGGGCTATAATAAGGTCAATCTCAATGTCGACAAGCTTATCGAGTATGAGGTAGACCTCGCCAGTGATGGGCCTTTGCAGGCTACGTTGACCATCACCTACCGCAACCGCAGCCCGGCGGAGCCGGTCTGTGACCACAGGCCACGCATAGAGGCCAGTTACGATTTGATGGCGCAGGGCTGCTACTGGAACTACCTGCGCATCTACGTGCCACCGGGCAGCCAGTTGCTGTCCAGCGAGGGTGTTACCGAGACAGAAACGCTGACCGGTGAACACGGCAAGACCGTGTTTGCCACGTTCTTTGTCGTGCCGGCTGCCGAGAGCAAGACCCTGCGCTTCACTTATCAGCTTCCTGACTGGGGCAGGGAGGAATACCGGTTGCTTGTGCAGAAGCAGGCAGGGACGGATGCCGTGCCGCTTGGGGTTCGGATTGTGCTTCCTGAAGGGGCCGAGGTGCTGTCCACCGAACCGCAACCAACAGACAAGCAGCCAGGCGTCTTGTGGTACGATTTGAACCTGAGGCGGGACCGCACGCTGCTTGTGAAGCTGCGCCAGGAGCAATCACATGAGGATTAAAAAGTCGTCGCTGCCGTTGATTCTAGCCTTGCTCGTTTCGCTTTGCCTGTCCTCCATCTGGCCGTCCTGGGCCATGCCAGGGCAGAACTCGCTGCGCCAGACCGTGCCCACGCGTAGGCCGACCGATACTCCGGTCCGTCCTACGGATACTGCGGTTCCTCCTACCCACACGCCTGTCCCGCCGACGCCCGTTCCGCCCACAGATACCCTCGCTCCGCCCACAGACACGCCGGTCCCACCCACGGATACGGCTGTCCCTCCGACAGCGACGGCAACCGCGGTTCCGCCCGCAGCAACTCCATTCCCGCCGACTGCAACCGCCACGCTGGTGCCACCGACCGAGACACCTACACTGACTCCCGTCCCACCTACGGCCACCGCTGTGCCGCCCAGGCCTACAACTGCGCCGCCGACGGCCACGGCAGTGCCTCCTACGGCAACGCCTGCACTTGTTGTGGGGCGAGAGAGTCTCGGCGTGCCCGTCGGCCTGGCCATTGCTCTGCTGGTCATCCTGGTTGTGGTCTACTTCTTGGTGGTGCGCAAGAAGGGATAGGCCGGGGAGTGGAAACTGGGTGTGTCGGCCATGCATACAGAGTACTGCGTCAACAGTTCGTGCTCTGTTTGCCCTTCTCGTCGCCGAAGGGTCCCGCGCCGACGGGATGGCTTGACGGGGTAACTATCCGACCAAAGAGGTTCAGCCACCTTCGGTGCACGAAGCAGTAGGCTGAGGCGACTGGCCCCAAGTATACGTGGCACCAGGCCTGATCGGCGCGGGCCTTGCCTTTTGCTGGTAGGGGTGCAGCGTGTTCCGGAAACCTCCTCTCTCATCCAGTGCGGGGCTCAAGTGCCATCCCTGACCCCTGTCCTCCCAGCCCCAAGTTGACCTCGCGCAAGAATTATTGACAGATTCGTGCTTTCGTGGTATACTGGAAACGAATTTAGGCATCGCCACACCGGCCGTGGTACGGTTTTCGTGGCAGCTCCATAACAGATCCTGACGCCAGCCCAGACCGGTGGACAAACTGTGGCTGGCGTTTGTCTTGTTACCTTCTCAGATTGATTGCTCTCCCGATGCTGTCAGGTTATCGGAGGGACAAATATTGCTCGAACGGCCCTTGGTGAGGAACACAGACGTCTTTATCCTGCCTGCTTCGACACTAGTGCTGGCTTCATTCGATGCAGGAGATTCCATTATGGAGGAAAGGAGATGAAAACGAGGGGGGAAATGAAACAGCTAGTTGGGGGTAAGGATCTCAGATTATGGGGCATTCAATTGACACTGGCTTTGCTGCTTGTGGTGATGGCGGTGGTCTCTGCAGTGAGCTATGCGCAGGATGGTGGGGATCGCGTAGGTAACCAGGCGGGAACGGAACTACCTGAGTGGGACGCGGACACGCCGGAAACATCTCTGCATGGCGACCCTTCGCCAGAGCCTGCGGATCGCCCCGAGAGAGCGCAACCGCCTTGTCCAGAGTGTACAGGGTCGGTCTATCAGGCAGAGGTCAGGGTAGAATCAGACGCTGATCTCCAGCAACTGCAGCAGATGGGATATGCCGGCGCAGAGATGGGCACGTACCGTGTTGAGCTGAGTGGCGAGGAAGTATCTGCGATGAAGTACGCAGGTCTGGACTATGTCGTGACTTCGTGGTCGTTCGACGGACCCTAAAGTCGTCGGCACCACGACGTGAACTGACGTCTCCCGGTCACATCCACTCAGCACAGCGGCGAGCAGGCCCCGCTTGTGGGGGCCATCGTTCGAACAGCCCTTGGTGAAGAACATTGGCATGTCTCTCAGGCCCGGTTGATTGGGTGAAAAGGATTCCGCTATGGGAATAGCAAGAAAAAAAGGAGAAGGAAAATGAGACAGCTCTTGGCAAGTAGGAATCTCAGGTTGTGGGGCATTCGTTTGACATTGGTCTTGCTGCTTGTGGCAACGTTGGGCTCGGGAGTGGTCTATGCTCAGGAGGGCCAAGACGTGCCGGAGACAGAACTGAGCGGCGAGCCGACAGAGGAAACTGCTGATGCCCCGGAGCGAACAAGGGTACCTCTTGCTGCGGTGGATACGGTGTACGTGGCAGAGGTGGCGGTGGCAGCGGCTGCGCAAATGGAGCAGTGGCAGGCAAGGGGGTAGGCCCGTGCGGACCTGGGGGCCTGCCGGCTGGAGGTGAGCGGGGACGAACTGTCAGCGCTGAAGGAAGCTGGCCTGGAGGTCGCGGTGGTGGAGCAGGCCATCAAGTTCTCCAGCGAGGCCCTTGCTCCTGAGGCGGGGATGCTGGCTGAGGCTTGGCGCTTTGCGTCCCGCGGTACCAATGTCAACATCCCCGACCTTGGCTTTAACTACACGTTTGCCGACGTCGGGGGAGCGCCGGCAGGGTCCAGGGTGACCAGGATCAAGTACAGAATCCGGATTGTGCACTCGTGGGTTGGCGATCTGCTGGTCAAGCTGGGACACGACAGCCCGGCCGCGTACATCACCATATGGAACCGGCTCGGAGGCACCACTGACTTCGGCAATGACGATGACGTGGACAACGATAACGACATCTATCTGAACGGGCGCTGGGTGAACACTTTCTTTGACGGCGACTTTGTCAACCAGAGATGGTACATGGATGTCTGGGACAAGGCTGGGGCCGACACGGGCTACATTGACTACATGGAGATCTGGGTCTACTACAACGTGGGCAATAACCCGCCTTTCAATGGCGGGATCAACCCCAACAGTGGCGGTGCTGCCTGTGGGACCATCCGCTACTTCGCCACCTACCACTATGACAATGATGGTCAGTTCGACATCAAGGCTTGCCGGTTCCACGTCGGTCGCAATTCAGCGCCCAAGTCGCTGAAATTTAACGCGGTGTTCAACTACCACGTGCCCAGCAACACGCTCAGGATCCGCAACAACAACGGCACTAAATGGTGGGGCGGCTATCCGGTTGGGAGTTTCAACGTGGTGCAAAACAACCAGGCCAAAGCGTACTGTAACCTGACTACGGTGACCAAGGTCGGCAACATGATCCGGGTGATCTGGGCCGTCGAGTTCAAGTGTACGTTCAGGGGCAACAAGAAGATGTACCTAAAGACCAGGGACAAGCAGGGAGCGGCTACGACGCTGCAGCAGAGGGGTACCTGGACGGTCTGGTAGTTTCGACAAGGCAGTGCGCCGAATCAGTGGCGTTGTAAGCAAGTTCAAGGCCAGGGCGCGCCGTGTTGCATGGCGAGCCCTGGCCTGTTTCAGTGATCCTTTACGCCACAGTAGGGAGGAGGTGCAAGCAGAGGAACAACATGTGCGCAATGGAGACAAAACAAACCTTGAGAAAGGGGTAGCTACATGAGAATCAAGAGTATCGTGTTGTCCATGCTGGTTGTACTTGTGGTGATGGGTTCCGCAATGCCGTTGGCTGCCGACGGCGGGGACGAAGGGGACCCCAGGCAATTCCCGGTACATATGGTGCTGGACCCGGAAATGCCGCAAACGTTCCTGGAGTCGGAAGAGGCCAAGGTCGCTGCGCCACTGATGGACGCGGCGTCCAAGCCTGCTGCGGAGGGCGCGGACAAGGAACGCGGGCTGTTTCCAGCACACATGGTGCTGGACCCGGACCCGCCGCAGACTTTCCTGGAGGCAGACGCGGACAAGGCCCCTGGGCCCCAGACACGTCCGGCGCCCGAGCTTGCTGCCGCCTGGCAAACGGTCAAGTTTGAGAACTTTGAAGGTGCGTTCCCCAACCAGTGGCAACTGCGTGGCAATCCAACCTGGGACGACGAGTGGGACAGCGGTTCACATTTCGCCTATGACCTGGCGCACTGGACCGGCTGGTGCGCCGGTGGCGGCAGCGCGGCCAGGACTCCGGGCAATCTTCCTGGCGGCGCCTATGCCCCCAACATGAACGCCTGGATGATCTACGGGCCGTTCAGCTTGCTGGGCTATGACGATGCCGCGGTCGACTTCTGGTATTGGCTCTGGAGCGAGCCTTTGAATGACTATGTCACCTGGATGGCGTCACTTGATGGCAGCAATTTCTTCGGCCATGGCGAGTGGGGCAACAACAAGAACTGGCGTTTCCACACCTTCGATCTCAAGAACGTGAATGTGCTGGGCAACGTGTGTGGCAAGCCGCAGGTATGGGTCGCCTTCGCCTTCCACAGCGACTCCAGTCTGGAGAACAAAGGCGTCTACCTTGATGACATCCACATCAAGCGCAAGCCCACTACGCCGCCGACCACTGGCTCTGTCAACCCCAACAGCGGCGGCGCCGCCTGTGGGACCATCCGCTACTTCGCGACTGACTACTACGACGCAAATGGCAATGCCGACTTGAAGGCTTGCCGGTTCCACGTCGGTCGCAATGCAGCGCCCAAGTCGCTGAAATGGAACGCCGTGTTCAACTACCACGTGCCCAGCAACACCCTCAGGATCCGCAACAACAACGGCACCAAATGGTGGGGCGGCAAGGCGGTTGGGAGTTTCAATGTGGTGCAGAACAACCAGGCCAAAGTGTACTGTAACCTGACTACGGTGGCCAAGGTTGGCAACCTGATCCGGGTGGTCTGGGCCGTTGAGTTCAAGTGTTCGTTCAGGGGAGGCAAGAAGCTGTACCTCAAGGCCAGGGACAAGTGGGGAGCGACTACGCCGTTGCAGCAGAAGGGTACCTGGACGGTCTACTAGCTTCGACAAGGCAGTGCACCGAATCCGTGGCGGTGTGCCCGTGACTGCTCTGAAAATGCAGTTGTAGTGTAGAGGCTTGCCGTTCGCCTCGCTACGACGAGGTCCCCGTTCCGACGCCCATCCCGTCAAGCGGGACGAACTGTAAGGGGCTATGCTACATAACATGTACGGAGCATGTTCATCTACGGCGCTGAATCTCATTTCATGAGCACTTTGTGAGGCAAGGGCCCGCCAGGCTGCCTGGCGGGCCCTTGCCTTTCGCCTGCGATCCTGGTGCGGGTAATCGCAGGCTGCAAGGTGTAGTTCGTCGATCTTCTCGTAGGGACCAGGCCTCTTTGGTGCAGCCGAGGTCCTGAGCTGCTGGTGCACAGATGGTGCGCGCCGCGGACTTTTTCTCGCACCGATGTCCGCTGAATGGATCTCTCCCCGTCCGGCCTCGCGCTCTTTGCCAGCTTTGTCTTCCTGACGTATGGACACCGCCCAACTGTGGTTTGCTTCCGGTACATCTATGGTGTATACTTGCGCGCAGGCTACTCCCGAACCATAGGGCCTTGCCGCATGTCTCGCCGCATCGTCTCTGGGGAGACGATACCCAGAGGAAGGCGATGGTTCGCCTCGCTACGACGAGGTGCCCGTCTTGACCCTTGACGACATCGGTCTGGTAGCTGTACACTGTAGCTCGCTTTGAACTCGCATCGGCAGCATGGCGCTTGCTGGGATGGCAGGGCTGCAATCCAGTGCCAGTGCTCTGTCAATGATAGACCACCAGGTTCGTAGTGGCGACTTTAGTCGCTTGTCTCGCTTGCTCGTGGAACCTACAGATTTCGGTCTGACAGACCACTGCCCGTTCATGGCCAACGAGTGTGTGCTGTTGCCCACTGGACAAGGGGCTGCTTCAAGTTGCCAAGTCCCTGCTCAGCGTCCAGTTACAGAGGACACCTTGATACGCGCGACACCTCGTGGGCATACCTTGTAGCTCTAGCTCTCTCGAACATGCAGGCAGACGAACCACTCCAACGGAGGGGCTGATGAGCAATACGGAGTCGCTGCACCGCCGGTCAAAGGTGCTTGTTATTGGCCTTGATGGCACCACTTTCGATCTTCTCGATGCCATGATGGCCGAAGGCGTGCTGCCATTTCTGAGTCAGGCGATTCAGAATGGCGTGTCGGGCCGGCTGACGAGTGCCTATCCGCCCGTTACCGCTGCAGCATTTGCCTCCTTTTTGACCGGCATGAATCCAGGAAAGCATGGCATATACGAGTTTCTTTACCGTCAGCGTGGGGATTGGCAGCAAACACCGGTCAACTCGACAATGCTCAGAGCAAAGACCATCTGGGCATGGATGAGTGAGGCTGGCCTCAGGGTGGGCGTTTTGAGCGTGCCTCTGACTTATCCGCCACAGCCCATCAATGGCTTCTCATTGGCAGACTTTCTTACACCCAAGGGAGCGCGGGATCTCAGCTACCCCCCTGAGTTGATCACCGAAATCGAGGCGCGCTTTGGACCCTACCCACTGTACCACTCGAAGGTTTACACTCCCAGTGGTGTAGAGGAACTGCTTGCCGAGTGCCATGCGATATTGCAGTATCGCGCGGAAACGGCACTCTATCTCATGCAGAGTCAGGATTGGGACGTGCTCATGATCTACCTGGAGGGCACAGACCGCGTTCAGCATGAACTGTGGCACATCCTGGACGAGAATCATCCGCGATATGATCCCACAGAGGCCAGCCGCTATCGCCCTGGCATATTGGAGTTCTATCGGGAGACAGACGCCCAAGTCCGACGCTTCGTGGAGGCAGCCGGCCCAGGAACGGACGTGATCCTGATGTCGGACCATGGCTTTGGGCCCATCTACCGCTTTGTGAATATCAATATCTGGCTGTGGAAACAAGGGTTTCTGGTGCTCAAGAGCGACGCCCTCACGCGGCTCAAAGCCATGCTCTTCCACCTGGGGTTGACGCCGGCACTGGGATACCGCATAGCGATGCGCTTTGGCTTTGCCAACTTGCGCCTGTCCAGAGGTATGAGCAAACGTCTCGGGCTGCTGCGCAGTGTTGGGCGGGTTTTCCTCTCCCTGAATAATGTGGATTGGGCGCGCACCAGTGCCTACTCCCAGGGGAACTATGGGCAGATCTACGTGAACGTGCGTGGTCGAGAGCCGTTCGGCGCCGTTTCCCCCGGCGGCGAATACGAGGAGGTGGTAGACCAGCTTGTTGCGGGTCTGCGCGAATTGCGTGACCCCGCGACGGACGAACCTATCGTTGAGCGTATTTTCAGACGCCAGGATCTGTATCAAGGGCCCGTGGCTGAGCAGTCGCCGGATGTCATGTTCCTGCTTGAGGATACGTACAAGCCGCTGGGTACTCTAGAGTTCTCCTCACATCGCCTGGTCGAGGACGCCTTTGGCAATTCCGGTGACCACCGCATGGAGGGCATTCTGGTGATGAATGGTGTTCCCATGCGCAAAGGCATCGTCTTGCAGGACGCAAAGCTGATCGATCTGGCGCCGACACTCCTTTACCTGGCGGGGGTGCCTGTGCCTCATGATATGGATGGCCGTGTGCTTACCGCAGCGATCGAGCCTGCATACCTCGAAGCACATCCTCCGCAGTATGGCTCTGCTGGCGCACAGCAGGTGCATCAGGAACTTGATTACACACCGGAGGAGAGAGCGGAGCTCATTGAGAGACTGCGAAACCTGGGCTATGTGAGCTGATTCTCGGTGTGCAGAGACTGGCAAGTGGCCGCAGTAAGAACAGGGAGACTCATTGTGACCGAGCGTGAGGACGCGAGCTTTGAGAGAGACCTTGAATCCTGAGCAAAGAGTTCTGGTTCTTGGCATAGATGGCGGTTCTTGGGACATCCTGCGGCCGCTGGCGGAGCAGGGCGTAATGCCCCATCTGCGGCGCATTCTGGAACAGGGCGTGGTCGGGGATCTTTGCACCACCATGCCGCCGATTACTGCCGCGGCCTGGACGTCATTTGCCACCGGAGTCAATCCTGGTGAGCACGGCCTGGTTGACTTTGTGCCCTTTCCCGGGGGCGGCGATGATGTGGCTGTGGCCAGCTCGCGAGACGTTCGGGCGCGGACGATATGGGCCATCGCTGGCGAGCAAGGCCGGACAGTGGGGGTCATGGGCGTGCCGATGACCTACCCGCCCCAGCAGGTCAACGGCTTTCTGATCAGCGGCTTTATGACCCCGCCGGGGAGCAAGAATTTCGCCTACCCGCCGGAACTACCACAGGAGTTGGAATCTGCAGTCGGGCCTTTGGTGCTCTATGCCGGGGAAGGAGTTGCTCCACGTGACATAAGGAGGTTCACCAGGCGGCTGTTGATCGACGTCGATGCGCGTGTCCATGCTGCGGCCTACCTGCTTGAGAAGTACGAGCCGGATCTGTCCATCTTTGTCTTTCAGTGCCTGGATGGCATCCAGCATCGCTTCTATCACATCCTTGACGTGAAGGGTCCGCATCACGCTCCCCGTCAGAACGATGATGATCGGGACGATCTGCTTGCGGTCTATGGCGCAGTGGATGAAGGCATAGGTCGTTTGCGCGCTGCTGTTGGGGAGGATGCCGTGGTCTTTCTGATGTCCGATCACGGTTTCGGGCCACTATTGGGGTTCATTCACTTGAACAACTGGTTGCGTGAACAGGGCTATCTCGTCGTGCGCCAAGATCCGCTCACTGTGTTGCGCTGTGCCTTGTTCAGGCTTGGCTTTACGCCGGAAATGGCGCACCAGTTGAGCCAGTCACTGGGATTGGATCTGCGCTACAAAGTCAACCGTGGACAATCTTTCAAGTTCTTGCGGCGCCTTTTCTTGTCCTTTGACAATGTGGATTGGAGTCGTACGCGAGCCTATGCGCTGGGCCACATCGGGCAGGTGTTTATCAACCTGCGAGGACGCCAGCCGCAAGGTGTGGTCACGCCTGGCAGCGAGTACGAGGCTTTGCGAGATGAGCTCATCGTCGAGTTGCTGGGCCTGAAACACCCGACCTCGGGCGAGCGGCTCATCGCTCGTGTCTACCGCCGCGAGGAGCTCTACAGTGGCGCCCAGGTCGGGAATCTGCCGGATCTGCTGCTAGAACCGCGAGGATTCCGCTACGTTGCTTTCGGCGAGTCCGAGTTCGCCTCGAACCAGGTGGTTGGCCCATCCTTTGGGCATTCGGGCCACCACCGCATGAATGGCATTTTCGCTGCTGTGGGTGCGGGGGTGCGTACAGGTAAGCAACTGGAGGGAGCAAGAATTGTTGACATAGCACCCACTGTTCTGTATGCTTTGGGATGCGCCATTCCGATGGGCCTGGATGGTCGCGTGCTCACGGCTGTCTTCCAGCCAGAGCGCACAAGAGCCTATGCACCTCAGTATGCGGAATCACCAGCCATGGATCAAACCGAGTCACTTGAGGGATACTCGGAGGAGGATGAGGCCGCTGTTCGCCAGCGGCTCAGGGATCTTGGCTACATTGCCTAGGCGGGGCCAGGACAGAAAGGGACTTGGCGGTGCGTGCGGATCGATGTGCACGGTGAATCAACGTGCGTGGTGCAGCCTGGATGTGTTGCTGCTGGTGGTGGCGTGCGCGACCAGAGTGCTGGGCTTTCGGCCTGATCACGTTTCTCAGCGGCAGCGGAGGCTCAAGTGGTATTGCCACTGCAGAGTACTGCGTCAACCAAGGAGGTTTAGCCACCTTCGGTGCACGAAGCAGTGGACAGACGATTTGCAGTATTCCCCGCTGATGACGGCGTTAGGAGCTCCATGCTGGTGATGTCCTCGACCGGGAGACCGACGAAAGCAGCGTTGGCATCGCGCCAGCAGGTGGAGAAGTGTTTTCACGACACCATTGCGGATGGGAGCGGCGGGCGCCAGACCGATCCAGAGAAGGTCTTTGCGGACGTTTCGCAGAGCGATCAAGCAGCATTGTCACTACTCGGCGAGTTGGAGGGTCGCAAGCTGCTTGACATTGGTTGCGGGCTCGGGGACTATAGTGTCTATTTTGCCTTGCGGGGTGCCCAGGTGTACGCCATAGACCTTTCAGAGGGCATGGTTCGACAAACGGAGCACCTGGCCGAGGAGTATGGAGTCGGCGATGCCTTGTTTGTGCGACAGATGGATGCGGAAGCTCTGGACTTTCCAGACGAGTCTTTTGACATCATCTGGGGCAAGGCTGTTCTGCACCATCTGGATATTCCCAAAGCCAGGGATGAGTTGGCACGCTGCCTTGTCCCCGGTGGCATTGCTGTCTTGTCGGAACCGTTGGGCCACAATCCATTGGCCAACGCGTATCGCTACGTGGCTACACGCGTGCACAAAATCCGCACACCTACTGAGCATGCTCTGACCTACCAGGATATCGACCTGCTGCGTTTGCGCTTTGCTGACGTCGAATGCAGAGAGTTCGTGCTTGTGTCGTCGCTCCTCTTTGCCTGGCACTACTTCAAGTCCGTCGTCACTGGCGCCGAGCTGAGCCCGTTTTGGGTGAACAGCGTGCGCACAGGCCGGCTGTATCCTCGCGCGACGCAAGTGTTGGACAGGGTGGACGCTGTGTTGCTGCGCACCTTCCCTTTCTTGAGCAGGTGCTGCAATTGGATCGTGTTCAAATGTACAAAATGAACACCGACAGCGTGCGGCCCTGGACGGATCAGCTTTGGGCCACTTGCAGGCGCCTGGCCTGGCCTCTGGCCCTGCTTGTTCTCAGCCTGTGCTACTACCTGCTCTTTTTTGACCGTGGCGTGAATTTCAACGACGAGGGCACGCTCTTTATGGCTGCAGATGGCATCCTGCATGGCAAGGTGCTATACCGCGACCTGTACGTAGCCTACATGCCTGGCGGCTACTATTTGTACGCGCTGTTTTTCAAGCTGTTCGGTGCCAGTGTGCGCATGGGGCGCTTGCTGGGCGTCTTGTTGCGCTGCAGCAACACACTGCTTGTCTACTATCTCGGGCGCAAGATGGTGCCGCGCGGCTTTGCTATTCTGCCTGCGGTGGCCATCACTTTGCTGCCGGGTCCTTGGCACAAAACCCTGTTCGTTACGCTGTCACTGTTGGACATGTTGCTAATTGCACGCTATGTGGAGCAGCGTAGTGTTGGACGCCTTCTGGTTATGGGATTGGCTGCAGGACTCACCTTGCTCTACCGCCACTGGCTGGGCTATGTGGCCATAGCTGCGGCATCTGTGGCCTTGGTGCTTCCGGTTCTGTCTGCCCTGAGACGGGGACGCCGACAGGCCCGTAATGCACTGCGCGAGGCGGGCGGCCAAGCTGGCCTGTACGTTTTTGTGCTGCTGTCGCCAGTCTTGGCAGCGGGGTTTTCCCTTTATCGGCAGGGTGCACTAAGTTACATGCTGAACACCGTCCTGTTTGATGCTCTGCGGGGCAATCTGGCCAAACAAGCGACGATGCCCCTGCTTCGGAACATCTTTCACCTCTGGGTGTTCAGACAGGGCCAGCTGCTGCGTCTATTGGCCTACAATGCGCACGGGCTTCTCTTTTATCTTCCTGTTGTCGTCTACGCTTGCGTGGCTGCTCTCTTGTTCTATCGCCAATGGATGCGAAGAAAGCATACCGAGGACACTGTTCTCCTGGCAGTCCTTGCGTTCGGCATCGCGGTCTATGGCCTGGTGCTGATCGAACCTGGCATTGCTCACTTGCTGGTGTGTCTGCCGGCGGCCTGGGTGTTGGGTACCTATCTCTTGTACCGACTTGGCCAGAGACTGCGATTGCTTCTTGGGCACCGCTCCCAGGCAAGGGCGGCTGCTTATGCTCTGGTCCTGGCACCGGTGGTGTTGTGGTTCTGTTTGGTGATGAGACACGTACTGCAGATGAGTCGTGTGTACGGGCCAGGTACCATCGCTCAGCGTTCTGCCAACTCGGCTTGGCTGGATCTGCCCCGCGCCAGGGTCTTTGTTGGCGATGAAGCAGAAGCTAGTGCCCTGACAGAGCTGGTGAGGTGGATGCATGCACGTGTACAGCCCGGCGAGCATGTCCTGGTGATACCGGCAGAAGGCCAGACGGAGCGGCTGCTCCACTTTTTGACCGAGACATTTCCACCGTACCGGCAACGGGCAACCCTGAAGGGCTTGTCGGCGCAACAGTTGCTGCAGTTGCAGCACGACATTGTGGAAAGCACGGAAGCGGCGCATACAGAGTATGTCATTCTCAGCGGGAGCAATCGGGCTATTGAGGACTCTTCACAGGAGTACCTGTTGCAGTATGTGCAGTTCACTTTCGAAGTGGGATCTGCATTCGGCCGCTACCAAGTGCTGGAACGTAAGGACCAACTGAGGTAACCATCATAGCCCTTGGGACAAGTTTTCATCATGGGCGTAGATGGCACGATATCCGAAATCCTGCGCCCCGCTGGTAGAGCCAGGTGTGGCGCCACTTGATTCATCGGGCGTATCCTACAGAGTACTGCGCCGAAGGGCGCTAGACTCGAACAGCACTTTCATACGATAATTCGGTGAAATGCGTTTAGCAACCTTCGGTGCACGAAGCAGTAGAAGGAACAGGCAACATTGAAACAGGGGGAGCACGGGCAAACTCGGCAGCGCTTGCGCGTCCTGGCCGGTATTGTTGTTAGCATCCTGCTGTTGTGGTTCGTACTGCAGAAGGTAGATCTGCGCGAGACGGTACGGACATTCATGTCGGCGGACTATCCGTATCTGATACTGGCAGGGTTCAGCTCCGTTTGCGGGTTCATCCTGACTGCGATGCGCTGGCGTTACGTGTTGTTGCCGTTGCAGGCTATCGCTCCAGGTCTGCTGTTCTCCACGGTGATGGCTGGCTTCTTCAGCAACTACGTCTTGCCGGCCAAGGTGGGCGAGTTGGTGCGCGTCATTTTGCTTGTGCGGCACACAAAGATCAGCGGCAGCGCCATCCTGGCGACCATTGTCCTGGAAAGGGCCATGGACGTGCTCATTCTGACTGTGGCTCTGCTCGGCGTGCTGCTTGTCTTGCCGCTGCCAGCCTGGATGGGTTACGTGGGGCAGGTGGCTGGACTGGCGCTCGGGGGCGTGTTCGTCGTTCTGGCAATTCTGCTCTACCGTCCCCAGAGGGCAATTGCCATCGCCACACGGTTGTTGCGCCCGATCTCGACCCGGCTGGCAGACGGTATCGCTGCCACGCTGGAGGCGTTTGTGAGGGGACTGGAAGTACTGCGGCAGGGAAACAATCTCGGCGGGGCTATGTTTTTCTCTCTACTGAGCTGGGCTGCAAGTGCAGGTACTCACTACCTGATTGGGTTAGCCCTCGGTGTTCGGACCAACTGGGCGGCATACGTGTTGCTGGTCGCCTTGTTCAACTTGATCGCTATTATCCCCTCCATGCCGGGGCGTATCGGAACGTGGGAATTGGTCAGCGTCGCCGCGTTGGGGCTTTTTGGCGTGGACGGTGGTACTGCTGTGGCCTTTCCAACCTTGTTGCGTGTAGCCCACCTGTTGCCACTGGCGCTGGGCTACTTCTATTTCAGCCGCGAAGGGTTGCGGCTGCTCGATGTGCTCGGAGGTCGGAAAGGGGCCTTTTCGTCGCCGAGAGAAGAGTTAGGATTCAAGCGATGAGGTCAGAAGGGAAGCGAACCTGCGCAGCGCTGGTGCTCATTGTGTTCTTGGCGGCCTTCCTGAGGCTACGAGGGCTGGGGGAGGCCAGCTTGTGGCTTGACGAGCTCTATACTATAGAGCATGCGAGCAAACCTGCGCTGCAGATCGCTGGGTCGTTGCGTGAGAGCGGAGCACACCCGCCCCTGTTCTTCTTCCTAACGCACCTGGCACTGCGTCTGGGAGACAGTGAATGGATCGTCCGTTTGCCTGTCGCCATGATCGGAATCGTGACCATACCCCTTCTTTACGCCCTGGGCAAGCGCATCTTCGGCAGAGAGGTTGGCCTGGCGGCGGCTTTGCTGCTTGCGGTCTCTCCCTTTCACGTTCACTTCTCCAGGGAAGCCAGGATGTACCCTTTGTTGGCCTTGCTGTCGTTGCTATCTCTCTACGCGCTTTGGCGGGCCCTGGAGGAGAACACGAGGCCCTGGTGGGCCGTGTTCACTGTGGCAACCGTGCTGAACTTGTACACGCATTACTTCGCCTTGCTGGCCACCGCAGGGACTGTGCTCTTCGCTGTAGTGGCTGTAGGGTATGACTGGCTGGCTCACAGAAAGAGACAAGCCAAACAAACAGTTGTGCGGCTGGTGCTGTGCTGCTCGATCGTGGCGTTGGCCTACCTGCCATGGCTGTCGACCATGCGGATCAACTTCTTCCAAAGGCAAGCGGACCGTGCAGTCCAGCAGCAGGCTTCCAGTCTCGCAGTAGGCAGCGCCCTGCTCCGTCAGGCGCTGTTCGAGTTCGGGGGTGGTAGGGGTGCGGCAACGGTGATCGAGTGTGCCTTTGTGCTGGGGCTGGTGGCTCTGATGCTGCGCTCCAGATGGAAAGTCCTGGTTCTCGGTCTATGCTGGATCATGCCACCTCTGATCGCAATTGCCGTCGTGGGACCGCGCAAATTCGACGCACGGTACGTTGCCTACCTTCAGCCCCTCTTTCTGATGCTGGCTGCGGTTGGCATCGTCGGATTGGCAACCGGCCTTGCGCGCCTGGGAAAACCAATCTCTGTACGTCCCGCCTTGTATGCCGCCACGTGCGTCATTGGCGTTGTGGGACTCGCTGTGGTCAGCATGTCAGCAATTGGACAGTACGAGAAGTGGCACAAGCCAGACTGGAAAGGCGTCGCGGCTTACCTGGAGGGCATGGCCAACCAAGGGGATATTGTCATTGTTGACGGATCTAGCTACGGCCGTGGGGCAGACTCGGGTAGGCCGCATCGGATGCTATCCTGGTATCTTCGACATAATGGGAAGGGCCCTGTTATCTGGAAAGAGGTAAGCGTAGCTAACCGCATTCGAGCAGTGGCCTATCAGCAGCGTCAAGTGTATGCCGTTTTGCTCATCATCAATCCTGCTAACTGGACGGGGGATCCACAGCGGAAGGTTTCCGAGGTCCGTTTCCAGGACACAGTAGTGCTTCGTCTGAAGGAGCCAAAGGTGCTGGCCGTTGAAGATGTGGTGGAGATGCTGGAGGCTATGACACGTGGGTTGAAGTCAACAGGGCCAAGATTTGACATCTATCTGGCTCTAGCTGAAGTTTACAAGTTCACCGGCGATGCCGAGAAGGCAGAGAGCTATATAGAGATGGCCTTGGAAAACGTGCCGGCTTCGTTCACCACTAGCGGGCAGCGCGGAGCAGCCTACCGGAGATTGGGCCTTGCCCAATAGGAACAAGAAAGTCACCATGCAGAAGGCCTCTGACAACGTTCAGGTTGTCAAGAACACAGCAACGATTTCGCTTTTCAACGTGTTGGGTCTGATCGTGGGCTTGGCTGTCGATGTGCTGCTGGCAGCGCGATTCGGCCTGGGCAGGGAGATGGACGCATTGTTCATCGCCCTCACCCTGCCACAGCTCATTTTCGCTGTGTTGTTCGGCGCTTTCAACGCTGTGCTGGTGCCCAGCTTCTCCCATGCCCGCACAGAGAGAGGGAACGAAGGGGCCTGGCGGTTGTTTAGCAGCGTTGCCACTACAGCCTTGCTGGTTGTCGCGGTATTGGCGTTGCTGGGGGTGCTCGGTTCGGCGTCCATCATCTCGATAATGGCACCGGGCCTGGATCAGACAACCAAGGCCTTGGCAGTCCGTTTGAACAGCATCGTCTTTTGGATGCTGCTGCCGGCGGGCGTGACACAGGCCGCGTCCGCTGTGCTCAATACCTATCATCGCTTTGCCGCGCCATCTGCGCTGAATCTGGTGCAGTATTCCGTTGTCTTGGTTTTTGCCCTGCTGGGCATACCTAAATGGGGCATAACCGCTGTAGCAGCAGGTTACGTTGTGGCCGCGTTCGCCCAGTTGGCAGTGCTGGCTCTGGCGATCCGGCGTATTGGTGGGCGCTATCGTCCCGCCTTGAATTGGCACGATCCAGAGATACGCAAAGTGGGCAGCCTGTTGGGGCCCTTGTTGGTGCAGAGCGGGATCAGCCAGAGCTCCACCTTGGTGGAGCGGCTGCTGGCCTCCTTCTTGCCGCCGGGGAGCATTTCCGCCGTGGGGTATGCTCGGCGCATCTTGCGAGCGGTGAGCGATATCTTCCTGACCAGTGCATCTACGGCCTTGTTACCACAATTCTCCGCTCTAATGGCACGGAAAGACGTGCCAGGATTAAAGCGCGCTGTGGGCTTTGGGGTGAAGCTGGTCTCGTTTGTCACCTTGCCAGTGGTTGCCTTGTTGGCTGTGCTGAACGTGCCTATAATCCGGGTGGCTTTTCAACGAGGGGCTTTCGATGCTTCTGCCACGCGGCTCACCGCTGGGCTCATGGCTCTGTATGTTCTCAGCGTGCTGCCGCAGGCCATCTTTCAGGTGATAGTCAACGCATTTTTCGCCATGCGCGATGCCTTGACGCCCATCTACCTGAGGCTGTTCGCGCTGGTTATCAATCTGGCCCTGGACGTGGCGCTCATTGCTGTAATAGGCCCCTACGGTCTGGCACTTTCGCTGCTTCTGGCGAGATGTGTTGGCTTGACGGCCGCGTTCCTGGCGCTGCGTTGGAGGGTAGGTGCACTGGAGTTGAGGCTGAAGGCGCATTTCCTAAAGATCGGTCTGGCGGCCGGCCTGATGGCGGCGGTTGCCTTGGGCGTCCGCTGGTTGTCGGAGAGGCGTACCCACCTGCCACTGCCGCAGCAGTTGGCAGTGGTGGCTTTGGCGTCTCTGCTGGGCTTGATGGTATACGGTGTAGTCACGGTTGCTGCTGGCATTGAGGAAGTGGATGAGGCAGTGGCCTTGATCAAGAAGCGGCTGATGGGCAGATCTGCGACAAAAGTCGGCCGGCCAGAGCGCGCGCCTGAGTGTGGCCATGAATCGAATGGTGGGAGGATAGGGTGAACGAAGGGAAGGGTGCTGCGGCTACACCGCCACGTCGTGTTTTGATCATCGGGATGGACGGGGCCACATTGGATCTGGTACAGCCTTGGGTGGCGCAGGGGCTCTTGCCCAACATGGCCCGTTTCTTCGCCGAGGGGGCGGTGGGCCCAATGCGCTCTGTGCCCACACAGAACAGTGCCGCCGCCTGGTCCTCGATGGTCACCGGGTGTAATCCTGGCAAGCATGGCCTGTATTGGTTTACGATGGACAAGCCAGGCACCTATGAACAGGTCTATATCAATGCTTCTTACCGGTCCGGGCGCTCTGTGTTCCGCCTGTTGAGTGATGCCGGCAAGGCCGTTGGGGCGATCAACGTGCCTATCAGCTATCCAGCGGAAGAGATCAATGGTTTCATGATTGCTGGCATCGACGCTCCTGGTGTGGATGCTCCTGGCTTCACCCATCCTTCGGACTTGTACAAGGAGCTACAGCAATCTGTCGGCGAGTATACCATTGAGCCGGGTATCCCCTCACTGTTCAAAGCGGGCCGCATAGACGAGGCTGTGCAGAAGCTGCATGCTGCGATTGCTCAGCGCCATGCCTATACACGATACTTGATGGAAACCAGACCGTGGGATTTCTTGATGGTTGTGTTCCGCAGCACCGATCCAGCCCATCACTTCTTCTGGAAATACATGCGCCCTGAGGGATTCGAGGTCAGCCCGACTGACATTCAGCGCTATTCAGGGGTGATATTGGACGTCTACCGTCAGCTTGACGATATCATTGCAGACCTCGTGACACTCGCGGGTGAACATACGACGGTATTCCTGGTCTCCGATCATGGGGCAACTGCAGCGGATGGGCGCAGGGGCGTCATGCCCTACTGGCTTGAATACCTGGGGTTGATGCGGCGCCGTGTTCCCTCCAGTTCTCGGGGGCGTCTGCGCAGGTTTGTTGGTGAAGCTGTGGGCATTGCATACAGGCAACTGGACAAACGATTGGGTCACGACTTGAAGGTCAGGCTGGCAGCGCGGTTTCCGCACCAGCGGCGACGCGCGGAGGCGCGGATGCGTTACGACCGGGTGGATTGGTCGCGCACGCGTGCCTACAGCGATGGCAGGCGACCGGACATACTGATCAATTTGCGCGGTCGACAGCCGCAAGGCATTGTGGAGCCAGGCGCAGAGTACGAAGCACTCAGAGATGAGATTATACTTGCTCTAACCACACCTCGGGATCCAGAGACTGGGGAGCCGTATGTCCAGGCGGTGTATCGCCGTGAGGATGTGTACAGCGGGCCATGCGTGGAGCGTGCTCCTGATCTGGTCATCGAATGGAATCGGAACAGCAATATCAACAACCTCACCCTCGGAACTCGGCGTGTTGCTGACCTGCGTCGAGACATGATACGAAGGAACCCACAGCGGGCCGTGCTGAGCGGGGCACATGATCTTTACGGGCTGCTGGCAGTCAAAGGACCCGGCGTCGTGCCTGGCGCAAGCATCAAAGGAGCGAGCCTGATGGACGTGGCGCCCACTGTTCTCTGTTTGCTCGGCCAGCCGATTCCTGGCGAGATGGACGGCCGAGTGTTGCGCGACGTTGTCGCTCCAGATTTGCTGCCGCGCGATCCCGTTGACGTCTTGAGCGATGGTGAGGAATCCTCCCCGCCTGGGAGTGGCCGCTACACCGAAGAGGATACACAAATCATTGGCGAACGCTTGAGAGGGCTGGGCTATGTCGATTGAGTCTCCATCGAGAACGCAAGCATCTGAGCGCAGGCGGGTTCTGGTCATAGGGCTGGACGGGGCGACGTGGGACCTTTTCGCTCCCTGGATCGATGAGGGATTATTGCCCAATCTGGCGCGCCTGCGAGACCGAGGTGTGTGGGGCGACCTGCAGTCCACCATTCCGCCCCTGACGGCACCGGCCTGGCTTACCTTCCAAACCGGGGTGACTCCGGGCGGGCACGGCTTCTTTGACTTTACGCGGTACCAGCCTGGCAGCTATGACACACCCCTGCTCAGTACCCGCGATCTCACCCTGCCTACGCTGTGGCGTATCCTGAGCGATGCTGGCCGGCGGGTGATTGTCATCAACGTGCCCATTACCTACCCGCCGGAGCCAGTGAACGGTCTCCTGGTCAGCGGGCTGATGACACCGAATACCGATGTTCAGTTCACGCACCCTCCAGAGTTAGCGCAGGAGCTGCAGCAAGCGGTTGGCCGCTATTCCATATTCACTCCATTGCGCAGGGTGGACGTTATGGGGCCGCGGGCGTTTGTCGATCGGCTCATCGACACCATCCAGCGCCGCGCCGCGGCCGCGTCCTACCTGATGGCTCACTATCCGTGGGACTTTTTTATGGTGCATTTCCAGTCGACGGATGTCGTGCAGCACACCCTGTATCCTTACCTTGACGCTCGCCATCCGCTGGCGAAGGATACAAGCGCAAGGGACAGGGAGTACATACTGCGCTTCTACCGTGTTCTGGATGGGTTGTTGGGGAAGATACTCGAGGCTGCAAATTCTGGAACACTGTGTCTGGCTATGTCGGATCATGGCTTTGGCCTGCTCACCAAGCGCATCTATCTCAACCGCCTTCTGGCCAAGGAGGGCCTGCTGGCCCTACGCGCTGGAGAGCGCGGGTTGAGAGCCATGGCTGCTGTGGAGGCTGTGGTTCGAAAGCTAGACGTTCTCAAGTTGCGTCGCCTGATGGCGGCTCGTGGTGCAGGCGACCAACTGACACGCAAGGCACGGGGCCTTTCTCAGGTTAGCTGGGCCAGAACGCGCGCATTTGCTTTGCCGGGTTTTGTCTACGGCCGCCTGTACGTGAACCGCAAGGGCAGAGAGGCCCAGGGAATCGTCGACGATGCCGCCTATGATTCCGTGAGGGAGGAGATCTCACAAAGACTCCTTGCGGCGACCGATCCCGAAGACGGCCGGCCTCTATTCCAGAAGGTGTTGCGGCGAGAGGAGGTGTATTCCGGGCCGTGCCTGGAGGTCATGCCGGATCTCATCGCCGTGCCAACAGAAGGCTACATGATCACCGAAGCATTCCGTGGCGATAACCTCGTGGATCAAGCACCCAGCATGTTGACTGGCAGCCACAGACGAAATGGTTTGCTCGTGCTAGCTGGACAGGGCATCCGGGCAGGACAGCACATCACGGGGGCGTCGATTGCTGATCTGGCTCCAACCATCTTGTATGCCCTTGGCGTGCCCATTCCGAGGCACATGGATGGTGCCATTTTGAGTCAGGCGTTTCTGCCGTCTTATCTGGCCGCACGTCCACCTTCCTTGCAGGCGGGCGCGAGCACTGTAGAGCCGCATGCAGCTCCCGCATACTCTGCACAGGAGAAGAATGTCATTGAGGAGCGGCTCAGAGGACTGGGTTACCTTGGCTAGTGGGAAGAAAAAAGTGATGGACAAGTTTCTGCTAACCCTGTTGGTGGCATCCTTGGCGGTTCCTTTGCGCATGTCACTCGGCTCTGTGTGGATCGTCTACACTTTTGACGTTGCACTGTTTTTGGCATACACTGTATGGTTAGTGCGATTCGTGCGCGGTGTGGCTCCACCCCTCAGGCTGCAGGCGCTGGACGCGGCGTATTGGATCATGATGGCCTGGTTTGCCATCACTGTCCTCCTGGGCGCGAACCGATTGGCTGGGATAGGGGCGCTGCTTTTCTATCTGCGCCTTTATCTCATCTACCTATATGTGGCCCACAATGTGCGAAAGACCAGTGAGGCACGGTACTTTGTTGGCTTGTTGCTGGCATTGATCGTTGTCGAGGGCGTGTTCTGCATCATCCAGTATGTCACCAAGACCAACTTTGGCTCGCTTCCGGATTTGGTGGGTGCCAAGGTGGAGCAGATAAGACTGGCTATTGGCGAAGATGTTGGGGTGGCCGACCTGCTATTCCGCGCCCGAGGCACATTGGGCCGCGACACCGCGTTAGCGCACTGGTTCGACATGCTATTGCCCGTTGCCCTTGGCCTCTGGCTGTGGGCCAGAGAGCGTCATCGTCGAGTCACCTACGCTGGCGTTACCGCTGTCGGTTTCGTAGGGCTGATTCTCACTTTCACCCGAGGGGCGTGGATGGGCTTTTTCTTGACCACTGCGGTCCTGTGTCTGCTGCTGTGGCGCAAGATGGGGTTCACCCGCGAGTACTGGCTTGCCGTTGGGCAGGTAGCTCTGGTGTTTGGTCTGCTGGTGGTAGTTCTCTCGACGCCCATCCGGGCGCGCCTGTTCTCAGATAAAGCTGTTGGGAGGAGCGTGACGGGCAGGAAGCGGCTCAATGACATAGCCATAGAGATGGCTCGCGAATCACCTTTGGTGGGCGTTGGCCTGGGCAGTTTTGGCGCGACGGCAGAGGTCTATGGTGCTCGTTCTGGCTTCTCTACCGAACGCGCAGACTGGAAGGCGCACAACCTGTACCTGGCGTTGGCAAGCGAGACCGGAGTGGTAGGTCTAGGGCTGTTTCTCTGCTTCCTGGCCGTTGCTGGGTTCATGCTCTACCAGCTACAGGCAGGCCACTGGCTCTTCGCGGCGGATGTTGGACGAGCACTGTTGGCCGGGTTCTGTGGACTGCTGGTTCACAGCCTCATCTCCTGGGGTCTGCTATCCCACCAGGTGTTTCCGTTATTCTGGGCTCTGCTGGGCTTGGCCAGTTCTCTGCGGCGGCTGTCTTTGAAGGCAGGTGAAGTTGGATGAGTAGTGAACTGCGACTACTTGTCATCGGTCTCGACGGGGCAACCTTCGATGTGATCAAACCACTGATCACCCAGGGTCGTCTGCCCGCGCTGGCTGAGCTCATGGCCGAAGGGACCAGTGGCTCTCTGCGCTCTACCATCCCTCCCGTCTCTGCGCCGGCCTGGAGCACGTTCATGACTGGCTTAAACCCGGGTAAGCATGGCATCTTCCAGTGGCGAACTTATGATCCCACCAAGTATACTTGCCTGGACGAGCACCTGATGACTTCCAGTAGGCTGGCAGGCCGCACTTTCTGGGACATCCTCGGCAGCAGTGGATACCGTGTGGGCGTGATTACGGTGCCCATGACTTATCCCGCCTGGAGGGTCAATGGTTTTCTGCTTTCTGGCTATCCCTGTCCCGATACCAAACGGAACTATGCCTACCCTCCTCAGTGGGCGGATGATTTGACAGAGCCCTACAACTTCTCAGCAGATCACTACGCCCAAGCGCCTGAGGACACGATTTGGAGAGAGGGCCTGGAGATGCTGGAAAGGCGTACGTCGTTGGCGATCCAGCTCATTGTGGAAGAGCATGTGCAGGTCTGTGTGCTTGTCCTCGGGGAGACTGACCGGGCACAGCACGACTTCTGGAAGTATACTGACCCACGCTTCCCGGCTTATGGCACTGCAAAAGGACAACGTTACCGCGAAGTGATCAATGAGCACTATGAGGTGGCCGATGTCCAGATTGGGCGGATGCTCGAACACGCTGGGCAGGACACGGTGGTGGTCATCATGTCGGATCATGGTGGCGGCCCCCACCCCGCCAGGCTTTACCACACCAATGCCTGGCTTCGGGATCAGGGTTGGCTTGTACCTGCGGAGAATAGCCCGGTTCATCTAAGTGCTGCTCTGCGTTCTGCGGTGGGCTTGGTCAGGCGGCACTTGCCTTTTGAGGAACGGCTGCGGCGACTGCTGCCTGCGCAGCTTGTGGACAATGTGCGACGACTCAGTATGAATATCGCCGATGTGAACTGGGCAGCGACGCGTGCTTATCGCTTCCCCATGTACCATCCGGTCGAGGGCATTGAGATCAACATGCGCGGCCGGCAGCCTCAGGGCATTGTGGACCCCGGAGACCCATACGATACGCTTCGCGAGCGGATCATCGTCGCCCTGGGCCAGGCGCGCGACCCGGCAGATGGTACACTGATTGTACGGGAAGTCTATCGCCGCGAAGAGCTTTATCAGGGTCCGTATCTACCCATTGCCCCCGACATCATCTTTGTCACTGCGCCCGATTACAAGGCTGATAGCGGCCTTCAGGGCGCGTTCACATCAGATGCGCCCTTGGCTGATCTGGACAAGTACAGCGGCTTGCATACCATGGATGGCATCTTTGTCGCGCGTGGAAATTGCATTCGAGACGGCTGTACTGTGTCAGACATGGAGCTCGTGGACCTGGCTCCGACTCTGCTCTATGCACTTGATGAGCCGATTCCCGAGGACATGGATGGCCGCGTGCGTACTGACGTTTTTGTTCCGTCGCTGGCTGCGTCGCGTCGCATCAAGTATCAGGGCGCAGCTTCGTCGCTATCTAGGAGGCAGGAAGGGCTCACAGTGGAAGAAGAAGAGCAAATGCGTGCCAAGTTGCGCGGTTTAGGCTATATCGAGTAGGGCTCTGAAGCAACATAACATGCTGGGTACAGAACAAGCCAGAGAGCGGGTCAAGGTTCTCTATGTGGAACCTGTAGGTGGGCACCGTGGTATGCACTACTATGACATTCCTCTCTGTCGGGCATTGGCACAGCAGGGTTTGGAGTTGACATTCATTACCTGCGATGAAACGGAGGTTACTGACATCACAGGCTTTGCTGTTCAGCGCACCTTCTCCGGAATCTACGGATCACGCCCCATGTGGTTGCGTGGTCTGAACTATGTCAGAGCATTGTTGGCCATCCTGTGCCTGGTGGTTTCCTACCGGCCAAGTATTGTTCATCTTCACTTCTTTCTGCTGCCACCAATGGACTGGCTTTTCTTGCGCGCTTTGAGAGCCATGGGGATAAAGGTCGTGACGACAGTGCACGACGTCATCCCTTTCGATGCTAAACCGTATCAGAGGCGGTTGTTCCGTGCGTTGTATAGCCTATCAGATAAGGTCATCGTGCATACAGAAGCGAGCAGGCAGGAATTGATTGACCTAATGGGGGTGACTTCTCACAAGGTGGCGGTTGTCGCTCACGGCATACCTTCGTATTTCACTGCGGTCAGGTCTGTGCCAAAGGCCGAGGCCAAGCGCGCCCTTGGTTTAGCACCAGAAGCAAAGGCCATCCTCTTCTTTGGACAGATCAAGCATGTCAAGGGGCTGGATGTGCTCATCCGCGCATTTGCCAGTGTGCAGAAGCATCGTCCGGAGAGCTGGCTAGTCATCGCCGGCCCTCTCTGGAAGGATGACTTTGAACCCTATGCTAAACTGATCCGAGAGTTGGGCCTGCAGAAGAACGTTTTGATAGACTTGCGCTACGTTCCGGATGCGGAGGTGCCGGTCTACTTCCATGCAGCGGATGTAGTTGCCCTACCCTATTACCGGATATACCAGAGTGGAGTGCTGCTCATGGCACAGGCTTTCGGTCGCCCAGTTATTGCCAGTGCGGTTGGCGGCTTGGCTGAGGTCATTTGTGATGGCGAAACGGGCTGGCTGGTGCCACCGGGTGATCATGCTGCGCTGGCGGGGGTCTTGCGTCGTGTCTTGGCTGATACCGAGTCAGCAGAGGCAGTGGGGCAAGAGGGGCGTCGGTGGGTGGAGGAGCAGTATGCCTGGCCTAAGCTGGCGGCGCAGATCAAAACGCTCTATTCTGGGGTTCTCGAGCAAACCTCGTCGAGTAGAGGAGTGTACTAGCCTATGCGCATCGCCATGATGGGTATGCGAGGTATCCCAGCCAGCTATAGCGGCTTTGAGACCTGTGTAGAGCAGTTGGGCCAGCGCCTGGTCGAACGAGGCCATCAGGTGGTTGTCTACTGCCGTTCGCACCACATTAAGTACGCCGATACCTACTACAAGGGGATGCGGTTGGTCAAGCTTCCGACAGTAACAAACAAGTACCTGGATAGCATTGTGCATTCTTTTCTCTCTTCCATTCATGCTCTGACGCAACACTACGACATAGCTCTTTACTTCATCGCTGGCAACAGCCCGGTGACCTGGATCCCTCGTCTGGTTGGCACCAAGCCCGTCCTAAATGTGGATGGGTTGGATTGGAAACGTGAGAAGTGGCCTACCTTTGCCAAGAAATACATTCAGTTTGCCGAATTCCTGGCCACAAAGTTGCCCAATGCCTACATCACCGACTCGCCGGTTGTCCAAAGGTACTACCGTGACCGCTTTGGCAGTGACCCTCCGGTTATCCCATATGGTTCGGAGGTAGAGATAGTAGCTCCGGGAGACACTTTGGCTCGCTTTGGCCTGGAGCCCCGCCGTTACGTTCTCTTTGTCGGGCGACTTGTGCCGGAGAATTGCGCCCATCATCTGGTAGAAGCTTTCCGAGGTCTGACAACCGATTTCCAGTGCGTCATTGTGGGAGACGCACCTTATGCCGAAAGGTATATTGCATCTCTCAAGGCCAGCGCTCAAGGTGATCCGCGAGTTGTCTTTACCGGCTATGTCTTTGGCAAAGGCTACTGCGAACTAGGCTCGAATGCTTATCTCTTCGTGGAGACGTCCAGTGTTGGTGGTACTCATCCGGCTCTAGTAGAGGCGATGGCTTTTGGCAACTGTGTCGTTGTCAATGATACCCCGCAGAACCTTGAGGCCATCAGTGGGGCAGGCTTTTGCTACGCCGGCGAGAGAGGGGGCGCCAGTTTGCGCGAGGTGTTGCAGCACCTGCTCAGCAATCCCGATGTGGTGCTTGAATGTCGCCAGAGAGCGAAGCAGCACGCGGCTGAACGCTATTCCTGGGAAGCAGTAACGACCCAGTATGAAGAGTTGTTTCGGACATTGACATAGTGGGAAACAGTGCCATGGAGTCTGCGACTAGCCGCACAGTAGCAGCCGATTCTGGTGCAACCAGCAGCTTAACATCGGCTGGCACGACTGCGAACAAATGTCTATTGGTGTTATGCGGCGCGGATCTGGTTGGGGCCACTGTCGGCCTGAGACTGGCAGAGGCTCTACGTGAAGCTCTACCGTGCGTACGGACGTATTGACCCGCCAATGTGCTCCTGGTATAATGTGATCCGTTGCCCAACTTGTCCCTGGAGGAGGGATGGGCTGTATCACACCATCGACATCAGTTCGCTGGTGGCGTGTCTGGGAATGGCAGGGGGCCCAGTGGGTCTACCTGGGCGGACCTCGTACGCACTATGTCTCCCTACCATCGTGAAAGGAGCGCCATGACGGCAGTGAAACCCGATTCCAAAGTAGAGGGTTTGCGATCAGAGCGCCGTGGTGGGCGTAGTACTGGGATGGCCACTGCTCAGCAAGCCTTGTGGCTGGCTCTGGCCGTTCTTGTGCTGCTCTCTTTGGCTGCGTCCTGGCATATACTAAACGGGCGAGTCACCGCGGCGCTTCTTGACTCCGAGGCAGTGCAGGCTGCTCCTGTCAGGGCGCCTGTTCCGAACACCATGCCTCTCTCTCCTTTGCAGCGTTGTGGTTTCGTTGCTTTCCGTCTTAGCGGCATCGATGTTGCTGCACTGCACGGTGGGTTCTCCAAACTAGAGCACCGCGTACCGAAGAATTGGGAACGCAATCTGGGGCTTGACTTTTGCACAGTACTCCTGGAGGATACGCGGACTTTTGAGCTGCCTGACGCGCAGACGTACTACGCGGAGATCGAGCAGATGATCACCGAGACCCCAGGCCACCTGTGGTTCATCGGCAACGAACCGGAGAACCCTTGTCGCTTTGGCACGTACTCTGGTGAATATGCTCAAAGGTACCACAAGCTCTACTACTTCATAAAAGAGCGCGATCCTACTGCGCAGGTGGGAATCGGGGGAGTGGTCTTGCCGTCGGAACTGCGCAGAAAATGGCTTGAACGCGTGCTGGATGCCTACCAGGCAAGGTACGGAGAACCTATGCCTGTGGATGTGTGGAACATCCACAACCTGCTGCTTTCCGAATGCCCAGGCGAATGCGGCTGTCCGCCTGATGGCCCGTGCGACGACGACCCCTACCTCTGCTGCAGCGGCGGCTATGTGCCGCGGGAGTTCTGGTGTCAGAAAGGGTGGTACTTCTCACAGGACGACCAGGCCAAGAGGGCCGATGTGTTCGAGGAACTCATTTGGGAGTTTCGACGCTGGATGGCCACGCGCGAAGAAGCGCGCGACAAACCGCTGATCGTCACGGAGATGGGAGTGTTCGCCTGGTACAGGGAAGCTGGGGGCAGGATGCCCCATGAATGGATCAACCAGTTCATGGCTGAGACCTTTGACTTTATGATGAACGCCACCGACCCAGAGATTGGCTATTCGGCAGACGACTATCATCTAGTACAACGCTGGTCCTGGTTCAAGCTGCGTGCGCGCGGTCCCACCGGAAAGGGAGCCAATGGTTCCCTGTTTGATCTCGATGGTCAGATCACCGACTTTGGGCTCAACTTTGCCAACTATACTGCCCGCTTCCTGCCGACATCGCCGACAACGATTTTCTTCCAGAAGGGCTGGACTGGCTACTCAGAAGACCCCGATACCACGCTGGCTCAGGGAGAATCAAGACCGAATGCCTATTCGCTTTGGCTCGCGGCTGATAGGACCCAGAAAGCTCTGCTCCAGTTTGATTTGTCTATCCTGCCCACCAATGTGGAAGTTGTCTCCGCGACGTTGAGCCTGCGTTCTGGGGTACACCAGGGCGTCAGTGACATGACCGTGGACTGCTATGGCGTTACACGTCTCTGGTCGGTAGGCCAAGCCACGTGGACCAACGCTACGGAGACGACTAGTTGGGAGGAGCCGGGATGCAGTGGTCCCAGCGACCGGGAGATGACACCTGCATCCAGCGTAGAGGTCACGGCAAACGGCACCCTGTACACCTGGGATGTGAGCGCCTTGGCCAGGCGCTGGGTGGCGGACCCTGGTACGAATCACGGCGTTGTACTAGAGGCGGCTGGGAGCAGTGCTAACGGATCGGGGTATTGGACTTTTCTCAGTTCGAACCAGGCAGAGGAGACTCGCCCTGGGGCTGAGTGGACGTACAGGGAGCGCCCCAAGCTCGAGCTTGTAGTGCGATTGACAGAGCCGACGCCAACGGCTACTGAGACGCCCACAGCCACGCAACTCCCGACTGAGACGCCCACAGCGACCGTAACGTGCACGCCGACTGTGCCCTCATATACCATTCACCTACCGATCGTTCTCAAGAAGGGGTAAACATGTTGGTCGTGCTCAAGCGCTGTCGAGGGCTATGCAGTATCTTTGTTGCTGTGTGCGCTTTGGTTGCGCTGCTGTGGATATTGGGCAACCACGGTGCCAGCGTGGCGGTACGTGCGGAACGGGCTCAACCCACGCCCTTCACGGCGGAGTACTACACAGCGGTCAACGAGCGTTTTGGGCTTGGTCTGAATACTCATGTTTGGCTTTCGGATGATGGGGAACGTCGCCGGGCGCTGATTACCGACTATGATGTGGGTGCGTTGCACGCCGGCTGGTACTCGGACTGGGGGACAAACATCGCCCCGCTGCGTCCCGATGGGATTGAGTACGCGCAGTTGATCCTGATCAAATCCAAGCACTATCCTACGAGCACCTTGGAGCTGACCAGTACTGTGGCCGCGAATCCTGGAGCTCTCTGGCTCATCGGCAATGAACCGGAAGGCAGAACCAAGCAGGGCAACCGCACACCGAGTGAGTATGCCGAGATCTATCACCACGTGTACACGCTCATTAGAGGGCTTGACTCCACAGCGCAGATTGCCATCGGCGGCGTGATTGAGCCTACGCCCTTGCGCTTGCAGTGGCTGGAGATGGTATTGCGTGAGTATGAGAACCGCTATGGCGAAGCGATGCCAGTGGATGTCTGGAACATCCACGTGCAAATCCTGCCGGAGAAGGCGGGGGGGTGGGGTGCCGAGATCCCAGCCGGTTTGGATGCCACCGAAGGCGAGTTGTACAACTTCTCGATCGAGACTGGTTACTACGACAATGCAAACCCGGAGATCTTTCGGCAACTGGTCACAGGGTTTCGTCAGTGGATGAAAGCCCAGGGCTTTCAGAACAAGCCCTTGATAATCACTGAATACGGGGTGCTGCTACCTTCCACCTACATCGGATACGGGGATGGATATGGGGACGAAAGCTTCGGTGACCAGGTGCTGATTGATTTCATGCGTGAGACTTTCAGTTTCTTGGTGAGTGCCAAGGATGCGGATCTCGGCCATCCAGCCGATGACAACCGTCTGGTACAGCAGTGGCTGTGGTTCAGCCTGAACACTCAGCCGTATGATCCGGCCACAGGCCGCGGGTACAACGGTTCGCTGTTCTTGCATTCGGATCCGGCGCAAATCACCAAGTTCGGTGTGGCTTTCCGTGAGTACATGCACACCTTGTTGGGCTATCCCCGGATCCTGTTGCCCTTGATGATGAGGAGTGTCTCTCCTGGCTAAGCAGAACTTGCTGAAGGACTCAAACTTGCCCATGTCTACACAAGACGCAGAGAGAAGAAAACACTTGCGCAACCTCTTGCTGGCGGCCCTGCTGCTGGTGTTGCTTGCCCTGCTAGTCAAAGGGGCGCTAGTGGGTAGGCACGTGGATGCACTCTGGAGACACGGGACACAGTTGAGGGGTCTTGCACGGAATCCCGGGGCGTTGCTCAACGAAGGAGCGCCAGCACAGATCAAAGCCCTTTTGGCAGGTATTGAACAGGCGCTGCGAGGCCTGCGTGCAGAATTGCAGCCCGTCTTGAGACCCCTCTGGCTTCCCTGGCGAGCCGCACGAGAGAACCTGCTGGCAGCCGATGAGCTTCTGCGGGTGGGCACGGAACTCACGCAGGCGGGGCAAGTAGCCAGTACGGGATTGGAACCCATTGTGAGTGCGATGACAGCGCCACCGACGTCCGAGGAGGCCCAGGAGACGCAGGAGATGAGCAAAGCCCTGTTCGCAGGGTTGGTAGATGCGCGTCCATACTTTGACGAGGCCGCGCAGCAGGTTGACCCCTTGTGTGGGGACATTGCTGCCTTAGCGCTAGGCAATCTTTGGGCACCGTTGGACACGGTCATGCCCACTCTCGAATACTATCTTCGGCTGGGCCATGCGGCCCTTCAGGCAGCCGCCGCTGCTCCCACATTGCTCGGAGAGACCCATCCCACGACCTACATGATCCTGATTCAAAACAGTGATGAATTGCGGCCCACTGGCGGATTCATCACTGGTATAGGGCTGGTAACCGTGGAGCAAGGAAAGATCAGTCAACTGAGTATCATGGATAGCTACGACGTTGACAACTTTACGGTAGATCATCCCTATGCCCCCGAGCCCATGCAGCGTTACATGAACATCTTTCTGTGGGTGACCCGCGACGGCAACTGGTCGCCTGATTTTCCCACTGCAGCGCAAGCCGTCAAAGATCTCTACCATCTGGAGAACTCGACGCCGATCAGCGGCATGTTGGCCCTGGATATGTATGCTCTGCAAGCACTACTGGAAGCTGTTGGGCCTGTGCAGGTGTGGAGGTACAAAGAGAGCATAGATGGGGACAATGTTTTGGAAAAGTTGCGGGAACACTGGGCGCCAGAGCTGCCGGAGAGGCTGAGTGATTCGCCTGAGTGGCGCAAGAGAAGGTGGCTTCGAGCCCACCGCAAGGATTTCATGACCACGCTTGGGCGTAAACTCATGAAGAAGATCCAGGCGCAGAGTCAGCCGGCACGGTTGGTCAAGCTGCTGCGGGCCTTGAGGCAGGCCATGGACGAGAAGCATATTCTGCTGTACTTTCACGAACCCGCTGCGCAAGAGTTGCTAGCCGCAGGTGGATGGGACGGCACAGTAGGACGCAATCCCGGAGGAGACTATCTCCTGGCACTTGATACGAACATGGGGTACAATAAGGTCAATCTCAATGTTGAGAAATCGATAGAGTACGATGTCACCCT
Source organism: Chloroflexota bacterium (assembly GCA_030607875.1). Classification (GTDB taxonomy): domain Bacteria; phylum Chloroflexota; class Anaerolineae; order UBA2200; family UBA2200; genus JAUWJD01. The sequence goes on from JAUWJD010000028.1 coordinate 34,371, forward strand.
TGGTAATGACACCGCTCCGCTGGCTGCCTTGACTATCACCTATCACAATCACAGCCCCGCACAGGCGACCTGTGAGCATACTACCGGCATAACCCGCACTTATGAGCAGAGGGCACAGGGCTGCTATTGGAACTACCTGCGGGTCTACGTGCCACCCGGCAGCCAGTTGCTTGCTGTTGAGGGCATCACCGAGACAGAAACGCTGACGAACCAGCACGGGAAGACGGTCTTTGCCTCCTTTATGGTCGTGGCGGGAGGTGAAACTCGAGTGGTTCGTTTCAAGTACCGCCTCCCTTATGGATTTGAGGATGAGTACAGCCTGCTGGTGCAGAAGCAGGCAGGGACAGATGCTGTGCCGCTGGCAGTGCAGATCGCTCTTCCACCAGGCGTTCGGGCCTCGTCAGTCGACCCCAAGCCGCAAAATGAGGTGCGCGGGCTTCTGTCGTATGATCTGGATCTGCGTCAGGATCGTTCTCTGCTCATAGAGTTCCGTTAGAGAACTGCGTAATCGCTAAACTCAAGTAGCCGTTTTCATATCGTTCATCCCGGCATCAGTTGGCCGGGACGGCAACACTTGCACTTGCGCCGGAGCGCAGCGCAGGCCGTCTCGCCCTCGCGCAGCATCTCCGGAGCCTGCGACGGATGGCGGCGGGCCGTTCGTCCCCGCTTGACGGGGGCTCCCGGCCCGAACGGGGTGCAAGTGTCTGACCAAAGAGGTTTAGCCACCTTTGGTGCACGAAGCAGCAGAAGGAGTGTGCGGATGAAATCTCGTATGGCATTGTCTCTCGTAATCCTGGCTGTGCTCTTGGCACTGTCGTTTGGGTCGGAGTCTTGGGCGATGCCCAGTCAGAATCGGTTTCGCCAAACTGTGCCGCTTCCGACACCGTCGAACACCCCGCTCCCGCCGACTGCCACCACTGTACCGCCAACCAATACACCTGTCCCGCCGACGTCAACTCCGCCTGTAGACACGCCGGTGCCGCCGACCGCTGTTCCGTCCACAGGTACAGCCATCCAACCGACAGCCAGCCCGCCAACAGGTACAACCGTGCTTCCAACAGCGACCTCAACCGCGGTTCCACCCACAGCAACTCCGCTCCCGCCGACTGCAACCGTCATGCTGGTGCCACCGACCGAGACACCTACACTGACTCCCGTCCCACCTACGGCCACCGCTGTGCCGCCCAGTCCTACCACTGCGCCGCCGACGGCTACGGCAGTGCCTCCTACGGCAACGCCTGCACCTGTTGTGGGGCGAGAGAGTCTGTCCACCGGCGTGCCCGTTGGCCTGGGCATTGCTCTGCTGGTCATCGTAGCTGTGGTCTATTTCTTGGTGGTGCGCAAGAAGGGGTAGGCTAGGGAGCGGAAACTGGGTGTGCCTGCAGGCGATGCAGGATACCCTCTTGCTCGAAGGGGTAGAGGCTCATCAACCCTGGGTCTATGTCAGCTAGAAAGATGGCATAGCTTTGCCTGTTGGCTTCCAGCAGGCTGTCCGTAGAAAGTGGAATGCGGAGGGGATGTGGCCAGTTCAGCCAGGGGTAGGCCTGGCGCAGACCGTGCACGTACCAGTCGTATCCCAGCAAATCTCGGTCGATTAGAGCGACTTGAGATCGTCCGGTGACCACTGTGGCGAAATACCACAGGGTAAAGGTGTGTGGATCGGTGGCAGAAATGATGATGGAGCCATCGGGCACCTGCGCGAATACTTGAGATCCATACTCGTAGGCAGCATAGTCGTTCCTGAGGTCCACGCTGGGCAGGTTGACGACGAGCAGGCCAATCGGCAGTAAGAGCAGCAGGATGCCCAGGGCCACGGCGATGGGTTGCTGCCATTGGCTGCCTGCGTCAACCAGGGACTGAAGCGCGTACTGGGCTCCTTGGGCGATCCACAGGGCAAAGAGGAAGTAGACCGGCAGCAGGTAGACATACGAATCCGTCGTATTGTAGAGCATAGCGTAGGCGCTGTAGATGGCAAAGGTTAGCAACAGGATGGCACATTGCTGGGCCCTACGCCTGGAGTGTATCCACAGTCCGAGCAGGCCCAGTGCGGTTCCGGCAATGCCAAACTGTTGGCGCAGCAAGCTGGCCCAGGCCATCAGCCGTTCTGGCCAGTATGCCAGCGGCAGGGCCAGCACGTATTGGCGGTAGAACCCTCCGCTGACCATCCAGAGGAAGCCGCTTAAGGTTCGGGGATTGCCCCAGTTGGGGAGCGGCTGGCTCCCTGCACGCAGTGGCAGGTAGAGGTAGACCGACAGGCCGAGCAAGAACATCCACAACACACGCGCCCATTGCCACAGGTGCAGTGTGCGCTTCCTAAAGATACACACACATTGGAAAAGCAAAAGTGGCGCGCTGAAGGCAATCGTCAGGTGGTTGCCCAGGCTGAGGCCATATATCCAGGTCGTGACCATCAGCAGGCGATATGCGCGTGTGCGGTCGACAGGATTTGCAGCCGCTTCTACCCGGCCGGCCTGCAGTTGCAGTACCAGGTGCAGGGTCATGGCGAAGAACAGGCAGTTGAGTGCATATACCTCCGTGACCAACGCCTGTGACCAGAATACTCGTGAGGCGGCCAGCAGCAAAGCAGCGCATACGGATGCTACCCTGGCGTATCGGTACGAGCGCAGCAGTACTGTGGCCGACAAGTACAGCAGAACCACGGTTAGGGAAGCGCAGAACGCGGACAGCAGGTTCATGCGATAAGCGACGTCGCCCACGGGCAACAACGTGAACAGTTTGCCGAGCAGCATGTAGGTGGGATAACCTGTGGGGTGGGGAATCCCTAGTGTGTAGGCTGCCGTGATCAGGTCTCCCGCATCATAGCCATCGTGTTGCCAGGTTATGGTGGGGGCAAGCGTGTAGAAGTAGAGGGCAAAGGACAGGGCGAACAGCACCAGCGGCAGCGTGATCTTTGAATGGCCAGGTGGGGTTTTCATTGATCATTCCCCTTGCTGCTTTTGTCCTGTCTTGTCCATCCTTGTGCATCCTTATGCATCGATTGATTGTAACCCATGGCGGACCAAAGTCCAAGTGCGCAAAAGAATTGGCTGCGGAGACCACGGTTTTGGCTGAGCATCGTGGTGAGTTTGCTGGCCTTGTACCTGGCCGTCCGGGACGTCCAGTGGTCCGAGGTTGCTACTGCGTGGTCCAAAGCGGATGGCATGCTGCTCTTGCTGGCTCTCGTTTCTGTCCTGCTGAACACCCTGGGCAAAGCTGTGCGCTGGCGTCTGCTGTTCTATCCCCGGCACACACGGCTGTCTGTCAAGAATTGCCTCTCTGTGTTGCTCGTCGGGCAACTGACGAATAACTTGCTGCCAGCACGATCGGGCGATTTGGTGCGCGCTCTTCTCATCGCTGCGGATCGCAATACCGGCAGGGTCCTGGCACTGGCAACGGTGGCCGTGGAAAAGGCCATGGACAGCGTAATGCTGTTGCTGCTGGTCGTTTTGCTTTCGGTACGGATGCCTATGCCCTGGTGGTTGCGGCGTTCAAGCCTCGTCTTCGGTGGTGCTCTCGTGGTGCTGTTGCTGGCTGTAATGATCATCGCCAGCCAGCGCCAGAGAATCGTTGGGATTCTGGAATCCTGGATCGGGCGCTATCCATGGTTGGCTTTCTTGCGCCTGCTCGCGCGTCTGGCTGAGGCGAGTGGAGAATTGGGTGCTCTGAGGAACATCAGGGTGCAAGCCCAATTGTGGACTGGGTCGATTGTCATCTGGGGCCTGGCAGTAGCCACAAACACGCTGGTGTTTCGGGCTGCTGGCCTCGATGTCGATCCGCTTGCATCTCCACTGCTGTTGGTGGTGCTGATGGCCGGGGCCATTCTGCCAACTTCGCCGCTGCAACTGGGCGTTTTCCACTACCTGTGCGTCCTCACACTCTCACTATTCGGAGTGGGGCAGAGTGTGGCTCTCAGCTATGCCGTTCTCCTGCACCTGGTTGTGTATCTGCCCATCGTGCTGGGGGGTGTGTTGGGGCTGTGGGTTGAGAGCCCGATTTCGCCGGGGGTAGAAGCAGATGAGTGAGGACTCTGTGTCTGTCTCGGTTGTCATTCCTGCTTACAACGCGGCCGCGACGATAGGCGAATGTATGACAGCCCTTGACAGGCAAAGCATACCGCGAACTGAGTATGAAGTGATCGTGGTGGATGATGGTTCTACCGACGCAACGGCTGACATCGCTGCCCGCCATGGCGCGTTGGTGCTCAAGCAGCCCAATAGCGGGCCGGCCGTTGCGCGCAACAAAGGCATAGCCGCCGCGCTGGGCGCTATCGTGCTGTTCACCGACGCTGACTGCGCCCCGGCAGCGGATTGGATCCAACAGATGATCGCTCCTCTTGTTGACTCACGGATTTCAGGGGTCAAGGGGGTCTATCGCACCCGACAGGCGAACCTGGCCGCGCGTTTCATCCAGATCGAGTACGAGGATCGCTACGACTATACTGCTTGCAGCGAGTACGTCGATTTCGTCGACACGTATGCCGCTGGCTATCGCCGGGATGCCCTGCTTGACAGTGGAGGCTTTGATACCCATTTCCCCTTTGCCTCGGTCGAGGATCAGGAACTCTCGTTTCGACTGGCCGAGGCGGGGCATAAGATGGTGTTCAACCCGCAGGCCATCGTATACCATCGCCATCCCGAGAGCTGGCGCCGGTATGCGCAGCGCAAGTACAAGATTGGCTACTGGAAGACACTGGTGCTGCGCTTGCACCCTAGCAAGGCTTGGCGTGACACTCACACGCCTTGGAACCTCAAACTGCAGATGGTGCTGGCGGCTGTCTCTGCTCCGCTGGCGCTGTTGTCACTGTGGGCACAAGCGTATCTGTGGCCGCTGGGTGTGGTAGTGGGGGTGTTTGTCGTCAGTGCCATCCCCTTCTTGGTCAAAGCCTGGCGCCGAGACCGTCCCATAGCATGGCTTTCTCTGCCGGTTCTCTGCTTGCGGGCCTGGTCCCTTGGGCTGGGGTTGGTTGCGGGGTATTTACGGGGTACTGCGTCAACCGTTCGTCCCGCTTGACGGGATTGCTACACCCAGGTAGTCGTTTCCATGTGACAATCGAGCCAAAGGGGCTTAGCAATCCCGTCAACGCCATCCCGTCGAGGCGGGACCCTTCGGCGGTCGCCGGCGGCCTTGTCTTCGCCAAGATCTTTGACCTTGTCTTCGCCAAGACCTGCGGCGAGAAGGGCGTGCAGAGCATGGCCTGTTGATGCACGAAGCAGTAAGCTCACTGCTCCATCGGAGAGCTCTGACACGGGCGTTCAGAGCGCGGTAGCAGCGAGAGCGGGCTCTCCGCCTCAGTTCTGTACAATCACGCGTACTGCAAATGGTGGCGCAAAGTTGCCTGTCATGTCCACCACTGTCAAGCGCAGTGTGTAGGTGCCGTTTGGGAATCCGGTGGTATTCCAGATCACCAACGCGCCGTCCACGACGGGTGTTCCCCGCACGTCGCCAATGCTATGCCACGGCTCGGGATTCTCTCCCAGACCGTACTCCACCTTGTAGAACTGGAACGCCTCGATGTTGGCCGTTCCCTGGACAGTTATCTCCCCGGCGATGACCTGCTCCGAACGTGGAGAGGTGATGCAAACGCCAGGCTGCGGACAGGGCGGGGGTGGGGCACGAGTTGGCGTTGGCGTCTCGGTGGGCGGCAAGCCAGTAGGTCGAGGGCGAGTGGGAATACGCGTTCTGGTCAGCGTAGGCGCGATGGGTACGGCGGTGGGTGGTTCGAATATCAACCTGGTTGCAGTGGCTTCTGGCAGTGGAGGCAGGGGTTGGGATGGGACGACAGTGAACTTGAGCCAAGTCAGCAGGGCCAGCAGAGCGAGCACGATGATCAGGGTATTGCGCGCTCGCCTCTCTCGGGCAGCTGCAAATTCCTTCTCCAACGAGAAGATAGTCTCTATCTTGTTCTTTCTGGCTTGCTGGAGTTCGTACAGGGCGAACAAAAGCGCGAGAAGGCCCACTGCGTAGAGCCACATAGCGTAGGCGTTAATCAGAGACAGTATTCTCGCTGGGTCCATTGTCCGTTATCTCCCAGTATGCGGAGTCCTGCCATCTGTCGGGCAGGGCACAGTCCTGCCATGTGTATTACACGATAAAGTCTGCCATCATGCAGACCACGTTTCCCAGAGTGATCTGTGTCTTGGCAGCTTATGCCCTATGCTCAGACGGTTCCCCGGGTGTCGTTCGTGCCAGTCTGCGGAGGATCTCTTTGATCAGTGGTACCAGTTTGGCTACCAGAGCTTTGCCCGCTTCCAACACTTCCTCATGGCTGAGTTCGGCGGCCCCGGGTTCCAGTTGGGCGGCGTTGCTTATGCCGGAGATGCCCAGCACTCGAATGCCGGCATGGTGGGCAACTGTCACCTCGGGAACGGTGGACATGCCCACGGCATCGGCACCGATCATGCGCAGAAAGCGCAGGTCGGCTGGAGTTTCGAAGCTGGGGCCTGAGAGCATGATGTATACGCCTTGCCGCAGCTCGATGCCCAAATCCGTTGCTGTCTGAAGGGCCAATGCGCGTAGTTTCGGGTCATAGGCCTGTGACATGTCTGGAAATCGTGGGCCAATTTCATCGTCGTTGGGTCCGTGTAGTGGGTTCAGCCCCACCATGTTTGCCAGACCGATGTGGTCAGTGATCAGCATCAGGTCACCGGCATGAAAAGATGGGTTCAGGCCGCCTGCGGCGTTGGTCACGATCAGGTATTGGACTCCCAGCGACCACATCACCCGGATCGGGAAGGTCACTTGCTGCATGGTGTAGCCTTCGTAGTAATGAGGCCGGCCGCGCATGATGATCACGGGGACATCTTGCAGCGTGCCAATCACCAAGTCACCCGGATGGCCCTCGACCGTGGAGGGGACAAAGTGGGGAACGTCGTGGTAGGGTATGATTGTGGGCTGTGCCACTTCGGCAGCCAGAGGAGACAGACCAGAGCCGAGCACAAGCCCTGCTCGGGGACGCAGGCTTGTCTTCTTGGCAATGAAAGCTGCAGCCTCGCGGATCTCTGTTTTAGAGAGTTGCAGGCTCATGGTGTTCTATTTGGCACGCGGGTGGGCTTCGTCGTACACCTGACGCAGGCGCTCGTTGCTGACCTGGGTATAGACCTGCGTGGTGGCGATGTTAGCGTGGCCCAAGAGCTCTTGCACGTTGCGCAGGTCCGCACCGCCGCGCAGCATGTGCGTGGCAAAGGAGTGGCGCAGCGTGTGTGGAGTCACTGTGATCGAGAGGCCTGCCTCTTTGACATAGCCCTTGACGATGAGCCACAGCCCTTGGCGTGTGAGGCGCTTTCCCCGCTGATTCAAGAACAATGCTTTCTGCTCTGGATCGCGCAGGAGATGGATGCGCCCCTTGTTCAAGTAGGTCTCAACGGCTTCTACGGCCCGCTGGTAAACCGGTATCACGCGCTCTCTGCCGCCCTTGCCGAAGCAGCGAACGCTCGCTGAGGCCAGGTCCACATCGCTCACGTTCAGCGCCACAAGTTCGCTCACCCTCATGCCACTAGCATAGAGTAACTCCAGGATAGCTCGGTCGCGCAGGCCTCTGGGCGTGTCCTTCTTGCTTGCTGCATCCAGCAGCTTTTCGACGTCTTCCTGGGAAATGGCTCGCGGCAGGTACTTTTTCACCCGTGGGGAGTCCAAAGTGGCCGTTGGATCATCTTTGATGAACCCTTCGGCGACCAGGAAGTGGAAGAACGACTTGATCGCGGCTACCTTTCTTGCCACCGTGGTGGAGGCGTACTCCCGCTCCGTCTTCAGATGGAGGATGTAAGCCACCAGGTGGTCCCTCTTGACGCCGCCCCAGTCGATCACGCCGAGTTCGACTCGCCTGCTGAGAAAGCTCAGGAATTGGCCCAGGTCGTTCTTGTACGCCACTCGCGTGTTCTCGGAATAGGCCTTTTCAACTTTCAGATATGTCAGAAACTCTTCTATCTTCTTCTGCATGGTGCACTCCTTTGTAGGTTACATATACTTGGCTGGTGGGCCGCGCAACCTACGCCCACATTATACCACAGCTTTTCATAAGGTGCAAATTGACTGTGATGCCCGTAAATCGCCTTTGCTGCCTGGTGCACAAGCGACACTCCGTGGTCTCGCCGGCACTACTGCTTCGTGCACGGATTGCTAAACGTAGCTCACCGAATTGCGGTCTGTGAAGGACCATTTGAGTTTGGCAACCTTCGGCGCAGTCTCTGCAAGTTGGCGCTACTGAAAACGGATCTCCTCTTTTCCCTTCAACCTGTCCAACACGCGGTTCACAATAATGGTCAGATGTTGCTCATACGCCACGAAATCCAGCTCATCGCTTGGAATGGTCAGCACCGGACACAGATCAAAACGCTCCAGCCACTGTTCGTAGAATGAGTTGAGCAGCAACAGATAGTCCGCCGTAATGCCGGTTTCGATGCCTCGTGCGCGCTTGCGGATGCGCTCGAGCAGTGTGGGTACCGTAGCACGCAGGTAGATCATCAGGCTGGGCGCTGGCAAGCTGGCTATGGTCTGGTCATACACACCGCGGTAGGCCTTTAGATCTCTTTCGCCCAGGTTGCCCATGTCAAACAAGGCACGGGCGAATATCTCGGCGTCCTCGTAGATACTGCGGTCCAGTATGCTAGAGTTCGCGTGCTGGCAGCAGAGATAGCGATGCGTCTGGGCCCGATGTCCGAGGAAGAACACCTGCAGGTGAAAGCTCCAGGCTTTCATGTCCTCGTAGAAATCGGCCAGGTAGGGATTGTCATCCACAGACTCGTAGAAGGCATCCCAGCCCAGGCGGGCTGCCATGAGCCTGGTCAGCGACGTCTTGCCCGAACCTATGTTGCCGGCGACAACGAGAAAATACCTGGGCATCTTTCTGTTCTCACTTCTCTGCATGTTTGCTTCGAGGCCGCCAGGTCGATGGCCTGCCGCCTCATCTTATGTAGGATAGCACAAGATGCCGTTACAGTCAAATGAGGACGCACTCGCAGTGACGTAGGACAGCGCTATTCGCCGTCATCCGCTCTTATGTGCTGGCGAAGCCTCTTGGCCTCACTGCGGCGGCGTTTCTTGGCCAGGCGCTGCTGAATGCTCCGTTGCGAAGGTTGGGTGGGCAGGCGTCGCCTGGGAATCTGCAGACCCCGTCGCAGTAACTGGACAAAGCGCTTGGTTGCTTTCTGCCGGTTGCGGAGCTGGCTCCGACGCGAATGGGCGGCGACGTGCAAGATGCCGGCACGATCGATCTTGTTGGCAAGACGTTTGAGCAGGCGAGCGCGCTGCTCTTTGCTGAGGCTGGGCGAGTTTTGCAGGTCAAAGAGCAGTTCCACTCGTGTCTGACGGCGGTTGACATTTTGACCGCCTGGCCCGCCGCTGCGTGAGAACTGGAACCTGATTTCGGACGTTGGGATCGCCAGGTCGCGTGTTATGTGTATGGATTCACTGCTTTTGTCTGCCATTGATATTTCTTTTCATACAAGAACGTTAGGACTGGCAGTCCCAAGCGGATTCTACAGTATGAGCATGGCATCGCCAAAGCTACCTCGCCCTGCGGCGAGTACGCTGCAACCTTTTGTGTCAGAGTAGTAGTCGACATCCTTCGGGCTCTATAGTATGAGCATGGCATCGCCGAAGCTACCTCGCCCTGCGGCGAGATACGCTGAACCTTGTCGGTCAGAGCAATCATCGACACCCTTCGGATTCTACAGTATAAGCATGGCATCGCCAAAGCTATAAAAGCGATAGCGCTGATGGATGGCTTCTTGATAGGCATGGAGGATCAAGTCTTTTCCGGCAAAGGCGGCCACCAGCATCAGCAGCGTGGAGCGGGGCAGGTGGAAGTTGGTGATCATGGCTTGCACAACGTGGAAGGAGAAGTCAGTATGGATGAACAGATCAGTGGGGCCAGTGAGCGGCTGCAGCGCGCGTTCTCCAGCCCCCAGGCGCAGCGCTGTCTCGCCTTCGGCGAGACACGCTTGAGTCTTCTCGGTCGAAGCGTGGCCCGGTGCTCTCCGAGCTCTGCTGTTTGAGCGTGACGTCGCCAAAGCTGCGCTTTCCAGGACGCGCACGCTGGTGGTCCCCACGGCGATAACCCGCCGCCCTTCGGCGCGGGCGCGGTTGATGGCTGCGCAGGTCTCCACGGGCAGCTCGCAGTATTCGCTGTACATGCGGTGCTCTTCGATGTTCTCTTCCTGCACTGGGCGAAACGTGTCCATGCTAACGTGCAGGGTGACGAAAGCGAACTCAACCCCTTGCTCCTTCAGCCGCTGCAACAACTGTGGCGTAAAGTGCAGCCCGGCGGTTGGCGCAGCGACGGAGCCTTTGACGCGTGCGTAGATGGTCTGGTAGCGTTCGGGCCGTGCCAGAGGAGTGTGGATATAGGGGGGCAAGGGTAGAATGCCGAATTGATCGAGCAGTGGCTCGATGGGCACAGAGAATCTCAGTACCCTGCCGCCAGCTTTGGTGACGCCGACAACTTCCGCCAGAACTTGATCGCTATCCTTGCGGCCACTGCGATCTGCCTCTGTGCCGTCATGTGCTGGATCGATGGCCAGCCTCGTCCCTGGCTTCACCCTGCGGCCGGGCTTGAGCAGCACCTCCCAGGTTTCGTCGCTGCGCTTGGTGAGCAGCAGCATTTCCACTTTGCCGCCGCTGGGCACCTTGTGTGCGAACAAACGCGCCGGGATCACGCGGCTCTCGTTGGCGACGAGCAGGTCACCGGGGTGCAAATAGGTGATGATGTCTCGGAAGTGGCAGTGTTCGATGCGCCCATTGCTGCGGTGGAGCACCAGCAACCGGGACGCGTCGCGCGGCTCTACAGGAGTTTGTGCGATCAACCGGGGAGGCAGTTCATAGTGAAATTCGCACGTTCTCAAAGCCTTCTCTCGTTTCTGGCTGCCAGGGCGATAGCACCAACGAGACACACAACGGCTGCCGCAGAGGCGAGGTTGATGGCCAGGTTCGCCAGGACAGTGACTACACCCGCCCGCGGCAAGGGCATGCCACGGTATTGCAGGCGTACGGCGAGCGGGTCAATCAGGGGCAGCACCGAGCGCACCCCTAGCAAAAAAAAGAAGCCCAGGAAGCCCAATATACTGCTGACAGTTTTCTGTTTGATCACTAGCAGCAGGGTGAGAATGGTGCCGAACAGATAGGCCATGAACAGCGGAAGACCGAGCAGGAACTCAAGCATCGTTGACCCTTTCCGATTTGAATTGACTCACGCTATGTTCTCACAATACTTGCGCACTTGATCATTGCACACAGCTTTGGAACTCGACAGATCTAGCTCATAGATCAGCCAAGTCGCCAACTCAGTCAGGACTGCCAGTCCATAATCGCGAACTGCGCAAGTATGGTTACTCAGGAGCCTCTTGCCTGCGCACCGCGCTCTGTCAATGTTGGCTGGCCAGGTTCGTAGTGTCCCGCTTGGTCGGACTGCCCCTGGATTCAGGATTGACAGAGCACTGGGATGCAAAACTGCGGCCGGCTGGCAGTGGTCGCAGGCCCAGCCATTCGGCAATGGTAGCCCCCAGGGCGGCGAACGTCGCCTGTGTGCCCAGATCGACGCCACCCTGTATTGGCACGCCGTAGACCAGTAAGGGCACGTATTCCCGCGAATGATCGGTGCTCGGTGTGGTGGGGTCGCAGCCGTGATCGGCGGTGAAGATGAGCACGTCATCTTCTTGCAGCGCGTCTACCCACTCGGGTACACGGGCGTCCACAGCGCGCAGGGCGGCTGCGTAACCCGCAGGGTTGTTGCGGTGCCCGTAGAGCATGTCAAAATCCACCAGGTTGGTGAAGATCAGGCCCGGACCAGCCTCTCGCATTGCTGCCAGTGTCTGGTCCACGCCGTCCATATTGTTGTGCGTGTGTACGGCGTGGTTGATGCCCTGCCCGGCAAAGATGTCTTCGATCTTGCCCACCGCCCACACGCTTTGCCCGGCCTGCAGCACGTGATCCAGCAAGGTAGGTTCTGGCGGGGGCGTGGAAAAGTCATGCCGCCTGTCGGTGCGCTGAAAGGCACCCGGAGTGCCAACAAAGGGGCGCGCGATGACCCGCCCGACGTTGTGTTCGCCGGTCAGCATCTCGCGCGCGATGCGGCAGATGCGATACAGCTCCTCTATGGGAATGATCTCCTCGTGGGCGGTCACCTGGAACACGCTGTCTGCGCTGGTGTAGACGATGGGAGAGCCGGTGCGCAGGTGTTCTGCGCCCAGTTCTTCGATGATCACCGTGCCTGAGGCGGGATAGTTCCCCAGGGTCTTGCGCCCGATGCGGCGTTCGTACTCGGAGATTAGCTCTGCTGGAAAGCCATGCGGGTAGGTTGGCAGAGGTTCGGGCGAGATGATCCCCGCGATCTCCCAGTGGCCGATGATGGTGTCCTTGGCCGCAGACTGCTCGGCCATGCGTCCGTAGGCTGCCAGTGGCGCAGCTTCAGGAGGCAGGCCCAGGATGGGGTGGATATTCCCCAGTCCCAGCTTCTGCAAGTTGGGCAGGTGCAGCCCTCCCACCGCCTGCGCCGTGTTCCCCAGCGTGTCCGAGCCCTCGTCGCCATACTGGTCCGCGTCTGGCAACGCACCGGCGCCCACGCTGTCCAATATGATCAGGATCACTCGTTTGATGTTGTCCATGGCAGTATACATCATAGTCGTGGGTGTTGGTTTGTCCAAATGGTGCAGGCTGTCAGCGGATTGGCTTCGCCGAAACGGATAAACGGATGGCCCACGCGCCTTCTATGCGCTTATCCGCTGTTCGCCCTGCTTCTGTGCAAATGGTGGCGCGGGCAGTCCGTCAATGGATGGCCTACCCGCCTTCTGTCCGTTTGTCCGGTTCTAGTCCGTAAACAGCATACCAGGCCGTGCGGGCAAACCAGGTTCGTAGTGACGACTAAAACCCTAAGTGTGAGTAAATGCCAATGGACTGACGCGGTGCCAGAGAAAGCAGAAGGTGTGCGCTAGGACTTTGCTGGCAACACGATTAACAACACCCAATAGGCTGCGAGCACCGGTTA
>JAUWJD010000066.1 GCA_030607875.1 Chloroflexota bacterium
ACATGATAAAGAGCCTCCACCAGAGAACTTTCGAATCGAGTGAATGCGACTTTCAGCAGGCTTTAGCCTGAACTGCCACTTTCAGTGGCCTGCAAACCCACCGGCTTTAGCCGGTGGTCGTTTAGTCCTGTACTATCTCCTTTGCTCTGCAAGTCGGCTCACGGCCGGCATTCTACACTGTTCATACGCCGTGAAAGCCGACTGTGGCCTCTCCACCTATCAGGATTGTGGGTACATTGCGCCGCCCGCCGTTCAGGGCCAGCATTCGCTGCAAGGCAGCCGCATCGCTTTGCACATCATGCTCGACGAATGGCGTGCCATCACGCCGCAGCTTGCGCTTCAGTGCCCGGCAATAGGGGCATCCTGGCTTGGTGAAGAGCTCTGTCCGGGCTTTGGTTGAATCCATCTTCTCGCGTGACCTCTGCTTCGTTTGGGTTGATTGGGCCGTTCTGGCGGGGGCTAGCGCGCAGCAAGCCGGTGCTTGGCTGACTCCTCTGGAATCCTAGGCGGCAAAGAGGCTGTAGCCTAGCCAGCCGGCCATCAGTAGAAACAGAGCTGCGGTTCCCAGCTTGACTGCTGCGGCGTGTTTGGTCATCCAGCGGGTGAGCTGCTGTGAGGTTATGCCGTAATAGACCAGAAGAAAGATCACGATCAAAGGCACGATGAACATCAAGTTGTAGACCAGCAAAGCAAGAGCGGCCCGGCCTCGCCACTCTGGCAGTCCCAGCACAAAGATGATTGTGGGCAAGTATACCTGTCCTGTACACGCCAACTCGACGACAGATACCGCAAAACCCAAGGCCAGGGATGCCAGGATGTAGTTTCGGGCACGGGACCCCTCGCGGATCAAGCGCCTGATCCAGCCACGCAAGCGGTCCGGGAGCTTGAGGCTCATGTCCGCCAAGCGTCCTTCTCTCGCTTTGCGATAATCCATAAAGCTGCCCCAGGCCAGGCCCAGGCACAGCAGCAGGGTGAGGCCGTATATCCCCTTGCCGATGACGCTCAAGACGGGCAGGGAGGTCAGGAACTTTAGGAAGCCCAAGCCTACTCCCAGATAGGCGAGGAAGACGCCCGCTGTGAACGCTGCACCAATGGCCAACAGTTCGCGCCCTTTTCGCTTGCGCACTGAGAGGTAGGAGACCAGGAAGATCATGGGGGCAAATGCGCACGGATTGATGCCGTCCAGCAGTCCTGCGCCCACGACTGCCCAGATGCCCAGAGAGCGAAAGCGCTCGATAATTGACTGCTCGGTGGTGCTCTTGCTTTCCTCCCATCCCGCCCAAGGCTCAACAGCCCCCGATTCCAGATAGGCCTGAATGAGGGGCTCAATGTTCGCAGCTCTGACCTCATTCCCAAGCAGATAACGATCACCAACAAAGAGTGCTGGGGCAGTGAGATGCTTGTTCGTGGGCACGCCAGCGCGCGCAGACAAGTACTGGTTCAAGGTGGCGTCTTCTCGTACGTCAAGGCGGCGCACCTTAACCTGAGGGTACTTCTGCAGAGTGTGTTGGACGTCGCGTTCGGCCCGATCGCACTCGGCACAGCCGGTCTGATAGAAATACGCCACATAGATCGGCAGCCTCTGCGCTGCTGTGGCAGTGGGGGGTTGCTGGCTGGCAACGGCCGTTTGCTGCGCTGAATGGATTTCGTCACATTCTTTGCACTCCGGGCTGGCGGTTACTGTGGGGGCCGCAACAGCAAGTACCGTGGGCAGGGCCACACCACCCCCTGCCAGGTAGTGGCCAATGCGTTCCTGCAGCCGCTCCCGGATTTCCTCGGGACCAATGAGCGCGTCCTCTCCAATGAAAACCTCGGGAATCGAAGGAGAAGTGACCTGGTACGCCTCTTCCAGCCGCAGCAGAAACTCAAACTCGGCCGCCTCTGCGATGTCGTGCTCATCCACCACAACTTGGTTGACGTATGCGGACAGCAGGGGTTCCAAGACCTGGCGGTGGATCTCTTCGCACACGGTGCACTCGGCGTCGTAGAAGTAGAAGAGATGAACTACTCCGTCGGCGCGGGCGCCCATCGGAACCCAAGTGGCGAACATCAGCAGCGCCAAAAGCAGCGCCCTCGCTGCACCTTGTATTCTCTTGCACAACCTGTTTTGCGAACGATGCATGGACGTCTCCAGCTAGAGTAGGGTCAACGATATCTGGCGGTCTATTGCGATCTGCAAGCGGCCGTACTGCTTGGACAGTGTATAGCTGCGGCACACTCCTGGTCTACCGACGCAGGGATGTAGTTATGCTGCCGTGCCTGATCAACTAGCTCAAGCCCCGGTCTCTCACCACATATTATAGAGCGATTCGAGTATCTCATCCAAGCCGCTGAGGTCGGTGGGGTCGTGGCCCGGACGGGATGCCAGTAGCGCACGCGCCCGCGGTGAGGGCTATCCCCCCTCCTCCATCGCCACTTTCAGCCAGTTGGAAATCTCAGCCTTGGTCGGGATGCGCCCGCTGGACACGAGCTGGCCGTTGATCACCAATCCAGGCGTGCGCAGAATCGGGTACTTGGTGATCTCGGCCATGTCTGTGATTTTCTCCAAGCTGGCCTTGATGCCCAGCTCATGTGCAGCCTCTTTGGCGAAAGCAGCCACTTTTTGGCAGTTGGGGCAACCGGGCCCCAGGATCTTGATGTCCATGTGTTCCTCCATTGATGTCTCGGCATGAGGGTCTCTGTGATCGGCTACCAACGGATGGCCAGCAGAACCAGGCCAAAAACCCAGCCAGCCAGGGTGCTGAACACCGTGACCAACGCTACGTATAGCGCCGTGCGCTTGCGTCCTAGCAGGCTGCTGGTGACTAGAATGCTCTGCACCGACAGCACTGGATCGGCCAGCAGGTACGCCAGCAGGGGGCCTCGGTGCATGCCCAGTTCCAGGAACATGCGTGCGATGGGCACTTCAACAAGCGTAGGGAAGTACATAAAGACACCGAACAGCACGCCCATCAGGTTAGCCAACAGCGTGTTGCTCCCGGCCAGCGTCCGGATCCACTGCCCCGGGATAAGGGTCTTGACCATGCCGGCCGCAAAAACCCCCACGATCAGCAAGGGGAAGATCTGCTTGGCAAAGCGCCAAGTCTCCCAAAGCCAGGTCTGCAGCTCCTCGTGTTTCAGGCCCCGTACGGCGATGGCGGCAAGGGCTGCCAGCAACAACGTCACGCTGATGAACCTGCCGGTGACACCGATGACAAGACTGCCTGTAGTGTCGACCTCAGGTGCAGCGATGAGCATCGTCACCACCACCAGCGCCAAGGTGACCCAGGTCCAGCGGTTGACCCGCTCCAATACGTTCTGCAGGCCGGCATGGGCTGCCAACCCAATCAGCACCAGCATGCCGATGAGCGACAGCCCCTGCACGTTGAGATGCAGGCTCTCCAGCGCCGTCAGCAGGGATGGTGACAAACCCAGCGGCATGGTTATCGATAGCCAGGTGCGCGTGAGCCAATCAACCTGCAGCGTGCCAGCGATCAGAGTGGCGACCAGAAGCCCGAAGAATACCCAGATCGCGGGTCGCACTTGTGCCTCGGCTGCGAACAGGCCATCCTCAACAACCGTCTCGCCATTCTTGAACACGGCGGTCATGATCAAGCCGATGGCGATGCCAAAGATGATGGACAGGACGATGCGCGCCAGGGCAATATCCATGCCGATGGCTGCCCCCGTGTAGGCAATGGCCAGGATGTTGACCGCTGGGCCTACGAATAAGAAGGTGATTGCCGGGCCAAGCCCTGCACCGCGCTTCCAGATGCCGGCGAAAAGCGGCAGGATGGTGCACGAGCACACGGCCAGGACAAAGCCGCCCAGCGCAGCTGCGGGATAGGAGACGGCTTTTGCTGCCCGCGGGCCGAGGTACTTGGTGACGGCTTCCTGGGGAATGAGCGCGCTCAGTGCTCCGGCGATGAAGAAGGCTGGCACAAGGCACAACAGGACGTGCGCGGCCAGGTAATCCAGGAGGCTGAGCCAGCCGGCTTCGATCAGCTTAACAACGAACGGCGTGACGCTATCCATGTTTGGTGATCCTTGCCGTGGTGCAGATCATGGCTTCGACGGGTTGGCCTGGCATTTCGGGCAGGAGCAGTTGATCTCGCCGTGCCGGGGTACCTGGGCTTGAAGCAGGGACTCGTCGCCGGTCAGGTCTACGAGGCATCGTCGGGCCTTTTGCATCAACAGCGAAAGCTCTTCGTCTGCCAGGGAGTAGTAGACGTACAAGCCGTCTTTCCTGTCGCTGATCAACCCAGCGTCTTTCAGTATGGCCAGTTGCTGTGAGACGTAGGCCTGCCGCTGCTGCAGTGTGGCACATAGGTGGCACACACACGCTTCATCCTGTGTCAGGATGTCCAGGATGCGCAGCCGCACCGGATGCGATAAGGCACTGAAGAACTGTGATTGTTTCTGGTATGCTTCTTCGGTCATGTCTCGATCCTGACTATATTCAAAAAACTGAATATATATTAGCACGTTTTGGCGGTTTGTCAAGTCAGGTCTTGCGTAGAACACAGGGATGTCAACACGGAGTTGAAGGGGCCGATAGCGTCAATGAACCAATCGTTCAGCATTGGGGTGAAGATAGGAGAGGCACAAGCCCGTTGCATTGGGCCAGACACGCCGTCGCCTGCGGCGAGAGGTGCCTGAGGATCACCCAGGGCTCTCCCAATATAGAGAACGTAACCGCTGAGAACGCAGAGTTCTACAGGATTTTCTTCTTCTCCTCAGCGTCCTCTGGGGTTCAAGACCGATAGCCTGTCGACTTTGGGAACGCCCTTGAGGCTCACGTGCTCACGTGCGTTCTTTTGACAAGAATCTGATTTGTGTTATAATCGATCTCAAGTTTCGCAGCGACATTAGGAGAGTACTGCGCCGTACTGTTCTAGGTCATCTCTGAGATGAGATGCTTCGCCATCGTATCCTCAATCGGAAGGGAGTCGAAGTGAAGAAGAGACGGCCCGTACTGATCACCGTCATCGCTATCGTGCAGATCATTCCTGTTCTCCTGCTGCCTCCTGAATCGCTGAGGTTCATTAACCGCCTGTTTCTCCTGATACCCGTGCTGATTTTTATGCTGCTTGGGTGGGGGTTGCTCACCCTGCAGCCTGTGGCTCGGATGCTGACGATTTTCCTGCATGGGTTCAGCGTCATTGTGCGTCTGTTGGTGACCTTGGCCCGGGTCGTCCCCTCAAAGAAGGCGGGCACACCGGCCGATGTACCCCTTTTTGTCACTTCGGTGCTGTCCATCGCTCTTTCTGTCCTGATCCTTCTCTACGTAGACAGACCGGACACGCAATTGCTGTTTGAGGCATAGAGAAGGTCTTTGCCTGGGCGCTCGTCTTGGGCATCGCGGGGCATCGATCCAAATCGGTGAGCCACTGGCTAGGAGGCTCCACTAGACTTGCGAATAGGGGGTGATACGGCTCGAAATGGTAGGGAAATAGAGGTTCTGCAATGACGCATCATGGACACTGGAGTTATCTGGCTTTGCTATTGCATGGCGTTATTCATGGGGTAGCCTCCCGTTTCCTTGAACGCCATGGCTGTTGCGGCCAAAAAACTTTCTAGGAGGAGGTTACAGAGATGAAACGCAAGTTCTGGGCTTTGCTCAGTGTAGTGCTGGTGTTGGGCATGGTGTTGAGCGCATGTGCGCCGGCAGCTACCCCAACACCAACGCCCAAGCCAGTGGTGAAGCCAACTGCTGTCCCACCGACGGCTGAGCCGCTCAAGATCGCGCTCTTGGGTCCGTTGACCGGAGACGTAGCCACGTTTGGCGCTTCCAACCGCGATGGTGCGATCATGGCCTTTGAGGAGTGGAATGCCAAGGGTGGTGTGCTGGGTCGCCAGATCGAGTGGGTGCTGGGCGACACGCAGTGCGACCCCAAGGCGGCTGCCGACTCGGCCAAGAAGGTCATCGACGAAGACCAGGTCAAGTTCATCGTCGGTGCGGTGTGTTCGAGTTCGAGCATTCCGATCAGCGAGTACGCGAATGAGAAAGGCGTGCTGCAGATGAGCGGCACGTCGACGAACGTACAGGTAACGGTAGACGAGGATGGCAACACGAAGCCGTACACGTTCCGGGCGTGCTTCATCGATCCGTTCCAGGGGTCGGTGATGGCGGAGTTTGCGCTAAAGAACCGAGGAGCGCAGACGGCGGCGGTGGTGCTGGACGTAGGGAACGACTACATCAAGGGATTGGCGGAAGAGTTCCGCAAGGCTTTTGAGGCGGGTGGTGGCGAGGTGGTCGTGTGGGAGTCGTTTGTGAAGGAAGACACCGACTTTTCCGCCATTTTGGCCAAGGTGAAGGCAGCCAATCCGGATGTGTTCTACATACCGACGTACTATGACAAACTGAACCTAATCGCTGCACAGGCCAGGCAGAAGGGGATCACAGCGGACCTGTTGGGTGGTGACGGCTGGGATTCGCCGGACACAGACCGGGCGGCGGCGGATGGTGGGTACTACACCAACCACTACTCGCCGGAGGATGAGCGGGCGATCGTACAGGACTTTGTGTCCCAGTATGAGGCCAAGTTCGGCTCGGTGCCGGATGCGCTGGCAGCGCTGGCGTATGATGCGGCGAACATGCTGTGCCAGGCGATCGAGAATGCCGGGGTTGCGGATCCGGAGGTGGTGAAGGACGTTCTGGCAGCGCTGGAGTTTGAGGCGGTGTCGGGCAAGATCACCTTCGACGAGCAGCACAACCCGGTGAAGAACGCGGCCATTCTGCACATCAAGGATGGCGAGATCCTGTTCGAAGCCTCGGTGAGCCC
>JAUWJD010000058.1 GCA_030607875.1 Chloroflexota bacterium
GCCGAAGAGACGGCGACGGGCCAAGAAGGCAGAAGTAGAAGCCAAAGCAGAGCCTGAAGCGGCGGCCGCGCCGGAAGTAGAGGCCGCTGCCGAAGGGAAGCCGAAGAGACGGCGACGGACCAAGAAAGCTGAAGCAGAAGCCAAAGTAGAGCCTGAAGCGGCGGCTGAGGCTGCGCCGGAGGAAACTGCTGCGGTTGCCGAGGCGAAACCAAAGAGGCGGCGCCGGACCAAGAAGGCCGAGGCCAAAGCTGAAGCGGCGGCTGCGCCTGAGGTAGAAGCTACTGTGGAAGCGAAGCCTAAGCGACGGCGCAGGACCAAGAAGGCCAAAACAGAAGATGAGGCCAAACCCTCAACAGAGCCAACTGCAGACGCGTCGGACTAAGCTTGGCGTAAGGCCAGAGTTCAAGAGACAGAGTGACCGCTCTGTCTCTTTTGTTGCACAGGAAAGGCATTGTGATGTCTCACCATCGTTATGACGGAGGCTGGATCGAAGTCATTTGTGGCTCCATGTTCTCCGGCAAGACAGAGGAATTGATTCGGCGCGTCAAGCGTGCCGTCATCGCTAAGCAGAAGGTGCAGGTGTTCAAGCCCAGCATCGATGCGCGCTTTGTGCACCAGAAAGTGACCTCGCACAGTGGTGCGGACTTTCAGGCCTCACCGGTACCGGAAGCTGCGGGCATCCTGAGGAATCTGCAGCCGGACACCGAAGTGGTAGCCATTGACGAAGCGCAGTTCTTTGACTGGTCAATCGCCGAAGTGTGTGATGAGTTGGCGAATCGTGGGTTGCGAGTCATTGTGGCGGGCCTGGACATGGACTTTCGCGGTGAACCCTTCGGGCCGGTGCCCGTTCTGATGGCCCAGGCCGAACGCGTGGACAAGCTGCAAGCTATCTGCCAGCGCTGCGGTGCACCTGCCAGCCGTTCACAGCGCCTGATCAATGGCCAGCCTGCGGCATACGATGACCCCGTAATCCTCGTGGGTGCGGAAGAGGTCTACGAAGCACGATGTCGCGTATGCCACCACGTTCCGCGCACAGAGAGTCAAGAATGAAAGAGATTCATTACGGAGGGCAGGCGGTCATCGAGGGAGTGATGATGCGTGGCCGGCGGAACATGGCCGTAGCGGTGCGCAGGCCTTCTGGCGAGGTCTTGGTGCACAGCGAATCGTTGCCCTCCGGCATATACAACAGTCCCGTGGGAAGACTGCCCTTTGTGCGCGGCTTGACGATGCTGTGGGACACGCTGGTGCTTGGCATCCGTTCGCTGATGTTCTCTGCTGACGTGGCCCTGGAGGAAGAAGAAGTGGAGTTTGGTGGTGCTATGATGTGGGGGACACTGATTTTTTCCCTGCTTCTTGGTATCGGGCTCTTTGTCGTGCTGCCCATGCTCCTGGTTGGTCTGGTAGACCGCTACATTACCACTCCGCTGCTGAGCAATCTGGCTGAAGGCCTAGTACGACTTGGTTTTTTCCTGGCATATCTGCTGGCAATTGGGCGCTTGCCCGACATCCGGCGGGTGTTCGCCTATCATGGCGCGGAACACAAGACGGTTAATGCCTACGAGGCCGGAGTGCCATTGACGCCTCAGGACGTCCAGGGCTTTGGCACAGCGCACACCCGTTGTGGAACCGGGTTTCTCCTGATCGTGCTGATTCTCTTCGTACTGCTTTCCACTCTTCTGGGACGGCCACCGCTGGTCTGGCGTCTGCTGTCGCGTTTGGTACTGGTGCCTGTTGTGGCTTCTCTGGCTTACGAGTTCATCAAGTTCACGGCCGGGCACCATGAGCATCCCCTGGTCAAGGTATTGATCGCTCCTGGTCTCTGGCTGCAGCGGTTGACCACACAGGAACCGGACGAGAGCATGCTGGAAGTGTCCATCGCTGCTTTGCAGCGGGTCCTGGCAGAAGATGGTGTAGGTGCTCAGTAGCCTCCTGCTCCATCTGCCTCGAAGCAGCGAAATGCACGATACAGACGAGTGGTTGGCCAGGGCTGCAAGGTCCCTTGCGGCGTGTTCCCTCTGTGCCTTGCCGCCGAAGGACCCCGCTCATGGCGGGGGTGTCTTTGCGGTTCTTCTTGCTTGTGGCTATGTCTTGAAGTAACGAGGCTTGGATGAAGATCATCTATCGTGATAAAACCTGGGAACTGAAGGGTCGCACGACCGTGCGCCATGCGATCAAGAAGGTTGGCCTGCACCCGCAGGCCGTGCTGGCTGTGCGCGATGGCAAGCTGATCACCGATGATGTGCTCATTTCAGGCGACGATGTGGTCAAGCTCATCGCGGTCGTCTCTGGCGGATGAGTACCTTGCCCATTTGGCCCTCCGTGGACGAAGTGAGACAGTGATGAAGTGTAGAAAGTGCGGCACGACAGCGGTGATCAACATGCGCCAGCATAGGCTGTCCCTGTGCCAGGAGTGTTTCCTGGAGTGGGTGCCGCACCAAGTGCAGCGAACCATCGAAAAGTTCCACATGTTTGTGCCCGATGACCGTGTGTTGGGCGCCGTCTCGGGCGGCAAGGACAGCCTGGCTCTGTGGGACATACTGTTGAGCCTCGGCTATTCTGCGGACGGCATCTACATACACCTCGGCATCTCCGATGGGGACTATTGCGACGTCTCGCAGCAGAAAGTGGAATGCTTCGCAGCCGCGCGCGATGTGCGGTTCCAGGTGGTCAACGTGGCACAGGAGTATGGCCAGAGCATTCCGCAGGTTGCCCGACGCAAGAGAGGGCGCAGCACTTGCGGCACCTGCGGGCTGGTCAAGCGCCACATCATGAACCAGGTGGCCTGTGACGGCAGATACGCAGTGTTGGCGACAGGACATAATGTTGATGACGAAGCGGCGGTGCTTTTCCAGAACGCTCTGCACTGGGCCACTGGCTACCTGGCACGGCAAGCGCCTGTGTTGCCCGCCAGCCATCCCAGACTGGCGCGCAAGGCCAAGCCATTGATTCGCTTGTACGAACGGGAGATGGCTGCCTATGCCTTGCTGCGCGGCATCGACTACATCTATGACGAGTGCCCGTACTCCAAGGGCGCTACGACGCTGTTTTACAAGGACTTGCTCAACCAACTGGAGGAAAAGTCACCTGGAGCCAAGCAGCAGTTCTACCTGAGCTTTCTGCAGGCACGGCGGGAGGGACGCTTGCTGCCCATGAAATCGGGCCAGGTGGACATGAGTGTGTGTCAGCGTTGTGGACAGCCCACAACAGCGCCGGAATTGTGCGCTTTCTGCCGCCTTTGGGATTAAGAATAGAACCACGGAGACACAGTCCCGCCAGACGGACGGCGGGACGCTTCGCAGGGTACACAGAGATCGAGCAGCAGGCCAGATGGTACACGAATATCACGAACAAAGACAAATGACACGAAGGGACAAAGGCCAGGATGAAGATTCGTGTTGTTCGTTCCTTTTTCCCTGTCTTGGCCGCCCTCGCCTAGGGCAAGACCTAACGGCAGGACAAGGCGTGTCATTCGTGTACTTGCTTCCTCTCGACCGAGATGCCGGCGAACTAGCAGAGAATTACAGAGTACTGCGTCAACAGTTCGTCCCGCCTTGACGGGATCGCTGAACTTGAGCACCTGTTTTCACGTCGTTCACCCCGCCGAAGGTCTCGTCGTAGATCTTGGCGAAGACAAGGCCGGAGGCGATGGCTTGACGGGGCAACAAACCGACCAAAGAGGTTTAGCCACCTTCGGTGCACAAAGCAGTAGGGTATCCATGACTGACATTTTGCTCCAACCTGAATTGCCCCCCGATCACCGCTCGGGCTACGTGGCCCTGGTGGGGCGGCCTAACGTGGGCAAGTCAACGCTGCTCAATGCCTATGTGGGCCAGAAAGTGGCCATCGTATCCAAAAAGCCCCAGACCACCCGCAATCGCATCCTTGGCATTCTGACCCGGTCGGATGTGCAGATCATCTTCGTGGACACGCCAGGCATCCACCAACCGTCGCACAAACTGGGTGAGTACATGGTCAAGACAGCGCAGCGGGCTGTTCCCGACGCTGATGTGGTGCTGTTCATGGTGGATGTCAGCGTTCTGCCTACCCGGGAAGACCGCCTGGTGGCCGAGTTTCTGGCCAAGAGCTGCCCGTCTCCGGTCATCCTGGTGATGAACAAGATGGATCTGCTGCTTGCGGACAAAGTGGAGCCACATAGCAGGATGTATCTCGCCCTGGGCGAATTTGATGGCTGGATGATGACCAGTGCGACCCAAGGACACAATCTGGGCAAGCTGCTAGATATGGTCATCTCCCGCCTGCCGGGCGGGCCCAGGTACTATCCTGAGGGCCAGGTAACCGACCTCACTGAGCGCTTCATCGCCTCCGAACTGGTACGCGAGCAGGTACTGCGCTTTCTGCATCAGGAGATACCCCATGCCATCGCCGTCGTGGTCGAGGAGTTCAAGCAGCGGCCGTCGGGAGGGACCTACATCGCGGCCACGATCTATGTGGAGAAGGGCTCGCAGAAGCGCATTGTCATCGGTGCCGGGGGGAAGATGCTCAAGAGGATCGGCACAGCAGCGCGACGGGAGATTGAACGTTTGCTGAACACTAAGGTCTATCTGGAACTGTGGGTCAAAGTGCGCGCCAAGTGGCGGCGCGATGACGTTGCCTTGCGTCGCGTCGGGTACCCATCGTAGGACTGTGCATGCAGATAGTGGGACGGTACCTAGCAGGGGTCTGGTGCCCTCGAAGCCGAAGAGGGTTTGTAGTGGTGACTTTAGTCACTGATCAGATGGGATGAGCGACCAAAGTCGCTACTACGAGCGTATCACAGACGTTCAAGAAAGCGGATCAAGATGTGGAAAGAGTGCAAGGAATTGCCTCTCCGGGGCAATGTGATCGACCTTGGTCATAGGCGCGGCCTTTGGCAAGATCGTCACTTTTTTGGTTGAGGACGTTCTTATGCCACCCGTCGGGCTGCCGTTGGGCCGGGTCGATTCTTCTAGCAGCGCAGTCATGCCCATGGCCTCGCCATTTCCCTCCGCGTCCGCAGAACGATACCGTCGAATGGCGCTCTCCTTCTGATAGCGCGGCTGTGGGAGCGCGAACTGCTTGGGTTGGCCATGTGGTGTTGACCCACACAGGCACAAGTTGTGAACGCGCACCTCTGCAGGGCACAGTCACATCCAGCCCCACAAGTGGCCGGAACCGCCAAGCCGCATCTGGCGACCCTTGGGGCGACGGCTGACATGGGGGCCGGTGACGATTGGCGGCCTGTGCCCTATAGATGATCACGGACCTGCGACCTGTGGATGATCACAGGCTGTGACCCATTCGGATGTACCCCTTCGAGTGGATTCTCGGGGTCTAGGACGGGGGCAGTAGCAACCGTGGCGAGGTCAGGATCACTCGCAGTGTGGTTGCCCCGGTGTCATCAAGAGGACATCTTCTTGAACGTCATGGTCTTGGTTCCACAGACGGAGCACGTGCCCTTGGTCGCCGTCCTGCCGTTCTTGAGGGTTACCTCCTTTGGATCTTTCATCGGCTGCTTTTTCTTGCATTTGAGGCAATACGCTTCCATCTCTCTACCTCCTGTGTAGTTTTGGACGCCACTCTGTGCGGTCCAGTGGCGTGACTATAGCATACTACTGGCTGCTTGCCAAACGCCCGCCACTGGCCCCGGCGTGCGCTTTTTGGGGCTGGAGGGCCCTTACCGGCGCTCCACCGAAGAGGCACCAGAGGTGTTGAGCTTGCCAATAGTTGGATCGCCCAGATAGTACACCTGCGACGCGCCACTGATGTCGCCTTGCACTCCCCCAAGGGAATCGCTATAATGCCTCCATGACCTTGTCGCTGCTCGACGCGCTGCAAGAACTGCGTTCTAATCCCCGCTTCGCAGACCGGATCACTGCTTGGCGACATCTGCCCGCCCTGCCCGCTTGCTACGCGCCCATCCCGTCTGACCTGCAGCCACCCGTAGTGAATGCCCTGCGCCAGCGTGGAATGGAGCGGCTGTACGTACACCAGGCCAGTGCGATTGCCGCCGTCCTGCGCGGCAAAGATGTAGCCGTGGTCACTGGAGCCGCCTCGGGCAAGACGCTGTGCTACAATGTGCCGGTTCTTGATGCCCTGCTGCGTGTCCCAGAAGCGCGTGCCCTGTACCTGTTTCCCACCAAGGCCCTCGCCCAGGATCAATTGGCCGCCTGGCAGCAACTGAGCACTGACTTGCTGCCAGCCACAGCTGCCGCCACCTACGACGGCGATACACCATCCTCCGCCCGTTCGCGGATCCGCCGGACAGCCCGTGTGCTGATCACCAACCCCGATATGCTGCACGTGGGTATCCTGCCCCATCATACCAGGTGGCGGGAGTTTTTCGCTGGCTTGAAGTATGTGGTCGTGGACGAGATGCACACCTATCGGGGCATCTTTGGCAGTCACGTGGCCAACGTTCTACGCCGGCTGCGCCGTGTCTGCGATTTCTACGGCTCGCAGCCGAGCTTCATCTGCTGTTCGGCCACCATTGCCAACCCGCAAGACTTGGCCCAGCAGCTCATCGGCCGCCCGGTCACGTTGCTGGACGACGACGGCTCGCCACGAGGTGAGAAACACTTTGTCCTGTACAATCCGCCGCTGGTGGATGTTGCCCACGGTGTGCGCCGTAGCCTGATTCTGGAGGCGGCCACGGTCGCTGACCTGTTTCTCTCCAGAGACCTGACCACCATAGCCTTCAGCAGGGGCCGTCTGACCACCGAGCTGCTGCTGACCTACCTGCGCCGGGCAGCAAAACAGCGGGGGCAGCCTGCCAAACGGATCCGTGGCTATCGCGGGGGGTATCTGCCGCGTGAGCGTCGCGCCATTGAACGTGGCTTGCGCAATGGACAGATATGCGGAGTCGTGAGCACCAATGCCCTGGAATTGGGAGTGGACATCGGCGAGCTGAGCGTTTGCGTGCTGGCTGGCTATCCCGGCACCATCGCCAGTACCTGGCAGCAGGCCGGACGTGCTGGACGGCGCCAAGATGTCTCCGCCGTTGTGCTCGTTGGCGGGCTGTCAGCTTTGGATCAATACCTCCTATCTCATCCGCAGTTCCTCTTTGGTCGCTCGCCAGAGAGGGCGCTGCTTGCTCCCGACAATCCCTTTGTGCTGCAGTCGCATCTCAAGTGCGCTGCCTTTGAGCTGCCCATCGCTGACGGTGAGCCATTCGCACCGGACATGGACACCGACGGTCTCTTGCAGGATCTCGCCGAGGGTGAGGGGGTCTTGCGTCACTCCGAGAAGCGGTGGTACTGGATGAGCAGCCGGTATCCAGCCCAGGCGGTCTCCCTGCGTACAGCGGCATCTGACAACTTCCTGGTGTGTATGAAGGAGGGAGAGGTCATCGGGCAGGTGGACAGCGCCAGTGCACCCATGCTCATCTACCCCGGAGCGGTGTACCTGCACGAGGGCCAATCCTATCGGGTCGAAGAGCTGGATTGGGACGGGCGGGTAGCGCACGTACACCCCACTGAAGTGGACTATTTCACCGACGTCAGCGTCTCGGTGAAGGTGGAGGTGCTGCGCGTGCAAAGATCGCAGCCTGTCGGCTGTGTATCGCGGGCCAATGCAGATGTACGTGTCTGCAGCAAAGCCACCGGCTACAAGCGGATCCGTCTGTACACGCATGAGCAACTGGCTACCGTACCCCTCGACCTGCCTGAGCAGGAGCTATTGACCCATGCCTACTGGCTGTGCCTCCACGATGAGGTCGTCATGGAGCTGCGCGATGAGGGCGACTGGACGATTGCACCGATCCTGTCCTACGGCCCCAACTGGGCGCAACAACGCCGTCGGGCGCGGGAGCGCGATGGCTTCCGCTGCCGCAACTGTGGCCGTCCAGAACCACCTGGCCGCGAGCACGACGTTCACCACCTCCGCCCATTCCGGATCTTTGACTACCGGCCGGGAGAGAATGCCAACTACCTCCTGGCCAACCGCCTGTCCAACCTGATCACTCTGTGCCCAGAGTGCCATCCCAAGGTAGAAGCTGCCCATGCCGTGCAGGGAACTCTGGGGGGACTGGCCAACCTGCTGAGGGCTCTGGCGCCGCTGTACTTGATGTGTGAGCCGCGCGATCTCGGGGTGGCGTCAGATCTCAATTTTGCCCCCACGCGCGCTCCGACCATAGTTTTCTACGACGCAGTGTCTGGCGGAGTAGGCTTCAGCGAGATGCTGTACGAATTGCACAGCGACCTGCTGCAAGCCTGTCTGGAGTGGGTCCACAACTGTCCCTGTGAGGAGGGCTGCCCGGCGTGTATCGGCGCGCCACCCCAAACCGGCGCAGGGGCAAAGGCGCGGGTGAAGCGGTTGCTGGAGCGGATTGTGGGTGAGACATAGGAACGCCTGGAGGTTCATCTCCTGACGTTCTTCTGCAGCCATGCTATCCCGTGACACAGATGATGGGACAGGCTCATTTGTACACGTGCTGGCATGATGGCCCGTTAGAGTAATCCCTGTACGTTCCAGCCAGCCTCGGCAGGCTCTTTGTTTTCAGCCAGGTAATTCTGTTGCACCGCGCCTGGTGATGAACAAAGGCTTCCCTACACCGGACATCCGTTTGTCCAGTCTCGATCAGTTGGCAGTTTGCGACCGCTACTTTGGCTCCAGGATGAGCAATCCCTTCTGGTTCGCTTCGATGTCATCTCTCTCGTACAGCATCGGGTGGTGCTCGATTGCCTGCCACGGTTTGATCATGTCCGCATAGTGCTTGTGGAAGGGCTGGCCTGATTGGCCGGTAGTATGCTGCGAACGGGAGTTGCGCCACTCTCCGACGTCGATGATCTGGCGTTGGGAAGCCAGCACCCGAACGGAGAAATCCCCGCGCTTGTAACTGGCAGCATCGACCGTGTCTCCACCGCCACGCGCTGGCACCGGCCCACGGTTGAAAATCAAGTGCAGTGGCTTGACACTGCCCATAGGATGTTCAAACTTGGCCACGTGCACCTTGCCCCAAGCCCATTGGCTGTCCTTGTTGCCCGGCAGGTCGCCAAACCTCCTGCCCCAGAATTCGACTGTCTCGGAGGCGCTGCGACGCAGGATCTCGTCGCGGGTCTCCACCTCCTTGGTATCGACGTCGTCGAACCAGTGGTTGTCCTTGTCTTGTACGATGTTCAGCAGAGATGTAGCAAAGCCCATGAACTCATCTGCCAACCCGGCTCTCTCCAGTTCGTCGCCAAAGGTATTCACTAACATGCGCCAGAGCATGACCTCAGAGATGCCTGCTGCGCCGCTGCTGCTTTCCAGGTGGAAATCCCAGTCCTCCAGGAACTTGAAAGCGCGTTCTTGCCGCCAGTCCTCTGGTCCCAGTTCCAAGATGTACGGCGTCAGGGTGGCCGCAGCCTTCGAGTAGGTGTCCGCCTGGATGTCGCGGAAATCCTCAATGCTCAGTTCATCCTTGGCCTGCAAGAGGTCAATGATGCGCTGCGCGCGGGAAGGCTCAGCCCACTCGCGGGAAATGAGGTAGGGGTAGTCATCGGGCACGACCTTGTGGTTGGCGGTCACTACGTAATGCGTGGGCGGGTTGTAGACGAAGGGCAATTCCTCGAAGGGGATGTAACCGCTCCATTCGTACTCGCCTGTCCAGCCCGGTGCAGGCACCAGCCCCTCGCCCTTGGCGCGGATAGGGATGTCGCCGGGCATCTGATAACCGATGTTGCCCTCCACGTCCGCATAGACAAAGTTCTGCGAGGGTGCCTGCCAGTAGCGCAACGCTTCGCGGAATTCTTCCCAGTTCCGAGCATGGTCGAGCATGAGCACGCTGCGGAACAACTGGCCGCCTTCCAGTGCCGTCCAACGGAGCGCCAGCACCTCCTCTGCGTCCTTGATCACCGGCGTCATGATCGGACCGTGACGAGTCAGGCGTACGACCAGCGTTTCAGGTTCGTCGCGCCCTTTGACTTTGATCTGCTCCTCGATGATGGTCATATCCTCCCAGGCATCCTCGAAGGCGTACTGATCGGGGTTGTGCGGATTGACCTTTTCCACGTAGAGGTCTTGTACATCTGGCCCGAGGTTGGTCACGCCCCAGGCAATGTGGCGATTATGCCCAATGATCACACCCGGCGCGCCGGGGAAGGAAAAGCCAACCACGTCCAGCTCATCGCTGACCAGGTGGATTTCGTACCAGATGGAGGGCATCTGAATCCCCAGGTGCGTGTCATTGGCCAGCATAGGGCGGCCTGTGGCTGTCTTGGTGCCATCCACTACCCAATTGTTGCTGCCGATGTGCTGGCTCTCAATGCCCACCAACGCCTTGACCTGTTGATAGTCGTCGAGCAGGGCGGTATCCAAGTATGCGTAGCTCTTGGCCTCCGCAGGAATGATGAAGGGGCCTTCGTCTGGATATGGAGGCACCAGTTCACGCATCTTGTCTTCGCCCAGGGCGGAGATCAGCTTCTGGCGGAGGAGTTCGCTCTCCCAGTTTCCGCCCAGGTCCATGCACATTACCTTGCCCCAGGCCAGGCTGTCCGTAGGCGTCCAGGGTTCGGGCTGGAACCCCAGCAGCACAAATTCCAGGGGCAGTCGGCCTTGGTGTGTGTCGATGAACGCGTTCACTCCGTCGGCATACGCCTGTAGCGCGTCAACAATTTCGACGGGTAGGACCTCCAGATCTGCTTGTGCTGCGCGGTACAGGCCGATGGTGCGCAGAAAGCGGTCCGATGGTAGCGTTGCCTCGCCGAGCACCTCCGAAAGGCGCCCTGCCCCTATTCGCCGACTGAACTCCATCTGCCACAAGCGGTCCTGGGCGTGCACATACCCCTGGGCAAAGAACACATCATATTCGTTCCTGGCAAAGATGTGCGGCACTCCCCAGGTGTCGCGGTAGATTTCCACTCGATCCTGCAAGCCAGCAACCAGCAGGGTTCCGTCCGTTTGAGGAAAGCTGCGGTGGACGAACAGATAGGCGATACTGCTCACCACCAGTAGCAGCACTACTACGACGATGAGGATGCCCGACAGGACTTTGCCCAGCGCTCTCATGCCACTCTCCTTTCGATGACGTTACTTCATATGCCGCCAATGGCAGAGTGCGGAATCGCTCATGGGGCAACACATGGATGGGCCAGCTCGTGCTGTCTGAACTGCAGAGCCTGGAACACGAACACGCCCGGTGCGGAGTCGACGAGCGGTGCCTGCACGCCCGACCGCCTATAGGAACAAACCGAGCGCTGCCGATGGACAAGGCTCTTCAGGCAGAGCGCTCGCTTTCCCAACCCCTCCCGGTCTCGATCCGCTCACTGGCTGGAACTTGGCGTCGCCCCGAACAGGTCGACCAGCAAGCTCTGGAGCTGCTGGAAGAAGCTCTCTGCTCTGTCGGCCTGCTTCTGTACCTGGGCCAGGTCCTCTTGTACGGTATCCACTCTGCCGTCCAGAGCATCGGCGCGCTGCTCCAAATTCTGAACCATTTCGCGCATCTCGCCCACTGTCTCTTCTGCCGCTTCCACTCGCGCTGGTAGGCCTTCCAGCGACTGCAGGCGCTGCTGAGCGTCGTGGATTTCATCCTGCAACTCGCCAACGTCCATCGACAGACCCTCTAAGCGGTTGCTCATGTCCACAACGACTGGGGTTTGGCTGACGGTCAATGAGCCGTTGATGGCGAAAAGAATGAGCAGTGTGCAGATGACACCTAGGAGCGCGCCCAATAGCGCGGACCATAGCCACGCCCATCCCCTTCCCCTGTCCCGCTCGGACGCGGATACAGCTTCGGCATGTGTCGCGCCGCTTGGCTCAGGTTCTGGTGCCTTGGAAACCTCCGGAGGCACGGCTTCTTCCTCAAGCTGCCCCTCAAGCGGCACCACCATCACACGGTCAGCGATGCGCACATACAGAGCTGGGCCAATTCCAGAGACGCCCAGAATCTCGTCCTTGGACAGAAAGCCCCCTGTTCTCTTGCGGTAGTCAATGATGCGCTTGGCAACAGCCCGTTTGATTCCGGGGATGGTTTTCAGCTCATCCAAGGTTGCAGTGTTCAGGTCTATCTTCTGCGCAGCCTCTTCTTCCGTTACCCCCAACTCCTCTTTGGTTGCCTGGTCCAGATCTTCCTGCTGAACCTCTTCTTGTACACCTGACTCCACTTCTTTTTCAGTCACCTGCTCCAGATCCTCCTGTTGAGCATTTTCTGGTTCCGCAACTTCCATCTCTTTGGCCATGTCCGCTTCCATAGACACCTCCTTTGTGAGTTACATCCTTGTACTTGAGTTTTGAGTTCACACCGCCTGGTAGAGCAGCTTGTAAACATCCTGAGGCTCCACCAGGGGGTACATAGCGATATGACGCTGCATAAGCCCGCGAATGGCTTGCTCAGTGTACCACAGTGCCAATGGAAGGCTCATTACCGTTCTCTAGGTCGGGAATCCCTGCTCGTTCTCTTTGTCCCCCTGACAGCCTGGCAAGGCAACGTGCTTCATGCTGGGAACAAAGCCGTACTCTTCGCGCATCGCCGCTATTCTATGCCACGACATGCCATTGGGCAAACCGGGGTTGCCTATTGCAACTGGGCACTGTTCCCGTACGTGAGAAGGCCTGTGATAAGCACCCCCCATGGCCTTGACTGAGGCCCGCAGCCATTGATTGCGTGAGCAGCAGCCCTACTCTTGGGATCCGCAGTGTTCGCAGCCCTCGTTTTCTGCCGTGTTGCAGTCGCAGGCTTCGGCTACTACCTCGATCTCCACCCGCCCACCCAGCGGCAATGCTGCCACCTGCACCGCTGATCGGGCGGGAGGGTTCTCTTTGAAGAACTGGGCGTACACTTTGTTCATCAGCGAGAATTCGTTAATGTCCTGCAAAAAGACAGTGGCCTTGATGGCGTGATCCAGGCAGGATCCTCCTGCTTCCAGGACAGCCTTGACGTTCTCCAGAGCCTGGCGGGTTTGGCTGGTGATGTCGGGTCCGGCGAACTCCTTTGTGCCGGGGATGATGCCGAGCTGTCCCGCGGTAAAAATCAGGTCGCCAACCCGCACGCCCTGCGAATAAGGACCGACGGCAGCAGGGGCCTTTTCCGTAGCGATTGCTCCTTTGCTCATCCTTGCTCCTTCCTGTGGTGTCGTTGCGCACAGGCACAGTATAGCCGATTTGAAGGAGGCGTCAAAGACCTCAGAGCTGGACAGTACTGGCAGTGACGACTTCAGTGGTTAGTACTGGTAGTAACGACTTCAGTCGTTGAAGAGCGACAAAAGCCGCCACTACGGGGAAAACCGCCAATGTCCACTCTGCAGGTCAGGTCCATGCGGTGTTTGCCCTTCTCTGGGGGCAATGGTATACTCCTTGCAGGGTGCAGGGAGATGTCCGAGACCATTGGCGTGCTGTCCATACTTGAGGGTGCTTTGCTGGATGAAGCGAGGCGTCTCTGGGCGCTCTTCGAGAGGGAATACCAGAGCAAGGGAGTCCAGTCCTTCGACTACCCGAACGTGACCTTCCAAGGGGGGCGTTGTCACAACGTTGCTCAGGTGCAGGATGCCTTGTCGCGCTTGAGCCGCCAACTGCGTCCCTTTGAAGTCATGGTGGATGGTTGGAGCTGTTTTGAACCCTCCAATGTGGTTTTCCTGAAAGTGGTGCTCACTGACGACCTGAAACATATCAATCAAGTTGTGAATGATATGCTGCAGCGATACTGTGACGAGTTGTTCGACAACTATCTCCCCCGACGATGGCCCCCGCACATCACCGTAGCGATGGCCGATCTGACCGAGGACAACTTGAAACGGGCCAGGCGAGATCTGCGTGACTACTATCCCCGCTGCTGGCAACTCATCTCCAATCTCCACCTGGTTCGACTGCGCCGCGAGACGGGCCGTATCGAAATCGTCCAGAGTTGTACCCTTTGGAGGTGCTGATCATGAACCGACAGCGTTTGTTGGTGTTGTGCGTACTGATCTCGCTCTCTGTTGCCCCCACTACTGCAAAGCCAGCTGGCGCTGGCCCGTACACTCCCATTCCCGCTTCCGCGCCACCCTTCGACCTGCCGGCCAACCTGCCCGCAGTGGAGGCCGTATACCCACTCAGCGACGCAGCCAAAACACGGCTGCGCTCCATCGGTTTTGTCGTCCTGCCAGAATACGACATCCAGCGACTCTCCAACGCCTACATGGGTCTCTTCCCCAGGGAGCGGGTGTCGGTCTTTATCACTACCGATGTGGCGCTGCACCTTTTCCACAACGTATTCGACGACCTGCTGGCGGAGCTGGAGAGGACACACCTGAGTGACGATGTGCAGTGGCTGGTGCAGAGCCTGTATACCGCCAGCACTGTTCGCTATGAAGCCATCCCGCAGGCGCAAGTGCTGGGCAAGGCCGCAGCGCGGCACAACGTGCTCTTCTTCGCCGTCGCCGCCCGCCTCCTGGATGATCCGTTCGTGTTCCCGAACTACATCGAACCCGAAGCCAGCGAATACGTGCAGAAGGTACTGGACCACAGCGTCACCGAGTTCTACCCTGGTGACGACTATACGCAGTACGAGCCGCGTGGCCACTATGCCGGCGACGAGCAGCTGGAGCGCTACTTCCGTGCGCTGAAATGGCTCAGCCGGCGCATCTTTCGCATTGAGGATTTCTTCTACCCCGCCGACGCGGACGTCGAATTGACCGCTGCCGCGCTGCTGGCGCAGTGCATCACTGGCGACCCGGCCATCCAGTCCCGCTGGACTCAAGTCTACGATGTCACCCGCCAACTGGCTGGCCCGGCCGACAGCATCACCCCACTGATGGTGCAGCAGGCCCTGGACAACGTCTTTGGAACAGCTTTCACGCTGGATATGCTCGAAGACGCCGCCAACCGCGCCGCCCTGCGAACCGAACTGCAGCGGGACATTTACCCTACCAGCGAGGTTATCCCCGTGCCGCTGGAATTCCCTGGACAGATCCCGCCCAAGTACGTGCAGTTCATGGGCGAACGCTACCTGCCCGACGCCGAGGCCATGCAAGAGACCTGCTTCCCCTACGTACTAGAGCGCACTCTGCCCTCAGGCTTGGACGTGATGGCTACCGTGCTGGCCTCCGACCGTGCTGAGCATTGGCTGGCAGACGAAATCGCCATCCATCCGCAACTGGCCACACAGTTGGCTGCACTGCGCCTCCAATTCGAGGGGTACACCGAGGCTGATTGGACCAAATCCACCTACAACGGCTGGCTGTACAGTTTGCGCCCCTTGCTGCAGCCGATGCCCGCTGGC
Source organism: Chloroflexota bacterium (assembly GCA_030607875.1). GTDB lineage: Bacteria > Chloroflexota > Anaerolineae > UBA2200 > UBA2200 > JAUWJD01. The sequence goes on from JAUWJD010000058.1 coordinate 15,149, forward strand.
ACGCCAGCTTTTATGCAGGGCACAGCCTGGCAGGACAAGGAACTCAATACCGCACTGGGTTCCTGGACGCAACTGCGCCACGACTTTATCCTCTACGGCAAGCAGACCTACATCCCCTCGCCTTGGGCGCAAGGACCTGGATGGGTGGAGCCGGTGCCCACTGCCTTTTTGCGTCTGGCCGATCTCTGTGACCAGGTGCGGGATATGCTCGACGGCTACAACATGCTGCCCGCAGCCCACCGTCACAGCCTGGGTCAATTGGCCCCCAAACTGCGCACTTGGCAACACTACGCCCAGAAAGTCGCCGATGGAGATTGGCTGAGCGAACAGGAACAGGACGACATACACCGCGTTGGCATATGGCTGCTGGGATTGTTTATGGATGGCTGGGGCGTAACTGAGAAATCGCCCCTGCTGGTGGCTGACGTGGCCAGCGATTCCAACACCGCCCGCGTGCTGCACGAGGGGACGGGACACTTTAACCCGCTGATCGTCGTCTATACACCTCCGGGCGGCGAGCCCATCGCTGGCATTGGCTACGTCTTTAGCCATTACGAGTTCGCCGAGCCGGACTGGAACCGCCTGACCGACGAAGAGTGGGAACAAAGGCTGCAACAGAACCCGCCTCCGCGCCCCGCGTGGGCCGCCGGATTCCTGCCAGTGCAGCCGCACCTGATGTACTTCCCGTGGGTGGCAAAGAGCTCCTGGTAGGGTGGGGTGGTTGGCGGCAAGGAGGATGTCTTGTGGGTACCGTGCGTGCGAAGGAGTTGGCGCTGAAGGTGGGACGGGCGGCCCTGGCACGACAAGGCCGGAGGGGTCGTTGAGCGCACACCCCCTACGGCTTCGCCTGGTTGGGAAAGAGAGCTGACGCCCCAGGCACCATATGACCGCATCAGTGAGACAAGACGAAGGAGCAGCGACAAGTTGAGCAACGAAGAACACTACCGCAAGTTAGAGCGCATGTATCTCTCTGCACCGATCAACGAGCACTACGAGCCAACCATGCACGTCAGCGAGGGGCGTGCGGAGGTGACGATTCCGGTGCGTCCGCATCTGTTTCACGCCGCCGGTGCCGTACACGGTGCGCTGTACTTCAAGCTGCTCGACGACGCCGCTTTCTTCGCCGCCAACTCCTTGGTGGAGGACGTATTCGTGCTCACCGTCTCCTTCAACGTCTACTTCACCCGCCCCATCTCCGGGGGCAAAATGAAAGCCATAGGCCAGGTGGTGCACCATTCCCGGCGCCTGCTGATCGCAGAGGCCGAGCTGGTCGATTCGAACGGCACGGAGATTGGCCGTGGCAGCGGGACCTTTATGCGTAGCAACATTGCCCTCTCGTCCGTGCCTGGCTATGAGGCTGTGATCAACGGAGGCGAATACAACTCACCGAAGCCGTCTGTCCCGAAACCTGAGAGCCTCGGATGAGATGTGCCACCAGCAACCAAAACCGACCGCCCAAGCCCCTGAGGGGGCTTCTCGCTTTGAGCCAGGGGTTTGAACCCTTGGCTTTGGAATGGCCCGCACCAACTTCTGCCGATTGATCTACGAGGCCACAGCACATGACCACGGAACAGACACGAGCAGCATACGACCAGATTGTCACCAAGTACGCGGCCATCAATGCGGCCATGCCACCAGAACTGGCCACCGCCGCTGACCGCTTCCTGCAGCTCATTGGCCCTGGAGCGCGCGTCCTGGATGTGGGCTGCGGTGCGGGCCGGGACATGGCCTGGCTGGAAGGCCTCGGCTTGACCGTGGTCGGCACGGACTTTTCCTCTGGCATGCTGGCTCAGGCCAGCTCTCTGGCACACGGCTCCCTGCTGCAGATGGACATGCGCCGCCTCGGTCTGCAAGCCGGGCAGTTCCAGGGTGTGTGGTGCTGTGCTTCGCTTCTGCATCTGCCCAAGCGCCGAGCTCCCCTGGCCCTCGCTGAGATGCGCCGCGTCCTTCTCCCCAGCGGCGTGCTCTTTCTGTCGGTGCAAGAAGGCGCCGGCGAGGGCTGGGAAAAGTGCCCCTACGCCGACGTGGAGCGCTTTTTCGCGCGTTACAGTCTGGAAGAGATGGCCGAACTGCTGGCGCAGAATGGCTTCACCGTCCTCGAAAGCTCTTCCAACGAGGGAGGCTTGCGCCGTTGGCTGCAGTTCTTCGCCACATCGTCTTGCGCCCCACGGTAGGGGTGAGCATCCGGGCAGCTAGCAGAGCCCCCACGACTTGCCACTTGATCGTAGCGCCTTTGCCGGAATTGCTTGCCGCTACCCACTTTTGTGTACAGCCGTCGAATAAATCCTGAGAGACCACATTGAGGCCAGGGTGCTGTGCCAAGACATTGTATCCACTCCAAGGACCCAACTCAACGGAGACTTTGTCGAGCATAATGGGGATGACCGTACGGATGTTGTCATCAATCTGGGGTAGTTGCTCCTTGAGATGGGCGA
>JAUWJD010000033.1 GCA_030607875.1 Chloroflexota bacterium
CCGCCCCGAGATCCCCGCACCCCCACCCCCAGCCGACGAAGAAGAAGAGATCGCACCGGAAGCCGCAGCGGAAGAAGAGCCTACCGCCGAGGAGATGCTAGAGGCTGAAGTGATGCCTGCTGAGGTCCTTGAGCCCGCAGCCCCAGCCGAAGAAGAAATCATCACAGAGGCCGCACCGGAAGAGGAGCCCACATCTGAGGAAGCACCGGAAACTGAAGCTGTGGTGGCCAAGGTCTCGGAGCCGGAGATCCCAACCCCACAGCAAATCGCTGCTGCTGAGATCACTTCGGCCCCTTTTTCGGATGTGGAACGCTACAAGCTTCACTTGGAGCAGATGCCCAAGGACAACGATACTCGCCTGCTTCTAGCCCGCGCTTACCGTGACCAAGAGCAGATGAAGCTGGCTTTGGAGCAATATGATAAGCTGCTGCGCAGCAAACCGCACATCCTGTCAGAAGCTATCCACGACGTGGAAACCGTCGTTGCCTCCAGGCCCGATAACCTGGAAGCCCATGAACTACTGGCAGATCTCTATGCCAAGAATGGGCAATTGCAGGAAGCAGTCGACCGATACCGCTGGCTCTTGCGCAGCATTGAGACGGAACCCGAGTAAGTACACCCACTACACCATCCATTGAGGGGACGTCCAAGCTATGGAGAGAACCTTGGTCATCATCAAACCGGACGCGGTACAACGTGGTCTGATCGGTGAAATCATCACGCGCCTGGAGAGGCGGGGCCTCAAGATTGTAGCTATGAAGATGATGCAGATCAGCAAGAAATTGGCGGCGAAGCACTATGGGGTGCACGTCGGCAAGCCGTTCTACGAGGGATTGATCGAATATATCACCTCAAATCCGGTAGCCGTCATGGCGGTTGAAGGCAGGCAAGCCATCGAAATCGTACGCAACACGATGGGAGCAACGAATCCTGCACAAGCTGCTCCAGGAACCATCCGCGCTGACCTTGCGCTGGAAATCGGACGAAATCTGGTACATGGCTCCGACGGCCCAGAGACCGCCGCTTTTGAACTGGGGCTGTTTTTTGGCGAGGATGAGATTCTGTCCTGGAAGCGTGATACAGACCGCTGGATCAGCGAATAGCAACGAGACAAAGCAAAAGGGTGCGAGCATGTGCCTCGCACCCTTTTCTGTATCCACGAGAACCGCTACAAGATTCTAACTACTATTCTAGCACTCCTCCACAACTGTTCCAAGTTGTAGTAGTGCCTTGTCAGAGGCAAGAAGATGTGCACAACGATGGAGCCATAGTCCATAAGCTTCCAACCCGACACAGCGGTACCCTCCACGTGCAAAGGGCGGACGCCCATTTCTTTCAACTCTGCCAATATGTGCTCATGGATTGCCTTGACCTGCCTCTCGCTGGTCCCGCTGCAGACCACGAAATAGTCAGCGATTATCGATACTGGCCGGATATCCAACAACAGGACATCCTCACCCATTTTCTCAACAACAAGATCGACAATTGCCCTGGCCAGCTTTTCTGATTCCAGATCCTTCCTCCTCACGTCTTCCCAGTCATCAACGCACTGCATCTCTTCGGCCATTATACTACAGCAGCAAGAAGAGCACAAAGAGAATCCCCTCACTTCTTTAATCGCTCTACCCGCTCCACCATTCTCTGCCAGTGCGTTCCACGCCAGTAGAAGCGATCGCACTCCGGGCACAACCTGAACCTCTCCTGAGTCTGAAACACGAAAGGTGGCACCTGCCCCCAGGCTTCGTATTTCGGCACATCCTCAAGCGCTGTGTTGCACACTGGGCAGCGTGAGAACGGATTGTCCACCCGCAGGTGAAACGACTCCAGAACCTGGGCGAGCTGCTGTTCCAATATCTCGCTCTTGATGAACAAGCACCAAAGCCCTTTGCGCTTGCGCAAACCAGTATCGCGGGTGAGGAGGATGCGTCCCTCCGCACGGGACAAGCGCACCAGATGATTGTCATCAATGCTGGAATAGTAAGTCGTGTCGTAGCCCAATATACGCAGCCATTTGGCCAGCGTGCCCAACATGCTATCGGCTAGAAAGCGTGTTTCGCCGTTCATCAGCTCATATTATACCATAACCTGATGATGCCTGGCACTGGCGCAGCACTACTAGATTTTGACAAACCACCTACGATGCGCTAGATTACAGGATGAGGATCATGCCTATCCAATGAAAACGGACCAGATCAAGCAACAACTGCTGCTGTTGATACCACGGCTGGCCAGCCACAAGATACTCGTTATTGGCGACCTGTTCCTGGACGAGTACGTGCTGGGACAGGCCACCCGGCTTTCGCGAGAGGCGCCGATTCCAGTGCTAGAGTTCCTGCGCCGTCTCTACGTCCCTGGGGGAGCCGCCAACCCAGCGCACAATATATGCGCTTTGGGAGGACAGGCCACGGTCGTTGGACTGATCGGGCGGGATGAAGACGGAACGCAACTGCTGTCTGAGCTTCGACGAGCTGGCATCGATCCCTCGGGCGTCGTTGTGGACGACTCACGGCCCACCACCACCAAGACGCGCATCGTGGCTGAGGGCACCCTGCGCTTTCCACAGCAACTAGCACGCATAGATCATCTGGACCGCCGCCCTGTTAGCGGGGCAATAGAAGCCAAATTGATCTCCCAGGTACGAGACCTTGTGCCAAAGGTGGACGCAGTTCTCATTTCCGACTACCAGACAGGCGTAGCCAGCCAGGCATTGGTCCAGGCGGCCCTGAGCAGCGCGCGGGCTGCAGGCAAGTTGTGCACTGTGGATGCCCAAGGAGCTTTCCACAAATACACTGGATTTGGTCTGATCAAAGGCAACCGCCACGAGATCGAAGCTACCTTGACACGTCCATTGTGTCGCGAAGAAGACTACCGTCTGGCCGGTGAGAGGCTGCTAGATGAGCTGAGTGCGGACACAGTGATCATTACCCGTGGTGCAGATGGCCTCTCGTTGATCGCACGTGACGAAGGATACCACCACCTGCCGGCAGCCAACCGCAGCGAGGTTTTTGACGTAACGGGGGCCGGCGATACGGTCATCGCCGTGGCTACACTGGCGTTGGTTGCTGGTGCGAGTGCATCCACGGCGGCGCGATTGGCCAACTACGCCGCTGGCTGGGTGGTGCGCAGATTTGGCAATGCCGTCGCAACGGCCGATGAGCTCGCCTGGGCGGTCGAAAACTGGCAAGTGGGAGGATCGGAACATGCGTAACCCATTTGGAAGCAGAACCATTGCGGCTGGTATTGCTGGCATCCTGCTCGGCGCGTTGTCCGAGGTTTTGATCAACCGTGTTGCAGGAACGACTGTTGTGACGGATGGCCTCATGTGGGGTGCAGGCCTGGCCATCCTGCTTGTCTCTCTACCCAACTTCACCCACATGGGCTCCGTCACCATGAAGAGCGACAAGCCAGTCATCAACTTTGTGGTGGGCGTGGGCGTGTTCCTCCTGATCTCGCTGGCGGTTGTCATCATATTCTATGCCATTTTTCTTGTGCTCGGTCGCATCTTGGCGTGACATCCGTGAATCGCCAAACCGGCGAAGGTCATGAGGCAGGGTGTCGAATTGCGTTTCGCTGTGCCAAGCTAATGGGAAGCTTTCTCGAGAACAATGGATAGGGAGGCAAGAGACATGAGCATCGTAAGCAAGGAAGAGCGCACACTGCTTGTGGTCGCCAATCTCACCAAGTGGGCCGATGCGAGGTTCCAATGGCTCTACGAATGGCTGGACCAAAACGCGATCAACGTGGCCAAGGTCCTGATGGGACTGCATTATCGCCAGATTGACACGCTAACCGGCCCCGACGCCACAGGTGCCAATTTCGTGAACCGAATCATCAGTCTAGCACAAGACCCTCAGACCAAGGTCCTCGACGTCTTTCTCCACCTTCATGGTTTGGAGGACGAACTCTTCTTCGAAGAGGGCCCGATAGCGACCAGCGAGCTCAAGGACCAACTCAAAGCTGCAGCCCTGAAGGACCGGCTTCGACTGCTGTATTCCACGGCGTGCTATGGCGCGTCCCATGCTTCCGACTTTGTAAAGGCGGGATTTCGGGTCGCCAGCGGTGCCAAAGGGATAAATGCCAACGGCCCCTACGATTACCCAGCCCAACTGTTTAGTTGGGGGCTAGGGCAAACGTATAGGATGACGGTCAAGGCAGGGAGCCATCCGATTTTTCTGGCCAGCCTTGACGGCCTGGCGAAGGCTTTCGGGTTTGACGATATGGATAGTCACAAGGTCATCGAAGGGAAAGTGCTGACCCGCATCACTTCTGAAGCAGTTTAGTCAGGAGCATCATCATCGGGATAACCCACTGTCGTCCGTAGAGCGACAGGAGCGGCCAATCTGATCGAATAGCCGTAGGCTCCGGTGCTGATGGACGGAAACGCCACGCTCTTGATGCCATGCTGTTCCAGGCTGCTGCGATAGGCGCTTGCCAGGGCCTCCGCTTCACCTCCTTGTCCATCCATGAACGAGATCGAATTCTGACACTGCTTGCAGTCTTGTCGGATTGGCAGGTATAACAGTCACAGGAGATGTCGATTTGGCCGTGCGAGTCTTTGGCGCAGTTCTTCACAAAGAAGAGGATTTGTACGTGGCAGAATGCCCCAAAGTTGGAACAGTCAGTCAGGGATCTACCGTTGAAGAAGCCATCGCCAACCTCAAGGAGGCGACGGAAATCTACGTAGAGGAATTCCCTCTGCCTGTGGTCTCGCGCCCCATACCCACCACTCTGCAATGCTAATAAGCCGTTGATTGCCGTCGGAGTAGCATAGTTATGCCAGAGCGAACAGACCTAGTGCAACTTGTGAAAATCCTAGATGAACAACTCCCGCTGCTTGTTGAGCGCTATCAGGTGGAGTCATTGGGTGTATTCGGCTCATACGTGCGCCAGGAACAACGCACAGGCAGCGACCTGGATTTGTTGGTAGCCTTTCGCGTCGCCCCCAGCCTCTTGAAGTTCATCGAGTTAGAGAACTACCTATCTGATGTGCTGGGGATCAAGGTAGACCTGGTCATGAAAGATGCGCTGAAACGCCGAATTGGCGAACGCATCCTGAACGAGGTTGTGCCCATATGACTTTGGCGCACATGTATCTTGATTATCTTGAAGACATCCTCGAGGCCACGCAGAGAATCGCCGAGTTCATCCGCGGCATGACGTACGAGCAGTTTGCCCAGGATGCCAAGACAACGTTTGCAGTGATTCGCGGATTAGAGATCATTGGAGAGGCCGTGAAGCGAGTACCACAGTCCGTCAGGGACAGATACCCAGAAGTCGCCTGGCGGGAGATGGCCGGGATGCGTGACAAGTTGATTCACGAGTATTCTAGCGTAAGCTTGATGTCCGTGTAGAAGACGGCCTCTGAGGATCTGTCGAACTTGGAACCGGTCATTCGGCGTATCTTGGCGGAAGCTGCTGAGCAGTAGAGTGAGATTGGACAGTTGTCTACCATGCGCCTGAAACCATCGCCCTGGCCCGCCCGAACTGTGGCATATCTCGCCTCTGCAGGCGCGGCTGAACCGCCGATGCGAAATCAGTAGGATTGCATCTGTCACAACGTGTCTGTTATGAGAGCACAGGCTAGACAATCTAGCCTGCGCTCTCGCTTTGCAGGAGGCCCTTCAATGCCTTTTCGTATGCCTCATAGGCAGAGCTGCCAAACAGGACAAAGCGCACCATCTCGATCTCAGAGTGAGCCTGAAGATAATCCATCGCCGTCTGTAGGGCAATGGGAGCGGCCAGTTCGATAGGATAGCCATAGGCTCCAGTGCTGATGGACGGAAAGGCCACGCTCCTGATGCCACGCTGTGACGCCAGCTCCAGGCTGCTGCGATAGGCGCTGGCCAGTATCCCCGCTTCGCCCCGCCGCCCGCCCCGGTAAATCGGCCCAACGGTGTGGATCACGTACTTGGCCTTGAGCCCGCCTCCGCTGGTGATGCGCGCTTCACCCGGCGGACAACCGCCAATCTTGCGGCACTCCTCCAGAATTTGCGGCCCGCCAGCACGGTGGATGGCCCCGTCCACACCCCCACCTCCGAGCAGGCTCGAATTCGCCGCGTTGACGATGGCCTCGGTGTCCTGCTGGGTGATGTCGCCCTGCACAAGCTCAAGCGTAGATTTACCAACCGATACTTGCATCGCTCAATCCTCCCTGTAGGTAGCAAGCTTAACCTAACCATCATACCAGTCAACACCAAGTCACCAAGACACAATGACATCTTGATCCTTCGTGTCTTGCCGTTCGTGCTCTGCACGTGCTCTGCATGCCCCGTGGGCACCTGTGGGCGACCGCCGAAGGGTCCCGCACCGCCGGGATGGCTCGACGGGGGTACCTTTGTGTCTTTGTTGGGGCATGTCCTATATGCTCTAGATCGCCTGGTAGATAAACGATTCAGTCTTGGGAAAAAGGATGTCCACCAACTGCCGTGCCCTGGGATGGACACGTGCATCCAAATGACAGTCAATGATCTCCTGGCAGCTACGATAGCCTAGAACGAGCTGGGTGAGCAGCAGAGGTGGCATGCGCAACACCACCTGCTCACGCGAATCATCCACTTGGGCAACCGACACCAGACGTCCCTGCTCGAATTGCAGGCGGATCAAGCGCGGCATGGTGTTGATGCCCAGACTGCCGCTGAAGCCAGTCAGCAGCGAGTGAGCCAGCCGTCTCTCCAGGGCTGGAGCAATGCGCCGCAAGAAATCCGCATGGTCTGCAATGTGAACTTGCCAGGCGTATTGCCTCTCCGACTCGGCACCCAGATCATTCGCCACCATCACCAGTGGATGGCTCTTGGGCAGGGCGAAGCACAGCTTGGCATACTTGCGCTCCTTGGCCAGCCCCTTGGCAAAGCGCAGGACGACCAGCAGTGCATCCTGGCTGCCCCATACGTGTCCTCCAGGCCGCACGCTGGTTTCCATGAACTCGAGCCACGGTTCCCACATGTTCTTGCGCACCCGGAAATAGCCCATGACGCCGGTGTCGTCCTCGACCACGTACGTTTCCGGTGGCTCCGGGATCCCAGGCGGCGCCGATCCCTGGTAGCGCCACAATGCCTCGTTGCGCACAGGGACAACGCACAGCTCAGCAGCCTGTGCGTCGTAGAGAGCCATCACCGTCTGCAGGTCCGTATCCACTTTCATCCGCCGGACGGTCACCGGCTCCTTCTGCCCTTCGGCCACAGCAGGAACCTGGTTCAGCGACAGGTTGGCGCAACTGCCCAGGGGGATGGCGTACTCGTAGCCAAACTGCCGGTAGAAGTAGGGGATGCCCTCGATGCAGGACAGCACGCAGCCTCTCGCCTCCAACATGCGCTCAATCACTTCCATCTGCGCGCGGATCAGCCCACGACCGCGATAGTCAGGATGCGTGCCCACAAGCTCTACCTGCCCGACCTGCAGTGGCACACCCTCATACGCCCACGTCTGTATCATCAGGCCCAGTGTGGACACAATCTCGTTCCGCTTGGTGTCCTCCACATAGAGGAAGTCAGGGAGAGTAACAGTCGGATGCGTGCCGCCCAGCCACCAGCGCGTCAGAACACCAACTGCCGAGTCCTGGTTTACAGAGGCATTGAACGCCGCCAATCGCCCCACGTCTTGGGCATCGCGCACCGCCTTGAGCCACAGGCCATCGTCAAGGTCTACAGGTACGCCCTGTGGACAGCTTGCTGCGTGCTCATTCCTCAGGATCCTGGGCCTGGGATGAATAGGCTCACCTGCCTTAGCCAGCATGCAGGGCTCCCACGACTGGCCACTTATCTGAGCAAAGCGATGAACTCGTCACGTGTCAGGCCAGCACTTTTGATAATTCGCAGGGTCAACCCGCGCCCCAGGTCACGATTGTGCCAGGGCACAACCACGCGAGTGTTGGCCAGCGCGCGTCTCAGAACGACATGACTTCCAGTTTGGTGGTCCACTTCGAAGCCCACACGCTGCAAGGCCTGGATGACCTGACGAGGAGTGACGGTGGGGAGACGAGCCATCAGCTTGGCTCCAGCGTGACGCTCACCCTTCCAACAAACTGCTCTTCAAAGGACTCAACAGGGATAGGCTCGCCATGCTTGAGCAGGCTGGCACAATAGGCACGGATAGCATCAGCCGCCATCTGGCGAGCCTCTTCCAAAGTGCCGCCCTGCGTGTAGCAACCCGGCAGGGCCGGCACAGAAACCAGATACTCACCCTCCGGCTGCCGTTCGATGATGATGGTAAACTGATGGGTTTCCATAGCTCCATCCTTTCAGCCCAACAGGTTTCATCCGCATTCTACATCACATAGACTAGGCGAGCAAGTCTTGTCCACAAACGTTCACCATACACAGCGTGGCAGCATCACAATAGGCACTAGACCAAGTTCGTGGTGGGCGCGCCAGCGCCCTGGCTGCACACTCGCCCTGTCTCGGGACGACAGGACTGAGGCGTGGGCAGTACCAACAAAGACTAGACCAAAAAGCGCGTCGGCGCCACAAGGCGGGGAGAATCCCACTCCTCTGTCATTACGAGATAGGCCTCTTCTTCAAGCTCACTGGTGATACCGAAAGGATGGCCCTTGCTGTCGATGGCCATGATGGTCATCGACCCCCCATGGGCGGCCAGCAATGGCTGCAGGTCACGCATGGCCTCCTGACAGGCTTCTTCGACGCTCATGCCCATCTTCATATACAGCACCACGCTGCGTGCTGTGCCACAGCGGATGGCCAACTCGCCATAGTGGGTGCAGGCGGCTGCACCATAACGATTGTCGCAGTAGTTGCCAGCCCCGATGATCGGCGAATCACCCAAGCGCCCCGGGTACTTGTAAGGCCAGCCGCTGGTACTGACCGCGCTGGCGATGTCGCCGCGTTGGTCGCGCGCCAGGAAGTTCACCGTGCCGTGATGGAGCTTTTCCTCCATCAGCTCCTGCACTACGGGCAGCAGCTCCTGCCTCTGTGCAATGTGGTCAATCTCCTCTCGAGACAAGACTCCGCCAAGGGCCTCATACCACTGGCGCCAGGCATCCTCCGAACGCAGTTCGCGCGGGGCAAAGCCCATCTCAGCAGCAAAGCGGCCAGCACCTTCCCCCACCAGCAGCACGTGAGCAGTACGCTCCATAACTCGGCGGGCCACGGAGATCGGGTGCTCAACGTCTCTCAACGCCCCGACGGCTCCCGCGGCCAGCGTGCGCCCATCCATGATGCTGGCATCAAGTTCCACCTGGCCCAGCACATTGGGCAGCCCGCCCAGGCCAACGCTCTCATCCTGCGCGTTGGATTCGACCCCTCGCGCGGCTTCCTCTACGGCATCAAGAGCCGTGCCACCCTCGCGCAGCATCTGAGCCGCTCGCTCCATGCCAGGTGCGCCATTGCCAGACGCTACGATCATCCACATCGTTGTCCCCTCCCCCATTGGTGTGTGGAACGCTCACATTTTAGACCCAGCGGTGCGAAGATCAAGTCCAGGCTGCGCGAAGGGCACCCAAACACCGTCCAAAAGTAAGAGGGCACGTCGATGTGCCCCGAATGCCCACGCCAGCTCCGATCAGCTCGGCCGCTCACAGTTCCACGCCCAATTCCCGAGCCGTGGTCTCGAGTTCCTCCCACACTTTTTGTGGTATCGGGATGCCCTCCGCACTGCGTCGGGCCCGGCTTTCCAACTCCAGCTCCCCTGGCAAATGGACCCGCGCAAACCCCGGGGCTGGCTGCGAGCCTTTCACTTGCTGAACGTAGCTATCTACAAGCTGGCGGAAGCTGGACAGAGGCACAAGGCTCTCCACGTTCAGCGCTCCCATCAATAAGCCAACCTTCATGCCCCGCGTCAACTGGCGGTGCAGTGACCCCACCTCCCGGCTGAATCCAGAGCCAGTCATCACGCCGGCCAGCACATCCATGACCAGGGCCAGGCCGGACCCTTTGGGACCGCCCAACGGCAGCAGGCTGCCCCCATCCAAAGCTGCAGATGCATCGGTTGTAGGCTGTCCATTCCTGTCCAGCGCCCACCCCTCAGGGATTCGCTCACCCCTGGATTGCGCCGCATAGACCTTGCCCTTGGCCGCTACGCTGTTAGCCATGTCGAGCACGATAGGCTGTTGGCTGCCAGCGGGAATGGCCACGCAAATGGGGTTGTTGCCAAGCAGCCGTTCTTTGCCTCCCCAGGGAGCCATAACGACCGGAGCGTTGCAAGAAGCAAAGCCAACCATCCCTTCGCGCACGGCCCGCGAGGTGAAATAGGCCAGCATGCCACAATGGTTGGTATTGCGCACGCCGACCAAGGCCATCCCCGCCTCACGGGCTTTTGTGACGGCCAGTTCCATGGCGCGCATCGCTGCCACCTGGCCCAGCGAATTCTGACCGTCGATCAGGGCTGTGCCGCTGCCCCCCCCGAGCAAGGGGAAGGTCGGATGCAGCTCCACCAATCCCAGGCGGATACGCTCCACATAGATGCCCAAGTTCAGCACACCATGTGAATCTACACCTCGGAGGTTTGCCTCCACCAGAGAATCGGCAACCAACTCGGCGTCAGTCTCTGGTACACCTGCTGCTTTGAGCAACGAAACCGCAATGGCCTTCAGTCTATGCGCAGGTAAAACCAGGTCATTCATCCGTCTTGTGCAGATACCTCCTAGACGTGGAAACCCCAAACAGCCTCTCCATGCCATGCTCGCACATGGCTGGACAGCCAGGGCTGTTTGCGGTTAATGCAAACTGAAACGTGAGGAATGCGCGTTTTACTGCCTGTGGGTCCTGAATCGCAGGCAGCGAAAAACCTTACGCCTCGCTCCCTTCGCCCTCCTGCGGGGCACCACGAGTCCGGTGGCGGTAGATGAGCAGCCCGCCACAGAGGAGGATGGAGCCTACGGCAATCCATTGCGCGGTGGCTATCCCAGCGATCTTCCAGGCATCTGGGCGCTGGAACTCGACGAAGAAGCGCAGCAGCGGGTAGAGGACACCGTACAGCAAGATCAGGTCTCCATCGCGTAACCGGTCAGCGTGCCGGCGTGAGATGTACATAATCAAGGCAAAGCTCACCAAGTTGCCGATGGACTCGTAGAGAAAGGTGGGGTGAAAGCGCGTGCCCAGGGGATACGTCGCCAGGTCCTCAAATGCCGTGATACGGTGTGCAGCACCAATGCTGATGCCCCACGGCACTGTCGTGGGAAAGCCGTATAATTCCTGGTTCAGGTAGTTGCCCCAGCGCGCGATGGCCTGCGCAAGAATCAGGCCCGGCGTGGCAATATCAGCCCAGCGAGCAAAACTGAGACGCTGGTGACGCGTGTACAGCCAGAGGGCCAGTGCGCCCCCTGCTACCGCGCCGTAAATGGCCAACCCACCACTGCGCGTATTAAACATTTCCATCGGGTACTGGCGATAGTGGTCAAGGCTGGAGACAACGTGATACAACCGAGCACCAATCATGCCCAGGATCAGGCACAGCAAAAGAGCATTCCAAACGTGCTCCGGGTTGTCTCCGCGCCTTTTTGCTTCACGCTCCGCCACAAAAGCGGCGAGCATGGCGGAACTTACAATGATGATGCCGTACCAAGCTACTGAAATCGGACCAATGCGAAAAGCGATTCTCGGACCCTCCAACTCAATACCTCCTACGCGTTACTGCTTCGTGCACCGAAGGTGCCAACCCCCTTTGGCTCGATTATCGCATAAAAATGACTGCTCGAGTTTAGCAATCCCGTCGAGCCGTCCCGTCGGGGCGGGACCCTTCGGCGGTCGCCTGCCCCTGGGTATCGTCTCCCCAGAGACGATGCGGCGAGACCTTCCGGCCATCGCTTGAGGCCTTGCCTTCGGCAAGATCTGCGACCTTGTCTTTGCCAAGACCTTCGCCCGTCGCCCGCTGGGCATGAAAGGCCAGGGCATGCACAGCATGAACTGTTGACGCAGTACTCTGTAATGGTTCGTATTATACCGCAAAACGTGCAAAACCGCAGCGGCTTGGCAAATTGGTTCTTTCGCCTCTGCGTTCTCGGCGTTCTCAGCGATGGAGCGTTCCCAGGCGGTCTATTGTGCAGATAGCTGCACAAAGTCCCCATCCTTCACCTGGAAGATGTATACCTTTTGTTCTCTGAGATCCCCAGCAGAGTTGTAGTTGATGCGCCCGACCAGGCTCTGGAAATCCAAGTTGCGGATGGCCTGCGCTACTTGGCTCGCGTTGAGCGTGCCTGCCTTCTTGACCCCTTCGGCAATCACCTCCATGGCGCTATAGCCAGCAATGCTATATGTGCCCGGGTTCCGCGCCTCTAGCTCTTGGTATTCTCTCCACCATTTTGGGTCGGTAGTCAGCCTGTGATCAGGAGTAATGCCACTCACGTAGGCCCCCTCTGCCGCCGGGCCTGCGCCGTCAATAAACTCATAGAGGAAACAACCATCGCTGGCCATAAAGGGCACCGTGACGCCAGCTTCGCGCAACTCCGGCAGGAGAATGTAGCCTTCCGTCTCATAACCTGCCAGGAAAATGGCATCAGGTTGCACCGCCTTGACCTGTTGCACTGCCGTGGCTTGAGTAGGTGCGGCCTCGGGGATTTCGATAACCGCCACGGCATCCACTTCCAGCGCCTTTAGCGCAGCGACCATTTGATCACGTAAACCACGCCCGTATTCGTTGTCGGTGTACACCAAAGCAATGCGCTTGGCGCCCAGTTCCTGCACCAGGAATCGGGCATCGACGGGTGCCTGTGCTGCGTCAGTAGCGTTCACCCGGAAAAAGTTTGTATAGCCCTTCTGCGTGAGGCTGACATCACTGGCTGTAGGAGTGACGATAACCAGTGACAGATCCTTGTAGATCTCCATCGCCGCCAGAGATTGCCCGCTGTTATAGTGGCCGACTACGCCGATAACCCTGTCCCCCCTTTGCAGGGCTGCCTCGATCTCTTGAGCCACCTGCACAGCTACGTCTGAGTCGGCTTCATCGTCGATGGCCAGGACCTTGACCTTGTAGCCCAGCAGCCCACCAGCCGCGTTGACCCTCTCCGCCATGAGGCGTGCACCGCCCACGACGGTCTGCCCGCCATCAGCTTGCCAGCCAGAGAGGGGTGCAGCGACGTAGACAATAACCTCGCCTTTGGGCTGCGGGGCAGCGCAGCCCGCAAACACAAGCAGGCAAAACGCCACGACAATTGTCATACTCTTTCGGCTGGTTCTAAACGTCAGACCTCGTTTTTTCACCTATCACAGACCTCCTGCATGAATCGCTTGCGATTCCCTGTATCGCGCTCACCGACTAGTAGAGGCGAGGCATTTCCTGTCATGGTTTGCTCTAACCCGAGACAAGTTAGGTATGTGTTGCTTGCGCTGGGGGCCGCATCGGATGAAATGCCTTTTGCCCCTGCTATGTGGAAGAGCCATACACCTCATCCAACGTCTCCTGCAGTGCTTGCAGATCGGCCACCTGATCGGCAATGTCATCGCGCAGCCGCTGTTCACGGCCGGAGTCGATGTCCTTGGCCTGGATGAGCTGAATCTGTGAGTAGACCGTTCCTAGAGCAGTCAGCGTGGTCTCCAGTTGGTACACGGCCCTCTCCATCACATTCTGCAGCTTCTCCAGACTGACGAGCTGCTCCTGTTTGCTGGCGATTGCCTGCTGTAACTGCTCACGGACAGCCGCGTTGTCCTCACGCTGCAATCGCGACCGAAGGCCAGCAATTTCGCCAGGCAGATCACGCCGATCCCTGAGCAGCATGGGGTCGTTGTGGTAGCGATCCAAGCGCTTGGCCAGACCAAAAACATTGGCTACCCAGTCGGCAATGCCTGCCGTCGTGTCCACCAGGTGATCGCGCAGCACGCCTGCATCGGCGCTGCGCACGTGTTGCTCAATACGCTGGCGATACTCAAGCGCCTTCTCGACGCGCTGACGGTATTCTACTGAATGGATCTCGCCCGGATTAAACTCCTTGCGCAACAGGTCGGCCACTACCCTGCGGCTGGTCATCTCATCGGTGATGCTGGTGTAGACAATCAGCGCTTCGCCGATAACGCCTAGGACTAGCCAGTACCACCACTGCCACCAGGGAAATGGTTGGGGAAAGAGAGCAACCAAGATGATGGTCAGGGCAATCGTCAACGCGCTTTCCAAGCGAAGAAAAGCATGAGCAATAATCGCTTGGGTCGCACGCTGTTTCAGCTCATTCTTTCTCTGGGTCATGCTGTGCTCCTGTCGAGACAGACCCCAAAGGCATCCGAGCCCTTTGGGGTCTCTGAGACTCCCTAGAAGTACGTCGAAAGCAGCTTGTATAACTGCCGGATCGTCTCTGGGCTGCCGCGCCGCGTCTGCCCACCTGTGGCCCCAGAGATCCTCTCCAAAGTGTTCATATCAGCATCGCTGCCATAAGCCACACAAAAGATCACGACCGGTACTCCAGATCGGTTCCCCTGCTCCAGCTTGGCAGCGAGATCTCTCAACCGTATGCGGGAGTTGTTCTCCTTGCCATCGGTCATGACGACGATGGCATTGATACGTTCGCTGTCCTGCCGGCTTTGCAGTCGTTCATAGGCCAGATTAACAGCATCCAGAAGCGCGGTATCTCCCCCCGCGCTGAGACCCGCAATCGTCAAACGGAGAACGTCACGGTTTGTGGCCAGTTCGGATAGAGGCGTGACCTCTTGGACACCCGACGAAAAGACGATCAGACCGACGCGTTCCTGTTCCCCCTTGATCAGGCTGAGAAACGTGAGCAAAGCCTCCTGGGCCTGTTCAAGCTTTTCGCCCTGCATGCTGCCGGATACGTCGGCAACCAGATACACGTTGGTTTTGCGCTTGGTGTATTGCCAGACGTCACGCACAACTTGAATAACCGCAGGGCTGGGGATTTGCAGCGTCGTCTTGGGCTGTGCCGGATCCACGCCATTCGCTACCTTGATCGGCGATGCAGGCGAATCCAGGGGTATGCTCAAGTCCGTTGGCCGGTAACCGTTGGAGAGCACCAGCATCTGGGCGTCATTCGACAGCAGAAAGTCGCTGAGGACGCGATAGGCTTGCCGCTGCTCAGTTGTGGAATCAGGCCGCTCCAGGAAAACCAGCGGGTGATCCTTCCACATCGTACCTTCGACTGGATAGATGGCTACCAGCTTTTCCCTGTTCCGTTCATTGAACTGGATCACCAACTGCTCCTGGACGACAAAGGCATCCAGGTAGGCAGGTCCCTTCTCCTCCACCTGCTGGATAACCGCCAATTCCCCTTCACCATAGTAACGCACTGTCTTTTCCAGCGCAGCTACGTATGCCAGCGTCTCCTCAGCAGTGGCATCCTCCACGGTCAAACCACGGGTCTTGTTCGCTCCCGCGTAGAATGCAGCCAGGGTGGCCAAAAGCCCGCTGGCCGAAGAGGTGGATGGATGGCTCCACTTGAAATCTGGATTGGTGCGGGCAGCCGCCAGGATGTCCGCCCAGCCAATGGCCTTATCGGGATAGCCCAGAGAGCTGGCTGTCTCCTGCCACATGGCGATGACCACAGGACTGACGGCAAAACGTATGGTCTCTCCCACGATAAAAGTTTCCGAATCCTGCCAGCCCAGTTCCAGTTGTGACAGCCAGACGGAGGAATCCGGAGACAAGACCTGGAACTCGCCCGCCAGGGCAGCGTCGATCATGGCCTCAGGCTCCATCTGTGTGGCCACAACGGTGATGCGCTTGCCTGAAGGAGTGCGTGGCCGCCCTGCGTTAAAGCGCTTGACCAGTTCTTCGAAGAGCGCCTGCTTTTCGGGGGAATAGGCAACTTCCAGCGTGACCGTGTTCTCGCCGCTGACATCGCGTCGTCCAGCCTGGTAGACCATCCAGCAGGAGACACAGACGGTCAGGATGACCACTGACGCGACCGCCAAAACGAGCACCCAGCGGCGAGAGCTTTTGTTCACTTTCCGACTCATCGCCATCCTCCTATCGCTCGGCCACGTTCAGGTCAAACCAGCGCAACAGGGCCAGCAGCACGTCACGGTCCGGAGAGCGCATCATGGTAGTGCGTGGTACTACGGTCATCGCTCCTTGATCCTGCCATTTGACAAACAGACTATCTGGCTCCGTGACCGATACTTCAGGGTTCGCCGGCCGCAGTCCCATTTGAACTGCTCGCTCCTGAATCTCCGGCGTCAGCAGGTATTTCTCAAACTCCAGAGCGGCGTTCTTCTCTAAAGCAGTGGTTTCGTCACCCATCCAGATGGTAAACGGGAAGTCAAACCAGGTCACATATTCGGGGTAGACAATGACCAGAGGATCTTGCCAACGGGTCTGAATGCCGGCCATATTGACCAGCAGATCGCTCTCCAGCAGTTGTCCGCCATCACCCATCGAGTAGCCAAAGAGCGCCAGGTTCTCCACAGAATAGGCACCCAGGCTGCTAAAGTCAGTTACTGCACCCATCAACTCCTGGAGCCACTTCTGAAACTCGGGATTGGTGACATCGGCCACACCAATGTCCGTCTTGCCGTAGTACTCACCCGCCGCCGCGATCATAGCTGCCAAGCCACCCACGTTCTTTCTGGGGTTGGGCACAACGAGCTTGAAATAGCCCCAATCAGCAGAGCCGCCCAATTCCGGCCAGCCACCTTTGGCAGTGGAGGCATCGTGAATGACGCGCCAGTTGATTTCACCATACTTGGCGCGCAGGACTTGCTCCCGGCTGGAATAGATGCCCCAGGAGAAGAGCGAAATGGCGATGGGACGGGCGCGGTACTCGCCGCCAGTCAGGAAGATATCTCGCCCTCGCTTCTCTTTGTACGTGGCATTCACCAGCTCCACTAGATAGCGGCTATCCGGAATCCAAACTGTGGGAATCGGATCCAGCTCTTCGCGTTCCCAACGGCCCATGGCGGTCAAGCCATCCATCGGCTCTACCGTCACCTTGATGGGATGCCCTTCCAGCTTGTGCTTCTCCGCGTTGAACTTCCTGGCCGCTTCTCGCACAAAGGGCTCTACCGGCAGCGCGCAGACAATACGCACTTCTAGCGTTTCCGATTGCTCGATCAGAGGTTTCACGCCACCTGCGCGTTGCACAAGCAGCGAGGCTGCTACAATGGCCACAGCCACCAGCATAGTGATCAGAAACACCCAACGCGTTCTATTCATATATCCATCTCCAAAAGCTCCAATCCCGTCAAGCGGGATGAACTATCCCGTCAAGCCATCGCCTGGGGCGAGACCTCCGGCGGACTGAACTATCCTCCTGCAAAGCCCCTCCGCTTTGAGTCGCCAAAAAACCCGATGACCAAAGACCGTGGACCCAACTCGCGGGGCACATCCTCCAGCCGCTCAATTGTTGCTGGCAATGCGTTGCTGCACTGGACTCTGCCACCGCAGCAGTGCGTGAGCCAGCAGCAAAGAGGAGCAGAGCCCGCGTAGGCCCTGCTCCCATCTTGCCTATTTCAACCCCAGCCGGGCCTTTCGCGCGGCAAGCTGGCGGTCAATAGTATCTTTCTCCAGAGCTTCGGCCATCTGAGTGTCCAGGCGCTTGGCGTCAATCTCACCCTGCGCAGTCGCCTTGTCCAGGCGACGCTGAATCTCCTCGCGGATTTCGGTGATCCCCGCCTCTGAGACGGTGATGCCCCCCACGCCTTCGACGACCTTGTGCGTCAGCTCCTTGCTCTTGGCCAGATCAAGCATGGCCTGCAGTTCGGTCCGCTCCCGCTTGGCTTCCGTCAGCTTGGCTTCCAGTTTGAGCTTGGCAGACAGGAGCTTCTTGTATTCGGACTCCTGGTACTTGTACTGCTCGCCATAGGTGTCCGCAAGCCGCTTGACGGTGTTGTAGCGGTACTGCGCAGCCGCTGCAAGCTCATCCTTGCCCTGGCTCAGGAACAGGTCAATGTTGCGATCCACTTCCTCAGACTGTTCCTCGAACTGCCGGTACTTGCGCTTGAGCGTCTTGGCCTCGCCGCCAACGGTAGCTGCCGCATCCTCAAGAGCTTCGAGGTTGTCGTCGACCTTGCGGATATACTCATCCACAACGGCCATACTGTTGGCCCTCAGCGCCTGGCTGATGAGGTAATTCAGGTTAGCCGAAATCAGTGTCCGTACTCTGTCCAGTATTGATGGCATTCTTACCCTCCTCCTTAAGTGATTCGACCCTCGGCACTGCAGCCGAGAGACAATACTGCCGCAATCTCCCTCTAGTTTATAAGGTTTCCCTTGCGATGGGATATCCCTAGTACCTTCCTACAGCTCGGGCAAAGGTACACATAGCGTTTCCCGAACCTTCCTCTTAACCTGCGCACCCAGATGGTCTGCAGACCAGCAGAGCAATGAGGGCAGACAGGAGTGACATCCTGCTTTTCCTCTATGTTCATCACCGATTTCCACCTCCTATCGACAAGCCACGTCTTGCTTGTTTCACTGGCATTCTACCGTGACGCAACTCGTTTTGCATGACGCTCAGCCGACAGGAAGCTGACATCGGGAAAGGGCATTGCGCTCTAGTCAGGGCTCACCAGTTTGTAACCTCTACCCCGGATGGTGATCAGGTACTTGGGCTCCTCCGGCTCGGGCTCGAGCTTTTGACGCAGGCGGCTCACCAGCTTCTCAATGCGCGCGTCATCTACCTCGTCAATATAGCTCTCCCCCCAGACCGATTCCACAATCTTGTACTTGTCACAGATCTTGTCAAGGCTGCCATACAGCAACAGCAGCAGTTTGTATTCCAGCTCGGTGAGTACCGGGACAAGCTCACCATCTACCCAGACGTCACCCGCTTCCACGTCAACACGCACACCCTGCGGCCTACGACGGCGCACCAATTGCTGCCGCCGCACAAAGCCGGCAAACAGGTCGCCAAACACTTGCCTGCCCGCCGCGCTGGCGCGGACGATGCCCTTCTCGATCAGCGTGTCCAACTCAAACGTGACATCCCGGCCACTGAGCAAGTGGATCAACGTCTCCTGTTCCGGCCTGCTCAGATCATTCCACAACTTGGCACACTCCAGACGGACGTTGGCATCGTCGGCAACATGATCGCGCACACGTTCGGAATTCACAGCGCCCGAGCGCCAACTGGCTTCTTCCTTCGCCTTGCCCAGGGCACGACAGGTCGCCTGCAACAGAGCCGGATGCCCATCCGCACAGTCGAGCACGAAATCAACATCGTTCTCCGTGAGTTCCGCGTTCGATTGCGCAGCGCACCTCTGCACCAGAGCGTGGGCGTCCACCCGGCTGAGCGGAAGGAGATAGCGCGTGTGGACCGCGAACAGCTCGCAGAACTCACCGACTTCTCGCTCACGGCGAATCTCTGAGAGCCGGTGTCCTGTTGCCGTCACGTAGCACAGGCGAGACCAATGCCTGTCTTTCATGGCCCGCAGGCGAACAAAGACGCGAGGATCGAGTGCGGCGAGAACCTCATCGAATTCGTCGAACAGCAGCACCAGCAGGCCCGACCGCTGGTCTTGAAGAGCTGCCAGGCTGTCCTCGAAAGCCAAAGGCACCAGGAATAGGCTGCTGGGCGCAATGACCGTCTGGTAGGCTTGCCGGATAGCGGCTTGGAGTTCGGCATCGGCTTGCTTCGTCTCAAGCACTTCCAGCAGATTGCGCAGAATGACCTCGTAGAAACCTTGCTCGGTCATCTGCGAGGTGAGGTTAAAGTCGATGTAGACAAATGTGTAGTTGTCGGCTGCTGAGCCGAGATGTTCCTTGTACACTACAGGCAAGGAACGCAACAGTGTGGATTTGCCAATGTTGCTTATCCCTACGACAGAGCAACAGTCGGCATTGGCCACGCAGGCCATCACGTAGGAAACATCGTCGCCTCTGTTTATCATCTCCAGTTCCTTGGAAGAGCCTCTCTTTTTCATCTCACTTCCCACCTGTAATATGTAAGCTGCCTCAAGACGCAGCAGCCAACGGCTTGGTGTCCTGAACTGGCCAGGCCACCGGCAGAGCAAGCCACGCCGGAATGCTGGCGAGGACGAACAATGGCCCGATCCGTCCCAACGGCCCGTACAGCGCCAGAGCCAGCGCCGGTGCAGCAAAGAGCACCCAATCTATGGTCGCGTCAAACGCTCCCAGCACTGTGGCGCACTGCTTCGCTGGCGTGATATCAGCCATCATCACTGAACTCATCAAGAAGGTCATACTGCTGCCTAACGCAATCCAATAGATAGACACACTAATCCCCAGAGGGCAACTGCCCCGCAATCCGGTTCCAGGCCGAATACAGCCTCCGGCGCACTGCGCCGGCTCGCTCGAAGAGATTCGCAGGGACAGAAACACGGGCTGAGGCCTCCACCCGCGTCATCTTCCCCAGGGTACTCCAACTATTGCACTGGAAACAGCGTGCCTGTTCCTCGCCGGTAACGTACCCGCATGCCCGGCAGCGGTACACCGTCTCTCGGGCGCGCGCCGCACTCAACCCGGCACGGTAGGTCATGCCAGCCTTGACATTGTGCCCAACACCGGTGTATAGGTCACCCAACTGCTCCTGCGCCTCCAGCGACTCTGGCGTCAACCGTACTGCCTGTTCCAGCAGAGCGACACTTTCCTCCTCTTCCCCCGACCGGCGCAGCAGTCTGGACAGCAGGAAATGGTACCTGCCATCTTGAGGGTGGCGGGCCAGGCAATCACGAAGCAACTGGATGGCAGGCCAGAGATGCACATCGGCCCCAGCCACGGCCAGCACCCTCTCCGCCAGGGCCTCAGAATAGCCTATCCAAAGCCCGCGACACCACGTCTCCATTGCGGTGTGGGACTGTTGCTGAAGGTGGTAAAGATCGCCGAGGACCGTATGAAGAGAAACGCGAGACAGATCAAACTGCAGCGCTAGTTCGTAGTCATCTACAGCTTCCGCATAGCGAGACATGCGGAAATGATCCTCACCATGGCGAGCGAATAGCTCTACCAGCTTCTGTGTCTTCTCACCTGCCTTGATAATGCGCAATTGCTCCAGCGCCTCGGTCTCCATCTTGGCCCGGCGGTAAATGGCGTACAGATAATAATGCGTGTCCAGATTGGCGGGATCCAACTCCAGAGCTCGCTGAAACTGGAAAATCGCCGCACCAGTCTCGCCCAGGCGAAAGTGCATCATGCCCAGACGCAGCGTCGCCGGCAGGTTGGTCGCATCCAGGTGCACAGCTTGCTCGTAATGCTGCTGGGCTTTGCTCCAGGCACCTTGCTCTTCGTCAAGCCAGCCCAGATGCAAATGAGCCAGTACGTGCAGAGGCTTTAACTCCATCTTGCGATCCCAGAAGAGCGCCTCGGAGAGCTTGTTACGTGCCAGCCCATAGTCTCCTTGGTCAAAAGCGTCCAGCCCCTCCCGGAAGCTCGCCTCTGCATGTCGCAGTCGCAGAGTCAGCAGATCGGAGACAGCACCGGCCAACTTGCCAGTGAGACCTGAACGATCCAGTGCTTCCCCCGAAGTGGAACCTCCGAACGCTTGGCGCATCCTCTGACCCACGTTCTGGCTGCCTTTGAGGAACCGCCCCGGAGCACGCCCAAGCCCAGCTAACAAGTTGCGCAGGGGCATGAAGACAATCCCGGCGACAAAGCCGAGAAAAAACACACCCAGCAAGATGAGGACGTCCCCTAGCAAACCCGCGTCCCTCACAGCGGAACCTCCGTCTCACTCATCACACTTTCCACTTTCTCCTCACAGCAGACAACGTGCAGCCTTTGCCGCTGGCCGGAAAGCGATCACCCTTCGGCAGGCCGCCAGTCCTTTACAACGAGTTCCAAGCGCTCCTTGTTGTTCCAAATCCTGCTCTGCAGGGTGTAGACCACATCAATACGCCCAGGCACTTGATCTGCTGGGATCCTTTGTCGGAAAGCAATCGCATCCCAGACAGCCACACCATCGCTGAGTTTGAACTTTAGGCTTGTGCCTGCGCTGCCCACGGGGTAACAAGCACGCACCTGCACATCGTAGCTGACAAAGGTTGGGCGCGGATTCCCCATGCCAAAAGGCTGCAGCATCTCTACCTGAGCCAGGGTCTCGCCGTCTGCCCGAGTCAGCGACAGAGCCATGTCAATCTTGACCGGCTTCACTAAATCATCTTCAGTCAACTCACGCCTGGCGATTTTCTTCAACTTCTCACGAAATGCGTCGATGTTGTCGTTGCCGATGGTAAACCCAGCGGCCGCAGAGTGCCCGCCATGCCTCTTCAGCAGAACGTCGCATTCATCCAGAGCTCGAGTGACATGAAAGCCCTTGATGCTGCGCGCCGAGCCCTTGCTCTCTTCCTCTCCCAAGGCAATCACCAGAGTAGGGCGGTAGAACTCCTCCACGATGCGGCTGGCGACCAGGCCGGCAATGCCTGCCATGTAGGCACTGTCCGCCAATACGTAGATCAATTCATCCACCTGCGCACGCACTTGCTCGCGGGCTCGCTCGACCATCTCAAGCGTCAAACGCCGCCGCTCGCGATTCTGTTCGCCAAGCTGTTGGGCAAGCCTTTCCGCCTCTTCCGCCGAGGATGTGGTCAGCAGGTTGTAGCTGGCCATAGCATCATCCAGACGCCCAGCGGCATTCAGCCGCGGGCCAAGCACATATCCGACAGTACCAGCGCTCACCTGCCCTGGTTCTATCCTCGCTTCTTCCAACATGGCAGCGATTCCGGGCCGCCGGGCCTGATTCAGTTGCTCCAGACCACGGGACACCAGGGCGCGGTTCTCGCCGATCAAGGGAGCCAGGTCCGCCACCGTGCCCAATGCGACCAGATCCAGCAGATCCTGCTCCTCGAGCAGTGTTTCAGTCTTGGCAACAGGCACCTGGCGTTCCGCGCGCAGCAAGGCTTGGGCCAGTTTAAAGGCCAGTCCTACGCCCGCGAGATGCTTGAACGGATAGCGGTCGTCCTGTCTCCTGTGGTCAATCACTGCGACTGCCGCAGGCAGTTCCCCCCCGATGGCGTGGTGGTCGGTAATGATCATATCCAGGCCTAGCTTGTTTGCACACGCAACCTGTTCGGTGGCCCGCACGCCGCAATCCACCGTTACGACCACCTTGATGCCCTGATCGGCCAGCTTTTTCAAGGCAGACTCGTGCAGACCATAGCCCTCCATACGCTGCGGTATGTAGGGGATCACCTGTGCGCCCAGAGCGCGCAACGTGGGCACCAGCAGCGCAGTGGCCGTCACTCCATCCGCGTCAAAATCGCCATAGACAGCGATTGCCTCCCCTGCGCGCAGAGCCTGGCGCAGACGGGTCACCGCCTCGTTCATGCCCTTTAAGAGGAAAGGGTTGTCCACGGCAAAGCTTCTGGACAAGAACGCCGCTACGTCGTCAACGGTACGTATCTGGCGATTGTACAGAATCTGCACCACGAGCGGCGTCAGATCAGGGAAGCGTGCCACGTGCTCTTCTGGGGCAGGCGGCAGAACCTCCCACCGTTTGTGCAATGCGGTCAAATCACACGCCCTTCCGAACAGAATCAAAGGGCATTATAGGGTAGTCATTCAGGAACTGCAAAGAATGCGTGCGCTTGTTGGCAGAGCGTAGTCATGATATAATACAATTGTCTGAAGCATTTGTCTCAGCGCACAGGGCCGAACCTTGAGCTCGCCCTCTGCGCTGTATCACTACCTGGACGGGGAATGTCGCACATGTACACAGTTTCTGACCTGCGAAAACGGCTGACCATCGTCATCAACAGCCAACCTTATATCGTCATCGCCTTCGAGTTCGCCAAACCCGGCAAGGGGCAGGCACTCTATCGCACTCGCCTGCGCAACATGGTGAGTGGAGCCATCATCGATAAAACGTACCGCTCTGGGGACACTCTTGAACCAGCGCACCTGGACCAGCGGAACATGCAGTATCTGTACAAGGACGACGACAACTACTACTTCATGGACAATGAGACCTACGATCAAATCGCCATCGGCGCAGGGGCACTGGGCGATGCCAAGAACTATCTCATGGACAATCTGACCGTAGACATCCTGTTCTTCCGGGAGCAAGCCATCGGTGTGAATCCCCCCACCTTTGTCAATCTCCGGGTCACCGAAGCCGCTCCTTGGGCCAAGGGGGATACCTCCAGCGCCGATTTCAAACCAGTGACGGTGGAAACGGGATACGAATTGCGCGTTCCGCCTTTTGTCGTGGAGGGTGACCTGATCCAGATCGACACCCGAACCGGTGAGTACGTGACCAGGGTCAAGGAGTAGTACTTTGCCCATCAACTGGCGGCTGGCCAGCCGCCGAAAGGCACTTGTGGCGCGGGCCGCCATCCTACAGGCCATCCGAGAGTTCTTCATTGACCAGGGCTACCTCGAGGTAGAAACTCCCCACCGCATACCCGCCCCGGCACCGGAGTCGCACATCGATGCCATTCCTGCTGACGGCTGGTTTCTTCATACTTCTCCCGAGCTGTGCATGAAGCGCTTGCTGGCTGCCGGCTACCCGCGCATCTTCCAAATCTGCCGCTGCTGGCGAGAGGGAGAACGGGGCAAGTTGCACGTCCCCGAGTTTACCCTGCTGGAGTGGTATTGTGCGGGTGGTGACTATCACGGGTTGATGGACCACTGCGAAGCGCTGATCCAGAGCGTGGCCCGCAGAACAGGCCGGGGAGACACGCTGGCCTACCAGGGGCAGGAGATCGACCTAGCGAGTCCCTGGCCGAGGATTGCGGTGGAAGAAGCCTTCTCGCGTTACGCGCAGGTCTCCATGGCTAAAGCGCTAGAACGCGACCAGTTTGATGAGATTTTGGTCCGGGACATTGAGCCGCAACTGCCCGTCGAGAAGCCAATCTTCCTCTACGACTACCCGGCGGCCCGAGGCTCGCTCGCGCGGCTGCGAGAAGATGACCCTTCGGTAGCCGAGCGCGTTGAGCTGTACATCGCTGGCCTGGAACTGGCCAACGGCTTCTCCGAACTGACCGACGCCAAGGAACAGCACGCCCGCTTCCTGCGCGAAGAAACATACCGCCGCTCGCTGGGCAAGCGCCCCTATTACCTTCCGGACAAGTTCCTGGCCGAACTGCAGGACATGCCTCCATCCGCCGGCATCGCCCTCGGCGTAGACCGCCTGGTGATGCTGTTCCTCGATGCAGCTTCGATTGATGAAGTAATCGCTTTCACCCCGGAAGAACTCTAGCGATCCCCAAGTGAACGCTCGGAGCAGCGAAGTCAGTGCTGACCAAAGCGAAAAGAGCGACTAAAGTCGCCACTACGAACCTGCTCGCCTTCACCTCGGAAGAGCTCTGATCACACAGCGACAATCCATCGCCGAAGCATTCCACGCCTCTGGAGAGATCATTCTGCCCCTGGCAGTTAGTCGTGTTCGTTCAAGGCGAGGAGTCTGCTCCCATTGACGGTGACCCACAGCCTGGTCAGGGAGCCGGTGTGCAGCGAGTAGGTCCACCACTCGCCGTAGTCATTCGGCAGGTAGTAGGCCAGCGTGGCGCGGATTACCCCGCCGTGGCAGACGACGATTACCTTGTTTTCGCCATGCTGAGCGACGATGTCGGCGACCGCCTGGGCTGCGCGTCGGAAAAAGCCAGCGCGCTTCTCGCCTCCCGGCCAGGTGAACTCAATGTCGGTGCGGTCCTGCCAGCGGACAAACGCTTCCGGAAAGGTTGCGGCGAACTCATCGTCGGTCAGGCCGCCCACGTGGCCCACGTTGACCTCACGCAGGCCAGTCCGGACAACAGGTAACAGCCCCAGCGCCTTGCCGACGAATTGCGCTGTCTGCCGCGCCCGCACCAGTGGGCTGGTGTAGAGCGCCGCAATACCGCGTTCAGTTGCCAGGCGCTCGGCCAGAACCTGGGCCTCGGCTTCTCCTCGCTGCGTAAGCGGCGACTCGTGTTCCCAGCCCGCCCAGCGGTGTTCAGCGTTGAACTGCGACTCCCCGTGCCGGATCAGCAACAATTCGGTCATGCCCGCTCCTCCGCTGCTGGCGGCGGCGCGGGCTGCGGCAGCACCACGTTCTGGTAGTAGTCACAGAGGTCGCGTAACACGCACAGTTCACAGCGCGGCCGCCGTGCCTGGCAGACTCTACGGCCGTGGCGGATCACGTTAAGGTGAAAAGCGTAGTACGTCTGCGGTGGCATCAAGGCCTCCAGCAGTTGATGGGCCTTTTCCCGGGAGGCTTTCGCCGGTATCAAACCCAGCCGCTTGGTCACCCGGTGGATGTGAGTGTCCACCGGAAAGGCTGGCATGTCCAGGGCAAAGAGCAGGATGATCGCTGCGGTCTTGGGTCCGACGCCCTTCATCGCGGTCAGCCACTGTTTGGCCTCTTCGACCTCCATCGCCCGCAGGAAATCCAGGCTCAATTCGCCCTGTTCCTCGGAGATGTGCCGCAGTGCTGCCTGGATGTTGGGGCCTTTCTGCTGGCTCAGCCCGGCGATCTTGATCGCTGCTGTGACCTCCTCTACCGGCGCATCACGCACCTGCTCCCAGGTGGGAAAGCGCTGTCGCAGCGTGTCGTAGGCCTTGTCACGCAGCGTATCGTTGGTGTTCTGACTGAGGATCGTGGATACCAACTGGGCGATGGGGTCCAGGCCTCGCTCCCTGGGCCGCTCACCGAAGACGCGCAGCAAGTGTTGATGCACTTGCAATGCTTTGGCCTCCAGGTTGATAGTAGTCGTCACTGGGTGTCTGTCCTTCAGCGAGCAGGGGATGCTCGCGGTGATGTCTGGTTCCGATGTGGGTGGCCCCTAGGGCGTATCCTCCTCGTACTGCTGGCGGAAGGCTTCCAGATAGAGGCTCAGCAAGCGCAGCAGTTCGCCGGCATCCTCGGGTGCCAGGTGGACAAGCGTCTCGCGCAGACGTTTTACGCGTCTGTGACGCACCTTGTCCATGGCCGCACGGCCGCTTGTGGTCAACTGCACGAACACACGCCGTCGGTCAAGGGGATCCCGCTGGCGTGTCACCAACCCCATCTTTACCAGGCGGTCCACAATGCCGGTCATCGTCGCACAGCACTGCAGGGTCTCGTCAGCCAGTGTGCTCATGCTCGACTGCTGATCTCGATGGAGAATGGAGCGCAGCACAACGAACTGTGGCACAGTCAGGCCGAACTCGGCAAGATCCCGCGCAAAGCGGCGCTGCTCCAGCCAGCCAACGCCCAGCATCAGCCGTTCGATGGCTGCCAATTGCTCTGACAGCTCTTGGTCTTCCAAGACGCCTCCTTGGATTGGTGCGGCCATTACTTAACAACACTAAATATATCACCTGACCAAGGTCTTGTCAAACGGGGACGAACGACCCGCGCATCACCTGCGCGGCGACGGAATGCTGAAGCCAACCTTTCACCTGGAGCCACACGGACGAGTTGGGCGCCGATTTCGAGCGCAGCGCACGTTGGCGGCCAACGGGCCGAGCATCTCAACTCGGCCCGTTTCATAGTGGATGCTCCACGCGGGCTCAGCCGCCGTAAACTCGGTCTAGCTACCTCGCTACTCCAGTTCCACTTTCTGCAGAGCGGCAACTGAGAGTGCGAAAAGCCCAATACCGAGCATCGTTACCTGCGTATCCAGGTCAGCCTCGTTCATAAAACCCAATACGATGCTGACAACGGACATTCCTAGTGCAACTGCCTTCAGGATCAAGTCAATGATCGCCTTGCGGTTCTCCATTTTGAGTTCCCCTTTTCTATTCCATGCTTCTTGTACGAACGTTTTCCGATAGGCTCACTCACCAAACGCATTTGCGATGGAGTCTTGGCGAACAAAGCGCCCCTTGGTCAAGACAGCAAGAGCACGCCGACGGCGTAGGGCAGCAAGACCAGCAACGCCAACAGGGGATGCCCGCGCTGCGTGGTGTTGCTCCTGTCCCAGTTGAAGAGATAGACCGCCAGCCCAAAGGCCAGCACTCCGCTGGTCAGCAAGATGGCGAGCGACCCATGCGGACTAAAGTCAGCAGCCAGGCCCTGAGCCAGCCCTCGAAAGGCGTTCATAGCCTGGGTGGCTGGTAAGAGTTGAGCCATTTTCCGCACTGTCGCAGGTAACATGCTGTAGGGCAACATCATTCCCCCCAACAGCATCGAGGGCAGGTAGATCAGCTGCGACCACAGCACCGTCATCCGCGAACTGGGCGAAATCACGCCGATCAGCACGCCGAGCCCTGCGCAGGCAAAGGCAGTCACGAGGACGGTCAGGGCAAAGCCGAGCCAATCCACAGGTAAGGGTGCATCGAAGAACAGGGGCGCTGTAGCGGTGATGAGCGCTGTCACAAGCAGCACATGGAGCACTGTGGTCAGCGCCGGGATGACCAGGAGCGAGATCGCAGGGACGCCGTTGATCTTGTAGCTGCGAAAGATGCCAGCTTCGCGAGCGGTCACCAACGGGTCGGGCAGGCCCAGCAAAGTAGCCGCCAGGATGGCAAACACGGCCATCCCTGGGATCATCGTCTCCAGGAATAGAGGGTTGATTGGGACCATGACCAGCCCCATCATGGCGTAGAAGCCAAGAGGGAACAGATAGTTCATCATCAGCAATGTCTTGTTGCGAAGCCCAGTGCGGAACTCGAATAAAAAGTGATAAAGAAACGCGCTCATTGGGCACCTCCTGCGGTTGCGATTTCCAGGAAACGATCCTCCAGTGATGGGCGTTCCACCCGCAGATCGATCAGCGTGTCTTCCCGTGCGTCGATGTGGGCGATGATAGCCGACACCGTTGGTCCGATATCGGTACTGAAGTAGATGTGATACTCATCCTTGACTGTGCTCCGGCTGACCGCCGGGAAGGTGCCACCAGCCTCGGACAGGCTGGAGCCCTCTGTGCGGACGGAGACTTTGGTCAGGCCCGCGCCGGTGGCAGTGATGTCCATCGGCGTGCCCCTAGTAGCGATCCTTCCGCACAGCAGAATGGCCACACGGTCTGACATCTCTTCCGCTTCGGCCATGTCGTGCGTGGCAAGGATGATGGTGGTGCCCGCAGCCTGCAATTCACGCATCAGGTTGTGCAGCTCAACGCGCGAAGGGACGTCGAGGCCGGCAGTAGGCTCGTCCAGAAAGAGCACGGGGGGATCGTGGGCCACCGCCAGCGCCAACGCCAGGCGTCGCTGCAGGCCGGTAGAGAGTTGATGATACTGGGCCCTCCTTTTCTCTGCCAGGCCCAATCGATCCAGCAAGTCATAGCGCGGGGCTACGCCATGGTAGGCGCAGAAGAACCTCATCGCCTCATCGACTTGGATGCTCTCCGGCAGGCCAGAGGTCTGCAATTGCACGCCGATGAGGTTGCGCAGCTTGCGCGACTGGCGGGCGGGATCGATGCCCAAAACCTGCAGCGACCCGCCATCAGGAAAGCGCAGTCCTTCCAAACTCTCCAGCGTGCTGGTCTTCCCTGCACCGTTGGGCCCCAAAAGACCGAATATCTCACCACGGTGCACGTCAAAACTGATGCCGTCCACGGCGACCACATCGCCGTAGGTCTTGCGAAACTCTGTGACTTTGATTACAGAGTCCTTCATAGGATCCTTCCTCCTCATCATTCTTCCTTCCAAAGCGCAGAAACTGCAAGCATAAGCAGCCCAACCCCGAGTACAGTCACACAGGTGCCAACACTGCTTTCACGACGAGGCTTGCGGTTTCTCTTGGTCTGCACCTTGTCCACCTTCAACACCCCTGTCTTGTCTACCAAGGCTTACACGTTGAACCGAGACCAGCGTCAAACCCAGATCTCGGATGCCATTGAGCAAGCCGTGTAATGCGGCTTGGTCGGCAAGCGGGCCGTAGAGGGTGGTAGTTCCGTCGCTTTCCTGGGTGAAGGTCATACCCTCAAACCAATCGACCCACCTGTCACTGAGGTGCCCCTTGATCTTGATTTCGTAGATCATCGGGGCAGCTTCTCCTGGTCCTTCGGCCATAGGCCCTCCTTGTTCGTGATTGCTCTCAGCCGCGCATGGCTCACTTGCTCTGTGCCTCTGGGCTCGCTTCTTCTCTTCCGATTGGAACAGGCGCTTCGATCAGAGTATACCAGGTAAGGTGATGAGATGTCATCATCACATGTGATGATTCAGGTGATGATCTGTCGAGGAGAGGATGTGAGGGATGGCGAGACAAAAAAAACCCTGCCATGTTGCCAAGTGCTGGTTGAACCCGGCAAGGTGAGTGGATGTGCGGTTGTTATATTAAGCGGAGTTCTTCCGCCCGGTTGACGGCCGCCCGGCGATTCATAGACCGATATTCCCCCCAATGCGCCTAGTTCTCTCTCAGTGCTATACCGCGAGGTTCGTAGTGGCGACTTTTGCATCTCGCGCGCTATGTGCCGAGGCAGTCGCTCGTCCACGCCTGCAGCATGGCCCGCACCGACCTACTCATTTCCCTGGCAAAGTCGGACGAGAACTTGCGGGCATAGATGAGCTGACCACTATTGTGGATGCCCTCAGGGTGTTCTTTCCTCGTGTGAAACCGCTCCTGGATCTCGCGGAACATCTCTTCGAACTCGTCTTCGTCCAACTTCTTGTAGCGGTCCTCAAAGACGATGAACTTCCGGTCGAATCTTGTCGACTGTGTCCTCTGCTCTTGCTGCTCTGTGGGATATCCAAAGCATACCAGGGCGATGGGAAAGGTGTACGTGGGCAGGCCGAACAGGTCGCGATGGGTTTCACAGTTCTCCATGATGTCACCGATGTAGCACGACCCTATGCCCAGAGACTGTGCAGCGATCACCGCCGTCTGCGCAGCGATCAAGGCATCGCAGCAAGCGAGGAACAGATCGCCCTCTTCGGGCTTGCGCAGTTCTTCGCCTCTCTGCTCGCAGAGCTGCTGGACGTCGGAGAGCAGGAAGTAGTCGTACCACCTCTGGTAGTCGGCCAGGAAGAGGAGTACCCACGGCGCTTTGGCGATAAAGGGCTGGTGATCGCACGTTTCTGCCAGGGCATCCTTGGCCGCCTGGTCGGTGACCTCGATGATGGAGTACAGCATCAGGTTGCCGGCGGTAGGTGCGCGCAGTGCAGCCCTCAGGATGGCCTCTTTGTGCTCGGCGCTAATCTCTGTGGGCTCGTAGGCGCGGATGGACTTTCGGCTGAGGATTGTGTCGATGACTGGGTTCATGGGGCTTGTCTTCCTTTCCCTAAGCTAAAGTGCCTGTCGATTCTACCCCAGTGGTGGGCATGTGCCAAACTGGCACGTACTGAGTGTGTTGCGACGGGACACTGCAGCGCGGTTGGCATCCAGGAAGAAAAGGGGTAGAATCACCTGGATTCTTTTGGCATTCATGCGCGCCGTGCACATCAGGCAGGAGGCAAACGCATGAGACCACAGTACAAGCGTCTGCTGAGATGGACCGCAGCCCTGCTGCTGGCGATTGCCTGCGTGTGCGTCTTGCATCAGTGGTCGGCCAGGCGCAGCCGCCGGCCGAGTGGCACACCCACTCCCAGGGCCATGGACACCCCAGGCCCGTCCGAGCCGACTCGGACCGCTGACCCCTATCAGACCCCGAGGGAACATATGGTGACATTCGACATTGAGCAACGAGGCGTCCGTGACCCTGAAGTGCTTCGCGCCGTACGCGCCGTGCCACGCCATGAGTTTGTGCTTCCCGAATACCTGAACCTGGCCTATGCCGACCGACCGCTGCCTATCGGCTACGGTCAAACCATCTCCCAGCCCTACATTGTGGCCGTGATGAGCGAGTTGCTCAGGCTGAAACGTGGCGAGCGGGTGCTGGAAGTCGGCACTGGCTCCGGCTACCAGGCAGCCGTGCTGGCGCAAGTGACCGATAAAGTCTACAGCGTGGAGATCATCGAGGAGCTATATAAGAGCTCCACCGAGATCTTGAGGCGGCTTGGATACCACAATGTCAAGACCAAACACGCTGACGGCTACTATGGCTGGGAAGAGCACGCACCGTACGACGCGATCATCGTCACTGCCGCCCCTGACCATATCCCGCAGCCGCTGGTCAACCAACTGAAAGACGGCGGACGTCTGGTCGTCCCGGTTGGCCCGCGAGGCGCCTTCCAGACCCTGTGGCTGATCGAGAAGCACGGCGAGGAAGTGGTGTCGAAGAACGTCATGGGCGTCGTCTTTGTGCCCCTCACGGGCGAGCATCCCCGCTAGACCTGCCGGTCGGGCTCAGCGACGAAACGCCACAGAAGAACCGTCACAAGACCTGCGCCAATCAGATTGGCCAGGATAGGCCCCCGGAAGCCTGCCACGTCGTACAGCAAGCCGCCGACGTAGGGCGCGGGGAAGCTCAAGAGCCCACGAAACGCACCCAACCTGCCTATCTCCTCCGCACGTTGGCTCTCCGGAACGCTGTTGGCAATCCAGGCCATGAAGGCTGGCACCCAGGTGGCCACAGCGAACCCAAAGAGCGCGTGCAGGGCCAGGAAATGGGTGAAGGACCTGGCCAGAAGCCAGCCCACAATCACAATCACGCTAATCGCCTCCGAGAGAATCAGGAATGGTACGCAGCCCTTCTTGTCTACCTGCCGGCCAACGAACAGTGGTGTGACCGCCCAGGTCGC
Source organism: Chloroflexota bacterium (assembly GCA_030607875.1). Classification (GTDB taxonomy): domain Bacteria; phylum Chloroflexota; class Anaerolineae; order UBA2200; family UBA2200; genus JAUWJD01. Next base: position 32,299 of record JAUWJD010000033.1, read on the forward strand.
AGATTGTGCGCTGGACATCAGACCCAGTTGAAGGGGAGTGAAGCCGTACTCCTTGCTGAGCAGGCCAAACAGGATGGCCGCTCCGGTGCCAAAAGCGAACATGTCTATCGTTACCGCGATGTAAAAGCTCCGCAACCTGGCTGGCGGCGTGATGACCCTTCGCAGCAGCGCAGGCAGTTCGGATGCCCTCGGCACTGTCCTGTGCTCGGGGGCCAGCGTTTCGGTGAGAGCGATGCCCATCACACAGAGCGTGACCAACTCCACTGCCGCGCCTATCAGCAGCACAGCCAGGAAGCCGTAACGATTGGCCAGAAACCCACCAAGGGCCGGGGCAAACACGCCAGAGACAGCGAACCCCATGCCTGTCAGGCTGAATGCCGATCCCTGTGCATCAGATGTTGCCGACTCGGCGGTGATGCAATCAACAACGGGCCGAGCGATAGCTGTCAGCCCCAGCAGCACCACGCCTGGAAGGAGTAGCCGCCACTCCCTGACCCACCCGGCCAGGGCGAAAGTGGCCAGCGCAGCAAAGCCAAGGACGCCGGCCAGGATCACAAATGGCTTGCGCCCGCGCCGATCAGAGAGCCAGCCTCCCAGGGGCAGCATCGCTGTGGAGACGATGCCCTGAAACCCGCCGATGCTCTCCAAGAGTCCCAGCAGTGACATCGAGGCACCCAGATGGAGCACACAGGGCTGCCAGACAGCCCCGACCAAGTTCATGCGGATCCCACTGAGGAAGCTGCGCAGCGCTATGGTACGCAGGTTCCGCGAAGATGACGTCGTGGCCTTGTGAGGCGACAGGGCAGTACTCACGCCGCCGCCTCTGGCTTGGGGCGCGGCACTAAGGAGACCACGGTGATCCACGCCAGAAGATAGGCGAGCGCTCCGGCGAACAGGACGCGGGAAAAGCCCACCGTCACTGCGCCCATCATGGCCAGAATGGAACTGATCACCGACGCGCAGCCATTGACCGCCCAGGCCCAGGGGATAAACTGTGGCGCCCGCTGCTCCAACAAGCGAATGCCACCGGGCAGGGGCAGGCCCAGCAAGAAACCAAGGGGCGCAAGGCCAAGCACAGAAACGGCCAAGCGCAAGGGAAGGCTCCACTGGATGGCCAGTGCGAACAGGCGCGAGAGAAACAGCGGATAGGCCAGCACGACCACGGCCAGGAACAGCAACAACGGGCGCAAGGGCAGCCTGCCAGAAACCAAGCTGCCTAACCCGGAGAAGAATAGGATGGAAAAGAGCACCAGGGAGAAGGAATAGGCAGGTTGGCCCAGGAAGAGGATGAATTGCTGTAACAGCGGCATCTCCACAAAGAGAAAGCCCAGCCCCAGGCAGGCGAAGTAGAACAGTGTGGTTCTTAGACTTCCGAAGTCTGTTGGACTTTGGAAGTCTGCCTTGCCCCGCACCACGAGCGGCAACACCACCAGCACCAAGGACAAGGCAGCCGCTAGAACCAACAGCACCACCAGGATCAGAAAGCCGCTGCCACCAAACGGTTGCCAGGTCTTGCCAAACATCCTGAGAATGCTCGGGACCTGCGCCCATTTGAAATAATGGAAGAAGAAAGGACGGTCGTCACTGGGTGGCGAGACCTCGTAGGGATAATCCCTCAGGAACTCTTTCCGTTCGGCAGCAGAGAGCACGCGGCGGAAGGAATCATAGTGCGCTGTGTCGGACAGCACATTGTAGCGATTGGCCTCTGCGGCCGCCATGCCTGGGTAATAGATCAGGTCAAAGCTGCGCTCGACACAAAAGTCCTTCAATCGGGCAACCTCATCGGCGCGAAAGGGCGTGCGCTTTGCCAGCAACGTGGCCGTGGACCAGCTGCGGAAGGCCAGGATCCGCTGAGATGGATCGCCGACTCCAGCCCGCTCCAGCGCTTCAGCCAGGAGCACGCAGGCACGCAGTTCCTCACTGGGAGGTGATTGCATCCAGCGGGTTACCACAAGAACGCCGTCTTCCCTCAAGTGCTTCAAATACTCCATGAAAGCTTCCGTAGTGTGCGCGTAGGATTCTGACAGGCCATAGGCCCCGGAGATGACTGGCTGGTACGTATCGGTCAAGGAGAGCAGCAGCACATCGAATGGCTCTGCCGAACGGCGCAGATAACTGCGCGCTTCTTCAAAGACGACGGTGACTCGCGGGTCATCGTAGACCGAAACACCACTCTGGCCCGCTTGCTCGCGCACCGCCTGCACCACGAGCGGGTTGCTCTCCAGAGCAACTACTGACGACGCGCCGTTCTGCAGGGCAGTCAAGAGGTCAAGTCCCCCCCGTGGCTCAATCAGCAGGACGCTTGCGTCCGGTCGCAGTATGAAAGGGAACGCTGTTGTCAAATGGCGCAGGAAGAGCTCGTCCTCCGGCTCCTGGATGCAAGTGATGGGGCTGAGATTGCCCCCGTCTACCAAGAGCCCCAGTTGTTTGGGCAGCTCTCCGGTGAAAGAGAGGCTCAACCCTGGCGCAGAGTGGATGCCAGCGCTCTCCACAACGTCCACGCGGGAAAATGCGTTCCAGCGGCTGAAGACGAGGTGCGCTTTAGGAAAAAGCAGCGATATGCTCAGCGCTTTGTAGGGAGAGATGCGCAGACCAAACCATGACGGCGGGTGAATCAACAAGATTAGCAAGGCCACGAACAGCATCAGGTAGACCAAGTTCACGCAAGATTGCCGGGCCGAGTCTCGCCATCGTTGGGACGAGACCAAGGCCTGCCAGCGCCTGGGCGATAGTCGGAGGTAGCGTCTCCCAGGTGAGATAGAAATCCTCAAGATGATTGCCGCCAGCATGCTCATCATGCTTGCACTGATCACAGCACCCGTTGCCCCGAGAAGGGGAACCAGCACCAACACTGCCAGGCTGCCTGCCGCTGAGCCAAGCAGATTGGCTGCATACACGGCGTTCGCCCGCTCAGGCCAGGTGGCGAGAGACAGGCCAATGAACAAGCCAGCAAAGAAAAAGGGCAGAACCAGCGCAGCATAGTAAAGGGCCAGGTAGAGCAATTGCCTGCGCTCCCAGGCAACGCGGTAAGAGTCGAACGGCACATGGTTGATCGCCAGGTAGGCCAGGAGGATACTGACGGAGAAGAGAGCGGCGATGGCAGCCAGGCGAGCAAGAACGGCACGATCTCGTCTGTCAGGTGCCACGCACTTCGGAAAGTGCGTGGCACCTGCAGCGATAGGCCGCAGTGCTAACCATGTACCACTGGCGCCAAATCCCAGCAAAGCTACACTGACGCTCATGAAGGCAAAGTGGTACCACTGCGTTACCGAAAAGAGGCGTGTCAGGGTGAGTTCGAAGGACAGCATGGCCGCCGACACCAAAAAGAGGGCGGCGTACAGTGCCAGCATGTGTTCACCTCATCCAGTATGGGCGAATATGCCGACGAGGGGAGGCAAAACTCACCCCTACGTATCCCAATCCCGAGGATACAAAAAATCATGTCCCACAGCCCGCCGGCTGACCTTGGCAATGATCGGCGGCATGCGTTTGAACTGAAAAGCGCGCACCCGGCGCAGTACTGCCTGCACAAAGTGCGCATCAAATCCTGCAGTTATGGCTTCTTCGGGCCTATACCTTTCGTCCACCAACAAGTAGAGGAGCTTGTCCACTTCCTCGTAGGTAAAACCGAGTTCGCCCTCATCCGTCTGTCCAGCCCACAGATCGGCGGAAGGTGGCTTCTGCACGATGGCCTCGGGAACGCCCACCGCCCGTGCCAACTGGCGCACTTGCGTCTTGTACAGGTCGCCCAGCGGGTTCACCGCGGAGGCCATGTCCCCAAAGAGCGTACCGTAGCCCAGCAGCAACTCGGTCTTGTTGCTCGTACCCACCGCCAGGCCGTTCCAAAGCATCGTGTGGTCGTAGAGGACAATCATCCTCATACGGGCCATCACGTTGCCACGGCGAACATTGCTCATGTCGGGGTACTGCTCCAGGTATGGATCGACCATGGGCGTGATGTTTATGGTCTTGGTGGCGACACCGGTGATCCTAGCAACCTGCTGTGCGTGTTCAGCACTTTCCGCTACGCTGGTGCGGTAAGGCAGAAGCAATACCAGGACATTCTCCGCTCCCATAGCTTCCGCAGCCAGAAAGCAGGACAAGGAAGAATCCACTCCACCGGACAAGTTAAGCACAGCCTTCTTGAAGCCAAAACGCTCGATCTCACGCCGCAGAAAGGCCACCAATACGCGACGCGTCACCTCGGTGTTGAGCAATAATTGGGTAGCGATATCCAAAGCAGATCCTCCGTGAGTAACAAGTAAAAAGACAAAACAAAACGTAATGGGCAGTGCGTCCTTGGCTCAAGAAATGCTGCATCAGTACCGACATGGCTCAATTGCTGTGTCAGTGCGCTCTCTTATGTAGCATAGGGGCTTGTCCCCGTCCGTGACGCCCATCCCGTCGGTGCGGTCGCCCGCAGGTGCCCACGGGGCATGCAGAGCACATGCAGAGCACGAACGGTAAAGGGCAATGCTACATACTCATCTGCTGTCGGAACCCACTTTCCTGACCCAACGATACACTATCAGGTAATGAGTAATAGGTACCACCCTTACCCGCTGCTCAGCACTCGTCACTCGTAACCATTCGGGTCAGTTCTTTGAACAGCAAGCCCGGCCGCTCGTCGCGCAGGAGCGGCAACTGTATCCGCACGCGCCGCAAAGCTCCCAGATCCAGTGTCGCCACCAGCAGTGTCTCTTCGAAGTATGGCGCTTGGGCCACCAGTTTGCCGTCTGGCCCAAAGATGGTCGAGCCTCCCCAGAAGTTGAGACCGTCCTCGAACCCCACGCGGTTGCAGTGCAGCACAAAGTTGGTGAGAAAAGTCGCGTACGTCTGGTTGATCAGCTCCACCGAGCGCGAGCTGCCCAGCGCTGCCTCTGGGCTGAGGCCCCGTCCAGGGCTTGCTGACGTGAGCAACAACAGATCTGCGCCATCCAGCCAGAGAGCATAGGTTGAGCTCATGTGCCAAAAATCTTCGCAGATTAGAACGCCCACACGCCCGAACCGTGTGTCGAAAGCACGGAAGCGATCCCCGGATGCCAGGTAGCGCCCCTCCTCAAACATACCGTAGGTCGGCAAGTATACCTTGCGGTGTACGTGTAGGATCTGCCCTTGCGACAGATACGCTGCCGCGATGTAGTAGCGGTGGCGACGATCCTCTTCGACAAAGCCAAAGAGCAAATCCATATCCTGGCTCGCCGAGAGCAGTTCCGCCATAGAGGGACTGCCCTCTGCAGCCGGCATGGCCACATCGGGCACAATGTCTCTCAACACATAGCCCGTGAGCGACAACTCTGGGAAGCAGAGCAATTGCACCTCTTGCTTCTTTGCCTGCTCAATCATATCCAGGTGCAAACTTATGTTGCGCTGTAAATCGCCCAGGCTCGGACTGATCTGTGCCAGGCCGACCCTCAGTTTCTCCATTCCTCACATCTCCTTCGCCGTGACTTGCGGTTGGCTGGCCGGTTTGGCTCTAGCTCTGCGCACGCCCCACAGATACAACAGCAGGAAGCTTGCGGCGATGGCCTCAAGCAGCTCGGCAACTTGCGTAACACGGAGCAGATCCAAGTAGGGCGCTTCATCGGCGCGGGTGAATTCTAGCAGAAAGTGTCCAACGCCATTGCCAAGCAGGTAGAGCAGGGCTAGTGCGCCAGGCTGCAGTTTACGCTCACTCAGGCGGTACAGGACGCCGAAAAGCACAAAGCCAAGCAGGGAAGCCAGGAGTTGTGTGGGGAAGCGCGGGCCGTAGACGCCATAAAGGTCTGGCAGCCACATGCTGAGCGGAGAGCGCACAATCAGGCCATAGTTCGCGCCGTGCAGATGCGCCCCCATCCAGCCCAGGCCCTGTGCCAGGGCCACCGCGGGGGCGGCTAGGTCCACCAGACGGAGAAAAGGCAGTTGTGTGCAAAGCGCGTAAAGCAGCAGAGCCACTGCCCCGCCAATCAGCCCCCCCTGAAAGACCAATCCACCTCCCCAGAAGCTGAGCAACGCAGCCGGCCGACCCGCATAGTCTGCCCAGTTGGGGATGACGTAGGTCAAACGGGCACCCACAAGCCCCCCCACCAACGCCCACAGTGCACCATCTAGGAGCCCTGTGTCCCGGTATCCCGCACGATAGCCCTGCCAGCATACGTAGGCCACACCCAGCAGAATGCCCAGACACACCAGCGCCGTATACCCATACAAGGAATAGGGCCCCCAGCGAAAGAGCACAGGTTGCATGGACGACGTCCTCCGTGCCTACTCCCGGAGGCTCTCGACGATGCGCACGTACTTGTCCGCCAAATCCTCTGCCGCAGCGATGGAATCCGACTCGGCATAGATGCGGAACAGCGGATGATCGGGATCAGGCAAGACAAGCACCCAAGCCTCCCCCAGGTGAACCTTGACCCCGTCTATCTGTGCCTCTTTGCCCCCCCTATACCGCTCGTGCAGCAGGCGCATGACCGTGCCCTTGTTCTCCCAGGGGCAGGAGACATTGCGCACCACCATGCGCTGCGGCGGCAACGAAGCCACAACTTCGCACACGCTGGTATTCTCCAGCGCCAGGAATTCTAGTAGCTTGGCCAAAGCCATCATGCCATCCACCGCTGGCTGGAATTGCGGGAAGACGAAACCATCCGTACCATCCGCAGCCATGACCACGCCCTCCTGAGCAGCGGCCTCCATCACAGCATGCATGTCCAATCTGGTGCGTATCACCTGACCACCATATTGGCCCGCTATCGTCTCCAAGGTGCGAGAGACTGTGACCGGTACGGCGATCGTACCGCCACCATGTGCACGCAGTGCTAGAGCCGCAAAGAGTGCGGTCGCCATACCACTTGGCAGAACCTTGCCGCAATCGTCCACCAGAAATATCTTCTCGCCCCCCACATCCAGCCGCACGCCAAGGTTGGTCCCCAGCGCGGAGCAAATGGAAGCCAACTGTCCCAAAGACTGCTGGAATTCCTGTGTCGGAATGGACATCTTGCTCTCATCAATCGCAGCATTGAGCTCGACCACTCGAACCCCAAGTTGATTGAGGATATTTGGCAGCACCAACGCTGCGGGGGCATTTGCATAATCTACGACGACGAAGAACCCAGCCTTCCGAATCGCCTCGACGTTGAGCCGAGCGAGAAAATCTGCCGTGTACGTTTCGACCACATTGGGCTGATATTTGATAACCCCAATCTCATCCAGATAGACACGCCGAAAGTCCTCGCGGAAAAAGATCTTTTCGATTCCGCGTTCGGTACCTTTGCTCAGGTTCAAGCCGCGTTTGTCCATGAACTTGATGTCCACCACGCGACTGTCATACGGGGATAAGCGAATATGGACGCCACCTGCAGCCCCTATCTTGCGCGTAATGTAGCGGGCCACAGGGATGGGCACGCTCCGTAGATCCCGCACATTGATGCCTGCCGACGGCAGGCCAGAGATGATGCCCCGCTTGAGCATGCGCGGGCTGCGGTGCACATCGCGGTTGATGGTCACCACCGCACCTTTGGGCAGGGTAGCTCCAAAGGCTGCACCCAGCTTGGCAGCGAGCTCGGGCGTCAGATCAATGTTCACCTGTCCGGTGACGCCATAGCGCCCAAAAAGCACGCGGCGCCCCTGTGAACCCCAGATGATGCTGGACTTGACCGTGGCCCCAGCTTCCACCTCTTTTTCGGGCCATATCTTAACATTGGGATGGATGATCGCTTTCTCGCCAACAGTGCTCATGTCACCCACCACAGCACCCTCAAAAATCACCGCTTTGCTCTTGATGCTGCACTGTCGGCACACAACAGCACCACGCAGTTCCACACCTTCCCCTACGTATGAGTTGCGCCATACGATACTGCGCTCGACGTGTGCCCGGTTGTCCACAATGCTGTAGTCGCGTATCACGCTCGGGCCCTGTATGACCACCCCACCCTTGATTTTCACACCCTCGCCCAGGTAGATCGGACCAAAGAGCTGGGCATCTGGGGCAATCTCCACGCTTTCGCCGCACCACACACCGCCCCCAATATCGTTACCAATAGACTCCACGTGGACGCGGCCATCTAACAAGTCCCTGGAAGCACGCATGTACTCCTGGATATTCCCTACATCGCACCAATAGCCCCCAGCTACATAGCCATAGAGCGGATCGCCCTTCTCCATCAGGATAGGAAACAGATCCTTGCTAAAGTCGAAGGACTCGCCTGCCTCAAAGTAATCCAGCACCTCAGGCTCCAGCACATAGATGCCAGTGTTCACGGTATCAGACATCACCTCACCCCAACTCGGCTTCTCTTGAAACTCCTGAATCCGTCCTTGGCCATTCACAATCACCACGCCGTACTCCAGCGGATTGGGAACGCGGTACAGGGTCAGCGTGGCCATCGCTTTCTTGGCCTTGTGGAATTCAATGATAGCACCGAGGTCAAAGTCGGTCAGGGCATCCCCGCTGATCACGATAAACGTATCATCCAGGAATTCCTGCGCGTTCTTGACACTTCCTGCTGTGCCCAGCGGAACCTCTTCGATGGAATAATTGGGCTCTATGCCCATGGTCGAGCCATCACCGAAATAGTCCTGCACCAGATCAGCCATAAACTGCAGGGTGATGACCACCTTCGTAATGCCATGCCTCTTTAGCAACTCGATGATGTGAGCGATTACTGGCTTGTTGACGAGGGGCACCATTGGTTTGGGCCGGTTGATGGTCAGTGGCCGCAGCCTGGAGCCTTGACCGCCAGCCATTACAACTGCTTTCATACAGCGCACCTCCTTCTCAGCGCATTTCCGCGTGTGCATCCAGCGTAATCAAATCATACCACAAAGTCTGCCACAAGCCAACCTCCTACTGCTTCGTGCACCGAAGGTTACAAGACCCCTTTGGCTCGATTATCACATAGCAGCGACTGCCTGAAGTTAAACAATCCCATCGAGCCATCGCCTGAAGCGAGGCCTTCGGCGGTCGCCCGTCACCCGTCGCCCGCAGGTGCCCACGGGGCATGCAGAGCACATGCACGGCCAGAGTATGCAGAGCACCAACGGTTGACGCAGTACCCTGTATGTATGCACGCCGCGCTCTGGCACAGTATCCTTGGCTCAGGGAATTGGGTCCCGAGAGCAGATGAGTATGTAGTATAGCCCCTTGCAGTGCGTCCGGCCGAAGGTCTCGCCGATGGCGATGGCTTGACGGGGTGGGCGTCACGGACGGGGACAAGCCCCTGTACTGCATATGCAGCATTTCCTGA
>JAUWJD010000020.1 GCA_030607875.1 Chloroflexota bacterium
AAGTGTGTTGGTCAGTTCTTGTGGCAGGATAACCTACTATCGGTAGTTATAGTCGACGTTGCTCGCATACTATCCCTGGTACCGCTAAACTGCCGCATAGCCGACCAACACAATCCGGAACCGAATCCGTAGCGACGACATGCCACGGCTCTACAACGGTATATTCCCATGCTTCTTAGGCGGATTGCTTTGCCGCTTGTTCTGCAGCATTTCCAGGGCGTCAATAAGGCGCGGGCGTGTTTCGTGTGGTTCGATTATGTCGTCAACGTAGCCCCGCCCAGCGGCAACGTATGGATTGGCGAATTTTTCCCGGTACTCTCGAAGCAACTGCTCACGTTTGGCGTCAGGGTCCTTTGATGCGGCAATCTCCTTGCGGAAGACAACGTTCACCGCTCCTTCTGGCCCCATCACAGCGATCTCGGCATTGGGCCAGGCATAGCTGATGTCGCCTCGCACGTGCTTGGAGCCCATGACGACGTAAGCTCCACCGTACCCCTTGCGGGTGATAACGGTAATCAAGGGTACAGTAGCCTCGCAATAGGCGTAGAGCAGCTTGGCCCCGTGCCGGATGATGCCGCTATGCTCCTGAGCTACTCCAGGCAGATAGCCAGGCACGTCTACAAAGGTGATGATTGGAATGTTGAAGCAATCACAGAAGCGGACAAACCGCCCACCCTTGGTAGCGGAGTCAATGTCCAGAACCCCAGCCAGGAAAGCTGGATTCTGGCCCACGATCCCCACGGAACGGCCATTGAGACGGGCAAAGCCCATGGTGATGTTCCGCGCCCAATGTTCCTGCACCTCAAAATAGTCCCTATCATCGACGACGTGACGAATGATGTCGCGCATGTCATAGGGCTTGTTCGGGTTGTCAGGCACAATGTGGTCCAGTTCATCATCCATGCGCAGTGGATCATCGGTAGGTGGCACGAAAGGAGGATCCTCCATGTTGTTCTGTGGGATGTAGCTCAGCAAGCACCTGATGAGTTCGCAACAATGCTTCTCGTCCTCCGCAGCAAAGTGCGCCACGCCGCTGATTGCGTTGTGCTTCATGGCCCCGCCGAGCTCCTCGAAATCGACCTCCTCATGGGTAACTGTCTTGATCACCCCTGGTCCAGTGATAAACATGTGGCTGGTGCCCTTGACCATCAGGATGAAATCGGTCATTGCTGGCGAGTACACTGCGCCGCCAGCACAGGTGCCCATGATGGCAGAGAGCTGCGGGATGACCCCGGAAGCATCCACGTTGCGCACAAAGATGTCGGCGTAGGCACCCAGGGAAACCACGCCCTCCTGAATGCGCGCACCTGCCGAATCGTTGAGGCCAACCACAGGAGCCCCGGCTTTCATGGCCAGGTCCATCACCTTGCAGATCTTTTCAGAGTGTGCTTCACCCAGCGAGCCGCCGAACACTGTAAAGTCCTGCGAGAAGACGTACACCAGGCGGCCATCTATGGTGCCGTAACCAGTGATAACCGCATCGCTGTAGGGTCGCCTTTTCTCGATGCCAAAGCCAACGGCGCGGTGGGTCACGAGCATATCCAACTCGCGGAAGCTACCTGGATCCAGGAGCAAATCCAGTCGCTCCCGCGCGGTCAGTTTGCCAGCCGCGTGTTGCTTGGCAATGCGTTCGACACCTCCACCAAGCCTGGCCTCTTCCTTCAGCTTGTGCAGTTTTGCAACCTCAGGATCAACAGCCATGAATCTACCTACTCCTCCTCTTCCTCCTTCAATTTGGCGCTGCCGCGCTCGATGTCTGCGAAAGTCAGCCAGTTGGCAGTCGCCTGGCGATGCATCAGAATGCTGAGCCCCATCATAGTACGCCCCACCAGATCCGTGCCCACACTGTCCTCTCCCTGGCGAAACCAGCCCATGCTGCGCTGCAAGTAGCCACCTGCCTTGTCCAGCTCTCCCTTATGAATGTGCAGACAGGCAAGATCATAGGCAAGGCGGGCCTGCCCCTCTCGACTCTGGGCACGTTCTTCGTCTCGCAGACATACACCCAGCCAGCGAACTGCCTTGTCCCACTCACCACACGCCTGATAGAGCCTGCTGATGTCCTGCTTTACCACGAACTCGGCATCTACGTTGCCAAGCTGGCGAAACAAGTCAAGGCTCTGCTCATAATGATGCAGCGCCTCCTTCCACTGCCTCAGCGCCAGATGAGCATCGCCTTCCATGTCCAAAACCAGTGCTCGCATGGATTCGTCCCGCAGGCTGTACGCCAGGCGCGATGCATCCTGTGCACAGTCAAGCACCTCTGCATAGCGGCGCGCGGCATGAAGGACTCCTAACAGGATACGCAGGGCATTTAATTGCAGGCCTGGCAGGGAGATGCGGCTTGCCTCTTTGATGCTAGCTCGCAAGCTCAGTCCGGCTTCCTGCCAACGTTCGAGTTGTGCCAGAAGATAACCCTGACGGAAGGCGGCGATGTGGCGGTACCTTGGCACCATCTTATTGGATTCCGTGAGCTGGCAAGCAACATACGCTGATATCGCCTCCTCTGGCCGCTTCATCTGCTCCAATACGTAGCCTCTGTGAAACTGAAGTTCCGATTTCAGGCCTGGATTTCGATCTACCAGAGCTAGTGCACGATCCAAAGCAGACAGTGCCTCCGGCCATTTCCGCTGCCGTGCCCATTCACGCCCTGCATCCCGACTCTGCTCAAGAAGCTGAGCCTGACGATTTGCCACTCGATGGCGCAGCCAATCACGCAGCAGCGCAACCCACGGCAGCCCCAAGAGGAGCACCCAGCCGCAAATCCCCCAGTAGCGCATCAGCACTCGCAATTCCGGCTAGATCCGAATCATGAGACAAACGACCAGCGCCTTGCTCACCCTACACCCCTATTTTTCCACAGCCTGAACTCGACACCATCCTGCTCCGGAAACGAACGCGCCAGTTCGTCGGGACCGGATCACCGCCTCGTCACCACCCAGGCACTCTTCCAGTTGTACCCAACCTTTGTCAAGGGCTTGAACTCATCTCATCAACCCACCTATCCAAGACCCTTTGTAGTGACGACTTTAGTCGTTCTCCCAGGCTCAGCACCCAAAATGACTAGAGTCATCACTACGAACCCTAACGGCAGACACCCGTAGTGGCCCGCGGGACTATGGACGAGAATGACAGAAGTCATCACTGCCGGAACCCGCTTACCTGAGGATGCTGCGGGCAATGACCATTCGCTGCACTTCGCTGGTACCCTCATAGATCTCGGTGATCTTGGCGTCGCGGTAGTTGCGCTCCACCGAGTACTCCTTCATGTACCCATAACCGCCATGGACCTGCACGGCGCGATTTGTCACCCATACCGCTGTTTCCGAGGCAAACAGCTTGGCCATCGCTGCCTCTTTGCTAAAACGCTCACCGGTCTCTTTCTGCAGCGCGGCCTTGTAGGTCAGCAGGCGCGCCGCCTCAATGCGCGTGGCCATATCAGCCAGCATCCACTGTATGGCCTGGAACTGGCAAATGGGCTTGCCAAACTGTACGCGTTCCTTGCTGTATTGCAGCGCGGCCTCATAGGCACCTTGAGCGATACCCACCGCCTGCGCCGCTACACCGACACGGCCGGCATCCAGCATCGTCATCGTGATCTTGAACCCCTGGCCCTCCTCAGATAGGCGGTTTGCCACAGGAACACGCACATCGTCAAAGATCAGCTCGCTGGTGTTAGTGCCACGGATACCCATCTTGTTCTCTTCCTCGCCCACAGCAAAGCCCTCAAAGCCCTTCTCGACAATGAAGGCGGTGATGCCACGATGGCGCTGTGCCTTGTCGGTCTGGGCGAAGAGAATAACGATGTCGGCAAATCCACCGTTGGTGATAAAGCGCTTACTGCCGTTGATCACATAGACATCGCCATCGCGCACGGCCGCGGTCTGCAGCACGGACACATCACACCCCGCTCCGGGCTCGGTAAGTGCAAAAGCGCCGATCTTTTCGCCACGGGCCAGTGGCTTGAGGTACTGTTCCTTTTGCTCCTCCGTACCGAACTTCTCAATGCCGGCGCAAACGAGCGAGTTCTGTACTGCCACGAAAATCGCCGTCGAGGCACAAACCTTCGCCAGTTCCTCAATCGCAATCACGTAGCTGATAGCGTCCGCCCCACCTCCATCGTACTGTTCAGAGACGGTAAGCCCCAACAGGCCCAAGTGGGCCATCTTCTTGATGTTCTCAAATGGCACCACGCCCTTATCATCGATTTCTGCAGCGATGGGCGCCACTTCCTTCTGTGCAAAATCCCGTACCATTTTGCGTATCATTTCCTGCTCTTCGGTAAGTTGCAGATCCATCTCCTTGCCTCCTTTGACTATTGTCCAGAAACCCGTTTTCTCCCAGAGAACGGGTTTCTCTGTACCGCTTACACCCGCTCAATGGTCATGGCCACAGCCTCACCACCCCCTAGGCAAAGCGTGGCTAATCCCGTCTCAAGTCCCCTATCGCGCAGGGCATGGATCAGTGTGACCAGGACACGCGCACCACTGCACCCAATGGGGTGGCCAAGGGCAATCGCCCCGCCGTGCACGTTGACCTTGTCCCAGTCCACACCCAACGCCTTCCCATCGGCCAGCGTCTGGGCGGCGAAAGCTTCGTTCATCTCGATCAGATCAATGTCCGCCAGGGTGTAGCCTGTCTTGCGCAAGAGCTTCTGCACGGCAAGGATGGGCGCGGTAAAGGTCTTGAGTGGCTCCACGGCTGCCTGATCGTATCCGGTGATAACGGCGAGAGGCTGGATGCCAAGCGCTGCTGCAGTATCTTCACCCATCACCAGCACCGCCGCTGCACCATCTGTGATGCCAGGAGCATTGCCGGCCGTGACCATGCCACCCTCCTGAAACACAGGCCGCAGTCGCGCCAGTGCTTCCATCGAGGTGTCCTCGCGCGGGCACTCATCGGTGTCAAAGATGATCGGGGGACGCTTGCGCCGCGGAACCTCGACAGGCACAATCTCTGCCCCGAACTTGCCGGACTGGATGGCCGCGATGGCCTTGCGATGGCTGCCAAGCGCACACTCGTCCAATTCCTGGCGTGTCAGGCCATATTCGCGCGCTATCCACTCGGCAGCATTACCCATGTGCTGATTCTGGAAGGAACACCACAGACCATCATGCACAGTAGCATCTACCAGGACGCCGTTGCCAAGCCGGTATCCTTGTCGTGCCCTTGGCAGAAGATACGGGCCAAGGGTCATGCTCTCCATACCGCCAGCAACGAAGATGTCGCCATCACCGACGAGGATAGCCTGCGCAGCCATCATCACTGTCTTCAAACCAGAGCCGCATATTTTATTGACGGTCGTAGCGCCAACCGTCGGTGGCAATCCTGCCTTGATGGCTGCCTGACGGGCCGGAGCCTGCCCCTCGCCCGCTTGGATCACATTCCCCATCAGCACTTCGTCAATCCGCGCTGGGTCAATACCCGACTGCTTCACGACCTCGCGGATGACGACAGCCCCCAGTTCAGGCGCAGGGACGCTGCCCAGTGCGCCCTGGAACCGCCCGATCGCAGTACGCACTGCATGAGTAATCACAACCCTCCGGACTAGAGCCCGTCGCTTTGCTCCCATATTGCAATTCCTCCTTGAACCACGATGATTGATGTGACTACGGGGCATCCCCGCCTCACCGACCCATTGTACCCATAAACGTCGATTCTGGCTACTTTGCCTCCTTTCCTGGACTGACTGCCAGCCTACGTCCGGGGGGCGCTGCCAATTCAAGTCCTGAGAGCAAGAAAGCAAAGGCCAGGATGAAAATGAGTTGATAGCTGACCGGAAAGGGGAGGATATCCAACACCTTGCCCGCCACAAGAACCACAATGGTGGTCGCCGCTGAGAGCGAAGCGTTGCGTACGCTCACCACATGGGCCCGATTCTGGGGGGCGCCCACATCGGCAAATACCGCAGTGAATGATATAATTCCCACCGCAGAGGGAATTGTCCCCACAGCCATGATGCAGACCACAGCGGCGGCCTGGAAACGCTCCGGCAAGAATGGCGCCAGAGCAACGAGAAAGACGGGAATGCGCATCAGACAGCCTGATAGAAGGAGGACTTTTTCTCTATCACCCTCGCGCTCGACCAAACGAGCGGCCGGGATCTGGAGAATGATATTGACAAGGGCGGGCAGGGAAGTACGTAACCCCATGAGGAAATTCGAGGCTCCCAAACGGAGGGCGAAAACGCTTACGAATGTGGAGCTGACACCGGATAGCACATCGAACCAAGCGATCTCTCGGTAAAGGTTCCAATCATTCCACTGTGCACTCACCTCACCGGGCGCCAGCCAGCGCAGTGCAAGATCGCGCCCCCTCCGCAGTCGCAGGCCAACCCTGCTCACCGGATGATCTATGCCTCTTCCTCCATCTCGTGTAGCGCAGCCAACAGCTTGCGGTAGGTATCATCCAGCCATTCGGGAATAACGCGCACATCGCCAAGAACGGGCATAAAGTTGGTATCGTTTTCCCAGCGCGGAACAATGTGAATGTGCACGTGATCCTGAATCCCAGCGCCGGCAGCCTGACCCAGATTGAGGCCTACATTAAAGCCGTGCGGGCTCATCGCAGTTTGCAGCAATCGCAGGCCCTTCGTGGTCAATAGCATCATGTCAGTTAGGGTCTCGTCGTCCAGCTCCACCAAATCGCTCACGTGAGCGTAGGGCACGACCAGCATGTGTCCATTGATGTATGGGTACAGGTTGAGCATCAAGGCTACCCTCTCACCCCGATACACAACATAGTTCGCCGCGTCATCATCTGCCTGCAGTGCCTCGCAAAAAACGCAGCCTGTCGTCTTATCACCCAATATGTATCTCATCCGCCAGCCGGCCCAGATGCGCTTCACAACACAACCTCCTCATGCAGCCATAAGCAAACGATGCCCACACCTCGCCTTCGTGATTCTACTGCGAAAAGTGCCTGACAAGTCAATCTGGCAGAAGAATGAGCCGCACCCTCTCGATAACACGCACTGCATCAGCCATGCCAAGCGCAGCCATCACTTCGTCCGGACGGCCCGTGCCTTGTGCGTTTGATTGCAAACGCACGCCAATCACCGTCATGTCTCCCAACCGTTCGACGACGTGGAGTTCTTGTACAAGCGGACGCAGGTCGTAAATCCGCACCTTGTCCGGGCGCTCACGGCGGCGGGGTATGCTCTCTGCAGCGAGCAAGCCGCGTAGGCGCGCCTCTATTTGATCAGGTGTGTCCTGGCTCTGGACAGCAACCTCATACTCCGCCGCAGCAACTCGGCTGGGCAAGGGAGGCAGCGCGGCCGGAACCTCGGTGACGCTTCCCAGCTCCAGACCACGTGGCAACTGCGCCTTGAGACGAGCGGCAAAGTCGCGCAGTCCCAGGCGCTGTTCGAGGATCACGTCCAGCATTTCAGCACGACCGGTAAAGCCCACTGGCAACGCTGAGGCAAAGGTGAGTTTGGGATGCGGATTAAAGCCCCTGGAATGGGCTAGAGGCATGTCGGCACGTCTTAGTGCGCGCTCCCAGGCACGCATCAAGTCGAGATGGGAGATGTACTTGATCTCCGCACCTTTGCGGAAGACGATTCGGAGACGTTGTGTAATCTGTGGAGTCACCAGTTGCGCGTTCCCAGTTGTCAATTCACCGTCCCTCGGCCGCTGCCTGCAGGGGGACAGTTAACCAGACCAAATGCAGCTCGCACCCCACAGTCCATACATCCCTCAGCGCAGTCTACACTGGGCTCGCCATGCAGAGCACGCTGATACTCATCCCAAAGGAATGAATCGCTCACTCCCGTATCGATATGGCTCCAGGGTAGTACCTCATCCAATGAACGCTGCCGTGATGTGTAGAACTCTGGATGGAGCCCAACCTCAGCAAATGCCTGTCGCCACAACTCTGGCTGCAACCATTCGCTCCAGGCATCAAACCGCGCTCCCTGCTGCCAGGCACGTTGGATCACCCGACCCAGCCGGCGGTCTCCCCTGGACAGAGCGGCTTCCAGCCAGGTCTCATCCGCATCGGACCAGTTCAACTTGATGGCGCGATCACGCAGCTCTTTGCGCAAGGCCATCTGACGCTCGCGAATGCTCGCCGCATCCTGCAGCGGCAGCCACTGAAAAGGTGTATGCGGTTTGGGGACAAAGGTGTTTGCGCTGACGTTCACCTGGATACGCCGGCCACGCTCGCGGCGACCGACATCGCGAACCGCCTTGACCAGGTTGGCGATGGCCAGAACGTCCTCCATGGTCTCCGTCGGCAGGCCAAGCATGAAATAGAGTTTGATCCGCAGCCAGCCATTGGCATACGCCGCTTTTGCCGTGCGCAAGAGGTCTTCCGCAGTAACGCCCTTGTTGATCACGCGGCGCAGGCGTTCACTTCCCGCCTCCGGCGCAAATGTGAGGCCTGTTCTGCGTGTGCGCTGAATGATCTGAGCCAATTCCACGGAGAACGCATCGGTACGCAGCGACGGCAGGGAGATAGAGATCCGTTCTGCAGCATAGCGTTCGCTCAATTCGCGGACCAGGGGCTCGATGCAGGCATGGTCTGTACTGCTGAGGGACACCAGTGCGATCTCTTTGTAGCCTGTGTTGGCGAGCAGTTGATCCACCGCTTCCAGGACCTCATCCATGGGGCGCTCACGCACCGGGCGGTAGATCATACCCGCCTGGCAGAAACGACAGCCCCGCTTGCAACCACGCATGATCTCCACCATGGCTCTGTCGTGCACCGCCTGAACAAATGGCACCACCGGACGAATTGGGGCAGGAGGCAGCTTGCGGAGGATGCGCTTGCGAATCCTGGCCGGCACTCCAGCTTTCATGGGCTCGATGGCTGAGACCGTCCCGTCCGATTGATAGTGAACTGTGTACAGGCTCGCAACATAGACCCCTTCGATATAGGCTGCCCGCAGCAAAAAGCCCTCTTTCCAGTTCTCTTCCGGAGCTGCGCTGGCCTTTACCGCCAGATATAGCTGAGCTAGTTCAAGAACGACCTCCTCGCCTTCACCAATGACAAACAAGTCGAAAAAGTCGGTCAGCGGTTCTGCGTTATACGTGCAGCTTCCCCCACCAATCACCAGAGGTGCTGTGGGCATATCGACGCGCTCGGAGACGAGAAGTGGGACCTCAGCCAGATCCAGCATGTTCAGCACGTTGGAGTAGTTCAATTCATATTGCAGGCTAAAGCCGATCCAATCAAACGCACCCAGGGGTCGTCGTGACTCCAGGGTGAACAGCGGCAGACCGGCCTTTCGCAGTGCATTCTCCATATCCGGCCACGGTGCGTAGACTCGCTCGGCCAGTATGTCATCCTGTTGATTCAACAGTTCATAGAGGATGGCCAGACCGAGATTGGACATCCCGATCTCGTACACATCGGGATAGGCCAGAGCGATTTTGAGCTTCGCTTTCGACCAATCCTTGCGAACGCGGTTCCACTCTTGGCCTGTGTAGCGCGCCGGTTTGGTCACCTTGGGCAGGATGCGATCCAGAGCTGCTTCCGAAATCATCGAGCCTCTACATCAGGAATCACGCGCACCAAGACCTGCCGGCGACGCGGCCCGTGAAACTCGGCTAAGAAAACGCCCTGCCAGGTCCCAAGCACCAGGTTCCCGGCATCGACAAGCAGCGTCTCCGATGTCCCGACAAGGCAGGACTTGATGTGAGCGGCTGCGTTGCCCTCGACGTGTTGGTAGTTTGCTCGCCAGGGCACCAGGCGATCCAGGGTTGCCAACGTATCGGCCTTTACCGACGGATCCCAGTTCTCGTTCACCGTCAGTCCAGCGGTCGCATGGGGCACAAAGAGGACACACACTCCATTCTGCACCCCGCTCTTGCGGACGCAATCCCGCACCTGCTGGGTAATGTCCACAAAGTCTTCTTTGCTCCGGGTCTGCACATCGATCTGGTATTTCATCACTCGACTCCTCATGTTCGCTGTAGGCAAGTGCCTGCAACACAAAAGCGGTGCGACTCACAGGGTCAGCATCACAACCGTGGATATACTGCTCGGTGCATGGATTGCTAAACTCAGATTATCGAATCCTCACGTAAAAAGGGCATCTGAGTCTAGCGATGGACGCAGTGTTTTGTAGTATAGCACAGCCACAAGCCTTTGACAACCAGCTTGGCGGACGACTGGCAACAGAGCTGCAAGGCGGACAAGCAGGAAGAAGCGAACATGTCCCGCAATCCACTCCTTTCCTGGACACCGCACAGTCCAAATTTGACAATTCTGCAGAATCTAGGTAGAATATCCAGATGGATTAGCGATGTTTGGCTTCCTTCTGAAAGGAAGCACTACCATTTTCTTGCTCCTCAAAAAGAGCTGTTCTAAGGACTCATCGACCATAGCCCGCCGAGAGACAGCGGGACCTTTGGTTTTCAGCCCCTAAATGACTACGAGGAGGATCTCGGCTGTCATCCCTGCACTCATACATCGGGAAGGATACCGGGATTCTTTGGTCTCTATCGGTGGCGCCCCGCCTAGCGGGACACGGCCCCGCCCAATAGATGGCGGGACACGGGAGGAAATAGCCTTGGGAATCCGAGACATTGATGCTGTATACATTAGTCTTGCATCGCCTGACAAGATTCGTGAGTGGTCCTTCGGCGAGGTCACCAAGCCGGAAACCATTAACTACCGCCGGCTGCGGCCAGAGAAGGATGGTCTTTTCTGTGAGGCGATCTTTGGCCCGACTAAGGATTGGCAGTGCTATTGCGGCAAATATAAGAAGATCCGCTACAAGGGCATTGTCTGCGAGAAGTGTGGCGTGGAAGTCACCCATTCGCGGGTGCGGCGAGAACGAATGGGCCATATCGAACTGGCCACTCCCATTGCCCACATCTGGTATACACGCCGTTCCCCCAGCTATCTGGGCCTCATTCTCAACATCTCACAGCGCAACATGGACCGCGTGCTTTATTTCGCCCAATACATCATCACAGGCATTGATGAAGACGCACGCAATAAGGCTTTGCACCGCTTGGATGAAGAGCTCGGCCGAGAGACTGAGCGTCTGAATCAGATCGTCGAAGAGCAAGTGCAGGCCCTTGAGTCACAGTTGACGGACGAGATGGATCAACTCAAGGAGCAAAAGGAGCGCCTGACTCGAGAACTCGAGGAAAAACTGACCTCCACGACGAACGAGATTATGAATCAGGCGGCAGCTCTGCAAAAGCAGCTAGATCTGCACAAGGAACAGGCAACTCCCGTAGATCTCGTTTTGTCGCCTCCGCAGTCCCACGAGCCTACAGACGGCACGGATACCGTGATCCTCCGGCAAGGCGAGTTGGCCACACGTGAAGCGTACTCGCTCCTCAACGAGATGGTACAGAATCAGCTCAGCGAAGTCGAGGCCACAGTACAGAGAGAAAGAACTGACGCCTTGGCTCCGATTGAGACCAGACTGGAGTACCTTTATCAAGTCGTGGCTGACAAGAGAGAGGAACTGCAGAGCGAAATCGCCGGCCAGCTCAAGGAAGCCGAGACGCACATCGAAGAACAGCGCGAAGAACTGCGCGAGCTCCAAGTTCGACAACTGATCAATGAGAGCCGCTCTCGGGAACTGGAAGAGAAGTGGCCCAAGGTCTTTAAGGATGGCATGGGCGCACAAGCCATCTACGAAATCGTCAAGGCGATTGACCTAGAAGGCCTGGCTCTTAAGCTGCGCCATGAAATCCGAACCTCTAGGTCCAAGCAGCGAAGCAAGAAGGCAGCCAAGCGCCTGCGTGTGGTGGAAGCCCTGCGAAAGTCTGGCAACCGTCCAGAGTGGATGATCCTCACGGTTTTGCCTGTTATACCTCCTGCCCTGCGCCCTATGGTGCAACTCGATGGAGGACGTTTTGCGACCAGTGACCTGAACGACCTCTATCGTCGTGTGGTCAACCGCAACAATCGGCTCAAGCACCTGATCCAGCTCCAGGCTCCTGAGGTCATCATACGCAACGAGATGCGCATGCTGCAAGAGGCCGTTGATTCTTTGATTGACAACAGCCGACGAGGTAAGGCCACATCTTTGCGTGGGAGCCGACAATTGAAATCGCTCTCTGACATGCTAAAAGGCAAACAGGGGCGCTTCCGCCGCAACTTGTTGGGCAAGAGGGTGGACTACTCCGGGCGTTCTGTCATCGTCGTCGGCCCTCAACTCAAGTTGCACCAATGCGGCCTGCCCAAAGCCATGGCGGTGGAGCTCTTCCGGCCATTTGTGATGAACAGGCTGGTCGAGTATAGCCATGCGATCAATATCAAGGGGGCAAAGCGCCTGATCGAAAGAGGGGCCCCTGAAGTATGGGAGGTCTTGGAGGAGGTCATTCACTCCCGTCCTGTGCTGCTCAACCGCGCACCTACTCTGCACCGTCTGGGCATCCAGGCCTTTGAACCCGTGCTGGTAGAAGGAAATGCAATTCAGATCCACCCATTGGTCTGCGCGGCATTCAACGCAGACTTTGACGGAGACCAAATGGCTGTACATGTGCCGCTTTCTCAGGCCGCGGTTGCTGAGGCCAGGGAGTTGATGCTTTCCAAGCACAATCTGCTCTTGCCCGCAAACGGCGAACCCATCGTTGGCCCGACAAAAGACATGGTGCTAGGTTGTTACTACCTCACACTCGAAATGACTGGTGCGAAAGGCGAAGGCAAGACTTTCTCAGAATATGATGAGGTCTCTCTCGCTTACAGCCTGGGCAAGGTGGACTTGCACGCCAAGATCAACTTCTATGCCAAGCCAGGGCCACGACGCAAAACCAGGCTGCTTGAGACCACAGTGGGCCGAGTGCTTTTCAACGAGATCCTGCCGCTCCAACTGCGGTTCCAGAATGAAGTCTTGGACAGAGGTCTCCTGAGAGCTTTGGTTAATAGGGCCTATCTGCAATTGGGTCCGGAGGAAACCGCCGAATTGGCAGATCGGATCAAAGAAATTGGCTTCAAGTATGCAACCATATCTGGTATCACTATTGCGATAGAGGACTTGACGATTCCTGCGGACAAGCCCGCTATCCTGGAAGCAGTGACCGATAAAGTGGCTGCGGTCGAGCGGCAATACCGCCGTGGCCTTATCACCGAGAACGAGCAGTATAACAAGACCGTCGAGCTCTGGACCGAGGCGACCGAAAGAATCACTGCTTCACTTAGCAAAGCACTGGATCCGTACGGTTCGATTGGCATTATGGCCAAATCCGGGGCAACTAAGGGCGGCCTGCAACCAATACGTCAGTTGGCCGGCATGCGTGGTCTGATGGCTGACCCATCTGGGCGCATCATCGCTCTGCCCATCCGTTCCAACTTCAGGGAGGGCCTGAGCGCACTCGAGTATTTCATTTCTACACATGGCGCACGTAAGGGTCTGGCGGACACAGCCTTGCGCACTGCCGACGCTGGTTATCTCACCAGGCGACTGGTGGACGTGGCTCAAGATGTAATCATCAATAAGGAAGATTGTGGTACTCAAGCAGGCCTCTGGATCGACAGGGCACGCAGTGAGATTATCGGCGAAACCTTCGCCGAACGCATTCTTGGCCGCATTGCCGGGGGACCAGTTGTCAACCCCAAGACTGGTGAGGTTCTGGTTGATGTGGGAGAGATGATTGACGAGCGCAAGGTCAAGGACATAGAGCGGCACAAGGTCGAGCGCGTGTTTGCTCGTTCTCCATTGACCTGCGCCCTTCGCTATGGTGTCTGCGCCAACTGTTATGGGCGCGACCTTGCCCGGCGTAGCAAGGTGCAGATTGGTGAGGCCGTAGGAATCATTGCCGCGCAGTCAATTGGTGAACCTGGCACGCAGTTGACCTTGCGTACATTCCACACCGGTGGCGTGGCTGGAGGTGAAGACATCACCCAGGGTCTGCCGCGTGTGCAGGAATTGTTCGAGGCTCGCCATCCCAAAGGCCAGGCCATCATCTCGGATATCTCTGGAGTGGTACACCTCAAACACGAGGGGGACGTGCGCTCGGTGCAGGTCGTCTCCAGTGAGATGCTGCGCTATACCCAGTCGATCCCCAGGAACTACAAAATCCTGGCAGAGGAAGGCGCCACCGTGGAAGTTGGCGATCCCCTGGCCAAACGTGGACAGAGGCAGATCCTCGCTGAAGCCGAGGGCCATGTGGTGATAGAAGGCCGGGACATTGTAATTTGCCGCGAGGAGCGCGAGGAACAGGAACACGAGATTCCCGTCGCTGCCCGCCTTCGTGTCGAGGAGGGACAGCGTGTGGAAGCAGGCGATCGCATTACGGAAGGCGCGCTGAATCCGCACGAGATCCTTGATATTCTGGGTATTCAGGCGGTTCAGGAGTATCTGGCAGAGGAAGTTCAACTGGTCTACCGTTCGCAGGGCGTTACGATCCACGACAAGCACATTGAGATCATCACCCGGCAGATGCTGCGTCGAGTGCATGTGACGAGTTCGGGCGATACTAGCCTCTTGCCGGGAGACCTTGTGGACAAGCTGGATTTCCAGCAGGTCAACAACGAGGTCATCGCGGAGGGCGGTGAGCCTGCCACGGCACAGCCGGTGCTCTT
Organism: Chloroflexota bacterium; assembly: GCA_030607875.1. Classification (GTDB taxonomy): domain Bacteria; phylum Chloroflexota; class Anaerolineae; order UBA2200; family UBA2200; genus JAUWJD01. Next base: position 14,491 of record JAUWJD010000020.1, read on the forward strand.
GGGGATTACTAAGGCGGCACTGAACACCGAGAGCTTCCTCTCCGCAGCCTCATTCCAGCATACCATCAGCGTGCTGTCCAACGCAGCCATTGAGGGCAAGCATGATGACCTGCATGGCCTCAAGGAAAGTGTGATTATCGGCAAACTGATCCCTGCGGGCACAGGGTTCCGCCGCCGTCAGGAGAAACGGGAGGCGCTGGCTGCTGCTGCCACTCTGGCAATGGAAATGCACTCGCCTGTGGAGTCCGCTGCGGATGAGACAGCAGAACCCGAGGACGTGGCTGTGGTCAGCGAAGAGTTGGTGTAAGCGGAGCCGGCTAGCTGTCGAGCGAAGGGATTCCTACGCAAGAGCAGCTTTCTTGCAGATATGTGATGAGAGGTCTGAACCGGACATAAGTCAATGAACACTTGGCAAACTCACCATTTGCTTCAACGTCGCCACAGTAACTCCAAGCTGGCCCTTAGCTTGGTCGGCGGTCTGTTGTTGCTCTTGGTGATTGGCAGCCTGCTCACCATAGTCCTAGGGTTTGGCTCCGTAGCGGCAGTGTATGCTTACTACAGCCAGCAATTGCCTTCAGCAAAGGAGATCGGCGAGAGAACGATCTCCTCTCTCAAGACCACCAAGATCTATGACCGAACGGGCCAGCACCTGCTGTACGAGCTCCTGCCTCCAGAAGGTGGCGATCGCACCTTTGTGTCGCTGCATCAGCTTCCGGAGCATGTGCGCTATGCCACGATAGCGCTTGAGGACAGAACTTTCTACGAGAACCCAGCAGGAATCAACGTCGAGGGCCTCATTCGCGCTGCGATCAACAACCTACGCGGCCTGCCAGTGCAGGGGGGCAGCTCCATCGCCCAGCAGCTCATCCGTAACGCAGTCATGACGCCCGAGGAGAGGTACACACGCAGCTACGCGCGCAAAATCAAAGAGGTGATCCTGGCCTACGAGTTGACGCGACAATACCCGGGCCTCGAAGGCAAAGACCTCATCCTGGAATGGTACCTGAATGGCGTTTCCTACGGTTTTCCCACCGGCGTGGAAGCTGCAGCAGAGTTCTATTTCGGAAAGCAAGTCGCAGAACTCAACCTAGCCGAAGCTACTATGCTGGCTCACATACCTCAATACCCAGCCCTGAACCCCCTTGACAATCCCACAGCGGCCAAGCGGCGTCAGGAAATTGTGCTGGATCAGATGTACCTTCAAGGCTACATCACGGCAGAGGAGGCCTGGGCAGCGAAGCAGGAAAAGCTGACCATCGTCTCCAAGCCTTTCGACATCACTGCACCGCATTTCGTGATGTATGTGCGCAAATTGCTGGAGGACAAGTTTGGCTTCGACATGATCTACCGTTCCGGACTGCGTGTGTACACTACCCTCGACCTCGACCTGCAGACTGAGGCAGAGCGCATCGCGCGTGAGCACGTTGAAAGCGTTCGGAAGAATAACGTAACCAATGCAGCAGTGGTGGTGATTAATGCCCCCACTGGCGAGATCCTGACCATGGTCGGCAGCCTGGACTATTTTGATCCTGACATAGACGGTCAGGTCAACGTAGCTATCTCCGAACGGCAGCCAGGCTCCTCTTTCAAGCCTTTCACATATGTGAGTGCGTTCGCGCAAGGCTACACGCCGGCCACAATGATTATGGACGTGCGAACGAGTTTCCCCGATGACCCCAACCCTCCGTATGTCCCTGAGAACCATGACCGGCGCTTCCGCGGGCCAGTACAACTGCGCTACACACTGGCTCGCTCCCTCAATGTGCCAGCAGTGGCCATGCTCTACCGGGCAGGCGTGAAGAACGTGCTGGATACCGCTCACCGCATGGGTATCAATACCCTCAACCGTGATTTCTATGGACTAAGCCTGACCCTCGGAGGCGGAGAGGTCACCCTGCTCGATCTCACCTACGCCTACAGCGTTTTCGCCAACGGTGGGGTTATGGCTGGCGAAGCGGTATCTCCAGAGGATGCGAAGCCGGGTTTTCGCCAACTGGATCCTGTAGCCATCCTAAAGATCGTGAATGCAGAGGGCAGTGTGCTCTACGAGTATGCTGAGCCTCAGCGGCAAGAGATCATCTGGCCCGAATTGGCCTACTTGATAACCAGCATTCTATCTGACGAGCAAGCCCGCCTGGGCACCTATAGCGTCAACAGCCCTGTCAACTTAAGCCCTAACGTGGCGGTCAAGACCGGGACAACGACGGACTACCGCGATGCCTGGACCATGGGCTATACATCACAAGCGGTAGTAGGTGTATGGGTCGGTAACAGCAACAATACTCCGATGGAACACATATATGGCAGTAGAGGGGCAGGACCAATATGGCGCGGCGTGACGGAGTTGATGCTGGAGCGGACACCGGGCGTAGAATTTAAAGAGCCTCCTGGCCTGGTTTGGGTGACAGTAGACGCGACTTCGGGTCTGTTGCCCACGGAATACACACCGCGAACACGGCGCGAAGTTTTTGTGGCAGGAACTGAACCCACTGAATACGACAACGTACACCGCCCGTTCCGCATTTGTCGTGTCTCCGGCAAACGGGCAACCGCTTTCTGTCCCTTGGAGACGGTGGATGAGCAAGTTTTTGATGTATATCCTCCTGACGCCAGCGATTGGGTGCGAGAGAAGCAGATTCCACAGCCACCTACGGAATACTGCGATATTCACGGGCCTAGCCCCATGACGCTGGATGTCGCCATCAACGCACCTGCTGTGTACGCCCACATTGCAGGGGTCGTGCCTGTCGTTGGCAATGCCCGCCCAGGCGATTTGCGCTCGTTCCAGGTGCAATATGGCAATGGCTTGAACCCGACGGAGTGGATACCCATCGGCGGCGAGCACTACCATCGGGTGGAGAACAACATTCTGGAGTACTGGGATGTGAGCCTGCTGCAAGACGGGCTATACAGCTTGAGATTGGTAGTGATTGAAGGCAGCGGCAACCATCGTACAGCCGTAATCCCTGTCATCGTGGACAATACCCCGCCCACCGTGGAAATCATCCATCCGCTGGACGGTGCGATCTACACGTTGGAAAGCAATGAATGGGTGAATATCCAGGTAGATGCTGTTGACAGCTACGCCATAGATCGAGTCGAGTTCCTCCTGGATGGACAGCCCATAGGCTACAGCACCATAACGCCATTCACCCACAAGTGGACAATCGCCCTGTCGGACACCATTCCTACCCTGAGTTCTGACCCGATGGTGATCAGCAGCACTGAAGTGATCACCATCGAAGAGTTGTATTTGTTGGAGGTGCAGACCCTCTTCGATGGCACTGTGGTGACAGTCACCCGCGCCTTTACCGACAATCACGTCATCACCACGACGGCCATGTATACGACCGGGCGTGGGATCATTGCCGATACCTGGGGCTATACGGAGACCCACGTCTTGCACGTCATTGGCTTCGATGCTGCTGGCAACCAGGCCGAAAGTGATAGGGTCCGCATCTACACCATCCACAAGCCAAAAGAGGAAAAGGAAGAAACCCCGACGCCCACTGCCATGCTGCCACCGAACCTGGCCGGCGGACGGTCCCCACTAGCCAACTGGAGCGCTGTATCCCGCAATCCCTTCGGCTACCCCTTGAGTGGGGACGCGTCCAGTGTCCCAGACAGGGCAGGCTCTTGTACCTACCAGCGCCCGCCTGCCAGCTACTGGATGGGGTACGGGTGATAGTGCCAGGTAATCATATCGAAAGACCACAGTGCGCTGTGGTCTTTCCTTGTTTCTGCCGGGAGAGATAGCCATGACCACAGCCTATGTGTACGATCCTCTCTATCTGGAACATGACCAGCGCCAGCATCCGGAGAACAAACGCCGCCTCGAGCAAGTCTTGAAGCATCTGAAAAAAGCAGGCTTCTTGAAACGCATGAAGCTTGTTAAAGCCCGCGATGCATCTGTGGATGAGATCTCCGCCGTTCATCACCCCGGTTACATTGCACGTCTTCGCGAGATAGCCGAAGGCGGGGGAGGCTGGTGGGATGCGGATACCTATATCGGATCGCAGTCCTATGCGGCAGCGCTACGTGCAGCAGGTGGGCTGTTGCAGGCAGTGGACGCTGTTCAGAACGGCAAAGTCGACAATGCACTCGCATTGGTGCGGCCACCAGGCCACCATGCTCTGCCAGACCGGGCCATGGGCTTTTGCTTGTTCAACAACGTTGCTATAGCAGCACGGTACGCATTGCAGCAGTACGACTTGGATCGCGTGCTCATCGTTGATTTCGACCTCCATCATGGCAACGGCACACAGGACGTGTTTTACGAGGAGCCGCGGGTCCTGTACTTCTCCACTCACCAGTACCCCTACTATCCGGGCACGGGGCCCTGGCAGGAGACCGGTCGCGGCGCTGGGCAGGGCTACACCGTCAACGTGCCCCTGACCGCCGGCACTGGCGATGCTGGCTACCAGCGCGTGTTTGACGAGATCCTCGTGCCCGTGGCACAGCGATACCAACCCGAACTGATCCTGGCATCTGCAGGCTACGATGCCCACTGGATGGATCCCTTGGGCATGATGCTGTTGTCTGTGTCCGGCTACGCCAGGTTGGCGCGTACCCTGATCACACTTGCCGACGAGCTGTGTGCAGGGCGCTTGGTGTTGACCTTGGAGGGTGGATACAACCTGGAGGCCCTGGCATTGTGCATTGGGGCGACCTTCTCGATGTTGCTGGGGGATGACCATGTCCATGACCCCCTCGGGCCTGCGCCCCAGGAGGAACAGCCAGTCGATTCGGTGATCGAATCGGTCAAACGTGTACATTCGCTTGCCTAATCAGTTGGTCAGGTGGTCAGCCAGTCCTATGATCGGTTACGGAGTACTGCACTAGCCACCTTCGGTGCACGAAGCAGTAGCCAGGCAAGAGGGCTGCTCGACCAGAGGCGCTCAGCCTACGGAGAAAGCCAATGCGGCTGGAATGGCATGAAGACGTCAAAGACTTTGATGTCCTGCAAACAGAGTGGAATGTTCTGTTACAACGCAGTGCTACGGACACGCTATTCCTAACTTGGGAGTGGCAACGTGCCTGGTGGGAAGCCTTCAGGGCAGGTAAGCGCCTGCGGTTGATCACCATGCGTGATGACGGCGGACTCCTCAATGCCATCGTCCCGCTTTTTGTCCAGGACACCGTACTTGATCCTGGTGCTCTGCTGCCGGGTATCAACGTTGAGAACCCACTTGTCGTGGTCAACGGGGGCTCAAAGCGCACTGCCCATCTGGTAGGGGGAAGCGAAGTATCGGACTATCTGGACATCATCGCCCCAGCCGAACTCAATCACCAAGCTTGTGGAGCGTTCCTCGACTTTCTTGCCACGAGAGAAGACTGGCAGATCCTTGACCTGCGCTCTCTGCCGTCTGCCTCGCCCACGGTGTCCACAGTGACTGAGTTGGCTCGCGCACATGGCTGGGACGTGCAACAGGTCAAGGAAGACGTCTGCCCCATACTCGAGCTGCCCGGTACGTGGGAGGAATACCTGGCGACGAAATTGAACAAGAAACAGCGCCATGAGCTACGCCGCAAGATGCGCAAAGCCGAGCGCGAAACGAACGTTCACTGGTACTGGGCCGACGCCCCGCATGACATATCTTCCCGGCGGGGGCGGGGCCAGGCGCATAGTCTGGAGGAGGGGCTGGAGATCTTTTTCGAGCTTCATCGGGCCAGCCATCCCGACAAGGACGCATTTATGGATGCGCAGATGGAGGATTTCTTTCGTGCCGTGACGCAGGCCGCTTGCAACAAGGGCTGGCTCCGCTTGAGTGTGCTGCGCTTCGATGGGCAGGCTGTTGCCAGCTACCTGTGCTTTGACTACGGGGGGGACAGGCTGGTGTACAATTCCGGCTTTGATCTCTCAACGTATGGCTACCTGTCACCAGGCATCGTTCTGTTGGGTCATCTGATCAGCGATGCCATAGAGCGCGGCTGCCATCGTTTCGATTTCCTACAGGGCGACGAACGCTATAAGTATGACCTGGGAGCAACAGATACTGAGGTGCTGCGGTTATTTATCCGCCGCTAGCACGGAAGCCAGGCCACTTATGATGTCCTTCACTTTGTCCATGTTCCTTTACCCATCCTTGCGAGCCCAATCGTAGGGAATCTCTTTGGTGTGAGCTGGCAGACGGTATTCATCGGGTTGTTCATAGTTGTACAACTCGGTGGGCACGTTGACGATCAGGGTCATCTCCTCGCTGATGCCCTTGAACCCGTGAAAAACGCCCTTGGGGATCTTGAGCATGATCGGGTTGAGCGGACCCATGAAGAACTCGTTGACCTCCCCATAGGTAGGGGAGTCCTCGCGCCCGTCATAGAGGACAACCTTGGCCATGCCATGGATGCAGACAAAGTGGTCATCCTGGAGCTTGTGATAGTGCCAACCCTTGACCACACCCGGATAGACCGCAGTGACATAGACCTGCCCGAATCTCTCGAATTCCTCCCAGTCACTGCGCATCAACTCCATCAGGAAACCGCGTTCGTCCGGGATCAGGCGCAACTTGTGAACTCGGGCGCCTTCGATCATGGTGTTGTCTCCTTTCCTCTGTGCAGATGTGAACTCCGTTGACCTGTTGCAGGCCGCAGTTCGGCGAGTAACATGCCTGCCAGAATAAGGACGCAGCCTACCAGTGCCCACTCTGTGAGACGTTCGCCAGCCAGAAGGTAGCCGAACAGCACGGCGAATACCGGTTCAGCAGCGAAAATCAGCGCTGTATGCGTCGCTGTGGTCGAGGTCTGCACGGTGTTCTGGACAGCGAAGGCCATGGCAGTAGCCAGCACACCGGTGAATCCTGCCGCTAGCCAGATATCCGTGGGTATTGTTCCAGGCCAGTTCGCAGTGACCAGCGATACCGCGCCGCTGAGCACAGCCACTACAAGAAGCTGTACAATGGTCAGGGCCAGGGCATCTGTGCGCGGCGCAAACACGCTTACTATTATGATGTGCAGGGCGAAACAGAAGGCACCGCCCAGCACGAACAAGTCTCCGTACGCAGAGGTCAGGTCCTGCCCCAACGTCAGCAAGGCCAGGCCGATTGTTGAAAGCACTACTCCCAGCAGTGCTTGACGCCCTGGAATACGCTTCAGAAGCCATACGGAAAAAATAGGTACGATCACGACAGAGAGCCCAGTGACAAAGCCAGTCTTAGAAGCCGTCGTGTATTGCAGGCCGATGGTCTGAAAAGCATACCCCCCGAAGAGGGATAGGCCAATGACAATGCCTGCGAGGACCATCTGGGCGTTCAAGAACTTTAGGCGTTGGCCAAAGAGGAGGAGCAACACGGCGGTAGCCAGTGCAAAGCGGATAAACAGGAAGGCATACACCGGAAAACGCGCCACGGACTGCTTAACCAGCACAAAAGTGCTTCCCCAGATCAACGCCACCAGTAGCAGCAAGGCGTCCGCCTGCCACTGCCGAGTCTTAGAAACCCGTTTTCTCCTGCCATGCCCGTACGAGTCCACTGGCCCTGTCCCAGGGCGACAGGATTGAGATCCGCACAAGCGCAGGCAAGAAAACGGGTTTCTCTGACGTTTAGCCTTGGAGTTCATCGCGTACGGCATGGTAGAGCTCTTGTGCACCCAATTCTTCCAGCGTGTAGCAAGGTGCACCCATCTTGTCAGCCAATTCCTGGGCCAGGCCTCGATCCAGGGATTCGTGTTCCGTGTTGATAACCGCAGCGCGGATGCCACTGCGCTTGATCAGACCCGCTACTCGGAGAGCCTCTTCGTGTGGCGGCAAGCCGGTCATCGAAACGTTGCCTGCGCCATCCGTAAGCAGTATAAGGAAAGGCATTACCTCTGGATTCTTGCGGCGTTCACGATTCAAGACCTGGTAAGCCTGGAGCAAACCCGCCGATAGCGGCGTCTTGCCACCCACTGGAATATCCTGCAGCGCCTTCTTGGCCAGTTCCACGCTGCTGGTTGGCTGTAGCAGTAGCTTGGCGCTTTCCTTCTGAAAGGTAACCAGACCAACTTGATCTCGCTTCTGATAGGCATCAAGCAGCAGAGATAGAATGGCTCCCTTTGTGGCTTTCATGCGCTCCGCAGCGGCCATAGACCAACTAGCGTCAACGGTGAACAGGATGAGGTTAGCGGCACGACGGATGCGCACTTTGCGCCGCAGGTCAGATGGGAACACAGCCAGCGCAGTGCCCTCGTGAGGACGGTGGCTCTGGTGTGGGGCTGCTTGGCGGAAGGTGGCATCAAAAGCAATGTCTGCGAACTGCCCCTCGGCATCGCGCGAGCTGACGTAGCGGCCGCGTGTGCGGCTGGTCTTGGTGAAGCTGCGTTTGCCAGGGCCCTTGCGGACCATGCGATCCAAGGGAGTCTCCAGGCGTCGTGGGCGAAGAGTGGGACCAGTCTCAACTGGCATGTCAGCTTGGCGGATATAAGCCAGTGGCATCCCGTCGGCGAGATGGCCTTTCAGCGGAACACCTACACCTGGCGTTTCTCCTTCTTGGGGTTCGGTCTCAGGTGCCTTTTTTTTAACTGCATCCGGCGGCGCGTGAACCTCGGTGTCAATGTACGCCTCAGCGTGGGCCGCCTCCAGCCGCTTCTCAAGGCGCTCGAACTGCAGTTCCGTATCCTGGAAAGGCTTCTTCTTGAGCCGATGGGGCAGAGCCAGCTCTGCGGCCAACAGAATGTCTACCTCGGAGATGCACCGCCGACCTTCAAATGCGGCCTGGGCCAAAGCAGTCTTGAGGATGACAATATCCGCTCGATGGCCGTCCACCTCAAACTCGGCTGTCAGTTCGGCAATCGTTAACAGATCATGCTCAGTGTATGTCACTTGCGAAAGAAGGCGACGGGCCTGTTCAATGCGTCGGGATAATGCTACTTCCTGCGGTTGCCATTGTTCGTAGAACCGAGTGGGATTCTGGTCGTACTCTATGCGCCGGCGGAGAATCTCCACCCGTTGCACAGGGTCCAGAATGCCTTTGATTTCCACGCACAGCGCAAACCGGTCCAAAAGCTGCGGGCGCAGCTCCCCTTCCTCAGGATTCATCGTTCCTACGAGAATGAAGCAAGCGGGATGAGTGAAAGAAATGCCTTCTCGCTCAACCATGTTCACGCCCATCGCTGCGGAATCCAGCAGCAGGTCAACCACGTGGTCATCGAGCAAGTTCACCTCATCCACATAGAGCAGGCTCCGGTTGGCGGCGGCCAGCACCCCTGGTTCGAAATGCCTCTCACCCTTCTTGATCGCCAGCTCTATGTCCAATGTGCCCACTACGCGATCCTCGGTGGCGCTTATGGGCAGATCCACAAACTGCGTGCGTCGCTTCACGCGTGGCAGAGTTCCCTCGGCCGCCAGCCTCTCCTGGCAGTCATCACAGAGCATTTCCGGCGAGTCCGGATCGCAGTTGAACAGACAGCTCTCCACAACGTCAATCTCCGGCAGCAATGCAGCCAGCGCTCGTGCTGCTGTCGACTTGGCCGTGCCTCGCTCGCCGCGGATCAGCACGCCCCCGATTTGGGGGCTAATGGCGTTCAAAATCAGCGCCCTCTTCATTTTTTCCTGGCCGACTATGGCCGTGAAGGGGAAAATGACCATCTCTATGCCATTCCAGATCAATCTACTGCTTCGCGCACCAAAGGTTGCAGGTCCCTTTGGCTAGATTGTCACATGAAAACGACTGCCTGAGTTCAGCAATCCCGTCGAGCCGTCGCCTGCCTCTGGGTATCGTCTCCCCAGAGACGATGCGGCGAGACCTTCGGCGGGACCCTTCGGCAGTTGACGCAGTACTCTATGGGCGGGCGAAGTATACGCTATCGTTGTAGGGAAGTCAAGCACAAATTTGGCGTTCTGCGGCTCTATGTGCTGCATAGCGGGAGGTAGAGAGAAAAGTGCCTTGGATATCGATTGTACCTGCGTGACCAGTATGCCTACAAGTCAGCCGCAGGCCCGCCCAAACGCCTGCACTCGGTGCTCCTGAGCGACCTGTCTTTCCATAGCGGTGATCTGACTTCCGGAAAGTAGGCGACGAACAGAGAGCTGGGTTGCGACATGGGCGTCGATTGGGGTGTCGGTTCGGGAGTCAATGGTGTCTCCTGCGCCGTCTGTGTGGGCGTAGGTGTGGGCAGCACCGGGGTATGGGTAGGCACTGGGGTCGGCGTGTGGGTCGATGTAGGTGTGCTCGTCGGTGTCGGCGTGGCAGGAAGCAGCTCCCACCACATTTTGATCACCGCCAGGCCTTCATTCTCGTAGTATTCAACCCGGATGCTGTGATCACCGCGGGGCAGATAAGCTTCACCCGAGTAGGTTGCCGCTGCCCCGTCCTGCCATTGATCGATCACTTGCGTTTCGTCCACCCATAGCCGTGCGCCGTCGTCTGAACGAGCATAGAAGCGGTAGATGCCCTCCTCCAGGTTTACTGTTCGCGTCCAGCGGACAGAGAAGTTGTCATCTGGCATCCCAGTGGCCGGCACACTTTCGCCCCAATCGAAATCGAGCAGGCGCTCATTCACCACCAGAAATGGTGCGCCACTCAGGGTCATATTGCTATAATACTCACCCTTCCAGTTGGGATATGTCTGCACCGTATCGGGGCCTCGATAGTCCCACCATACCCTGACATGTGCATCGCCCTGAGCCTCAAAGTACTCCACCCTTACTGTGTGCAAGCCTGCACTCAAGTAGGCACCGGCACTGGACAGTGCGCCCACACTCTGATGCCATTGGTCAATGATCAGATGTTCGTCGAGCCATAGGCGCACGCCATCGTTTACCTGCGCATGAAAGCGATAGAAACCTACTTCAAATGGCCAGCTACCGGTCCAGCGCACCGCAAAGCTGTCTGCTGGCAAGCCTTCGGCGGGCGATGCGCCTCCCCACTGAAAGTCAATGACCGGGTCATCGCGGATGAGCAATGGGTTGCCACTAAATGTTGTGTTGTTGTAGTACTCGCCCTGCCATGCAATTGGCGATGTCGTGGCTGTTGGCGTTACTGTGGGCTCAGCAGTAGCTTGGGTCAGGATGCGGATATACTCGGCGATGATGCGATCATCCTCTCCCTGGGGGATCCGCCCGCTTGCCTCAACGAGATCGCCTATGCGGATGTCTGCGAGTTGTGCTGGCTGTCCCTGCTGGAGGAACTGCGTGCTCTCGGTGAAGACGATAACCTCTGCTTGGCCTTCGACCGGTTTCACCTTGATGATACCAGAGCTGGCGACAACGTTCTCCACATAGCCTAACACATAGGCGGATGGTGGCGGCAATGTGGCCGAAGGAGCGGAGCGTGGCGTGGGTGTTGCTGTTACACGCGGTACCTGGCTGAGCGTGGCGACGCCTACTTTGCTAAAATCACCGTTATTGGCGACTACCCAAATTTGAGGCATTTGATTCCAGCGTTCGTCTGCAGGGAGCGGAAAGAGCGCCACAAAACTGCCCGAGGCGTCCGCCAATGCGGTGGCCACAGCTTCGCTGTCCGTTGGTTGCGAGTCTGGTGCGGCGAGGCCAATCACCACCCGTTCACCAGGTGGCCAGTCCCTACCCATCACCCTGAGCGCCGGCCCTGTGCTGGTCTGCAGGGAAGCTACCGTAATGGATGGAGCCCTCGTTGGCCCAAGCCTACATGCTGTGAACAGGAGCAAGCAAGCGACAATGGCTCCCACCCAACCCATTCGGCTCATAGACTCCAGGCACCTCTCCAGAATTCTGAATCGCTCTCACTCCAGCAGTTGTCGTCACGTCTAACGTGCATTCTCAAATCGCCGACCTGCTGTTGGCTGTCAATGCAGTTCTCTGCTTCTGAGACGATGTAATGGGTCAAAGGTTCCAGTCTAGCGTTTGCTTGCTCAGTCCGCCAGCACTGGAAGCACCTGCCTTGGTGGCTGCTTGTCTAAGATGATGGTCACTGGACCATCGTTGTGGATCTCGACCAGCATGTGGGCCTGAAATCGGCCGGATGCGACGGGCACACCATGATCGACCAGGAGTTGGGCTACGCGATTCACCAGAGACTCAGCCACATCAGAGGAAGCAGCCTCAGTGAAACTGGGGCGCCGGCCCTTTCGCGCGTCACCGTACAGCGTGAATTGGGAGACAAGCAGAACCTGGCCGCCCACATCCAGGATGGAGCGATTGAATTTGCCTGCCTCGTCCTCAAAGATGCGCAAATGGGCGATTTTGTTAGCCATCCACCTCGCTTCTTCTTCTCCATCACCCCGGCCGATGGCAAGCAAGACAACCAGACCGGCCACAATCGCTCCGACCGTCTGGCCGCAAACACTCACCTTTGCTTGAGTTACCCTCTGCACAACCGCTTTCACAGTATCGCTCCTGAGCTTTGTGTGCTGACCTGTCTGGCGCTTAATCTCGATCCATCCTGAGATGACAGCATGCACGTGCACGCACCAGAGACTTGCATCTCAACACACCATGGACTATGATAGGTTGATTTCAGAAATGAATGTCCCGCCACCCACAGCGTGGCGTCTGACAGATTATGAGGCGCGAAGGAATGATCAAGCTGCTGATGACTTGGGATATCAAGCCTGGCCACGAGGCCGAGTACGTGGAATTCATCATGCGCGAATTTGGTCCGGCTATGGTAAAGATGGGGCTACAACCCACTGATGCCTGGTATACAGTCTATGGTGAAGGACCGCAAGTGCTGGCCGGGGGCGTCACAGATACGTTGCAGCGAATGCATGAGATTCTATCCAGTGAAGAGTGGGCAAAACTGGAGGCTGAACTATTTACTCATGTGGAACACTACAGGCGGCGGATTGTGGAAGCCACTGGCGGTTTCCAATTGTGAGCTTTGACCCTCTTCTCACATTACAACAAAAGGCGGCGGTATCAATCCGCCGCCTCTGTCTTTTGAGGCTTGCTGCCCTCTGCGGCTTTCTCCTCCGACTTTTTAGGGGCTTTGAGCTGCTTGTGCGGTCGGCTTGAAGCGGAAGATATCTGGCGGTTATCGGTAATGTAGAACCCGGAACCCTTGAAGATGATGCCCACAGGCTGGATGACGCGATGAACAGGGCCATTGCACTCGAGGCATTTCTTGAGTGGCTCATCTTTGAAATGCTGCATACGTTCAAAACGAATGCCGCAGGACTCGCATTCGTATTCATACAAAGGCATTGTTGTACTGTGACCTCCTGATGTGATTGTGCCAAAAGCTATTCTACCACAAACTCGCAAGAAAAGCAACTACAGCCTGTCTGTTTTTGGGGATCTGCGTCAGGTTGGGAGCAAACTTCCGATGAGCAGGCTGCAAGCGTGGGGTTCAAAGATTGGCTATTGCATGCTGTAGTTATCCAGAAACGCACGCATCTCGGGATCATCGGGGCGGTCGGGGGTGAGGAACAACAACTCATCCGCGTACCCTGTCACCTGGCCTGCGCTGTCAAAGTGCAACAGACGGCGCCCAATCCATTCCCCCTGAGCGCCCGCTTGTGTCACCACGGTGCCTGTTTGGCGGTCTTGCCAGCTTTCGGGCAAGGGCAGCCGGTTGCGGCCCCCTACAATGAGGTCAAGGCCCGGCACCAGCGAGGAAAGGCGCTGATCCTCCTCGAAACCCATGGTGGACAGAATAACGATGATATCTGCCTGCTTCGCCAACTCAGGCACATATTGAGCCAGTACGTCCTCTGCCTTCAACACTGCAAACTGATCTGGCGATACAGGTGCTTCATCCCAGGTCAGCCCGATAATGCCTACCTTGTGGTCACCGAAGGACAATATGGCGTAAGGTTCTGCCAGCAGTTTCTCTTCGCTGGCCATCAGCACATTGGCAGAAAGGATGGGAAATTCAGCTTCCGCAATGCGCTGACGGAGGATGTCTGGCCCCAAGGTCAGATCTAGATCGCCGATGGCCATGGCATCATACGCTAGGAGATTCATCGCATCAATCATGATCTTGCCCTGAGTTTGCTGGGCAAGCGGTAGCCGGCTCCATAAGACGTTCCCGGCATCCAGAAGCAGCACGTTCTCAAAGCGATCCCGTGTTTCCTTTACGACGCTGGCTCGCCGAGCCAGCCCACCTTTCGGTGGTCGTCAGCCACACGGCTCAGTGTAGCCGAGTACGTCATTGGTATGCAAAACGACCAGATCGAGAGGCCGTGGTGTGGGCGTAGATGTAGGCCTCGGTGTGGCTGTGGGCGGGGGGTGGCCGTTGGCTGAGGCGTGGGAGTAGGCTGCGGGCTACATCCTGTCGCAAACGGCAAAAGTGCCAGTGCTAGCAGTGTCAAGACCAGACGCAAGATGCGCAGTGAAGACGTCACGGCTGTCTTCCCCATTCACTTCCCTCCAGATTCTCAGTGTGTGGTATACGTAGTGCCAAATCCAGTCAAGTATACTCCACTTTTGAAGCCGGGTCAATGTTCATGGTGTCTTGACAATTCGAGCTCTGATTACGTTCCGCGCGCCTGCCCCACAGCTTGCCGCAGCACATAGTTGCGATGCATACTGCCTTGGACGCAGGGCTGTTGCATTGTCCGTCATTGCAAGCCCGAAGGGCGAAGCAATCTGCTCCTTCCGGTGGTTCGCAATGACCCGTACCGAGCACTTGGGCGTGCTCCAGGCTCTCCTGAGCGACTTTGCAACAGCCTTAGCCTTGTACGTGATTCAATTTGACAAGCACAAGGCAATGTGCTATAATCGCGGCGTTTGTGATAGTTTTCACATAGGTTACCCATGCCTGTTAGCCTAAAGGGTAGCGCATTTCAACCTACAGGGTACTGCGTCAACCGCCGAAGGTCTCGCCGCAGGCGACGGCTCGACGGGATTGCCAAACTCAGGCAGCCATTCTTCATACGATAATCCGGCCAAAGAGGTTTGGCAACTGATGCAAGAAGCAGTAGATGGTGGACCGTTTGGGAATCACTGTGGAGTGAACAGCAGATGACGCTAGCAGAGGTGCTTTCTATCATCGAGGGCAAGCCCATTTCGGCCGATCTCGATTTGTCGCGAAAAGTCTCCATGGCTTGTGGAGCTGATCTGATGAGCGACGTTCTAGCTTTCACCCATGCAGGCACCCTCCTCATGACCGGCCTCACCAATCCCCAGGTCGTCCGCACTGCCGAAATGGCAGGTATTGTTGCCATCGTCTTTGTGCGTGGCAAGCTACCCCCTCCAGAGACCATCGCCTTGGCTCAAGACAAAGACATTCCACTTCTCGCCTCAAAGTACACTATGTACGAGACGTGCGGCCGGCTTTATCAGACCGGGCTTCCGAGTTGTGGCCTCTTTCGGCTTACGGCAGACAGTTGGTCTGAGGGATCTGCTTCATCCAGCAATCCACCAGCTTGATGCAACTTGCGACCAGCCGATTTCCAGGTTAAGAGAACGAGTCCAAGACAGTGGTCATCAACCAGCAGGAAGAAAAGGCGACAACAACAGCCAGCCCTCACCCAGAGGTCACCAAGCTCCGGGAACTGGTATACGAGCTCAAGATTGAGCAGGTCATGACGCAGCAGGTCATAACTGTTTCCCCTGATGACTCGATGCGTCACCTGAAGGAAGTGCTTCGCCTCAACCGCATTTCAGGGGCTCCAGTGGTGCATGATGGCGGATTGGCGGGCATCATCAGCATCGAAGATCTGATCAGAGCCCTGGAAGCGGGCAAGATTGATGTCAAAGTTGGCGAAAAGATGACCACCGAAGTGCAAACGGTGTTTGCCGACGAGAGCATCATCCAGGCAGTAAACAAGTTTGCCCGCCTTGGTTTTGGGCGACTGCCAGTGGTGGACAGGCAGGGCAAGCTGGTGGGGATGCTGACGCAGGGTGACGTGGTACGTGGCCTGCTCCGGCAACTGGAGATGGAGTATCACGAGGAGGAGATACATCACTACCGGGCGAGCCACATTTTCGAAGACATCGTCTCTGACCAGACAGGCCTGATCTTGCGCTATAAGGTAAAGGCGCAAGATTTTGTACGTTGCGGGGAGGCGGCCAGCAAGTTGAAGCGCGCTCTGGAAAGGCTGGGAGCCAAGCCCACAGCGGTGCGTCGCGTAGCGATCGCCAGCTACGAAGCGGAGACCAATTTGGTTATTCACACGACGAAAGGTGGGGAGCTCATAGCCGAGATCCAGCCACAGAAGATCAGAATTGTCTCTGTGGACAGCGGGCCTGGCATCCCGGACATCGAGAAGGCGTTGCAGCCAGGGTATTCCACTGCTCCAGAGTGGATCCGCGAGATGGGCTTTGGTGCAGGGATGGGCTTGAATAACATTCAAACCTGTGCTGACGAGATGCACTTGAACTCGAAAGTCAACGTCGGGACCCGGTTGGAGATTTTTATCAATCTCTAGGGGGCGCACAAAGGTAGCCGTATCATTACGGCAAGAGGGTACGATGACGGTAGATGAAATTGCAGCCGAATTGTCGCTGTCCGTGCAGGCGGCGAATGACAGGTTGGACACAGAGGTGACCGGTGGCTATGCCGCTGATTTGCTCAGTTGCGTCATGGCCAAGGCGCGCGAGGGCAACGTGTGGGTCACTTTGCAGGCGCATCTTAACATCGTTGCCGTCGCTGCCTTGTTGCAATTGGCAGGGATCATCATTACTGAAGGCATGTGCCCAGATGCTGCAACCTTGGAGAAGGCGAACAAAGAAGGGATTCCTATCCTGACAACCCCACACACGACTTTCACCGTCGTGGGGCGACTCGCCCAGATGGGCGTCGAGGGCACAGAATAGAGAGCGCCAATCGATCCATTGGGGACCCGGGCACAGCATCTGAGACCTTATCTGGCTGATCTGCACGTGCACACAGTCCTGTCCCCTTGTGCCGAGGTGGAAATGATACCGCCGCTCATTGTCAAGCGCGCAGGGGAATTGGCGCTGGGAATCATCGCCATCACCGATCACAACTCGGCGGAGAACGTCGCCGCAGTGATGGGGGCAGCGCGGGGGTTCGACCTGACCGTGCTCGCCGGCATGGAGGTTCAGACCAGAGAAGAAGTTCACCTGGTCTGTCTCTTCGACACCGTGGAGCAAGTGCTGGATTGGCAGCAAGTGGTGTACGCGCACCTGCCGCCGCTGAAGAACAAGCCTGACTTCTTCGGCGCGCAGTTCGTGGTTGACGCCACAGGTGACTTTGTACGCTACAATGACAGGCTGCTGGCGACCTCGACATCACTCTCGGTCGAGGAGGTAGCCGCAGGAGTGCAGGAAAGAGCTGGCCTGTGCATAGCGGCGCATGTGGATCGGCCGTCGTTCAGCCTGTTGGCAAACCTGGGATTCGTTCCTGAAGGCGTGCGCTTTGCGGCGATGGGAATCACACCCAACGCCAATGCAGAAGAAATGCGGCGCTTGCATCCTTCACTTGCCGGGTACTCATTGATCCGCTCTGGCGATGCTCATCGCCTTGGTGAAATGAGCGACAGAACCATATTGACACTCAGGGAACCGACGATTGCCGAGATCTCAATGGCCTTTCGAGGCGAGAGCGGTCGAAGAGTGAAAGCGCTCGCCGACTAGGGTCAAACTTCATTGAGGAGGGTATTTCAACGTGGTGGAAGAAACCTTGGATTTGAGTCTGCTGGAGCCGATCTTTGACGAGTTTCAAACACAGAAGGGCACAGTGATCCCCGTATTACAGCGCGCGCAGGACATCTATGGTTACCTGCCCCCTGAAGTGTTGCAAAGGATTTCCGAGCGCATGCGTGTGCCACTGAGTCAGGTGTACGGAGTGGCCACCTTCTATTCGCAATTCTACCTGACGAGACGTGGCAAGCACATCATCCGTCAGTGTGATGGCACCGCGTGCCACGTGCGTGGCGCGGCCAAGATCATCCGCGCTATCGAAAAGGAGTTGGGTATCAAAGCGGGCGAAACGACCCCGGACTACAGGATTACCTATGAGGTCGTTTATTGCCTGGGCGCTTGCGGCCTGTCGCCTACGGCCATGGTGGACAACGAAGTCGTGGGGCGTCTGGTGCCGGAGAAAATGCTTGAAATTGTGAGATCACTGGATTAATGCGTGAACTGTCGCTGCACATCCTAGACGTGCTGGAAAACTCGATCGAGGCTGGCGCGACACGCATCGAGTTGCTTATTGAGGAGGATCTGGAAAAGGATTTTTTGAGGATTGTCATTCGCGACAACGGGCGCGGTATGAGCGAAGAACTCGCCAGACAGGTGTTGGATCCTTTCGTCACTACACGCACCACCCGGCACGTCGGCCTAGGATTGCCGCTTTTTGCTGCAGCGGCTGAACGATGCAATGGCGAGCTGCGGATACAATCCAAACCGGGGGTGGGAACAACAGTGCTTGCCACGTTCCAACACAACCATATTGATCGTGCACCACTTGGTGATCTGGCGGGAACTCTGATGGCGGCGATCCTGTCTGAGCGCGAGATGGATATCCACTACAAGCACACTGCTGACGGGCGGGCCTTTGAGTTGGACACTGCAGAGGTGCGCCGCGTATTGGGCGATGTTCCGCTCTCACACCCAAAGGTCAGGCAATGGCTGGAATCCACGCTCGCTGAGGGCCTGGCAAGCGTACAGAGTCCCGACGTGACTTAGGGGCAGCCACGTCCCGCCCTTTGTGCAGCAGGGGTGCGGTCCTGCACCGCTACTGGAACCGCTGAAAAGCAGACTTTGATTGACTGAAAGAGGAGGCTGTTCTGATGCCGAAGCTAAAGACACTGGAAGACCTGAAGAGACTGCGCGAGGAAGCGCAACAGGATATCAAAGTGCGTCTCGAGACCGGCACGAAAATCACAGTGGGGATGGGCACCTGTGGTATTGCTGCCGGTGCACGCGAGACGATGCATGCCATTCTCAAAGAACTCAAGAAGTTCGAGATCGAAGCCCACGTAACCACCGTTGGCTGCATCGGAATGTGTGTTAAGGAGCCCTTGGTGGACATCGAGCAGGCCGGCAAGCCGCGCATCACTTACGGGAACGTCACGCCGGATATGGTCCCCACGTTGATCGAAGAGCACTTGATCAAGGGGAACGTTGTGCAAGAATGTGTCGTAGGCCGGCTGCCCACTCAGGGATAGGGATCTCGGCGTAGGCGAGCGGGAGAACGACATCAAACATCACTCAGGAGGATTTGCTATGGCCGAACCATTATACAGGGCCAACGTGCTGGTGTGCAGGGGCACTGGCTGCGAAGCATCGAAATCGCCAGCGGTCCACGAAGCCTTGGCCCAAGAGATCAAGCGCAGAGGCCTGCAAGATGAGGTCAGGCTGGTGCAAACAGGCTGTCGTGGTTTCTGTGCCATGGGGCCCGTTGTCATCGTGTATCCAGACGGTCTTTTCTACTGCCTGGTGCAGGCCTCGGATGTGCCGGAAATCGTCGAAGAGACACTGGTGAAGGGTAGGGTCGTTTCGCGACTCACTTACCAGGAGCCAACCTCCCACAAAGCTGTTCCCTTGTATGAGGACATCCCCTTCTACACCAAGCAGTTACGCATCACGCTGCGTAACTGCGGCTTGATCAATCCAGAAAACATTGACGAATACATCGCTCGAGACGGCTATGCAGGATTGAGCAAGGCCTTATCAGAGATGACCCCGGACCAGGTCATAGAGGAAGTCAAGCGTTCTGGCCTGCGAGGGCGAGGAGGAGCTGGCTTCCTGACGGGCCTGAAGTGGGAATTCTGCCGCAAAGCGCGCGGAGACACCAAGCACCTCATCTGCAATGCCGATGAGGGCGATCCGGGCGCGTTTATGGATCGCAGCGTCTTGGAGGGCGATCCCCACAGCGTTGTCGAAGGGATGATCATCGCCAGCTATGCCATCGGTGCGAAGAATGGATACATCTATTGCCGCGCTGAGTATCCCCTGGCTATCAAACGCATAAAACTGGCTATTGAACAGTGTCTTGAGTATGGATTGCTCGGTGAGAATATCTTAGGCAGTGGACATACTTTCAATCTGGTGGTTAAGGAAGGTGCGGGGGCTTTCGTCTGCGGCGAAGAGACGGCTCTGATGGCATCGCTCGAGGGCCGGCGCGGCGAACCCCGTCCCAGGCCACCTTATCCCGCCATCTCTGGCCTGTGGCAACAGCCCAGCAACATCAATAACGTCAAGACCTATGCTAACGTAGCGCAGATCATTCGCAAGGGGGCCGACTGGTTCTCCAGCATTGGTACAAAGCGCAGTAAGGGCACGGCTATCTTTGCCCTGACTGGCACAATAAACAATACCGGCCTGCTAGAGGTACCAATGGGCACTACGCTGGGTGAGATCGTCTTCGACGTTGGAGGCGGAATCCCGAACGGCAAAAAGTTCAAGGCCGTGCAGACCGGCGGCCCCTTGGGTGGCTGGCTGGGAGTCGAGTCTCTCAATGCACCAGTGGACTTTGACTCGCTCAAGGAAATGGGCGCAGTGATGGGCTCTGGCGGCATGGTCGTGGTGGACGAAGATACCTGCATGGTTGAGTTTGCCAAGTTCTTCCTCGAGTTCGCCACAGCGGAATCGTGCGGCAAGTGCGTGCCCTGCCGAGCGGGCGGCAAGCGCCTGCTTGAGGTGCTGACGCGCATCACCGAAGGCAACGGTACGATGGAAGATCTGGATGCCATCATACGGATTTCCAACGGTATGCAATCCGCAGCGTTGTGTGCTTTGGGACAGCTCACACCCGGCCCCGTGCTGTCCGCGCTGCGCTACTTCCGCGACGAGTTCGAAGCACACATCCTGGACAAGTGCTGCCCAGCCGGAGTGTGCAGAGCATTGGTCAGAGCACCCTGCACAAATGCCTGCCCAGCAGGCGTGGATGTCCCCAGCTATGTCGCTCTCATCAGCGAGGGCAAGTATGCCGAAGGGCTCAAAGTGCATCGGCAGCGCAACCCCTTCGCGCTGGTCTGCGGACGCGTTTGCCCTGCCTTCTGCGAGCCCAAGTGCCGGCGGGGTGAGCTTGACCAGCCAGTCGCCATCCGCCATTTGAAGCGCTTCATGGCTGACCACGAGCTCAAGAACCCCTGGACACCAGAGCGCACCGAAGAGCCCAAGGACAAGAAGGTGGCCATTATCGGTGCCGGGCCAGCGGGCCTGACCACGGCACTGCGCCTGGCGCAATGGGGCTACCCGGTGACAGTCTACGAGGCTGCGCCAGTCCCCGGTGGTTGGATGGCTCTGGGCATCCCTGAGTACCGCCTGCCGCGCGACGTACTCAATGCCGAGATCGACAATATCAAGCGCGCTGGCGTGGACATTGTGCTGAACACCGCTCTGGGCAAGGATTTCACCCTCGATGAGTTGTTTGAGAAGATGGGCTATGATGCAGTGGTGCTGGCCATTGGCGCGCACAGCAGCCGCCGTCTGCGTGTTCCGGGTGAGGAACTGGATGGCGTGATGCACGCTACTACGTTCCTGAAGGACGTGGCTCTGGGCAAGGCTCCCGATCTGGCCGGCAAACGTGTAGTAGTAATCGGCGGTGGCGCTTCAGCCGTTGATGCTGCGCGGATCGCCTTGCGACTGGGTGCGTCAGAAGTTCACATCGCCTACCGCCGCACGCGGGCCGAGATGCCAGCGCACGATCTGGAAATCCAGGAAGCGGAAGAGGAGGGCATCCAGTTCCACTTCCTGACCACTCCTACTGCGGTTCTTGGGGAGACCAAGGTCACAGGCTTGGAACTGCAGCCACAAGAACTCGGCGAGTTCGACAGGAGCGGCAGACGACGGCCGATGCCCATAGAAGGCTCCGGGTACGTGATGGATGTGGACGTTATCATTCCTGCCATCGGCCAGTCTCCGGACCTGTCGTCGCTTAACGGCGATGCCCCGGAGGTGAATCGCAATCGTACCTTCAAAGTGGGGAGGAAGCTGGAGACTTCGCGGCCTGGTGTCTTTGCCGCTGGGGATGCGGTGCTTGGGCCCTCGACCGTGATCGAAGCTGTAGCGCAAGGCAACACAGTGGCCATGGCGGTAGACGAGTACCTGCAGGAGGGGCATCCGCAGTCCAAGGAGGACTGGTTGGCCTACTGTGACGTCGAGTTGAAATACAACCTCGAAGATTACGGAGAGGCAAAGCGGCCCGAGATGCCAACCCAGGCGGCAAATGAGCGGATCAAGAACTTTGGTGAGATCGAGTTGGGCTTCAGCGAGCAGGCAGCATGTGAAGAAGCCAAGCGCTGCTTGCGCTGCGATCTCGAAGAATTCTAGACCAGATACCGTTTTGAGATCAAGATCAGATGTAGTAAGATGCCACGCAAACTCTTGTATCGTGAAATGATAGCACATAGTGGGCCAGGTCCAGCGGGCCCAAAATATGGAGCAAAAGGCCAGAATCGTTCTCAAAAAGGAAATCAGAAAGGAGGCTAGACGAATAATGGCGATGGTCAATCTTACAATCAACGGCCAGAAAGTCAGTGCCCCACCGGGCAGTACCGTCCTCCAGGCTGCACAGCTAGCGAACATTGACATACCGACCCTCTGTGACCACCCGGCATTGGCCCCACTGGGGGCCTGCCGGATGTGTCTCGTTGAGATCAAGGGACAGCGAAATCTGCAGCCAGCGTGCACCTTTCCCACCACGGAGGGAATGGACGTACAGACAGAATCACCAAGAGTGGTTGTAGCCCGCAAGTTCGTTCTCGACCTGCTCTTTGCAGAGCGGAACCATTACTGCATGTACTGCGAAATGACCGGGGATTGCGAGTTGCAGGCTCTCGGGTACCGCTACGGCCTTGATCACTGGGTTTATCCCACCTACACCAAGCGCTTCCCGGTGGATGCGACCCGCTTGTACTTCCTCATGGATCACAATCGCTGCATTTTGTGCCGGCGGTGCGTGAGGGCCTGCAGTGAACTGGTGGCCAACCACACTTTGGGTGTGCGACAGCGTGGCGCCGAGTCCATGATCCAGGCGGATATGAACGTTCCCTTCGGCGAGTCGACCTGCATTTCTTGTGGTACGTGTCTGCAAGTCTGTCCGACCGGTGCCCTCGTTGACAGGCGCAGCGCTTTCATGGGCCGTGACATAGAGACGGAGCACACCAAGAGTACCTGCAGCCATTGCAGTATAGGTTGTGGCGTAGAGATGGTGACACGTAGTGGCAATGTGCTGCGGCTGGAAGGCGACTGGGATGCACCAGTGAATGCTGGCGTCCTGTGCCAGGCGGGGCGCTTTGATCCCCTGTATGATGAGCGCGAACGTGTCACCAAGCCCTTGGTTCGGAAGAAGGGCGAGCTCAAAGAAACGGACTGGGATACGGCGCTTCAAGCAGTAGCCAAAGGCATGAAGGGCACCAAGGCGCAGAAACTGGGTGTGCTGGCGTCCACGTATGCCACCAACGAGGCGCTCTACCTGCTGCGCAAGCTGTTCAGCCAAGAACTGAAAGTGAGCAACCTTGGTTTGCTGAACAAAGTAGCGCCAGTGATTTCAGACCAAGGCTCGTTGGCGGATATCGCCGAAAGTGATATCATTCTGGTCGTCGGCACCAATCCAGTCAATGATCAACCGGTGGCATCTTTCTTCGTCAAGCGCGCCGTGGACAAAGGGGCGCGTCTCATTGTGGTGGACGGCAAAGACAATGGTTTGGTGCCGTTCGCCTACATGAACTTGGAGATGAAAGAGATCAACAGGGCCGTCGAGCTGGCGGAGCGTGCGGAGCATCCCATGGTCTTGTACGGCGCGGGGATCACAAAGAACGCGGCTACGGCCTTGAAGAAGCTGGGAGAGAAGGCCTCGTTCGTGGCACTTGAGCTGGGTGTCAACACGCGCGCAGCGGCCGCCTTGGGGCTCAACAACGGCTTTGACGCATCGGCTGCCCAGGCGTTGTATATATTGGTTGGTGAGCAAGACCTGGACGGCGCTCCCGTGCTGCAAAAGGTTGGCAAGGACGCCTTTGTTGTTGTGCAGGCTAGCTTCAAGTCGCCTCTGACTGAGCGAGCTGACGTCATTCTGCCGATGGCCATCTGGTCGGAGCGAGCGGGGAGCCTCACCAACACAGAAGGACGTGTGCAGAAAGCCAACAAAGCTGTAGAGCCCAAGGGAGAGGCCAAGGCGGATTGGGAGATTCTGTCGCTGCTGGCCGCCAAGATGGGCAAGAAGCTCGGCGCTTCGTTGGACGATCTTTCGGCTCTCGCGGCCGAGGCCATTCGTCCCGCCTGAGACCAGGAACTGAAGGGAAAGGAGAATCTGCAATGGCAAAAGTAAAAATCGCCACTGACTGGTTGGCCGCCTGTGCAGGATGCCATATGTCATTGTTGGACATTGATGACCGCATTGTGCAGTTGGTGCAAGCGGTAGAATTCACATCCAGTCCAATCACCGATTTGAAGCATCCGCCTAAGGAAGGCGTTACTGTGGGCATTCTCACTGGTGCGATCAGCAATACCCACAACATCGAAGTTGCCAAACAGATGCGTGAACGCTGCAAAATCCTGATCGCCCTCGGCGACTGCGCTACGTTTGGCGGTATCGTTGCCACACGTAACATGGTGGGCACAGAGGCAGCACTGAAACGGGCCTACCTGGAGACGGAGAGCACTGTGGATGGCCTCATTCCTGACTCTCCAGAACTTGGCAGGCCGCTCGATAGGGTCACCGGCATAGCGGATGTGGTCAAGGTTGATCTCTTCATCCCTGGCTGTCCGCCACGAGCAGATGCCATTTTCTACGCACTATCAGAGCTGCTTGCCGGGCGTACACCTGTGATCCTGCCGCCCGAGCACTTTGTCTACGACTAGAGGAGGACAATGATGGTTGCGCGAAAACTCACTATTGAACCCGTGACGCGCATTGAGGGGCATGCGCGAGTTACCATCCACTTGAACGATGAAGGCAAGGTAGAGCAGACGTATTTCCACGTCGATGAATTTCGCGGCGTGGAAAAGTTCTGCGAGGGCCGGCCCTACTGGGAGATGCCACAGATCACACAGCGCATCTGCGGGATCTGCCCGGTCAGCCATCACCTGGCTGCAGCCAAGGCTTGCGACGCCGTCGCTGGCGTGGAGCCACCTCGGCCGGCAAAGCTGCTCCGGGAGTTGATGCACATGGGGCAGGTCATCCAGTCACACGGCATGCACTTTTTCCACCTGGCAGCGCCTGATTTGATTTTCGGCTTTGATGCCGATCCAGCCAAGCGAAACGTGATCGGGATCATCGAGGCCGACCCTGTGCTTGCTTTGAAGGCAGTCAACTTGCGCCGCTTCGGCCAGCAGATCATCGAAAGGCTGGGCAGGAAACGCATCCATCCCTTCTTCACTGTACCTGGTGGAGTCAGTGCACCGCTCAGCAGCAAGAACCGCGATGAGATTCTTGCCGAGCTTGACACGATGGTCGACATCGGGAAAGAAGCAATCGCTCTTATCAAGGGCTGGGTCGAGGCCAACCAGGCCCTGGTGGACAACTTTGCTTCCTTCCCATCTGGCTACATGGGCCTCGTGGATGAGGAAGGCGGCCTGCAGTTGTACGAAGGCGAGATCCGCATCCGAGATTCCGAGGGTAAGCAACTGGCACAGTTCAAGGCCAATGATTACCTGGACTATGTAGCGGAGCATGTGGAACCGTGGTCCTTCCTCAAGTTCCCCTACTATCGGCCCCTGGGCTGGTCCGAAGGCAAGAGCA
This sequence comes from Chloroflexota bacterium, assembly GCA_030607875.1. Lineage (GTDB taxonomy): Bacteria > Chloroflexota > Anaerolineae > UBA2200 > UBA2200 > JAUWJD01. The sequence goes on from JAUWJD010000020.1 coordinate 39,978, forward strand.
CATATCGCGTCGGGCCATTGGGGCGCTTGAACGTCGTGGACAAGATCAACACGCCCATGGCCAATGAGGAGTTCAAGCTTTTCAAGCAGGTCAACGGTGGCAAGCCAGTAGAGCCTTCGCTCTACTACCACTACGCTCGCTTGATCGAAGTGCTGTACGCCCTGGAGCGCACCGCAGAGCTTCTGGACGATCCGGATATCCTGTCCAACGATATCCGCACCTTCCCGTCGCTGAAGCTTACCCAGCACGGCGTTGGCGTGATCGAGGCGCCCAGAGGGACCCTGTACCACGACTATGATACAGACGAGGATGGCCTGATAACCAGAGTCAATCTCATCGTGGCCACAGGAAACAACAACTGGGCCATGCACACATCAGCGGGCTTGGTCGCCAAGGCCTTTGTGGACGGCAACAAGCTTACCGAGGGCATGTTGAACCGGGTGGAGGCAGCCATCCGCTGCTATGACCCGTGCCTCTCCTGCTCCACGCACGCTTTCGGGCAAATGCCGATGAAAGTCACGCTGGTGGCGGCGGACGGAACGGTCTTGGATCGCATCTCTCGCTGAAGAAGGTATCTGTCAAAGTGATCACAAGCGGGTGAAGACTTGTCTTCACCCGCTTGCGGTGTTTTGTTGTTCTGAGGGGTTGATGGCTCGCACGCTGGTGATTGGCTATGGCAATCCGCATCGCGCAGACGATGGCGTTGCATACTATGTCGTAAACGCGCTGAGGGAACGTCTGGGACAGAACGCTCTGGGCGAGGACAACACAGGGCTGGAGGAACTTGGGGCGCAGACCGATTCCATCTTGCTCACTCAGCTTGTTCCCGAACTGATCGATACGCTGGTTGACTACGACCAGGTGGTCTTTGTCGATGCACATGTCCTTGAGGACATGCCTGCGCTTCATTGTCAATCCATTGCCTCGGAATACACGGCTTCTGCGTTCACGCATCACATGACGCCAGCGATGCTTCTCGCGTTGCTCAAGGCGCTCCACCATAAGGAACCCGCGGGGCACGTCGTGTCCGTCCGTGGCCGCGATTTCGACTTCCATCGTGGCCTTTCAGCAAACACCGCCGCCCTTGTGCAGCCAGCAGTTGAGTGCATTCTGCAGATGATTGCTGCAGCTGAGGAGGGCACAGCCGTGGAGCTGTGTTAAGCAAGCAGGCCTTACCCGGTCGATAGCAGGGGCGGTTCAATAAAGGAGGCGGTCCTGGACGAACGATTGCAAGGCATCTTGGCTGACTATGGAGAAGGAGACAAGGCAGCCCTTGTAGCGGGTTCAAGGGGAGTTGGGACACGTATCGGAGGAAGCAATCTTTGCCATCAGCGATACGATTGCTGTGCCGCCCGCAGAGGTCTTTGGCGTTCTGACGTTCTACGCTTAGTTTCGTCTCAAGGCTGTGGGCAAGTACGTCTGCAAAGTGTGCCGTGGGACGGCGTGTCATGTGCGAGGTGCCCCCAACATCCTCAACAGCGTCCGTGACGAGCTCGGACTGGATGGCGGAAGATCTCTACGACAAGGAGTTTGTGGCCCAACGCACGGAAGGCTTTGAGCAGCTACGGGATATGCTGGCCAAGTACACACCGGAGTACGCCGAGACAATCACTGATCATGCGGCACAAATCTTGACGTACTGGAATTGACCAAGTATTGATCAACGCATAGGAGGACACAATGAACAAGACTGTTCCCATCATCGGATTCCTGATTCTGACCGCTGTGGTCCTATCCGTCTTTGGCTACGCAACCTACATGGCCTGGACACTGCAACCTGTGGGTGGCGTGGTTGTGACAATCATCCTCTTGGGTCTCCTGTACAAGGTAGTGAGCGAGGCCCAAAAGCTCTCAAAGGCGGAAGTGGACGACCTTTTCTCCAAGAAGAACCTGTTGAGTTTCGTGGCTGTTGTCGCTGCGGTGTTTGTCACATACTACCTCAATCACTCCATCGGACTCGGTGCAGTGGTTGCAGCCGGCTTGGTGCAGATCCTAGCCGCGCTGTTCTTCCCAGAGTACGGGGCACAAATGGCCACCGGGGCGTACGCTGGCATGGCCTCTGCGCTTCTGCTGTGCGACTCCGGGCACGTGGGCTTTGCGGCTCTTGTCGCAGGTGTCGTCTACGTGCTGACAACGAGCGTTTACGCGGGCTTTGGTGGCAAATTGGGCACCATCGCGGTTACCGGATGCATTGCCACCGGACTCTGTATGGCGGGTGACTTCTCTCACCCCTCCGTGCCAGGGTGGGACGTGGGGTGGACCATAGTCGTCGTCGCCATCCTCGCCGCGGTAGCCACTTACTGCATCAATCACTATCTCAAGCACGGAGCCGTCATGGCTTCGGGTATTGTGGGCTTGGTTGCCGGCCTTCTCTTGCCGGTCCTCCTCCCCGAAATCGGAGGCACGCTGGCAGTGGTGGCCATTTGCGCATCCTTTGTTGGAATGTCGAGCGCCAAGCATTTCCCAAACGCTGTACCTGTGGCGGTTGCGGGGCTGTTCATTGGCTTGGTCTTCATCTACAGCGCGCCGTACCTGGGTGGTGCGGGTGGAAAGCTCGGAAGCATGGCGTTCGGCTCGGGCCTGGCAGTCCGCGGCTTCATGGACTTGCTCGAGAAAAGAAAGTCGAGCTAGCTGCCGGCAAGACCACTACAACCAACAAAGCGGCCTTCACGTCCATGTAGGCGATACTATCCAGATGGCTGATCTCATCGGCCACCCAGAGCTGTTGCTGGAGATGCGCCATGCGCGCGGGCTGTTCGTGGCCTGCGATATGCCCTTGCTCAATCTCGAGCTCCTGCGCTACATGATTCCGCTGTCCACTGATTTTGACGTAGTGATTCCGCGCATTGCTGACAATGTGGAACCCTTACACACCATTTATAGCAAGGCGTGCCTGCGCCCCATCCTGGACGCGCTGGACCGCGGTGAACTGCGCGTAATCCGCTTCTTCCCCCATGTGCGAGTTCGCTACGTGGAGCAGAGTGAGATAGATGCTTCTGACCCTGAGCACCTGTCGTTTTTCAACATCATACCCCGGATGATCTCGATTTGGCCCAGCGATCGATCCAGCGAGAAGCTGCACCACGCCGGCAGGAGGGCCTCATGACTATCTGGGACGTGCTTCTCAAGCCACCTCCCCGCGCTCCCTCATGATGGACGATCACCGGACATACCGACGCTGACTATGAGGCTACTCAGGTGTCTCAACAGAACGATCTTTTGCCCCCGTCATTCCCGATTCAGAGCCCTCTCCCTTCGCGGTCTCTGGGTCAGTGCAGAGGGTATGCAGTTCGCGCTCCAGGAGGTAGCTCAGGGCAGCACGCAGGCCAATCAATGCAGCTAGCTGCAGGACATCGTCCCACGTAGGAGAGACTGCCGTCTTGAGGATATCTGCCGCCACCTGAAACTCCAGCCCCAGGACCATGCTTCCCGCCAGCTGGATTCGCAAGCCTGTTACGGAATCCAGCTCAAGTGAAAACCGACGGCGGACATGCTGCGTAATCGTACGGATTGCCCCCAGCACAACGACCAGTGCGCCGCACGCCTCTATCAGCGGCGCCAAGTAGCCAACAACCAACCGCACTCCTTCTTCAAGTGCATTCATGTCCCTCTCCAGCCTTCTTCATGGTATTGTTCCTTACTCGACGGATCACTCAGGGAGAGCTACGCCGAGATTCCTCTGCCTACAACGGGATCACGAAATCGTGCCTAACTCATCTGAAGCTACAGATGACTACAGCCAGGCACCAGTCGCTTCTGCAAGCTCCCAAGTGACAGCCGCGTTCCAGTCGTCTTCGTAGAGGATTCGGCTAACCGGGGGCAAAGCTGTCAAAGCCAGATTCCGGTATGCCAGCAAGCATTGGTGAATCACACACCTGGCTCCCCTCGTCAATTGGCTTCCCTCCAAGATATCAGGTCTAGCCGCACGGCGATGCTCCGATAATCCCAGCCTTCTCGTTTCAGCCCTCAAGCTCGAAGATGGCTGCCGCAGTAGCTCGCTTTGTAAAACACGAACAATACAATACCGCTGAATGCGCACTTTAGCAAATCATGTACCGATCAGCGACAGAGCTGAGGCCCCTCCGCGCACCACGCAGCTTTGTCGCGGTGTGATCTGTGGGTCACGCGCCTGTGGTGCTTTGTTTGCAGTTCACTTTGGGGGCAAGCGGGCCTCTGACACCTACGGATTGCGGCTTCTCTGAGTCGCCCAACGCTGCGGGCACAGCTGGCCCAAAACTCGTTCTGAGCAACCAATGGGAGCAAAGTCTGCCTTGAGCCATGCCGCAGGGAATCTCGTCGCTGGAGTACAACCGGGCACGGAAAACACAGATTCTCACCTGCACTTGCGAGCAGGCCGTCTCGCCCTGTTTCACTTTTGGTCTTTGCGCCACCTCTGGTCTTTGCGCCAGAGCCTATACGCCACACGTTTGTGCTGTGCAGGCGGATTAGGCAAAGCGTCATTTCACGCTATAATCTTAGTCACAGTTGTGAGGGATGATGAGGGGGCAGAGACTCTACTCCCAGGAGCACGAGGCGGCGAGGAACTGCAGTGCCTAAAGTCAGCGCGATTGTTCTGGCTGGCGGAAAGAGCCGCCGCCTGGGCATAGACAAAGCATTGCTCAAGCTCAATGACGAGCGCCTGCTGACGCGCATCCTCGACACGCTGTGTACCTTGAGTGATGACCTCCTCGTAGTGACGGACGACAAGGAAGAACTCACGCACTTGGGGGTGCGCATCGTTCCAGACATCCATCCAGGGCTGGGCCCCTTGGGCGGCATCTATTCGGGTTTGTTGGCTATGCGCTATGAGCGTGGCCTTGTCGTGGGATGCGATATGCCCTTTCTGAACGTTCATCTCTTGCGCCACATGATTCTGCTGTCTCAGGATTTCGACGTGGTAATCCCTAGAGTCCAGGACAACACAGAACCGCTACATGCTCTCTACAACAAGGCCTGTCTGGGTGCCATCGAGGATTCGTTCAGCCGAGGCGGACGGCGCATCGTCAGTTTCTTCTCCCAGGTGCGCGTGCGCTATGTCGAGGCGGGCGAAACTGATGCTTTTGACCCAGAACACTGGTCCTGGTTCAATATCAACACGCCTGCTGAACTGGAGCTGGCCTGCAAGTGGGTCAAAAAGGGCGTTCCCTCTTGGCAGAAGTCAAAGCCTGCGTTATAATTAGGAGTAGTTCTATCTGAATAATGTGAAATGCACGAACTGTCTATCACGCAAAACATACTGAACATCGTCAACGAGCATGCGCAGCGTGCGGGAGCGCAGCGAATTACGATCATCAACCTGGTAGTGGGAGAGCTGACAGGGTTTATCGATGATTCGATTCAGTTCTACTTCGACATGCTCAGCCCGGGCACCCTCTCCGAAGGTGCAAAGCTCGCCATCCGGCGTGTCCCAGCACGGATTCGCTGTCGCGCTTGCAGCGAGGAGTTTGAGCTCCGAGATTTTAACTGGGTTTGTCCCCAATGCTCCGCGATAGGAGGCGATGTTATTCAAGGCCGCGAGTTCTTGGTAGAGAGCATAGAAGTGGAGTAGAGTTCGCCTCAAGGAGTGGACCGATGAAGGTATCTGTAATAAAAGATATTCTCAGTGCTAACGATGAGATTGCCTTGCAGAACAGGCAGTTGCTGGATAAGCACGGCATCTGCGTGATGAATGTGATGGCCTCGCCCGGCGGGGGCAAGACGAGCCTCATCCTGCGCACCATCGACGCCCTGCGTGACCGTGTACGTATCGCCGTCGTTGAGGGCGACATTGCCTCCACCGTCGATGCCGATCGCGTGGCGAAAAAGTCGGTGCCCGTAGTACAGATCAACACGGGCGGGCAGTGCCACCTCGACGCACCCATGCTTCGTCTTGCACTGGCGAAATTGCCGCTCGCCGACCTCGACCTGGTGATGATCGAAAACGTCGGTAACCTGATCTGTCCCGTAGATTTCAAGCTGGGTGAGAACTTGAATGTGATGATCGCCAGCGCACCTGAGGGGGACGACAAGCCATACAAGTACCCTGGCATCTTTATCGCAGTGGACGCAGTGGTCATCAACAAGATCGATCTGTTGCCTTATCTACGTTTTGATATGCCAGCGTTTCGCAAGTTGATCCTGGGCATGAATCCGGATGTCCATATCTTCGAGGTCTCCTGCGAGACTGGCCAAGGCACTGAGGACTGGGCAGAGTGGGTCGCACAGCAAATCCAAACAAAACTCAAATAGTATCAAGAGCCTCCCGTCTACAGGCAGCAAAGCATATCGAACTCACCGGCATCATTCAGGGCGTGGGGTTTCGTCCGTTTGTCTACAATCTGGCCGTGGCACACGGACTGCGAGGCTGGGTGCGCAATACGTCGGGATGCGTCGAAATTGAAGTACAAGGCATCCTGGAGGCAGTGGATTTGTTCATCGATGCGCTCGTCTCTGAAGCACCACCGCTGGCGCGCATCGAAACCATTTCGGTTACTGACATATCGCCCGATGACCACGGCAAGTTCGTCATCCTGGAAAGCTTGCCTCAGGCCGGTGCGTACCAGTTGGTTTCGCCGGACATTGCCACCTGTGCGGATTGCCTGCGCGAGCTGTTCGATCCACAGGACAGGCGCTATGGATACCCTTTCATCAACTGCACCAACTGTGGGCCGCGTTTCACCATCATCCAAGACATCCCATACGATCGTCCCCAGACCACTATGTACAAGTTCCCCCTGTGCAAAGACTGCCAGGCAGAGTACGATGACCCAACCGACCGCCGCTTTCATGCGCAGCCTAATGCCTGTGCGGTATGCGGCCCGCCCATCTGGTGGGTGGACAAATCACGGGAGCAGCCCTCGCCGCCTGTCGCACGGATTACGGACGACGAGGTCATCCGGGAAGCGAGCCGCCTGCTCAAGAGCGGCAAGATTCTGGCCCTGAAAGGGCTTGGCGGTTTTCACCTGGCCTGTGACGCCACCGATGAATCCGCAGTCAAGTGCCTGCGCGAGCGCAAGCACCGTCCCCACAAGTCGTTCGCCCTGATGATGAGCACCCTGGAGGAGATCCAGCGGCACTGTTGGGTGAGTTCGGCAGAGGCCGCCTTGCTCACCTCGCCGGCCAGTCCTATTGTGCTGCTGCCTTGGCGACATGACCCCGCTGTGGTACGCAACGTTGCGCCGAACAACCGTTATCTGGGTGTTATGCTCCCCTACACACCGCTCCATCACCTGCTGCTGCGAGAAGTAGGATGCCCCCTGGTGATGACCAGCGGGAACCTGGCTGAGGAACCAATCGCCAAGGATAACGATGAGGCCCTGCGCCGGTTGGAACCCCTGGCTGACGCTTTTCTGCTCCACGATCGAGACATCTACGCGCGCTACGATGACAGCGTGTGGTTTGTGCCCCTGACGGATCGGCCGCAGCCCATACGGCGGGCTCGCGGGTACTCTCCGCGCCCCGTTCGGCTGACCTTTTCCCTGGGACGCATCCTGGCCTGCGGAGCCGAGCTGAAGAACACCTTCTGCCTGACCCAGGACCAATACGCCTTCGTCAGCCAGCACATCGGGGACATGGAGAACCTGGAGACACTGGAGCATTTTCAGGCCACGGTCCAACTGTATGAGCATCTGTTCCGGGCAAGACCAGCAGCGATCGCCTGTGACCTGCACCCGGACTACCTGGCGACCCGCTATGCCAAAGAACGAGCAACGAGTGAGGGGCTGCCCTTGTTCGAGATTCAACACCACCACGCGCACATCGCCAGTTGCCTGGCCGACAACGATTGGCCTGCAGACGCGGGCCCGGTGATTGGCGTGGCGATGGATGGAACGGGCCTGGGCAGCGACGGCCACATCTGGGGTGGCGAATTCCTGGTCGCGGACTATCGTTCATTCAAGCGTTTCGGGCAGTTGCAGTACTTGCCGCTGCCGGGAGGCGATGCCGCCACGCGCAAACCGTACCGCATTGCTCTTGCCTACCTGTTTCAGTGCCTGGGAGAGATCCCTGACCTGCCCTCTCTGGCTTCTATTCCACCACGGGAGATCGAGATCATCCAGCAGATGGTGCAGCAGGACATTAACACGCCTCTGACATCATCCTGTGGCCGGCTGTTTGACGCGGTCAGTGCGCTCCTCGGCATTTGCCTGGAGACGACCTATGAGGCCCAGGCCGCGATTGAGCTGGAGATGGCTGCCGGTGACGTGCAGCGAGGCGATGGAGTACTATATCCCTTCTCGATTGACTCGCATGAGGGGATGCAGATCATACGGCTGGAAGCACTGCTCGAGGCCGTTGTGGAGGCAGTAAAGGCCGGCCAACCTCAGCGTGAAATCAGCGCCGCCTTTCACAACACGCTGGCAGAGATGATTGGCCAAATGTGCCAACTTCTGCGTGAAGAAGGCAAACTCAACACCGTGGCCCTGTCCGGAGGCTGTTTCCAGAACCGCCAATTGCTTCAGCTAACGGTGGCGGTGCTCCAATCGCAAGGTTTTCGTGTTCTGCCGCACCGTCAGGTGCCGTGCAACGATGGTGGCCTGTCTCTGGGCCAGGCCGTGATTGCCCATTTCCTGAATGGAGGTCATACATAGATGTGTTTAGCTGTTCCTGCCCAGGTCCTGTCCATCGATGGCCAGGAAGCTGAGGTTGACTTTGGTGGCGTCCGGCGCCGCATCAGTGTGGTGCTCACCCCAGAGGTTCGTCTCGGCGATTATGTCATAATCCATACGGGGTTTGCCATCAGCGTTCTGGACCAACAAGAAGCCCAAGAGACGCTGAAGCTGTTTCAGGAGCTGGATGAATTCAATGCCCAAATGTCCGCAGGGTCCGACGAGCCTGCCGAGCCCCATTCCCCTCGCTCCGGCCGGGGATGAAACATGAAGTACGTTGACGAATTCCGCGATCCGCAGAAGGCGCATAAGCTGCTGGCCTGGATCCGCAAGCGCTCCACGCGCACTGTTCGCCTGATGGAGTTCTGCGGCGGACATACACATGCCATCTTCAAGTTCGGCCTGCGACAGTTGTTGCCGCCTACGGTCTCGCTGCTCTCCGGACCGGGCTGCCCGGTCTGCGTCACGGCCAGCAGCGATCTGGATCGGGTCATCGCCATCGCTCACCTGCCAGAGGTGATCATGGCCACGTTTGGCGACATGATGCGTGTGCCTGGCAGCAAAGGCACCCTGCAGAGAGCCAAAGCCCAGGGAGCAGACGTGCGCATGGTCTATTCCAGCCTGGACGCGCTGTCCATCGCTCGGGCCAATTCCGACCGTGCGCTTGTCTTCCTGGGCATAGGCTTTGAAACTACCGCGCCCACGGTGGCTGCAACCATCTTGCAGGCCCAGGCGGAAGGGTTGGACAACTTCTCTGTCCTGTCACTGCACAAGCTCACGCCTCCAGCCACCCAGGCCATCCTCGACGCAGGGGAGGTGAAACTTTCGGGCATCATCGGCCCCGGACACGTGACTACCATCATTGGCGCAGATAGCTGGGGCTTTCTGCCACGTGACTATGGCCTCCCTTGCGCCATCGCCGGCTTCGAATCGCTGGATATTCTCAAAGCCATTTATGCCCTGGTGGATATGATCGAGCGCGGCGTACCTGGGGTTAGCAATGCTTACGGACGCGCTGTGAATGCCAAAGGCAATCGCGTGGCGCTGCGGGTGATGCACCAGGTCTTTCAAACTGGCGTTGCCGAATGGAGGGGTCTGGGCAGCGTGCCGGCCAGCGGCCTGTCGCTGCGTGACGAATACGCAGCATTCGACGCCAGTCGCCGCTTTCCCGTCCGCGTTGCCCCCAGCCAAGAACCCAAGGGCTGCCGCTGCGGCGAAGTATTGCGTGGCATCATCACACCACCCGAGTGTCCTCTGTTCGCGCGGGTTTGCACCCCTGCACGGCCCATCGGCCCCTGCATGGTCTCCGGTGAAGGAGCCTGCGCGGCTTACCTGCAATACGGCGAAGTGTAAATGTCCCAAGAAGCGATCCTGTTGGCACACGGCAGTGGGGGAAAACTGACCCACGACTTGATCCGCGATGTCTTTGTCCGGCACTTGACCAATCCCGTGCTGGATGTGCAAGATGACGCCGCGGTATGGGCACTGCCGTCATCTCCTGAGACACGGCTGGCCCTGTCCACAGACAGCTACGTGGTCCAGCCAATCTTCTTCCCCGGTGGAGACATCGGTAAGCTGGCGGTTTGTGGCACCATCAATGATTTGGCAATGGTAGGCGCAAAGCCGCTTCACCTTACCGCCGGCTTTATCCTCGAGGAGGGGCTGCCGCTGGCCGACCTGGAGCGCATTGTCGCTTCGATGGCTCAGACGGCTGACCAGGCTGGCGTGAAGATCGTCGCTGGCGATACCAAGGTGGTCGATCGTGGCAGCGCCGATCAGATCTTTATCAATACCGCTGGCATAGGCATTGTGCTGCAAGGAGTTGACATCTCTGGAGCAAACGCACGGCCGGGTGATGTGGTCATCCTCAATGGTCCCATTGGCATGCACGGTCTGGCCATTATGAGCCAGCGTGAGGGGCTCTCTTTTTCCTTCCCTCTGCACAGTGACTGTGCGCCGCTCAACGGCCTGGTAGCTGCCATGTTGCGGGCTGACGGGCGCATCCACTGTCTGCGTGATCCCACTCGAGGTGGCCTGGCAACCACGATCAATGAACTCGCGGCCCAGAGCCAGGTAGGGATAAAGCTTGAAGAAACCGCTATCCCCATCCCAGAGAGCGTACGGGCTGGATGCGAGTTGCTGGGGCTCGACCCGCTCTACGTCGCCAACGAAGGCAAGCTGGTGGCCATCGTGCCACCGGAAGCCGAACTGCCCCTCCTGGCCGCGATGCGCAGCCACCCCTACGGCCAGGAAGCGACTACCATCGGCCGTGTCACCTCTGCACATCCTGGGCGCGTGGTATTGCACACCACACTGGGCGCCAACCGCATCCTGGGCATGCTCACCGGCGCACAACTGCCCAGAATCTGCTAGGCGGCAGCAACCGAGTTGGTGAGAAAAACACCCTGCTCAAAGACCGGATGTAGGTGTCGCTCCTCAGCATGCCCATCCGCCCCAAACCAGAAATGCGCCCTTTCAGAGACAGCTCTGGAGTTTAACCCCAAACTCGTTGGCGGTACACGAAAATCACAAACTGGGGCGAAAAAACCCAAAGGGGCATCATTAAGCACTCGTGTCATTCGTCTTCTTTCGTGTCGTTCGTGTCGTTCGTGTCATTCGTCTTCTTTCGTGTTTTTCGTGTTATTCATCTTCTTTCGTGTCATTCGTGTTATTCGTCTTCTTTCGTGTTTTTCGTGTACACATTCTTCCTCCGGATAGCCAGCTTGACAACAGAACGTGTGTTCTGTACAATCATATCGGATTCGAAACCAAAGACGCGCGCGCTTTTCAGAACCGCCAAATTGTGCTACAATCTGTGGTTGGAGGACCAACACCGTGGGCATCATTGATACGCTGTCGGCTGGATTTGACCGCATCACAAAACGGCTGTGGCTGATCCTTATTCCTGTCCTGGTCGACATCGGCATCTGGATAGGGCCAAAGCTCTCTGTAAACCAACTCACCCAGGAAGCCTTGGCCGCCCTGCCCAGCATGACTGGGTTGGGGAGTCAATACGAGCAGTCCTTAGAACTCGCGCAGGAGTGGCTGGCCAGTGTGGGCGCAGAGGCCAACCTCCTGTCCGTGCTCTCGATGCGCCTACTGGGGCTGCCCAGCCTGACGGCAACGTTCACACCACAGGCAAGGCTGCTTGTGGCAGAGCAACGTGTTGTGGAGATCCAGACCTGGCCAACATTGCTTGGCCTCGTTCTTCTCTTCACCCTGCTCAGCCTGCTCATTGGCTGCTTTTGTTTCTCCTGGCTCGCACAGGAAGCACGGGACGAAGAGATGGACATCACCTATGCGCTGCAGGTAACTGGCCGCTCCTGGCTGAGACTGACTGCGTTGCTGCTCTTCGGCTCCCTGGCTGCGGGCATGCTGCTCATTGGGCTGAGCTTTGCCTTGGGCGTGCTCGCAGCGCTGAGCCCACAGCTTGGCGCGTTGATACTCAGCATTTCTGCTGTCGGGTTTCTGTGGTTTTCGGTGTACGCGGGCATCATCTTCTTTTTCACGACCCGCGCCATGATCCTGGACAATATGGGGGTGTTGTCTTCCTTGTGGAGCAGTGTGAATGTCGTCCAGGGCAGCTTCTTCTCTGTTGTTGGTTTCATCTTGCTGATCAATATCATACAGACGGGTCTGATGTATATCTGGCGTCTGCTTGCGGTCAGCACTGTGGGCACTCTTGCCAGCATTCTGGGAAACGCCTACGTGAGCACAGGACTCGTTTTGGCCAGCATGATCTTTTACCGAGACAGATTCGTGGCCTGGCAGGGCGCGATGGCACAAGCCAAGACAGGTGAAGGATAACCATGACCACAAGAGCAAATGGATCAACCTATACCGCCGAGGACATCCAGGTTCTGGAAGGGCTGGACGCCGTACGCCGCCGCCCCGGAATGTACGTGGGCAGTACAGACGTCCGCGGGCTGCACCACCTGGTCTATGAAGTGGTGGACAACTCGATTGACGAGGCTTTGGCCGGATTTTGCGACCAGATTACCGTCACCATCCACAAGGACGCCACCGTGACGGTGGAAGACAACGGCCGAGGGATCCCCGTGGACCTCCACGAACAAACCGGCAAATCTGCGCTGGAAGTGGTGCACACCGTCTTGCACGCCGGCGGCAAGTTCGGCGGCGACACCTACAAGGTCGCCAGCGGCCTGCACGGCGTTGGTGTCTCAGCGGTAAACGCCTTGTCAGAGTGGCTGGAAGTTATCGTGCAGCGTGATGGCAAACGGTACAAGCAGCGCTACGCACGCGGCGTACCGGTCGCCCCGGTCGAAGAACTGGGCAAGGCCAAGGGCACCGGCACCACGACCACGTTCATGCCCGATACGAGCATTATGCAGTCGCTGGATTACAACTACGCCACCCTGGCCCAGCGCTTTCGCGAGATGGCCTTCCTCACCCGAGGCCTGACCATCACCTTCCGCGATGAACGAGATGACGTCGTAAACAGCTTCTATTTCGAGGGCGGGATCACGTCCTTTGTGCGCTACTTGAACCGCAACCGTCAAGTGCTCCATCCCACCTTTCACGTGGAGAAGGCAGTCAACAGCACCTGGGTGGAAGTGGCCCTGCAGTACACAGACGGATACACCGAATCCATCTACGCTTTTGCCAACAACATCAACACCGTGGACGGCGGCACACACCTGACCGGTTTCCGCTCGGCACTGACACGCACGATGAATGAGTATGCCCGCAAGGCTGGCATCCTAAAGGGCAAGGAAAGCAATTTCAGCGGAGACGACGTTCGGGAAGGATTGACGGCCATTATCAGCGTCAAACTGAAGGACCCCCAATTTGAGAGCCAGACCAAAGGCAAGCTGGGCAACGCTGAGCTCAAGCCCCAGGTGGAATCCGTACTCTCACAGAGCCTGTCGGCGTGGCTGGAAGCGCACTCCCGAGAGGCCAAGACCATCCTGGAGAAGGCGCGGACGGCATGTAGAGCGCGACAAGCAGCACGGCAGGCCCGCGCACTGGTGATGCGCAAGAGCGCCCTGGATACCCTGACCCTGCCCGGCAAGCTGGCCGATTGCTCAGAGACCGATCCGGCCAAGTGCGAGCTGTACATCGTCGAGGGCGACTCTGCTGGCGGCTCGGCCAAGCAGGGCCGCGACCGGCGCTTCCAGGCAATCTTGCCCCTGCGCGGCAAGATCCTGAACGTGGAAAAGTCCCGTTTGACTCGCATCTTGCAGAATAGGGAAATCAGGACGCTGATCACCGCTCTGGGAAGCGGTATTGCCAGCTCCTTCGACCTGAAGAATCTGCGCTACCACAGGGTCATGCTCATGACCGACGCGGACGTGGATGGCGCCCACATCCGTACCCTGCTGTTGACTCTGTTCTTCCGCTACATGGAGCCGCTGATCGAGAAGGGACATCTTTTCATCGCCCAGCCTCCCCTCTACCGCATCGAAAGCAGCAGGCAGACCTACTACGCCTACTCCGAAGCCGAGCGAGCGGAGATTCAAAAGAAACTAAAGAACAGAACGTTCCGCCTGCAGCGCTACAAGGGCCTGGGTGAGATGAACCCAGAGCAACTCTGGGAAACCACCATGAACCCGGAGAACCGCACCATCCTTCAGGTGACCCTGGAAGACGCGGGGGCAGCGGACCGCACCTTTGACATGCTGATGGGCTCGAGCGTGCCCCCACGCAAGCGCTTTATCCAGACCCATGCCAAGGACGTGCAGAATCTGGATATCTGATCGGTTTGCAGTTGGCAGCAAGACCTCGGAGGTCTGCGAATCTTGTTTACACTTTGCTAAGGAGGTCCATTTATGGCCGAAATCGTCGTCGTTCGCATGAAGAGCAGTTTCGAGGCGGAATTCCTGGCCGCAGATACCGATTCACCGCATGCGTCCCATCGGGAACTCAAGCCTGTGCAGGCTCTCCATGAGCTGACGCCCTACGGCATGATGCTCGCCAGCCTGGGCTCGTGCACCGCTATTCTTTTGCACTCCTATGCTCGCAATCATGGCCTGGATTTGTTGGAAGTCGAAGTCCGTGCCAGCTATGACCGCGTGTTTGTTGAGGACTGTGAACGCTGCGAGGAGATTGGGGAGTACACCGAGCAGATCGAGGCACAAGTTGGATTGATGGGTCATATCAGTGATGGCGAGCGAAACAAACTGTTCCTGATCTCCAAGCACTGTCCGATCCACAAAATCCTCCACGACGGGATCCAGACCGTATTCCGGCCGGCAGAACAAACGGAGTAGCCATTCCCTGCTTCAGACGGAACTCGGCACGACCGACGGACTGCCAACTGCAAACCGCCAACCGAGAACCGCCAGAGGGTGACCATCAAGCGGCAATTTGACCCACACGCGCTGTGTCAGTATAATGCAGAGCGTCAAAGCCCGACTTGCCTGAGTAGCTCAGTCGGAAGAGCAACCGCCTTGTAAGTGGTCGGTCGCCGGTTCGATTCCGGCCTCAGGCTCCATTCTTCGAGAAAGCACAACCTACATGGGCAGGTACCCAAGTGGCCAAAGGGGGCTGACTGTAAATCAGCTGGCTAAGCCTTCGGTGGTTCAAATCCGCCCCTGCCCACTCCAAGTAGTACCTAACGCGAAACCGTCTGCTAGAGGTGTGGCAGGCGGTTTTGTCGTGTCCAGAGCGACAACAACCCAATGGATTCGGTTAGTTCCCCGGACTGACTTGGCGATTCGGTTCCGGATTGTGTTGGTCGGCTATGCGGCAGTTTAGCGGTACCAGGGATAGTATGCGAGCAACGTCGACTATAACTACCGATAGTAGGTTATCCTGCCACAAGAACTGACCAACACACTT
>JAUWJD010000057.1 GCA_030607875.1 Chloroflexota bacterium
AGTAGTATAGGGCCTTGTGCCCGTTTCCAACGACGCCCACAAGGGGCTATGCTACCGGTTATTGAATGGTGCGAAATCTCTTACGACTGGTCATGATGGTATGGAGTAGTATAGGGCCTTGTGCCCGTTCCCAACGACGCCCACAAGGGGCTATGCTACCGGTTATCGTGTAAGTGCGAAATCTCTTACGACTGGTCATGATGGTATGGAGTAGCATAGGGCCTTGTGCCCGTTCCCAACGACGCCCACAAGGGGCTATGCTACCGGTTATTGCATAGGTGCGAAATCTCTTACGACTGGTCATGAAAGTATGGAGTAGCATAGGGCCTTGTGCCCGTTCCCGAAAAGAAAGGAGTGAGGCCTATCTGCAGATAAGACAGCGTCGTTTTGTCTACCAACCAACAGAAAGGAGGTTAGGGTATGTTCAGAGAAATAGCCATTATCGGTGTAGGCTACACCGGCTTCCGAGCCCTGACACCGGAGGTTTCTTACAAGGAACTGATGTACGAGGCAGCGGTCAAGGCCTACGATGATGCCGGCGTGGATCCACGCAGCGACATCGACAGCTTTGTGACGGTGGGTGAGGATTTCATCGAGGGCACCAGCATCTTTGATGAATACGTTCCCGACCAGTTGGGCGCTGTGCTGAAGCCTGTCCATACCATCACTGGGGATGGCTTGCACGGTTTCATCGCTGCTTACATGCAAATCCTCACTGGAGCGATGGATATCATAGCCGTGGAAGCCCACAGCAAGGCTTCCAACGTCCTGACACTCAATCACATCATGGCCTATGCCATGGACCCCGTCTACAACCGCCCATTGGCAGCGAATCCCTATTTCATCGCTGGCCTGGAGATGAACCGCTATCTCTTCGAAACGGGCACGACCAGAGACCAGTGCGCGCGGGTGGTGGCAAAGAACAAGTATAATGCGTTGTACAACCCTCTTGCCGCCTATGGTGCCAACATCGAAGTTGAGGATGCCCTGCAGTCCGATTTCGTCTCCTGGCCGCTTTCGCGCATGGACATGAGCTCTCACGCCGATGGGGCCATCGTGATGGTCTTGGCTTCCAAGGAACAGGCCGAGGCATTGAGCGCCTTTCCCGTCTGGGTCAGGGGCGTGGGGTGGTGCAACGATTCGTTCTCTCTGGAGAACCGAGATTGGTCTGGAGCCATCTACGCAGCAAAGGCAGGGGAAATGGCCTATCGCACGGCCGGCATCCAGAGCCCGTGGCAGGAACTGGATTTCGCCGAAATCGATGACACGTTCTCTTACAAAGAGTTGCAGCACATGGAGGCTCTGCGCCTGTGCTTGCCCGGCGAAGCGGGGCTGCTGACGGAGGACGGCGCCACCGAGCTCGGGGGCGATCTGCCGGTGAACCCCTCGGGTGGAAGCCTGGGGGTGGGACACCTGCTGGACGCTTCTGGGCTGGCGAGGCTGCTGGAGGTAGTGCTGCAACTGCGCGGTGAGGCTGGCCAACGCCAGCTTCCTGAGGTAGAGACAGGACTGGCTTTCGGCTGGCGAGGCGTTCCCACCACCAGCGGTGCGGCTGTCATCCTGAGCAACTCTCGCCAAACAGCGGGCGAGACGTACCGGTGAGAGGAGGAGAGAAATGGGTTTACGAAAAGTAGCCGTTGTGGGCGCAGGAATGACCAAGTTCGTCCGCCGCGCCCTGGAGACGGGTAAAGAACTGGCTTACGAAGCCGCCAAGATGGCCCTGGACTCCTGCGAACTCACGCTCGATGATGTGGATGGCGTGGCCCTTGGCACCGCTCCGGAGGCCTTTGACGGCGTGCACATGAAAGGCGAGTACCTGAGCGACGGGGCCGGGGCCTGGCGCAAGCCATTCATGCGCTGTTACGTGGGAGGTGGGACTGGGGTTTTCACCCCTATTCAGGGCTGGTATCACGTGGCCTCGGGTCTCTTTGACGTCTGTTTGGTGGTCTGCGAGGAGAAGATGTCCAGTTGTCAGCCCCATCCGCAGGGCGCATTCCTCACCATCTTCGATCACAGCACCGAGCGGCCTCTGGAGCCCAATCTGCTGTGGATCTTTGCCCTGGAAATGAATCGCTACATGCATATGCATGGCTTGCAGAAGAAGGACATCGCGCTGGTGTCGGTGAAGAACAAGCGCAATGCGGCGGATCATCCGTGCGCCATGCTGGGCGACCCCAACATCACTGTCGAGGACGTCCTGAACTCCGAAGTATTGGCCTGGCCGGTGCAGCGCCTGGACGTGAGCCCCATATCCGATGGTGCGGTGGCTCTAGTGCTGGCCTCGGAAAACGTGGCCAAGCGCATCACCGACAAGCCTGTGTGGATCAAGGGTGTGGGCTGGTCGCTGGATAGCGCCTATTGGACCAACCGTGATCTCTACTATCCAAAGTACGTAGAGTATGCCGCGCGCATGGCCTACGAAATGGCAGGCATCCGCGAACCACGCAAAGAGATCCACATCGTAGAGCCTTACGATCCCTTTGACTACAAGGAACTGCATCACCTGGAGGGTCTGCTACTGGCAGACAAGGGCGATGCCCCGCGCCTCACCGCAGAGGGCGTGACAGCACGGACTGGCAATATGCCGGTGTGCCCCTCAGGAGGACTGCTGGGCGTGGGCAACCCCATCGCCGCTGCCGGTTTGATGAAGGTAGCCGAGATTTTCTGGCAATTGCGCGGGGAAGCTGGCAAGCGACAGGTGCCAGGCAAGCCTATCACGGGCCTGGCCCAGGCCTGGGGCGACCTGATGCAGGTAGGCACAGTGGTTATCCTGGGGATCGGTGGATAGGAGGACAACATGACTAGCAAGATCAAGGAATTCCCTGGCGTCGCGCTACGCGAATCGGATTTTGCCGAGAAGAAGATTCTGTACACCACATGGGAGCCGAACGCCCGGTATGCCTGGGACGCGGGCATAGCCATTGGCCGCTATCTGGCTGAACTGAAGCAGGGGCGTATCATTGGCACCAGATGCCACAAGTGCCGCCGCACAGTGGTGCCCCCGCGCAACTTCTGCGAGTGGTGCTTCCGCCCCATGGACGAATGGGTGTACCTCGAAGACTATGGTGTTGTGAACACCTACTCCATCACCTACGTGAAGTGGAATATGGTGCGCGTTGAGCAACCCATCCTCCCCGCCGTCATTGAGATTGCTGGGGCGTCCAAGGGTATGGGCATCATGCACCTGCTAGGCGAAGTGGAGCCCGACGAGGTCAAGATTGGCATGAAAGTCCAGGCTGTGTGGAAGCCCGCCAAGGAACGTGTCGGGGCGATCACCGATATCCTGTACTTTAAGCCGGTAGAGTGAGGAGGTGGCTCATGTCCATACTAGAAAAACCTAACAAGAACGTCGAAGCCAGAGTCGTCGAGGGGGAAATCCCCATCCAGAGTCGCTATACGTACGGCTTGGCCGGTGAAAAGTTCTTCCGCGAGATCATGGACAAGGCCCGCATCTTGGGCACCAGGTGTGTGGAGTGTGACTACACCTATGTTCCGCCTACGATCTACTGTGAACGCTGCTTTGCCAAGCTGGAGGAGTGGGTTGAGGTCGGCCCGGAGGGCACGGTGCAGAGCTTTACCGTCCTGCTCGTGGCCCTCGGCGGGTCTCCACTGGATGAGCCGGAGATCATGGCTCTGATCCAACTGGATGGCGCTGACAGTGTCCTGGTCCACCGCCTTGGCGACGTGGACCTGGACGAATTGGCCATTGGCATGAGGGTCAAGGCCGTTTTCAAGCCGAAGAAACAACGAGAAGGCTCCATCCTGGACATCGCACATTTCGCACCGGTCGAGGACTAGGATGAGCAAGAGATTCTCTCCGCCTCAGCGAACAAGGAGGCGGAGAGAATCCAGCTAAAGGCTTTGGAAGTTTTGTCAGTGTCTCTGCGCTTGTAGTGGCGCTCGAACAGCCCAGCGGGGCTGTTCGAGGTGCTGCTCCTGAAAACTTCTCAAGTCTGGTGAGACAAGGAGGAGACGATGAAAGTTCTGTCTGAAGGATGTGGTGAACTGATTGGCTGGCATGACCCGGACGAGCACCGCGCTTGGGTTCGCGCGAACAAGTCACGGGACCTGAAGGACAAGCGTATGACGATTGCGGACGCCGTAGAAGAATATGTCCCTGATGGCGCCTTGGTCGCTTTGGGGGGATTCGGCCATGTCCGCGTTTCTATGGCTGGCGTCTACGAGATCATCCGTCAGCGCAAGAAGCACCTGACCCTGGCTGGCAAGACGGCAGTACATGATTCGGATATTCTGATAGGTGCCGGCTGTGTGGATCGCATCGAAGTTGCCTACGCTTTTGGGCACGAAATGCGTGGACTGTCGCCAGCGTCACGCCGCGCGGTAGAGACGGGGCAATGCAAGGTGGTAGCCGAGCTGAGTAATGCAGTTTACCAATGGCGTTTTCTCGCCGCCATGATGGGGTTGCCCTTTATCCCCACACGCAACATGCTCGGAACGGACACTCTGAAATACAGTTCGGCCAAGGTGATCAAGGACCCGTTCAGTGGCAAGCCCATCTGTCTCGTGCCGGCTTGCTATCCCGATGTTGTCTTTATGCATGTGCCACGCTGCGACATGTACGGCAATGCACAGATTGATGGCACCATAATCGAGGATTTCGAGTTGGCTCGGGCGGCAAGGCGTTTGATCCTGACCACGGAGGAGATTGTCCCGGAGTCAGAGATTCGCAGGCAGCCGTGGCAGACTGCAATACCATTCTTCTTCGTGGATGCAGTCGTGGAAGTGCCGTATGGTTCCCACCCGTGCCAAATGCCCTATCTGTACTTCTTCGATGAGGAGCATATTGGCGAGTGGCTGCGCATGTCCAAATCGCTGGAAGGAGTAAAAGAGTACTTTGATAAGTATGTGTACGGGGTCAAGGATTTCACCGACTATCTAGAGCTGGTCGGGGGCCTGCGAAAACTGGACTATCTGAAGAAGGTAGAACAGTTGCGTGCGCCCATGACTGCGCCCTGGCTGAAGAAGAGGGGGTAGAGCCATGAAAGCGGATTATACAGCTACAGAACTACTGGCCACTGTCGCCAGCAAAGTGTTGGAAGACGGCAAGTCCGTATTCGTGGGTACAGGCCTGCCAATGATTGCCTCTATGCTTGCCCAACGCACGCACGCTCCGAATCTGCTGATCATCTTTGAAGCTGGCGGGATAGGTCCCAGGGTGCCTGTACTGCCCATCTCTGTGGGTGACTCGCGGACGTTCCATGAAGCTGCGGCTGCTTCCACCATGCACGATGTGATGTCCCTCTCACAAGCGGGTTATGTTGACTATGGCTTCCTGGGCGCAGCGATGATTGATTGGTACGGCAACATCAATACGACGGTAATCGGCGAGCATGATCACCCCAAGGTTCGTCTGCCTGGCAGTGGTGGTGCCAATGACGTGGGTTCGTTCTGCTGGCGCACCATCCTCCTGATGCGCCAGGAGAAGCGACGCTTCTTGAAGAAGGTGGATTTTATCACCACGCCGGGTTACCTGACCGGGCCAGGTGCCCGGGAGAAGGCCGGGCTCCCAGCCGGAGCGGGGCCATACCGGGTCATTACGCAGCTCGGCCTGTACGACTTTGACGAGGCGACCAAGAGGCTCAAGCTTCTGGCTGTGCATCCAGGCGTGACCATCGAGCAGATCCAGGACAATAGCGAGTTTGAGATACTGATCCCCGATCACGTCGGGACCACGGAGCCACCGACGCCAGAGGAGCGCCGCCTGCTTCGTGAGATAGACCCCACGGGAATGGCAATCGGCAAGTAGCGGCAAATCTTGTATTTGCCCCAGATATTTGTCCCAGACATTTGCACCGGCATTTGCACCAGGCATTTGCCCCAAGGAGAATATCCGGATGGACTTTCAACTCACCGAAGAACAACAGATGATGCAGCGTATGGTGCGCGATTTCGCGGAGAAGGAAATCGGGCCTGTCGCGCAAGAAATGGATGCGTCGGGACAGTTTCCCTGGGAGGTCATCCGCAAGATGGGTAGTCTGGGGTTGCTGGGCTTGCCGGTTCCAGAGGAATATGGGGGCTGCGGGGCCGATACTATCACCTATGCCATTGCGGTGGAGGAAATATCCCGTGTTTCCGGCTCCGTTGGCATCACATTGGCCGCCCATACCTCTCTTGGTCTTGACTTGATCTATCGCTTTGGCACGGAGGAACAGAAGCACAAATACCTGCCTTCTCTGGCCGCAGGCAAGGGGTTGGCTGCGTTTGGGCTCACCGAGCCGGAAGCTGGCTCCGATGCCGCTGCCGTCAAGACGACCGCTGTGCTCGACGGCGAGCAGTGGGTCATCAATGGACAAAAGACCTTCATCACGTCAGGGTCCATTGCCGATGTGGTCATTGTTGCTGCGGTCACCGACAAATCAGCCGGTGCCAAAGGCATCAGCAATTTCATCGGGGAGAAGGATACCCCTGGCTTTCGCCCCGGCCGTGATGAGGAGAAGATGGGGCTCAAGGGATCGGTGACCTCACAGCTTTTCTTCGAGGACTGCCGCGTGCCGAAGGGGAACCTGTTGGGTCAGCCAGGTGAGGGGTTCAAGCAATTCCTGATCACATTGGACGGCGGGCGGATCAGCATCGGTGCGATGGCAGTTGGTCTGGCGCAGGGTGCCCTTGATGCGGCGGTCAAGTACTCCAAGGAACGGGTGCAATTCGGACAGCCTATCGCCCGATTCCAGGCTATCCAGTGGATGATCGCCGACATGGCGACTGAGATTGAGGCAGCACGGTGGATGATCTACCGTGCCGCCTGGCTGAAGGACCAAGGCGTGCGCTTCACCAAGGAAGCGGCGATGGCCAAGCTGTACGCCTCCGAGGCGGCGGAACGCGCCTGCTTCAAGGCCATCCAGATCCACGGCGGCTACGGCTACGTGAAGGAGTATGACGTCGAGCGTATCTATCGCGACAACCGCCTGACGACTATTGGCGAAGGAACGAGTGAGATCCAACGTCTGGTGATTGCCCGTCAAGTGCTGGGGAAGTTCTAGCCCTCAGCAGGTGACCGGCACTCGTGCAGCGTCTCGCCATGCACGCGGCGATGGTGTCGAGTGCCGGTCACCTTGATGTATCATCTGCTTGCAGCTGACCAGGCGGCATCTCAGCCCTTGACGCTCTGCCTCCGGTTCGCTCTGGGCGCGACGCGGCTGAACAGCTGCCGAGCGGTAGAATCTGGATGGCGCGTGATGCAGGATTCCGACCCGAGCACGAGCTGCAGTTTGGCCTTCCTCACAGTCGCTCGGGATAATCCTTGATCGATGGACAGCTGGCGTGGGGAGTCCTCACCTGCAGTGTGATTTTCCCCTCGTTATCTGCCGTTGTGTTCGAAGAGATGAATCTCTGCGTCTGCTTCTGCTCCAGAGCGACGCCTCTTCACGCGCCGCCAAGACAGACAGAACAGCAATAGCCAGCAGGCCGACGACTGATGCGATGCTGAAGATATTCATAGCAAATCCCTCCTATTCAAGAAACATCCGACGACTTTTGTCCATTGGCAGATGTAGTATAGCAGCCAGCCACGAGGAAAACGTGGAGGAAACGCGAGCAAAGCGCGAGGAGTTGTACCATTTCAGCCAAGAATGATATAATGAATACACAATCACAGTTAGCCGGAATATCATTCTGATCTTTGCATAATGAGTGGCGCGTTTGCGTCAAGGCAAAGCCTAGAATGACAAAGTGTGGGGCCATGGCATAAGCGAGCCCTACAGAACAGGGTCGCGCTCTGCTGCTCGGTTTCTTTGTTGCAGGAGGAGAAACGATGGCCCGTCTGTCGCTGTCGCTGCTGGGACCTTTTCAGGTGACCCTGGATGGGGAACCGGTTACCAGCTTTGAGTCCAACAAGGTCCGAGCGCTGCTAGCATATCTAGCCGTAGAAGCGGATCGGCCGCACCGACGCGATTCCTTGGCCGCGCTCTTCTGGCCCGATTGGCCGGATCGGGCGGCACGCAGCAATCTCCGTCACGCCCTGCCCAACCTGCGCAAAGCCATCGGCGACCGAAGGCATAGTCCCCCGTCAGGGATGGCCCCTGTGGGGCGAACCGCTGCCATCGGTGGGGCAGGCAAGTCCCCGCCGTTTGTGCCTCTGGCGCAAAGACCGGGGAAGCGCAGCGACGGGGGTGACCGCCACGCCAGGCCGCCGTTTCTGCTGATCACCCGTGAGACAATCCAGTTCAACACGGCCAGTGACTACTGGGTGGATGTGACGGCTTTCAGCGCCTTGGTGCAGGCGGATGAGGCAGGCCAAACCGCGATCCGCCAATTAGAAGAAGCGACTGCTTTGTATCGCGGCCATTTCCTGGAAGGCTTCTTCGTGAAAGGTTGCCGCGCCTTTGAGGATTGGTCCCTGCTCCTGCGCGAGCGGCTGCACCGGCAGGCGCTGACAGCGCTTCACCGGCTGGCCGGGCACTACGAACAGCGTGGCGAGTACGAGCGAGCATGTGAATGTGCCCGCCGCCAGATCGCACTGGAGCCCTGGCAGGAGGAGGCCCACCAGCAGTTGATGCGCCTGCTGGCGCTCAGCGGGCAGCGCAGCGCCGCCCTGGCGCAGTACGAAACCTGCCTCGGCCTGCTGGCCGAGGAGCTCGGCGTCGAACCTGCAGCAGAGACGACGAAACTGTACGAGCAGATCCGGGATGGAGAGCTGGAAGTACCTGCGCCGCCTAGTGCTCCTCACCCTCGCCCACCGCACAACCTGCCGGCCTCATTGATCCCCTTTGTGGGACGAGAGGCGGAGTTGGCCGAGATCGAAGATCGCTTGCAGGATCCAGCTTGCCGCCTGCTGACCCTGGTTGGCCCTGGAGGGAGCGGCAAGACCCGTCTGGCGGTGGAAGCGGCCGCGGACGTGATTGACCGCTTTGCCCACGGCGTCTATTTCGTCCCGCTCGCGCCTCTGCAGTCAGCTGAGGCCATCGTGCCAGCCACTGCCCAGGCCCTGGGGTTGCCCTTCTCCGGAGAAGCCGAGCCTCAGCAGCAACTGCTCGACTACCTGCGCTCAAAGCAGATGCTGCTCATCCTTGACAATTTCGAGCACCTGATCGAGGGTGCCGGCATTGTGACCGACATCCTCAAGGCTGCTCACAACACCAGAGTCCTGGCCACCTCGCGGGCGAGGCTGGGCGTGCGGGGCGAGCACCTCTTCCAAGTTGATGGGATGGACTGCCCGGCTTTCCCCGAGAGGCCGGTGAGCGATCAAGGGCAACCAGAGGATGTATCCTGGTATAGTGCCGTCCAGTTCTTCCTGCAGAGCGCAGCCCGGGCGCAAGCTGGCTTCGAACCGTCGGGTGACGATCTGGCACACGTGGCCCGCATCTGCGGCCTGGTGGAGGGGATGCCTCTGGGCATCCTGTTGGCGGCAGCCTGGATGGAGATGCTCAGCCCCGCCGAAATCGCTATGGAAATCCAGAAGAGCCTCGACTTCCTGGAGACAGAGTGGCGAGACGTGCCCGAGCGACAGCGCAGCCTGCGCGCCGTCTTTGACCGCTCCTGGAATCTGTTGGCGGAGCGAGAGCGGGAGGTGTTCCGGCAGTTGTCCGTCTTCCGCGGTGGCTTCACCCGACAGGCAGCGGAAGAAGTCAGTGGCGCTACGCTGCGCGAACTGATGGGACTGATGCACAAGTCGTTCCTGCAGCGCACGCCGGCGGGACGGTACGAGGTGCACGAGCTCTTGCGTCAATATGCATCCGAGAAACTGGCCCAATCGGAGCTCGAAGGGACAGCGGCGCACGACCGCCACAGCTCCCACTACGCCGCCGCTTTGGAGCGCTGGGCGGGCGATCTGAAAGGACCCCAGCAGCAGGCTGCGAGCTCTGAGATGCAGGCAGAGGGTGAGAACCTGCGCCTTGCCTGGTACTGGGCCGTCGAGCAGAGGCGGGTCGAGCGATTGGAGCAGGCCATGGAGGGGTTGATGGAGTTCTATTGGCTGCTCGGATGGTACAAGGAGGGGGAGGCAGCCATGCGGGCAGCGGCCAGCACCCTCGCTGCAGCGGCGCAGCAGCCATCAGCAGATGCTGCCGGTAGGCTCTGGGCAGCGGCGCGGGCCTTGATCTGGCAGAGCAACTTCTGCCGCGTGCTGGGGCGGGCAGCACAGGCCAGCGAGCTGCAGGCGCAGGCCCAGGCGCTCTTGGACGGTCCTGAGCTGGCACACCAAGACACGCTTTTCGAAAGGGCACTCCTCCTGCAAACCATAGGACGCACGGTGTTGCTGTCTGACTACGAGCAAGGAGGAGAACTGCTTGAGCGGGCCCTGGCGCTGTACCGCGAACTCGATGACCGATGGCGAGCAGCCAATGTGCTGGAGGCCTTGGGCAGGGCATCCTACCACTCAGGCGCTGCTGTGGAAGCAAGGCAACGCTTCGAAGAGGCCCTGGCGCTGTTCCGAGAATTGGGCGACCAGAGTGGCAGCGGCAGGGTCACGGCCTGGTTAGCCCTCGTCGCTGTATACCAGGGGCGGTTCGAGGAGGCCGAACACCTGGCCCGCCGGGCCCTTCGCAGGCTCGGGGAACGCGGCAATCCGACCGAACTGAACCAAGGGCAGGCTTTCTTGGGCTACACGCTAGAAGGGGTCGGCAAGTTTGACGAAGCACGCACTGTGCTGGAGGAATGCCTGGGGACCTGGGGCGACCGGGGACGGCCTGACTGGGCCGCTGCTGTGCCGGCAGCTCTGAGCTGGGTGAATCTTCACCTGGGTCGGTATCCACACGCCCGGGGCCACGCACAGACCGGCCTTGCCCTGGCACGAGAGAGTGGCCCGCCATACGTACTAGGAGACACACTCTTGGCGCTCGGCAGTGTGGCGCTGGCTGAGGGCGCCTATGCCGAGGCCAGCAAAGCTCTGCAGCAAGGTGCAGACACGTTAGAGCAAATCGGGCAAAAGGATGGCCTCTCCGAGGCTGCCGCCTTCTTGGGCTGCGCAGCGCGGGGGCTCGGGCAGGTGCGCCAGGCCAAGCTGCATCTTGCCAAAGCACTGCGCCTGGGTGAAGAAAGCGGCTCTGTGCCAGCTCTGCTGTGGGCGCTCGCCATGATCGCCCTGCTCCTGGTGGATCAGGGTGAGTCGGAACGAGCGGTAGAGCTGTATGCACTGGCCGAGCGCTACCCGTTCGTGGCCAACTCGCGCTGGTTCGAGCATGTCGCGGGACGGCACATCGCTGCCGTCGGCGCTGGCTTGCCGCCTGACATCGCCGCAGCAGCCAGGGAGCGCGGCCGAGCTCGGGTCCTGCAAGCCACGGTAGCGGAGTTGCTGGTGGAGTTGGGAGAGTAGGGGAGCCTGAGTGGGAACTGCGGGCGATGATGAACTTGAGCCGCCTGTAGCAGAAGCAAGGCAGGCGAGAAGAAGCACGACAACGGCTGGGCAAGTTCTAGTCTACAGCATCCACCAGACCTGGAGCCAAAAGCTCAATTCATCTGTAGCCAGGCGAAGAAGCCGAGCCGCAGGCCCGTGGCTCGGCTTTGTGCCAGCAGTAGGGTTCCTGCCCAGCCTCAAATCCTATTCTGAACCCGCGGTTGTCAAGCTGTCGAGGATCTGTGCAATCTGATCCCGGAGGATGGGCAAGTCATCCTGCACAGTTTTCCACACCTCATCCGCGTCTACCTCGATGTAGTCGTGGATGAGGAGGTTGCGCATGCCGATGACATCGGACCAGGGCACATCGGAGTTTGACTGTTGCAGACCAACCGAAACGTGTCTGGCTGCCTCGCCAATGATGCTGAGCTGACGTATGACGCCGTCCTGCAACAAACGGTCACGCCTGAACGCGGTAACAGACCTGCCCTTGACGTATTCTTCTATCTGGGCAATGGCGTCAGGATGTGGTGCAGGTAGACCAGGTCACTCTTCATAGAGAACTACCTGTTCTTCCTCGACATAGGGACGCATGTAGCGGCTCAGGAAGCCTTCGGTCACCAAGTCTACTGGACGCTCCAGCCGTTCCTCAAGTTCTCTTTGCATACGTGCAAGTCGGAAGAGCCCCACCGGCGCTTTGAATTCCACCAGGATATCTACGTCGCTGCGTGCGGTATCTTCTGCCCTTACCACTGAGCCAAAGAGTGCCACGCGCTTAACGCCGTACGGCGCAAGCACTGATATGATCTTATTCTCAAGTTCTCTAAATCGTTTCATGGAAGTTGTTCTACTTGCTCACTCTATGGAGCGAGACTGGACGTACTACACTGACTCCATTATAGCCGCAAGCTGAACTCGGCGCAACTTTGACTTGGCTGGCGTCGCATCCTACTGCGCTGCGATGTCGTACCGGCGAACTGCACCGGCACATCCAGACTAGACCGTGGTAGTGTGTCCTTCGCTCAGGAAATGCTGCATCAGTACCGACATGGCTCGATTGCTGTGTCAGTGCGCTCTCTTGTGTAGCATAGGGGCTTGTCCCCGTCCGTGACGCCCACAAGGGGCTATGCTACACTCGGGACCGTATTTCCTGAGCCAAAGATACTGTAACTAGACCGTGCGCTTGTTGGGTTCCCAATAATCACAGTCATGGGTAAAGTGCGATTGCGCGGTACAAATCACTAGTGAAGCGATGTCTTGTGTCTCACCCCAGGTGTCCGTTCGTCAGGGTGCCACAGGCATACCCAAAGCCGTCAGGACGGCTACGATCAGAGGGGCAATAAAGATGCCGGGTAGGAAACTGGCCACGCGGATGCGCTTGAGATCAAGCAGGACCAACCCGATGCCCATGATGATGACGCCGCCGGTGGCCGTCATCTCGCCAATCATGGCCTCGCTCATCGCTACCTGCGCCAGGCGGGCCAGCAGCGACAACGAGCCCTGAAAGACGAGCACGGTCACCGCTGAGAACAACACGCCAATGCCCAGCGAAGAGGCCAACGCCAGGGCTGCGAACCCGTCCAGCAGGGACTTGATGGCCAGCAGGCTGTAGTCGCCAACTAGGCCGTCGCGTATCGAACCCAGCACGGTCATCGGCCCCACGCAGAAGATCAGGCTGGCGGTGACAAAGCCCTGAGCCAGCGTACCCGCCGTCCCCACACCTATTCGCGCCTGCAGCGCATCGCCCGCAGCTTGCAGGCGCTCCTCGATCTGCCACCATTCGCCCAATATGCAGCCCAGCAGGACGCTGCCCATCACGATCAAGATGTTGGCTGTATCCAACGCCATGCGCAGTCCTACGGCAATGGTCACCAAGCCCAGACCGTGCATCACCGTCTGGCGCATTTTCTCCGGCAGTCGCTGTCCCAAGGCAGTGCCCAAAGCACCGCCTATCAGGACAGTTGCCACGTTGAGGATGGTACCAGTCAAAGGGATTCACATCCTTCCGCACGTAGGGGCAATTCATGAATTGCCCCTACCGTCTCCCCCGATGCCTCGCCCCTACTTTGTCATCGTTGCCGTTTAAGCATTATACTGCTTCGTGCACCGATTGCTAAACGTGCCTGGAGGATCCAAGCGCTCACTGCCACAGTTGGCCGTTGCGCCTCACACTCCACAGTGCGCATCGTTTCCTGAATGAAAGATACACTACCGTTTCAAAACTGCAATTGACAGTGCTCCATAGCTGGGATATAATGGCAGTGTTGCTGCAACGTTTCGATACTTTTCTACGCAGAAGGGGAGAAAATGAAGTCTCTCGTCACTGGCGGAGCTGGCTTTCTCGGCGCAGCTTTGGTCAATCGGTTGGTTGAGCAAGGGCATCACGTGCGTGTGCTCGATGACCTGAGCGCAGGCGACCGCAGTCGCCTGGATCAACGGGCTGTGTTTGCCCGTGGGGACACGCGCGACATCCCCAAATTATGGACGCTGCTGAAAGGTGTGGATTGTGTCTACCACCTGGCGGCGCGTGTCTCGGTGCAAGAGTCCGTGCTCTACCCCGTGGAATACAATGAGGTCAACGTGGGCGGCACAGTAAGCTTGATGACCGCGGTGCGCGACGCGCGGGTGAAGCGGGTCGTATTCACCTCTTCGGGCGCTGCCTACGGTGAGCAGGAGGAACAGCCGGTGCGTGAGACAGCGCGCCTGCAGCCAGCAAGCCCCTACGCCGTGAGCAAGATGGCGGCGGAGGGCTATGTGCAGGCACTGGGGGCGCTGTGGGGCATCGAAACGGTTGTATTGCGCATCTTTAACGCTTATGGCCCTGGCCAAAGCATCCCTCCTACACACGCACCAGTGATCCCCCAATTCCTCAAACAGATTCTGGGCGGTGGTTCACTGGTTATCTACGGCAGCGGCAAGCAGAGCAGGGATTTCGTCTATGTCGGTGATGTGGTGGATGCGTTGGTGGCGGCAGCAAAGGCCAAGAACGTCGA
Source organism: Chloroflexota bacterium (assembly GCA_030607875.1). Classification (GTDB taxonomy): domain Bacteria; phylum Chloroflexota; class Anaerolineae; order UBA2200; family UBA2200; genus JAUWJD01. The sequence goes on from JAUWJD010000057.1 coordinate 14,284, forward strand.
TCGCGCGGTGATCAACGTCGGCAGCGGGCAGGAGATGACCATCAACGCCCTGATCGATGCCATCGAGCGGGTGACCGGGCGCAGCGCCCACCGCTTGTACAACGAGGAGGAAGGCGGCGGCGTCAGCCGCCTGGTGGCCGACCTCTCGCTGGGGCGCGAGAAACTGGATTTCCGGCCCAGGGTAGATCTGGACAGCGGGTTGAGACGCATCCTGGCAGAGGATGCACAGTTGTCTCAGATTGCAAGAAAGTAGCGCGGTGCATTTGCCGTGTGCGCCACTGCTGTGTACAATTAGACAAGCCCCTGTGGCTCAGTGGATAGAGCAACTGCCTTCTAAGCAGTGGGTCGGGGGTTCGATTCCCTCCAGGGGCGCTGGAACACAGAATGCAGTAGGCTGCGCCTGGCCCGACGACTGCACATTGTCACGCCAAAGCCGGCACGCGAACCTACTCTGCCGCGCCCAGCACTTGATTGGCATGCTCGACAAAGCTGGGGTCCCAGAACTGATCCGCTGTGACCGGGCCATCGACGAGGCCCTTCTCCACAAACCAGTCTTGACAGTCGAGCACGCTCTGGACGTTGATCTTCCCGTCATCGCGAAAAGCTGGCCAGCAAGCCAGCTCCACTAGCGCACGATCCAGCCTTGTGGCGGCGACGAGGATCTCCACATTGCGGGCGGTCTTGCCCTCGTTGTACTGTCGAACACCCTTCAGGTAGGCAACCATGAACCGCTTGCCCACATCGCGATTGTCGCCCAACATCGAGGGCCCAAACAGGAGCACGGCCTTCTGAAAGTCGCCCACCAGCTCCTGCGCTGGCACCCAGACCTTGCCGTACCCGCCCTGCACGATGCGGGTCAGCCATGGCTCCGAAGCGTTGACGACGTCGATCAAACCCTTCTCCAGCGCTTCCAGCTCGACCGCCGCCGAGAGATCCTCGATCTGGACGTCATCCAGCGTCAAATTCGCTGTGCGCAGCAGCTTCTCAGCATAGTACCCAGAATGAGCGTTAGGATTCACGCTGAAGCGATATCCGGCCAGGGAGCTCACGTCATCCAGCGCCCCGCTGTCCAGCAGCGCCGTTGGGGCAACCAGGGCGTCGGAGGTGCAGCCCAGTGCAGCGATGTAGCCCTTGTCAGCTACAGCCTTGAGCTCGGCCCCACGGGCAATGGCGTTCAGCACGCTGGCGGCCATCGCCGATCCAATGACGTCTAACTGGCCTTGAATGAGCGTTGCGAGGGCATCTTCCGATCTCTTCATCTCGATGACCTCTATCTCGAGGCCCTGTTCGGCGAAGTAGCCTTCCTCTACGGCGATGTGAAAAGGAGCCCAGGTGAGGCGCGCCATTGTCACTACCTTCACCTTCACGGGCAGCGGCGGAGTGGGGGTAGCGCGCAGAGGCGCACAAGCTGCCAGGACGAGGACGAGAGTCAACAGGACAGACAACGATCGACTGTGGGTACGCATGCTCATTTCTGACCTCCTTTTTTTCGCTCTGTTATGCCAATGCTTGAAACGTGGTGCCTCACCAGTGGTAGGAACTTGCCACGAGCGGTCCAGATCGGTTCGGCCCGCTTGACCTGCAGCGTCCGCGCCTGCTCCCAGATTGTCTGAGTCAGATTCGCCCCGGGACCGCTCAGGGCTTCCAGCACCGCTTCGAGTACCGCCTCCTCGTCGTCGATCAACACTCTGGGGCTCACTAACAGGTTCAGCCGGGTAAATCCTTGGTCGTCCTGTTCTTCCACCCATTGATAGTCCAGCAGTGTGCCCCCGAAGCGAGCGGGCAACACTTCTTCCAGGATGCGGACCATCTCACTCCCTGCCAGTGTCATGCCCTCAGCGGTCAATTTGCTAAAGCTGCGAATGTGGCGCAGATGCTCGGTGAAGCCAACGGCCTCCAGCGCACACCCGCAGCGCCGCCTCTCGATGACCCCAAAGTCATCGCTTTCTACATTCAGCATCACCCTTGGTGCTGTTGGAAGCAGGGTGGTGAAGCAGAAAGCATTGACGCTGACATCCGAGCCCCGCCGCTGCCGGGGGTACTGGATCAGGCCTACCACATCTTTCAGCAAGTGCAGGTCGGCGCCATCTGCGGGCTGCGCGCAACCAATACCTACGCGGCCAATCTCTGTCATTGCGTAGGTCGGGACCCATCGCGCACCGCTGCGCTCAATGCCACGCACCTTGGCCTCCGTGGGCGGCTCACCGCCCCCCATGAGGGTGACCCCCGATAGGTCCAAGCCGTGCTCATTAGCGGCGATGGACACACGCAGCGCCATGCTAACGGAGGCGCGCACACAGCATGCGCCATGGTCCCGTACAGCCTGGACGGCCCAGCGAGCCACGGTGATGGCTTGGTCCAGTGGCACCCACTGGGGCCACGGGGCCGGCACGCCGAGCAACCTTACGACGAGGATGAGGCTGAAGGTGGCCAGCCGGTACTTGATGGATGACCCCAGGTCGCGGCTGGTGCCTGGCGAAAACCATTTCACAGGTACACGGCCGAAGTATGCAGGACACAACAGAATGCTAATGGGAGCGGCAGCGGGCAGTATGGGGCGCCAGAGGGCCGTTGGCACGTCCAGCAGGCCGTGGGCATCGCGTTGCAGCATCTCCACTGGCGCATAGTCCTTCAAGTGGCTCCGAGAGATGGGCACCTTGGTGCCCACTCCGGTTGACCCGCCACTCGCCGCCTCAAAGAATGCGCGGAAGTAGGGGTTGTCAAAGTCGCGTGCCTTCAGGTGTAGGACCTGGCCACCCCGAACCACGGGTTTGCGTCCTTTGAACTCCTGGAAGGTCAGGTACACTCCGGCTTCCCGCAGCGCAAGGAGTGTTGCTTCCAGCCCCCTTTGCTGTACCATGTTGCGCAGATCGCCCAGCTCACAGCCAGCCAGCTTGAGTAGAGGCAGATACGGACTGCGGGGATTGCCGAGAATGCGGTGCTCGATCAGCTGCAGGAAATTGGCTTCGCGCTCGGCCAGGCGTTGCTGTACGATGGCTCTGGCTTTTTCCAAAGTCATCGTGGCCCGAAAGAAACTTGGCAGGGCCCGCGCGAAACGAGCGAATGCCCCCGAGCGATCGATGCGCATCATTTGGCGCTCCTGGTGTCTGCTAAACATCTAGTCCAGAAAGAGCGGCTACCTGGACTCTGAGTTCGGGTTGCCTCTGTGAACGCTACAGCAGAGGCGTGGGGAACGCAGCCAAGGTCGCCGCCGTCAATTCTCTGCAGATAATAGGCTGGTTCCAGTCTAGTTCCAAGTGCACCACAAGCAAACTTACAGTATCTTTGGCTCAGGGAATTGGGTCCCGAGAGCAGATGGGTATGTAGCATAGCCCCTTGCAGTTCGTGCTCTGCATGTGCTCTGCATGTGCTCTGCATGCCCCGTGGGCACCTGTGGGC
>JAUWJD010000003.1 GCA_030607875.1 Chloroflexota bacterium
CCCCCCCCCCCCCCCCCCCCCCCCCCCCCCGCGCCCGGCGCCGGGGGCCCCGCCGCCCCCCCCCCCCCCCCCCCCGGCCAAAAGCCCCGCGACCGGGCCGCGCCGCCGGGACAAGGAACGGCTGCGAGAATACAATGAGCGATTAGCCAGCTGGATTCCTAAAGCTCATCAGGCAGCCGCACCGTACGAGGAAGCGCTTGACTGACCGCAGCTCATGCTGTGCACATCACGCGCCGCACGCGACGTGATGCTGGCAGGGAAGGACAACCATGATTGGCATATTCTGTCCAAATTGGAATGAACTGATCTTGGATCAGGCAACCTGTCCAGCCTGCGCTGGCGCAGGGCGACGCGGGCACCAAGTTGTGCTGCGCCGACCTCGGGACATGCCTGATGAAACCGCACTGCTATCCGGTGATCGCTGCCGGGCTCTGCTGGGTGGCGACGGAGGATGGCACGCTCCTGGCGCTTCACGTCAAGAATTACCAGCGCCCCCAAGGAAGGCAGGTGGCAAAGCCGAGAGAATACAACTCGAGTTTCCTATATCATCACCCGACACTTACTTAAGGAGGAGAAAACAATGCGCAAGTGGATTACTACCGCTTTGGTTTTGGTCGTGCTGTTGTCCATGTTGCTGACTGGGTGTGCCCCAAAGGCCACCCCGACACCAACGCCGACGCCAAAGCCCATGGCCCCCCGGACTCCTACGGCCCCGCCGCCGAGCCCGGCGGCCCCACAAGCCGGTGCCACGCGCGTGCTGGAGCCAGCGGGCATCGTCATGGTCTATGTGCCAGCAGCGGAGTTTCCAATGGGCAGCAGTAATCAAGAAGTGGATGATGCCTTGCAGTTGTGTGAGGAGTACCGCGAGGATTGTGAACGGTTGGCGTTGGAGAATGAGCAGCCTCGACATACGGTGCGCGTGGACGGCGTCTGGATAGGGCGAACCGAAGTCACGAACGCGCAGTTTCGCCAGTTCATTGAGGCAGGCGGCTACTCCGACGAGACGTACTGGTCGGACGACGGCTGGAGCTGGAAGGAGAGCGAGGCTATCACCGAGCCCAAGTACGGGGACGACGAGAGGCTCAACCAGCCGCAGCAGCCGGTGGTGGGCGTGAGTTGGTACGAGGCAGAGGCCTTTGCCGCGTGGGCTGGCGGGCGCCTGCCCACGGAAGCGGAGTGGGAGCACGCGGCGCGCGGCAGCGCGGGGCACATCTTCCCCTGGGGCAGCGAGTGGGACGGCACGCGCTGCAACTTCTGCGACAGCAAGTGTCCGCGTGATTGGAAAGACGATACGGTTGACGATGGCTACGAGTATGCGGCGCCGGTGGGCAGTTATCCGTCAGGTGCAAGTCCGTACGGAGCGCTGGACATGGCCGGCAACGTCTGGGAGTGGGTGGCCGACTGATACGATGCGGACTACTACAGCCGCCCTGCTGCCAGCAACCCGCAGGGGCCAGCCTCTGGTGACCGCCGCGTGGTGCGGGGCGGTTCCTGGTACTATCTACCGTACCTCGTGCGCTGCGCCAATCGCTTCGGGGGCGAGCCGCTCTATCGCCTCAACGACCTGGGGTTTCGGGTGGCCGCGTCTGCTGTCCATCTCTGAGCTCTGGCATCTCTGCACTCTGGATCTCTGGGGGGTCTGGGGGCGCCCCCCCCAGACAGAAAAGCCGCTTACGCGGCTCGCCGTGGGGGCCGTGCTGGGTATGCATCGCCTGCACGCTTGACAAAAGGAACTGCACATGGGCAGCCTGTACGAGCAGATCTGCAAATGGCAAAACCTGTGGTTGGGATGGCGCAAAGCATCGCGCAGCAAGCGAGGCCGCGAGGCGGCCGCTCGCTTCGAATACCGCTGTGCTGTCACGACAGCTAGGGCATGGCAACGGTGCCTCTCGCCGTACGCGGCAAGAGACTGCGCAGTGGACGCTGTGGCATATAGATCATCTTGTAGCCGTGATTTGAGATTCGGTTCCAAACTGTGTTGATGCCCCTGGGGCTGATTCCGTGGTACCAGAATCAGTATGCGGGCCGCCTTTGTCACCACTACCTGTAGTGAGTGATCCTGCCACACAAGCTGACCAACACACTTTGAAACCGAGTCTGATTTGACAAAATAGAACATTTGTGCTATACTCCTCCCCATGATACCTTGTCGCAGATCCAACCGCAATCCCGTCCGCCGCCACACCACCCTGCCGTTCCCACAGGCTCCTATCAACACGCACAGCCATACGGGTCCCTTCCTCTGCGTCCTCCTTTCGCGCCCTTTCGTGCTCCAGATACCTTTTTCGCCAAACGAACCCATTTTTCACAAATGTGCGTCATCCCCAACCACCCAGTCACCCATCAGCCGTACACACCTGGAGCCCTTGGTCTCTGATGGGTATGTCCCGATTCCGCAAGCGCAGCTACAGAGTACTGCGTCAATCGCTAAACTTGAGCACCTGGTTTCACGCCACAAGCCGACCAAAGAGGTTTAGCCACCTTCGGTGCACGAAGCAGTAGATCCTAAAAACCGGGCGCCCAGCGCTGTTCTTTGCCTGCGTATGGGGCGAGACCCATCGGTGGTTCGAATCCGGCCTTGCCACTCAAGAGTCCCCTTCTCCACAGTGTGCGGTGAGGGGACTGTTGTGATATGGTAATACCACTACTACGGCTTCGACAGAGGTAGCATGGTAGCAGACAGCGAGACCACTCCGAAATCAGGATTGAGCTGGTTCGAGCGAATCCCAAAGGTCGAGCTCCACCTGCACCTCGAGGGCGCGATCCCACATCAGGCCCTGTGGGAACTCGTTCAGAAGTACGGTGGACATCCTTCCTTCCCGGACCTTGCGGCGCTGGAGCGGAAGTTCGAATATCGGGACTTTAGCCACTTTCTCCAGGTCTGGGTGTGGAAAAGCCAGTTCCTTTGTGAGTATGAAGATTTCACCTTTTTCGCCGCTGCAGTAGCGCGGGACCTCGCACGCCAGAACATCCGCTACGTGGAAGCCTTCTTCTCCCCGGCAGACTTTCATGGCCGCGGCCTGCAGACACAGAGGCTGACCGAGGCCATCCGCGGCGGCCTCTCCCAGGTCCCAGGAGTCGAAGTTGCGCTGGTGGCCGATCTGACTCGTGACTTTGGCCCACAGAAGGCGGCCGCCACGCTGGCACAGGTCAACGAGGTGCGCGACCTGGGTGTGATCGGCATCGGCATCGGTGGTTCGGAGCAAGAGTTCCCGCCTAAACCCTTTGCCAAGGTCTACGAAGAGGCTCGGCGGCTTGGCTTTCACACCACCGCACATGCTGGCGAAGCAGCGGGCGCAGAGAGCGTGTGGGGAGCCATTCGTTGCCTGCACGTCGAGCGCATCGGCCACGGAACGCGCGCAGAGGAGGACGAATCGCTGCTGGACTATCTTGTAGAGCAGCAGATTCCCCTGGAGATGTGTCCCATCTCCAATGTGCGAACCCGAGTAGTGAACTCGATTGAGGAGCATCCGGTACGGCGCTACTTTGAGCGCGGGATTGCCGTCACCGTCAATACTGATGACCCCAAGATGTTCGGCAACTCCCTGGCTGATGAGTACCGGCTCCTTGCGGACAAGCTGGGCTTTTCCCGAGATGAGATTCGGACTTTGATCCTTCAGGGCATCGAGGCATCGTGGCTGCCCAAAGCCAGGAAACAGCGGCTGGTTGAAGCGTTTTGTGAGCACTCCGCCTGCCAAGAAATGCACGTTAGAGGGAAATCAGTAGATCCACATGATCAGCGACTGGAATCCGCCGCCTGAACCGTTCGGGCTAGAGCCCTCGAAGAGCCTGAAAAGACCCCTCAGGGTCTTGACCTAGCGCCTGAGGGCGCTTCTCAGCTTCAGACAGGGATTTCAATCCTTGTTTTCTTGCGTTGGAGCAATAGAGTGGAAGAATCCACCGCGATCTGCTGGAGGGAGTAATGGCTAGCGAACAAGACAACCTGTCAGGGTTGGAATTCTATCCTCTGACCATGGAGCGCTGGGCGGATTTGGAAGATCTGTTTGGTCCACGCGGTGCAACTGGCGGCTGCTGGTGCATGTGGTGGAGGCTGACGCACTCTGAATTCGAGCGACAGAAGGGAGAGGGCAACAGGCAAGCCATGAGGGCTATCGTGGAGTCAGGGGAAATCCCTGGCCTGCTGGCCTATGCGGGGGGCAAGGCTGTAGCCTGGTGCGCAGTAGCGCCACGAGACCAACTGCCAAGGCTAAAGCGCTCACGCATTCTGAAGCCGGTCGATGAGACGCCGGTGTGGTCGATCGTCTGCTTCTTCGTCAAGAAAGGCTATCGCCGCAAGGGGATCACGCAGCAGTTGCTGCGCGCCGCAGTGGAGTACGTCAAACAGCAGGGCGGCAAGGTTGTGGAGGGCTACCCAGTCGAACCGCGCAAAGAGCGCATGCCAGACGTATTCGCCTACACAGGTTTAGCCTCGGCCTTTAAGAAAGCGGGTTTCACCGAGGTGCTGCGCCGCTCGGAAACGCGTCCCATCATGCGGTTCTACATCGAGGAGCAGGCGACCTAGGTGCAAAGGGCATGCCATCCCACCACTACACGTATTGGCCACCATTGACCGCCATGCGTTGCCCGGTGATGTAGGACGCCCGGTCCGAAGCCAAGGTGCAGGTCACTTCAGCGACCTCCTCAGCCCGACCAATCCGTCCTACCGGGATACTTGTCGCACGAACCTGCATCTGCCCCGCTGGTTGTCTGTCAGTGTTGGACTGCGAGGTTCGTAGTGTCCCGCCTGGCGGCAATTGGAATCGCTACCACAAGCCTCAGATTCGAGGTTGACAGAGCACTAGTAGACGACGTACCGCACCTCCGCAACGTCATCCTGTGTCCTGCCTCTTGGCCAAGACCGCCAGAGTAGGCTCGCCTGCCCAGCAATCCATGCTGAGACGACCGTAGGTTCGTCTGTACTGTAGCATAGCGCATTGGTTGTATCAAGAGGATGAGTGCGTCCTGCTGCGTGAGTGATGATCTGAAAGCCCTGTGCCAATGCACAGACACTACCGCAAGATCACCGGTAGATAGACCCTGTGGGGGCCAGGGAGCGTCGGAGTCGGGCCCAGCAGGGAAGAAGGGCGTATCGTGTTGCGACTCCAATAGCGGACGATGACATCGAGCAATTCGGATGGGACGTCCGCATGGTTATGCGGATCAGGACCGAAACGGAAGTTGAACGCATCGTGCCCCTCTTCGGCGAAAGGGGGCCATGCTGGGTCCCACACCCACAGCGCGTGGTTCATGCCGCGCTGCTCAAACAGCTCCATCTGGTCATCCATAAAGTCCGCCCCGCCCGGCACCCAACGCACCACGCCGAACTCGTTCACCGCAACCGGAACACGGTGTGTCGCCGTTAAGTCGTCAACTGTAGACAGCAGGTTCTCCAGCCAGGCGCGGTTGAATGGGTCATCGATTCCATCCCAGTCTGTATCAAACACCCCTGGGTAAGTGAATCCCAGCTCGTCCCACCATTGGTGCGTGTAGCGATGGGGCGCATACTGGTGCACCATGTACACCGTGCGCGGGTCACCACTCGGCTGCACGTAGGGTAGCCAAGCGACGCAACTGTAAGCCATCCCGCCGACCAGAATCGGCGTTTGGCTGTCCACCTCGCGGATGGCGGCAGTGATTCGCGAGAAGAGTGGGTTCCAGTCGTACAGACTGCCTCCGTACGTTGCGTAGAACTCCTCTGGGTCCCAGATGTCCAGCGGGTCGTGGATCGCATCACTGCCGACCTCGTTGGCGTTGGGCTCAACCATCAGATCATAGCCGACGACAATGGGATTGCTGCGGTAGCATTGGGCTGCGTAGCGCCACATCGCCACCCAGGCGTCCTGCGCCGCCTGATCCTGCCACACCGAATCGTTCAGGTAGCTCTCATCGAACCAATCGCCCACCTCATCAGAGACGAAGGTGAATTCGCTGCGGCCTGGGCCAGTGCGAAAGCTGATCACCGCGAACATGTCAGCCTGGGCAATCATAGCCAGCAAGTGATCCAGGTTGTCCTGGATGTCTCGGTCCACGGTATAGGGCGGGTTCTCCGCGAAGAGGCCGGGGTGGGAGATGTTGACGTAGTTAGCACCCAGTGCGGCCAGACGGTCGAAATCCTGCTGCATGTAGGGCGGGCCCACCGGACCTGGCCCGTAGAAGGTCGGGCCGTCCAGTTCGGGATAAACTCGGCGCTGGTGGATGTCCGCTCCGCGCAGGGATGTGCCCGCTGTCCACAGGGCCCACTTGTCAATCGCTGCTCCCGTCCTACGCTGTGCCCCATCCAAGTCACCAGAGGTACCTGCCCCCGGGCTCGGGCCCTCGCGATCAGCAAATCCTAGGGTGACAGCCATGGTAGCTAAGCTGGGAACCCTCGTGATGGACTGTCCCTGCTGCCCCCCACGGCCTATGCACGCCGTGGCCAAGAGTAAGACTACTGGCCAGAGCAACGCGATTCTGCGCACCACATCGCCTCCCTACCAGACTCCTGGATTGTCTTGCATTATGTAGTCTAGGCCCTTGCCGTTCGTGCTCTGCATGTGCTCTGCATGCCCCGTGGGCACCTGCGGGCGACCGCCGAAGGTCTCGTCGCCGAAGGTCTTGGCGAAGACAAGGCCAAAGGCGACGGCTCCGATAGTTCATCCCGCTCGACGGGACGGGGTGGCCGTCTTGGGGTTTCCCGTCTGGAGTTTGCTCAAAACTCGCTAGTAGTACGCAAATCTCACAAAGGTAGACGAATTACACAAGGGACCATGCGAGAATCTTTGTGCAATCCGTGTCCAGAAGACCACTCCATGCAGGCGGTGAGACCCCTCATCGCGGCCTGCCCACCACTGTCATGTATATCGTGCTTTCCCCTTCGCCGTCCACACCGAGCAAGGCGTTCGCCTCGTCATCGTACAGTGCGGCGATTTGGCAACTACCCAGGCCCAGAGCCACCGCCGCCAATGCCACGTTCTGTACCATGTGCCCGGCGTCCAGATAATAGTAGCGGTAAGCGCGCTGCCGGTACTTCCACTTGCTACGCTGAAAGATCGCCGTCCAGACAAAGACCACATTGGCTCGAGCAGCCATTCTCTGGTCGAGAGCCGCACGGGCAACTTCGATGCGGTAATCCCCTGCCTTGAGCTGTTCCAGCGCGTGGTCCTCCACGGCATAATGGTAGACGCCTGGCTCGATCCCCTCAACCGAGTGAATCACGACGTACGTCTCAACGGGATACAGAGCTCCTGCGGAAGGCGACGTGCGAAAAGCATATCCCTGTGTCCGGTGCGTGATCCCCTGCGCCGCCCACAAGAGCTGCGAAAGTTCCACCTCGGTCAGCGGGGTGTCCTGGAAGCACCGAACACTGCGGCGTGTTGCCATTACGTCCCAGATCGTTGTCCCGCCGGTGATCTGTGGAGTGCTCAGCGCCACCCTGGGAGCCAGGGGATAGCGCTTGTAGGTATCGGGCTTGGTGGCCCAATCCAACCTCTCACCACCCAATTTGCCGCGCTCATACTTCGTCTGCGCTTGAAACCGATCTCCGATCCCATCTTGTGTCATCATGCGGCTCCTGTCATCCTCTACACGTCTCCACTTGTTGCGTAAGCGGGCCAGCCGGGCACAACTCAAAGGGAGCTGATGCGATTATACTCCACCGCAACAGACAGCGCCAAGATACCCCAGGTGCGTGCTTCGAGCTCGGACGCGTTGCTGGCTGCCATCGTGAACTCCCGCACAGCGGCAATAGTACCCAGCCCCTCCGAATTGACACGCGATGACCCGAGGTGGTATAATAGTTGTAAGGCAGCGCTTCTTTGCCGTTACAGGAGGGCCCTGATTGACTGCAGACGTAGCCGCCGTTACGGTCGAAAACCTATCCTTTCGCTACCACACCCGCCCTGACCAGGCTATCCAGGACATTTCTTTTGCACTGTGGCCTGGCGAGATTCTGCTCATCGCCGGAGCCAGCGGAGGGGGCAAGACCACTCTGATGCGTTGTATCAACGGCCTCATCCCCCGCAGCTACAAGGGTGACCTCCAGGGCCGCGTCCTCCTCCATGGCCAGGAGACAAGCGGCATGAAACTGGCCGACATCTCCCGCACCATAGGCACTGTGCTCCAGGATCCAGAGAAACAGATTATGGGCAGCTATGTGCTTGATGAAGTGGCCTTTGGCCTGGAGAACCTCGGCTGGCCGCACGAAGAAATCATTGGTGCCGTGGAGGAAACCCTCGACTACCTGCACATTGAGCACCTGCGTGACCGCGCGACGTTTTACCTTTCTGGCGGCGAGAAGCAAAAGGTAGCGATCGCGGGGTCGCTGGCTATGCGCCCCTCCGTCCTCCTCCTCGACGAGCCGCTGGCCAGCCTCGACCCATTGAGTGCCCACGAGGCCTTGGCCATGATACGTCGCCTGGCCGACGAGGGACGTACCATTATCATCATCGAACACCGCGTGGAAGATGTGCTCTCCATCCGACCCGACAAGGTATTCCTCTTGGTAGAAGGTCAACAACGGTATTTCGGCGACCCTGCGGGCTTTACCCGTGCAGTCAAATACGGTGAGGTGAAACTGCCTGCGCCACTGGTGATGGAGAAGGCCAGAGATAGGCCAGAGACGGAATTCGCTGCCCCTGCTTTCGCTGCCACGGGCAGCGCGGATGAGCCATTGGTGATGTTCGAGAACGTTACCTTTCAGTATGAGGATGGTCCCACTGCCCTTCGCGATATCAATCTGAACATTCGCTCCGGCGACGTGATGGCTATCCTCGGCCCCAATGGCGCGGGCAAGACCACCCTGGTGAAGCACGCCATCGGCCTGCTCAAACCTACCGCGGGCCTCGTCACCGTCGCCGGGCAAGATACACGTCAGACAAGCACAGCACAACTGGCTCGCACGCTGGGTTTCGTCTTCCAGAGTCCCAGCCACATGCTCTTTGCCCCGACGGTACAGGAGGAACTGGCTTTTGGCCCACGGAACCTTGGCTATGACAAGAGCGATATCGACACAGGCGTGGCCGAGGCTGTGCGCATTCTGAACCTGGGTGGGCTCGAGGATTACCCACCGCTGGCGCTGAGCTTTGGCCAGCAGAAGCGAGTCAGCATCGCGGCCATTGTAGCGATGCGCTGACGCATATTGGCCATGGATGAGCCTACTGCTGGGCAGGACTATCGCAACTATATGGATTTCATGGACTGTATCTTGCAGTTGCCTTACTTCTCGGCCATCCTTTTTATCACCCATGACCTCGATCTGGCGATCAGTTATGCCAATCGCGTGATCCTGATGGCTGACGGCCGCATCGTGGCCGATGGAAAACCAGAGCAGGTTCTCGCAGTACCTGAACGGTTGAGGGAATGCCACCTCTACTCGACATCGTTGCTTGAGGCCAATTTACAGTTGCTGGAACGTACCGGGCGATTCATGCGGGCCGAGGCTTTGGCCCACCATGTCTGATGTTTGTAGCGATACCCCTGTGGGGGAGGGTCGCGGGGGCTTGTCGGATCACGAGAAGAAAGGAGAACTGAAATGCAAAACAAAGCACTGACCTGGGTGGTGATCTTTGCGCTGCTAATCGCGCTGATGCTCGTCGTCGGCTTCGCGTCGGGATCTCCACTGCAAGGGATTATGTGGATCGTTTTCGTGGCCATCGGCGCAGTAGTCATATTCATCATCTACTACGCCACATCAGAGAACAAGGCCTGGGAGGTTGGAACCCGCCAGGTGGTTTACATGGCTCTTGGTGCTGCGCTCTATGGCCTGTTGTCCGTCATTACCAACACCATCCCCATGCCTTCTGTAAGCCAAGTGACCCTGCGCCCGGCAGTGGTGATTCCCATCTTCTTTGGCTACCTCTTTGGCCCAGTGGTAGGCTTCTTCAGCGGCGCGGTTGGCAACATCCTGGGCGACTTCCTAAGCGGTTGGGGCGTCTACCCAGCCTGGGACATGGGCAACGGCTTGATGGGATTCGTCCCCGGCTTGGTCCTGCTCTTCGCGGACAAGAAGCGCAGCCTGAACACCCTGACCATCGTCACCGTTGCTCTGCTGGGCATCTTCGCCGGGCTCGTATTCCTCAACCCAGAGGTAATCGGCCCCTGGACCGGTGAGATCGAGCACTTTGGTTTCTGGGCCTGGGCGGCGATCATCGCTGGCGTGCTCGTGCTCGCGGGACGCTTTCTGCTGGAGCGCTTTGACCTGGATGTGGCTGCGGCGGAGGTGTGGGGTGCGTTGGGAGTGATCGTTGGCATTGGTTTCGCTGCCATCGCCGACATCTGGATCAACGGCTACAGTGTCATGACCGCGATCGTTGGGGAGTTCATGCCCGCTGCGGTGCCGAACATCCTCAACATGTCCATTCTCTTGCCCATCCTATTGGTGGCCTACTTCGCTGTCGCCCGGAGGACAGGCCGCTAAATGCTGGGCACCTGGAAGCATCGAGAACGGAATACCATCATCCAGAGATTGGACCCTCGGGCCCGCCTGATTTTCATGCTGTGTATGCTGTTCTCGATCATCCAGTGCTGGGACCTACGAGGGATGGTGCTCTTCCTGGCCGTCTCCCTGGGCCAGATCGTGCTGGCCAGGCTTACTTTCCGTGAGACCCGGCGGGCGTGGATTCTGGTTGGTTGGCTGATCACCTTCTTGACCATGCTCGCGTTCGTGACCGGAAGAGGGGGGACCGGTGTCTACACTGAGGAGCACGTGCTCTTCTATCTCCCCTCTTTCACCCTCCCCATTCTCGGACGCGAGATCAACTTCCCCGTCACCGCCGAGCGCATCATGTTGGGCCTCAGCCAGATGACGCGCATGCTGGCCATCAGCGGGCTGGCGATCATCATCCCTTACACGGTGAACCCCAAGCTCTACGGCGTCACGTTCCGTGGGCTGGGCATGCCCGACAAATTCGCCTACGCCAGCGACCTGGCCTTCCGCTTTGTACCCACCCTGGGCCGCGACTTTTCCATCACGCTGGACGCACAGAAGGCGCGCGGCTACGAGTTGGAGCGTCTTCAGGGCAGCATCGTGAGCCAAATCCGCAAGCTCGCCCCGCTCATTGTGCCAGTGACCATCGGCTCCATTGTCGGGGGCGAGGAGATTGCCGATGCCATGGATCTGCGCGCCTTTGGCGTAGCGCCCCGCACCTGGCTGCACCGACTCACCTACCAGCGGCGGGACAAGATCCTGATTGCGGTTAGTGTGGGGGTCTTTCTGCTCTCTACGGCGTTCAGCATCCTGGGTTGGGGCAAGTTCTGGGTACCCGGGTCGTTGCTGCGGATGGCAGGACCGTAGGCTGTTCGGGGACAGCAACATCACCTGCCCCATAAGCCAGAGCAATGCGCTCTGGCTTATGCTGTTGGATGGAGGAACTGGAGTTCATCAAGCAGCTTGCATAATCGGCCAGTTCTTGCGGCGCATCGTTAGTACTGCTGGGGGTAGCTTATCCCGTTGGGAGGCCGCAGAACCTGGCCGAACGGGCAGAGGCGACACAGAACCGGTCTGGGCCTCGTGATCCGCAACACGCGCAGGTGGGAAACGACGGGGCCACTGAGGTTTCAGCCCGCCGTCGTACATCCTGAGCAACAACCCTACCTGTGCAGGGGAGTAACGGCAATGTGATTGCGTTTTTGCACAGCGCCGATGTATCTTGCGCCCGCAGCTCAGTTGAGCCAGGCGACCGAGCCCTTGTCGCTCGCCACCGTGATTATACCCCGTCACGGGAAGCTACCTGCGCCAAATCTCCATAGGACTCACGTATGTGGAGTTGATCAAAGCGCCATAACCGAGCCGCCCCAGCACTTCATCATCGCCAACTATTTTCACATCAAGCGTGTGGCACAGTGCGTTGGCTTTGGGACAACCAAGTCGCCTCAGCTCCTCCGTTACTGCTGAACTCAAGATGCTCACGACGGATGCCAGGGCTGCGCTCTTACGATCAACCCAGGCGATCATGCTGATGGCCGGCGAAAGGCTGGGCTGGTCGGGCATCGGTCCCTCCGCGCCAGTCGCGTACTCGGGCTCGTAGGTGTAAACGGCTTTCACTGAGCTGTCCACCGACCCAAGGTACTCGGCCACCTCCTGAGCGAGACCATGGCACATGTATTCGCAGACAGAACAATCTCCACGCTTCAAAGCAGCTATGGTCTGTTCCCTGCCCTTATGGCCCACTTTTTCAGCAGCGAAATCTAGAGCGTGTTCCATCATCCTCTTCATCCCGGCGGAATCCAATGTTGTCGCAGACATTCTGATAACCTCCTGTTCAAGACAAATACTGTTCTTTACCCGACGTTCAGCTCGTTTCGTTCATCTTCCCACCAAGGCAGCCTTCTCTCGTAACCGACCAACTTGAGTCCTGTGATGGCCGCGGTGTTCAGGTCCATGGCGCGCAGGTCCTCTTCGCTCAGGTCGCTGATGTCATTGTGTCCAGAAAGCATGGTCAGCATCTTGACTTCCTCAGCCGTGGCCTTGATGAAGTTGGCCAATCGCCGACCGCCTTCCACTGGATCGAGACGGGCACGCAGCTCGGGGTCCTGAGACGTAATGCCGTAGGGACAGCGTCCGGTATGGCAAGACATGCAGGCGCGACACCCCATGGCGATCTCGGCCGCCGCGCCAAAGCCGACGCCGTCGGCGCCCATGGCCATCGCCTTGTAAGCATCCAGTCCGCTGCGCATGCCACCCAGGACGAAGAGCTTGACCCTACGATGAACTCCCATGTCCTTCAGAGCCTGCACAGCCGGCGGGATCAGGGCCACCGTCGGGATGCCGACGCCCTGGGTGACAACGGCTGGTGAGCAGCCGGTGCCCCCCACGAGCCCGTCAATGGAGATAGCGTCCGCCCCGGCCTCCACGCAGGCCTTGACATCTGCGTAGGGACGGCTCGGCCCGAGCTTGAAGAAAATGGGCACCTTGTAGTCAGTCACGTCCCGCAGGAAGGCGACTGTACGCTTCATGTCCTCTAGATCCTGCACGTCGTAATAGCGGCAGGGAGACAGGGCATCGCTCCCGACCGGGATGCCGCGCACGGCGGCGATCTCTTCGTTGACCTTGGCCCCCAGCAAGTGTCCACCCATGCCGGGCTTGGCCCCCTGGCCTATTTTGATCTCAACTCCATCACCGGCACGAACGAAATCGGCCGAGACACCCCAGCGGCCAGTGGACCACTGGACGACCAGATAGCCGCCCGGCTCCCACCTCTTCAGCGTCCGCTCTTCATTCTCGTACCCTTTGATCAGCCAGGTCTCGTCCTTCAGCAGCCCACCCTCACCAGTGTTGCTGAGAATTCCTGTCTGAGCAGCGCCGATGGCCAGAGACATCCTGGCTTCCTTGGATAGTGCGCCGAAGGACATGGCCGGGAAGATGAGCGGGTAGCGCAGACGTATTGGATTCTCGCAGGTATCCTCGCCGATGACCACCTCCAGATTGCACTCCTCGCGGTACTTGTCGAGGGGAGCCGCAGATGCGATCTGAGAGGGCACGACGGTGATGTTGTCAAAGCTGGGCGCGTGGCCCATGGTGCCAAAGCCGCGCAGCATGTACTCGCCAGTCTGCGCCTTGTAGTGAATCTCCTCCACTTGAGGGAATGTCCACGGCGAGCGCACCAGGAACTCCGATTCGGCAGGGTTGATGCGGATGGCGTCGTCCGGACAGAACTCGGCACAGATGCGGCAGCCGACGCAGGCGTTATAGTTCTGAACGTAGACGCTCCCTGCACCATCAATGCCAAAGACGTCGTAGGGGCAGACTTCGACACAGGTGGCGCATTTGCCGGGCATCTTGGTGTTGATGCACCGATCTTTCATCACAGTGACACAAAATGTCCCATTCATTGGTGGCATGATGTCTCTCCTTCAATCAGTCTCGCAGCCGCTACACCCGAGGGCACTCAAGCTGGATAGGCTCTTTCGCCTTGTAGAAGGGCTTCTCCGACAGGCGGACGATCTTCTTAAAGATCATCGGGTCAGCCTTGATGCCGTATTCGTCAAAGTAGCCGCGCAGCCTGACCAGATCAGCCTGAGTCATTTCCTCCAGCAATGTGTTGTGTCCCAGGCTTTCCCACTTCCCGCCAACGTAGATGTTGCCACGGATGAGATAGTTGCCCAAGTTCTTGCCAGCGTCGCCCACGATGACCAAGTCGCCAGCCAGCATGTAGGTCGCTACTTCGTCGCCCACGTTTCCTTCGATGATGATGGTAGCACCCTTGTTCATCACGGCAGTAAAGTCGCCAGCGTTACCTTTGACCACGATGGTACCACCGTAGCAATATTGACCCACGCCGTAGCCAGCATCCCCCTCGACGATGACCGTGCCCCCGGTCATGTTGTCGGCCAGATAGCGCCCGGCGTTACCCGTGATCCGGATGGTCGCCCCATCGTTCAGGACGCCAAGGTAGTCGCCACTATCCCCTTCGATGATCACCTCGCCTTTCTTGAAACCGGCAAACAGGCCATGTAGATAGGCCGCCCCGTGGATGACCACTGGTCCTTTAGCAACTGCTTCCTTGAGTTCTATGCTGACGGATCGCAGATCGCGCCCACTAGCATCCACTGCAAGTGACATCACATTCCTCCCTCTTCTTCAAGGCCCCCCCTCGCGGAGCGCCGTAAAGACTGACAAACTGCTTCCTGACCTGGGCTCGCTTCTTGGGATCGCTCAGGGCATCCAGCATCAGGATGCGGAACTCGTCAAAGGCCTGAGCCCGCGCCCGACGGTCTTTCTCGGCTTTGGCTGCGTTCAGCGCCGCTTCGTCGACCTGGGCGATGGTTTCCAGCAAGCCAAAGCGGAGGGCGTTTTGGACAAAGATCTCACCGGCCGGCGTGCGGGTGATGAGCGTAGCGTAGTCTGGCTGCGCACCGATGGCCCCCACGGCGATGTCGGCCGACTCGCCGAGGTAGTCGTCGCAACTGCCGCAGCCGTGCCGCGTGAAGGGCTCCACATCAGTCAGCGGGACTGCGCGCTCTGTGCCATCCCACAGCGACACCGTCAGCGTGCCGTCCGTTACCGAGGTGGTCAGCCCCCGGATTTGATGCCGCGCGATGCCCATGCCTCGCTCAAGCAATTCGGTGACCATGTCTGGCATGTAAACGCCGGTGCAGAAGACAGCGATGGTCAAGCGGATCGCTTGCTGGTAGGGCCACAAGCGCTCGTTCTCGGCATTCATCAGCCGGCGCGCCCCTTCGGCCACACAAGGGGAGCCAACAATGGCTAACTTGGTCAACCCCAGCTCGAAGATGGCTTGATTCAGCGCGCTGAGGACTGGCGCCCAGAGGTACTGCATGCCCACGCTGCTGACGATTTCATCCACCGTCGTGGCGACACGGGCAACCGGCTCCAGCGTCCAGGGATCCATATCCAACATGACCACGCCGTCAATTAGGTCAGCCGAGCGAGCGGCCACCAGCAGCGCCTGGATGACGTCGTTGGGCACCCCGCTCTGGACGACGCCTGCTGACCGTGCCGAGACCATAGTGCGCGGCTCCATCGGCGTCCAGTCTACCAAGCGCGGACAGCTCAGTTCGCAGAACTTTTCGCAGACCTCACAGGTCCGCAACTTGAGGCGCGAAAGGCCGAGCGCCTTCTCGCGCTCCTCCAGGAGGGGATGTTGTTCCTCACCCCAGTAGAGCACCCCCTTGGAACAGGCCGCCACGCACACCCCGCAGCCCGAGCAGCGTTGCAAAGCCCATACGTCTTGTTGCAGTCTTGTTGACATACGTTGTCCTCCTCTACCGATTCACTCTTTGCGAGCAGGACTCGGCCCCAAGGCACGAATCAGGTTCGTAAAATCTGTGATCTTGCCCACAAAATCGCGTGGGTCGTCAGGCGTGATCCACTCACGGCGCAGGCGGCGTGGGTCGAAGCCGCTTTCGGCCAGCAGCCCACGCAGCGTGTTAATACGCCGCTGGGCGTAACGGTTGCCATTAGTGTAATGGCAATCGCCCGGCGGGCATCCTCCCAGGAAGACCCCATCAGCTCCGTTGAAGAAGGCCCACAGGACGTGCATGGGGTCGAAGCGAGCTGCGCATTGCACCCGAATGAGGCGTACTTCGGTCGGGTATCTCAGCTTGTTGGCCCCGGCCAACTCAGCAGCAGCGTGGCTGCTCCCCTCGCACCCAAAGACCAGGATGCGCGGCCGCCCATTCTGTGACACGCTCTCCAGCGCCGCGTCGATCTGGGCCAGCATTTGTGCATCGCTGTTGAGAGGGAGTCTGATAGCCTTGACCGGACAGGCGACGACGCAATTGCCGCACCCTTTGCACAGCAGCGGGTCAATCTCAGAGAGGTCCAGCACTCCCTCACGCTTGCGCATCGAGATAGCCCCGAAGGGACAAGTCTCCACACAGTTGCCACAGCCGGTGCAGAGCTCTTCGTCCACGACGGAAACGGGGGCTCGCGAAGTGACCGTCCCAGCCTGCAGATAGCGCATGGCGTTGAAGGCGGCGCTGACGGCCTGGAACTCGGCCTCCATCCAGCCGGCCGGGCAATGGGCCGCACCGCAAATGTAGATGCCCCGCTCAGCATAGTTCTGCGGCCGCAGACGGTAGCGCCCCTCGGGAAAGAAGCCGTTCCTGTCCTGAGCGATGTTCAGCATGTGCGCCACCACACTGGCATCAGGCTGCGGAAGCAGCGGGGTGGCCAAGACAATTCGGTCGTAGGGCAGACGGCGGCTTGTTCCAGTCAAGTCATCATGCACCTCAACGGTCTCCTGTGCCACCACCGGGGGTGACGACGGCGCATAGCGCATGAACTCCACCCCAGCCTGTCGCGCCTTGAGCAGTTCATCCTCGTGGTTCTGTTCGCCCAACAGATAAATGTCTCGGAAGATAATGGTGACGTTGACCTGCGGATTGGTTGCCTTAACCTCCATCGCCTGCTTGAGTGCAACCATACAGCAGACAGCGGAGCAGTAGGGGACGGCCTCGTTGCGCTGGCCGGCGCAAAGGATCATCACCACATTAGCCGGCAGACTGGTAGATTGGCTGCCGCTTTCTCTATCTCGCAACTCTCGTTCAAACTCAAGCTGTGTCACCACCCGCTTCCCATCGTAGCGAAAGAGACCCCTGGGTCGCGAGGCACACACCCCTGTGGCGACGATGATCGCCCCCACGTCGAAGATCGACGGGTTGTTCTGTTGACCCACTGGCCCATTAACGCTGACCGTGTAGCACCCCACTGTCCCCGAGATGCTCGTCACTTGGCTTTGTAGTAGAACGTTGATGCTCGGATGGTCGGTCACCGCCTTGACTCTCTCTGCCAGGAACTCGGCTGCGTTACGTCGGTCAGGATAGAGGGTATGCGCATCACGCAGCATGCCGCCCAACGCTGCTTCTCGCTCGACCAACTTGACCGGCAGGCCCGCGCTGGCCAACGTCAGGGCGGCGGTCATGCCGGCTAGGCCTCCACCGATGACCAACGCAGCAGGGACAATCTGCGCCGTTGCCGGCTCACTCGCCTGACCCAGCGCGACCTTGGCAAGTCCCATCCGGACGAGATCAATCGCCTTGGCCGTGGCTGCTAGTGGCTCGTCCTGATGCACCCAGGCGCAGCCTTCTCGGATATCCACTAGCTCAAACAGTGCTCCATCCAAGCCGGCTTGCTCACAAGCAGCCAAGAAGCGGGGTTGCAGTGTCCTCGGCGTACAGCCAGCGACAAGCACTCGATTCAATCCTCGCTTGGCGATGGCTCTCCGGATGGCCGCCAATCCGTCGGGCGAGCAAGAGTAGCGCAACCGCTGAGCGAGAGCTACCCCTGGCAAATCATGGACTCCCTCTTCGAGAGCATCCATGTCTAGGACAGACGCGACCCGATCGCCGCAGTCACAAATGAAAACACCTGTTCTGACGTCCCTCATGGCACGGTCTCCCCCTCGGCTACGCTCGGGACAGGCAGGACGGGCTCCCCGGCTGCGCCCAGGCCGCTCTCTGCCTCGGCCAGCAAGGTCGAATGATCAGCGAACCCGGGGGCCAGGTAGTGATGACCGCACAGCCGACAGTGCACTGCCTCGAACTCTGACTCCCACGGATGAACCGTCTGCGCGCCGCCGATGATGTCATCCAAGGTGATGGCCCCAGTGGGGCAGACCAGGACACAGGTACCGCACCCGATGCAGGCATTGGAGGCGATGCGGAAGGGAGGGCTGACCTTCTTCTCGATGCCCCGATTGATGAGACTGATGGCACCCACGCCGACGATCTCCTGGCAGGCCCGCACACACAGGCCGCAGAGGATGCATTTGTCTTCAGGAATGGTGAAGCGTGGCTCGCCGACACCCAGCTCCTCAGCAAGCTGGCGGATGACCGGGACATTCCGGGCCGAGGCCATCAGCAGCTCCACAGTAATTCGCCGCGACTGCAGCACTACCTCCGAGTTGGTATGCACAACCAGGCCGTCGGTGCAAGGATAGGCGCAAGAGGCCATCAGTCGTCGGCCCCGGCCTGTCTCCACCTCCACCACACAGAGGCGACAGGCGGCAAAGGGCTCCATTCCCTCGTGATAGCAGAGCGTGGGGATGTAGATGCCATGCTCTCGCGCCACTTCAAGGATTGTTCGGCCGGGTTCAGTCTCTACTTGCTGACCATCTATGCTCACATGAATCATTCTCAGCTCCTACTGCACTACGATGGCATCGAAGTTGCAGAGCGACTTGCAGACTCCACACCGAGTGCAAACCCCCGGGTCAATGACGTGTGGCTGGCCCTTCTCACCAGAGATCGCGTCGACCGGACAGTTGCGCGCACAAACCATACAGCCCGTGCACAACTTGGCAACGACCTCGTAGGTTACGAGTCCCTTGCAGACCTTGGCCGGGCACCTCTTCTCCTTGATATGTGTCTCGTATTCGTCGCGGAAGTAGCGGATCGTGGTGAGCACTGGGTTGGGCGCCGTCCCGCCAAGAGCGCACAACGACGATCGCTTGACCTCCTGGCCTATCTCGATCAAGTACTTGATGTCTCCGTCGCGCCCTTCACCCGCGCAGATGCGTTCCAGTGTCTCCAGCATAGCTCGCGTGCCGACACGGCAGGGGACACATTTGCCACAGGATTCCTCCTGGGTGAACCTCAGGAAGTAACGGGCCAGGTCCACCATGCAGGTGTCCTCGTCGGTCACCACCAACCCACCGGAGCCCATAATCGCCCCCAAAGCCGTTAACGATTCGTAATCGATGGACACGTCCAGATGCTCTTTGGGAATGCACCCGCCGGACGGGCCGCCAATCTGGGCGGCCTTGAATTCCTTGCCACCGGGGATGCCACCGCCAACGTCGTAGATCAACTCGCGCAGGCTGATGCCCATTGGCACCTCGACCAGACCCGTGTTGCGGATCTTGCCCACCAGCGAGAAGATCATTGTCCCCTTGCTCTTCTCAGTTCCAACACTGGCGAACCAGTCGGCGCCATTTCCAATCACAAGGGGGATGTTGGCCCAGGTCTTGACGTTGTTGATGTTGGTCGGCTTGCCCCACAGACCCGACTGAGCGGGGAAAGGCGGACGCGGCCGGGGCTCGCCGATTTCGCCCTCTATCGAGGCCATCAGCGCTGTCTCTTCGCCGCAGACGAAGGCTCCACTGCCGACTCGGATTTCGATATCGAAGTCGAAGCCAGAGCCCAAGATATCCCTCCCCAACAGGCAATGCTCACGAGCCTGCTTCAGAGCGATCTTCAGATTCTGAATGGCAAGGGGATACTCGTTGCGGATGTAGACGTACCCTTGGGTGGCGCCCATGGCGTAGGCACCGATGATCATTCCCTCCAAGACGCTGTGAGGGTTGCCCTCCAAGATACTGCGGTCCATAAAAGCGCCGGGATCGCCCTCGTCAGCATTGCAGATGACGTATTTGATCTCGCCTCGCGACTGGCGGCAGAAACGCCATTTCATGCTGGTAGGGAAGCCCGCACCGCCCCTGCCTCGCAGCCCCGATGACTTGACCTCTTCGATCACCTGTTCTGGCATCATCTGGTAGAGCGCCTTGCTGAGGCCAGTGTAGCCGTTGTGAGCGACATAGTCCTCAATACGCGTGGGATCGATCTGGCCATTCAACTCCAGCACCCGCCGCATCTGCTTAGTGTAGAATGGCAGCTCGTTTTCGCGCACAATGGTCTGCCCCGTCACTGGGTCCACGAAGAGCAGGCCGTCAATGATCTCCCCCTGGGCAATTGTCGTAGCCACGATAGCCGGTACGTCGTCCACGGAGACCTTGTTGTAAGCTATCCTCTCGGGGTCAATGGTGACGAGCGGCCCGATTTCGCAAAAGCCCGGACAGCCGGTGGGCACCATCTCTACCTCGCCAGCCAGCCCTGCCTCCCGCAGAGTCTCCTGCAGGCAAGCTAGCACTTTGCGACTACCCAGGGCGCGGCAGCCGGTGCCATCGCAGACCCTGATGCGACGCTGCCGCGGATCGGCACTGGCCAGCATCCTCCGGCGGTAATCAGCCAGCGCCTGTGGGTTGCGTAGCTCGATCATCGCTCCCCTCCCGCCTGACGCATCGCGCGCTTCAAGAACTTGTCTACTTTTTTGGGTGTCATCTGCCCCTCGTATTCGTCATCCAGAACCACAACAGGCCCCAGGGCACAGCACCCCAGGCAGTTGACCGTTTCCAGGGTAAACTGGCGATCACCGGTTGTCCCGCCCGGCCTAACGCCCAGTTTGGTCTCCAGTCGACTCAGCACTTGGACTGCCCCTCGAACGTGACAGGCTGTGCCGGTGCAGACGCGTATTGTGTGCTCGCCGCGCGGCATCAAGCTGAAGGCATGATAGAACGTAGCGACGCTGTAAACCTGGCTTAGTGACACTCCGAGCCTCTCGCTAACCAGGATCATCGCATCTTGGGGCAGATAGCGATACTGGGTCTGGATCTCTTCCAAAACCGATATGAGAGAATCCCCGTGTTCGTTCTTTGCCAGTACATCAGCAAGCTCGGTCGGTTCAAAATCCATCATTGGATAATCCTCCTGGCATCAGGCACCCCAGCGGTAAATGCGTGCCATGTTGAGAAAAGGGCAGCTTTCTCGCAATGCGCGCCTTGGTACGCAGGAGGCACAGGCGCGCTCACCACGAACCTGTTCAACCCGACTTAGGCACGCTGTGCAGGATAGCAGACGCACCTCGGCCACCATGCACAACATAGCACGAAAGCCGTGGGAGTCCCATAAAAAGGTGGAGAGGAGAAGTGAAAAACCTATGAAAAAGCGGGCTTTGCCGTCAGCAAAGCCCGCTTGGTGTGTGATGAAACGAGGAGAAACGTAGGGGAAGAGGTCTAGATGCGACTCTCATCCGGGCAGGCCAGCATGTAACCTACCCCTGGGGTGGTGAGGATATACCGTGGCTTGGATGGGTCGGGCTCGATCTTGCGGCGCAAGTAGCGGACGTAGGCTCGCAGGTAGTCAATGTCGTTTACGTACTCCGGCCCCCAGACGGCAGCCAGCAACTGCTCGTGCAACAGCACACAGTTTGCGTTCAGGGCTAATTCGCGCAAAAGAGCATACTCGGTGGCGGTCAAAGCCACCTCCTGCCCACCTACAAAGACTCGGCGCTGAGCAAAGTTCACGGATATCTCACCGCAGACAAAGTCAGCGTCGGCTCTGACTTCTTCGGGGTATTTGCTGCGCCGCAGCACAGCCCGCACGCGGGCGACCAGCTCCTTGGAACTGAAAGGCTTGGTCAGATAGTCGTCGGCCCCTGCTTCAAAGCCATTCAGCTTGTCGGATTCCCGGGCCTTGGCGGTCAGCATGATCACCGGCACATTCGAGAACTCGCGCACGCGGCGGCAGACCTCGTACCCGTCCATGTCCCGGGGCAACAAGATGTCCAGAAGGATCAAATCAGGCCGCTCAATGGCTACCATCTCCAGCGCAGTCTTGGCGTCACCTGCGGCGATCACCCGATAGCCCACCGCTTGCAGTACCTCCCGCACCAGTCTCAGCAAACGCGGCTCGTCATCCACCACCAGAATGCAATCTTTCACTGCCATGCGCTTCGCCTTCTCCTAGTCCTCTGCAGTTTCTGCTCCCTGACTGAGCCCGGCACGGGGCAGCGTGAAGTACATCGCAGTACCCTCTCCCAATTCGCTTTCGGCCCAGATGCGGCCGCCATGGGCCTCTACGATACTGTGAGCGATGGGCAGCCCCAGGCCAGAGCCCACCACGTGCTGACCTGATGCAAACTTGACCCGGAAGAACCTCTCGAACAGTCGGTTCAGGTGCTCCGGAGCGATTCCCTGGCCCTGATCGGCCACGCAAACAACAACTTCATCTTCGCTGACCCACCCGCGCACTACTACTAGCCCGCCTCCAGGAGAGTACTTCACCGCGTTATCCACCAGGTTGAACAGAACCCGCCGCATACGCCCAGAGTCAGCGTCTACAACAGGAAAATCCGGCGGGAAGCTCACCAGGAAACGGTGTACGTCCGTGCGCCTGCTCAGGTCATCAACAACCTCTTGGACCAAGTGGGCCAGTAGGGTTGGCTCCTTCTCTATCTCGAGCTGGCCAGCATCGATCATCGAGGTTTCCAGCAAGTCGGCAGTTATCTCGCTCAGCTTATCGCTTTCCTCGCCAATGATCTCCAGATACTCACGCGCAGTCTGCTCTTCCCACTGCACGTCATCGAGCAGCAGGGCTGAAGCATAGCCTTTTATCGAAGCCAACGGAGTGCGCATGTCATGAGACAGAGCCGCCATGATGTCTTGCTGCAGCTTGCTCGCCTCTTCTAGCACCTGTCGGCTATGGCTGACTTCACGGGCGAGACGAAGTCGGTCAACTGCTAGCGCCAGCAGACCCACCAGAGTGCGGGCGAGCTCGAGGTCGGATTCCGTGAATTCCAGGGGCTTGCGCCAGTTCTCCAGGATCACAGCACCGAGTGTGCCATCTCCACACACGAGAGGCACGCAGACCACACTACGAGGATGCTCCGAGCTACGCATCAATCGCCGGAAGAGAGCGCGGTTCTCTGGCGCAGCGTCAGCCATCGCCTCGGCGGCTTGCTCCGACGTCGCATAGTGCGCCGCCTGACCTGACTGGAATACCTTGCCAACAATGGATTCCCCGCTTTTCAGACTGACCCGAGATATAGCATCCGTATCGTAGCCATGGGCACACTCGGCTACCAGTCGGTCAGGGCCGGCCTGATAGAGGAAGAGTGCACCTGCATCGGCAGGCTCAAAGACGTCAAGCAGCCTGTGTAAGCCCTCCTTAGGCAGTGTCTCCAGATTGGTGTCGAATGCGATAGTCCGGGCAAAAACACTGATCGCAAGAACCTGGTTCACAGCAGGCACATATTCTCCTTCCAGTGCTATGGGCGTGACCCGGTGCTGCCGTTTGGACTGGATGAATACCACGTATGGTCTCCTCTGCACGCTTGACTGACAAGGGAGAGAGAACAGCTTGGTTCTACACACAAGTATACTTGAGATTAGTTCGCCGTGTCAACATCCCGCATCCCCGGGTCCACGACTGCCGTGCGCAGACTGCGCATGGTCTGAATGGTATCTGCTTCGCCCCCAGATTTCTCCAGGCGCAAACGGACGATACGGGCAAAGCGCAAAGCCATGCCTGACTTGTACTGCGGGCTGTCCTGGATATTACTGAACGCTACCTCCACCACTACCTCAGGCCGCACGAACACGGTACCGCGCGCCTCGGCAACCTTCAAAGCCGATAATCGTTCGGTCATGCGCTGGAATTCCTCGTCGGTCAGGCCCTTGAACGTCTTGCCCACTTTAAGCAATTCGCCGCTTTTCTCGTCCCGCGCTGCCAGGTGGTAGTTGGAGAGCCAGCCGTGCCGCCGGCCATAGCCCCAGTCGGCAGCAACGATCACCAGGTCAAGGGTGATGACCGGCTTGATCTTCAGCCAATGTCGGCCACGGACGCCAGGGTTATAAGGGCTGTCCAATTCCTTGGCCACAAGCCCCTCGTGCCCGGCCATGCGCGCTGCTCTAAGAAAGTCCTCGCCCTGCGCTGGTGACGTGGGCAACAGCCGTTCCACCAGCGTAATGCTGCCACGCACACGCTGCAGTTCCTCAACCCGCTGGTGATAGGGCCGGTCAATCCACGAGCCCCCATCCGAATAGAGCAGATCGAACAGGTACAGCTTGACCGGGAGCTGCTCGCGCATAGCGTCGATGTCATGCACCCGACGCAATCGCCGCATCAACTGCTGAAAGGGCAATGGCCGGCCGGCCGCACCGACGGCAACGACTTCGCCTTCAAGAATCGCCACGTCAGCCTTGACCTCTTGCAGGATCTGCTCCTGCACTTCGGGCAAGCTGGCCGTCAAGTCGGACAGGCGTCGCGAAAAGAGCCAAACCCGCTGGCCGTCTTTGTGTATCTGTACCCGCGCGCCATCCAGGTTGTATTCCATGGCAAGTCGAGCATGGAGGAAGTCAAACGCCTCTTGCACCGAAGCGGCGGTTTGGGCCAACATGGGCTTGATCGGCTGGCCGAGCGTAATGCTGCTGCGCTGCAATCCGTCACGACCCTCCAGCAGTGCGGCCTCCGCGACTCTGCCAACGTCGCCCATGAGCATGTTGGCCTTACGCACCAGCTCCCGAGGGACGTCTGCGGCTAGCGCGATGCCATCCAGCAGCAAACCTTCGCTCACGCCGTGCCGCATCTCGTCAACAGCGACTTTGACGATGTACTTGGCCTCCAGTGGCGTCGCCCGCTGCAAGAGTGCGTGCAGGATGTCGTCCTTGCGCTGGCGTGAGCCTGGCCCGCTGGCGGCGGCGATGTCCTGGAAAGCCCGCCACACCTCGTCCAGAGCAAGAGGCACAGCCGGTGTCTGGGTGCGCGCTCCCCTCTCGAACATCATCTGCACGCTCTGCCCGAAATCCACTGCCTGGCGTGCAATCGCCTCTCGCTGCTCAGCCGTCGTCTTTGCCACCTGGTTGACAACCCGCGCTGCTGCTGCGCCGCTGAGGTTCAGCGGCCGGCCGCGTCTCTCAGGGAAAATGCGTCCGATGATCATTCGTGTTGCTGGAGCAATCTCGCCTGCCGGTAGCTGACGCAGGTACTCTGCCACCAGCGCGGCCATAACCTTGCGTGCGCGTGTGGCCTCCAGGCTCTCTCCCAGTTCGGCAAACTCGGCGAACAGAGGCATAACCGGATCTCTCCATCTACGGTGACACAAAAGCTATGGCAATGAACTCGGACATGCTGTAGTCGAGACCAAAGGAGCAAGCTGACTGCAGTATAGCATAACTCCAAATGGAACCCCAAAGCCCTTTGGCCCGCTAACATCGCTCCCAGCATGGACTGGATCTCTGTAGACCAATTTGCCTTGTCCAGAGCACACACACTATAATGGGCCATCTTCGAAAGTGGTGCTGCTAGAAATCCTCAGGCGGGAGGGATTCGGTAGGGCATGGAAGAGGTGGATGTGATCATCAAGGGCCACGCCATCGTCTGCTCTAATGTCGTTTTCGATGCGGGCATAGCGATCACGCTCCCAATCTGCCTGAGCAGATCGAGAGAGGATGGGAGGATAGCTTCGCTTCTCCTGCCGGGAGAGCTGAGATTGAGATGGCCCTGCCATTGATGCTGACAGCGGTCAATCAGGACAGACTTGATCTGACTACGCTGACCGAGCTAATGTCCGAGATATGGCCTGTACCCGCGAAAGGGTGTCATTCAGGTTGGCTCGGATGCTGACTTGGTCATCATAGACATGAACCGGCAGACGATGATAGACCGGTAGACCATGTACACCAAACAGAAGGACGCGGCCCGCATGTTCGATGGCTGGCAGGTGATTGGCATTCCAGTCATGACCATCGTGCGGGGCGCCGTAATCATGCGAGATGAAGAGAGCACTGGCGAGCCAGGGTACGGCCAGTTCATCTCGCCTCCTGGAGGTGGGTAGATTCTCAGAAGACATCCGAGCGGTTCTTGTATCCAGATGCGACACCGACGATACAACGTGACATCAAATCTGTCAACACACTACGAGAAGGGGGACAAGACACTGAAATGAGGTTACTGGTAGCTTTGGGAGGCAACGCAATCAAGCAGGCCCATGAGGAGGGCACCCCTGAGGAACAGTTCGCCAACTGCAAGACGACTACCACGCTCATGGCCGAAATCGTGAGCAGAATGAGCGAAAAAGATCGGCTGATCATCACCCATGGCAATGGCCCCCAGGCTGGCAACCTTTTGGTGCAGCAGGACGTTGGCAAGGACCATGTGCCCCCACAGACGATGGACATCGTCGGAGCGATGACGCAGGGTCAGATTGGCTACATGCTGCAGCAAACGTTGCTCAATTTCCTGAAGGACAGGGGCCTGAAGGTGCCGGTTGCTGCGGTGGTGAATCAGGTGCTGGTCAACGAAGATGATCCAGAGTTCTTTGGCGATGCGGCCTCAAAGCCGGTAGGGAACTTTTTGACTGAGGAGGAGGCCAAGCAACTGCAGCGGGAGCATCCGGAGTACATCGTGAAGAAGGTCAAGCCCAAGGGCGAGAGAGCCTGGAGGAGGACGGTCCCCTCTCCCGATCCCATTGCCAATATCGGCAGTGAAGGGATCAAGCGCATGGTCGATGCAGGGATCATCGTCATCGCCTCTGGCGGCGGTGGCATACCGGTGGTGCTGGATGAAAACGGGCACTACAAGGGTGTGGAAGCTGTGATCGATAAGGACCTCGCTGGAGAACGACTGGCAGAGGTGGTCAATGCGGATGTGTTCCTGATCCTCACCGACGTCGAGAAGGCGAAGCTGAACTTTGGCAAGCCAAACGAGGAGGAGGTAGGTGCGATAACCCTCTCAGAAGCCAGGAAGTATCTGGCTGGGGGGCACTTCCTGGCCGGCAGCATGGGGCCAAAGGTCAAAGCCTGCATCCGGTTCCTGGAATGGGGCGGGAAGAAGGCCATCATCACCTCGCTGGACAAAGCGGTGGAGGCCCTCAAGGACAAGACTGGCACGAGGATCATACCTGGTTAGGTGTGTGTGGCTATGCGCCACACAAATGCAGGTGGGATCGAGCCACGAAGGGGAGGGCTTTGGATACAATGATGACCAGGATAAGCTTCAACCGGGGAGTGCCCAGTGTGGACTCTTTTCCCGCCGCTCAAATCGCAGAGTGTGCTGCGGCCATCCTGCACGTGGATGCCAACACGGTTCTGCAGTACGGTCAGCCATTTGGCTACCTGCCACTGCGCGAGATGATCGCCGGGTGGCATGGAGCGAGAGCCGAAGAGGTCATGATTAGCAATGGCTCGCTCCAGATACTGGAGTTTCTCTCGACGCTTTTCCTGCAACCGGACGATACCGTCTTTGTGGAGCAACCAACCTATGACCGGACTATTACTATTTTTCGCCGTCACAAGGCCAGTATTGTTGGCATACCACTGCAACATGATGGCCCTGACATCGAGTTCCTGGCTGAGCAGTTGCGCATAGTGTCCCCCAAGTTCTTCTACGGGATTCCTGATTTTCAGAACCCGTCGGGCGTCACTGTCTCCCTGGCAAAGCGTGAGGAAATCATCCGTCTTGCGGGGGAGCACGACTTCTGGATCGTGGAGGATGCTCCCTATCGGCCACTGCGGTACAAAGGGACGGATGTGACGAGCATGAGATCACTCCAGCCAAGCAGAGTGATACACATGTCGTCATTCACCAAGCTGCTTAGCCCGGGGCTGCGAGTGGGCTACATCGTTGCCCCCAAGCACATCTTTGAGGCTCTGGGCCCCATCGTAGCCAACACCTACGTGTGCCCTGGGCTCTTTGCCGAGGGAATTGTCTACGAGTTCTGCCGACGAGGATGGTTGGCACCCAACATCGAGAAGCTGAAAAATCTCTATCGTCCCAAGCTCGAAGCCACGCTTGTGGCGCTGCAAGAACACCTGCCCAGCGCCGATTGGGTGAAACCGGAAGGCGGTTATTTCGTCGGAGTCACTCTGCCCGAAGGGACACATGTGGCCGACCTGTGTGAGAGAGCACCGACGGTCGGGCTGAGCCTCTCCGATGGGCGGGGCTTTTTTCCCCAGGGCGGCGGGGATAGGTTCCTGCGCCTGGCCTTCCCTGCTCTCAGCGTATCTGAAATCCACGAAGGCGTCTCTCGTCTGGCCAGCTTGCTATCCCATGATTAGTTGCCACTTGGGTTTATTGGCAGGTCATCCGGGGGCATGTCGCTGGGTTAAGTTGGGCGAAGACCGCAGTCCGCCATCACAGATGCGGGACCTCTGGTCAGGAGGGAGAGGGGCGAGATGAATCTGCGTTGCTCGATCTGCCAGCGAACCTATCCTGTCAACGCCCGTGAGTGGCGCTGCGAGTGCGGGGGCATCTTTGAGCTGGAGGGGACGCCTCCCTTCTCGGCCCAGGCTTTGGTGCTGAATGAGCCGACCCTGTGGCGCTACAAGGCCATGCTGCCTGTCCAGCACGACGAGAGCATTGTCTCGCTGGGCGAAGGATCCACTCCGTTGCTGGAAACTCGGATCTATAGCTTGCCTGTCCTCTGCAAGCTGGAGTTCCTGGCTCCCACAGGCTCTTTCAAGGATCGAGGTGCGGCAGTGCTGGTCAGTCTGCTGCGCGAGATGGGCGTGAAGGAGGTGGTTGAGGATTCGTCGGGCAATGCAGCGGCCAGTTTAGCTGCCTACTGCGCCAGGGCGCGCATCCACGCTCGCATCTTTGTTCCTGCGTACGCCTCGCCCGCGAAACTGGCGCAGATTGCCATCTATGGAGCGGAACTGGTGCCAGTAGAGGGGCCTCGGCAGAACTCGGCCCTTGCTGCCCAGGAGGCAGCCAAGGAAGCCTATTATGCGAGCCACAATTACAGCCCCTTCTTTGTGGAAGGGACCAAGACGCTCGCCTACGAAGTCTGGGAACATCTTGATGGGCGCGCTCCGCACAACCTGATTGTCCCCGTTGGCAACGGTAGCCTGTTGATGGGAGCGTATCGAGGTTTCACGGAACTGCGGGCGGCAGGTCTCATCGACCACATGCCACGGCTTTTTGGCGTCCAGGCGCAGGCCTGTGCTCCGATCTACGAGGCTTTCCGGCAGGGACTGGAAGACTCGCAGCCTGTGCCTGCCGGGCACACCGTTGCCGAGGGCATCCGCATCGCGCATCCCGCGCGTG
Organism: Chloroflexota bacterium; assembly: GCA_030607875.1. Classification (GTDB taxonomy): domain Bacteria; phylum Chloroflexota; class Anaerolineae; order UBA2200; family UBA2200; genus JAUWJD01. The sequence continues at coordinate 29,038 of JAUWJD010000003.1, forward strand.
GGCGCCAAGTCCTGCGCGCAATCCGCGAGACCGGGGGTGTGGTCCTGGCGGTGGATGATCGAGAGATTGAAGACGCGCGTGTCCTTCTGGCTCGACAGGGTCTTTACGTGGAACCTACATCGGCGACAGTTGCAGCCGCCGTCCGCAAGCTGGACAAGATGATTACTGGGGACGAGATCACCGTCGTGCCGCTGACGGGCAGCGGGCTCAAGAACGCACACAAACCGAAATCCTGAATTCACGGCCAGGCCATGGAAGCACGGCCCTATCTGTCAGCAGTTCATGGATTGTGCTCACTCTCCGCGTTGTAGAGTGGGAACGGTCTGCTGGAGATGCCGTTTCGGATCAATAGAAAGAGCTCGCTGTGCAGCCCGGACCCGATTTGACAGTTGGAGTTGCCTTTGCTAAAATAGGTCATCATTGGGAGGCCATGCCGGCGCAGTTTGACTGCTATCATAGATACAAGGAGGTGATGCCCGTGATAGATCATTACGAACCTAGGGGCGTCACCGGAAGTGGTGTGCTGTAGCCAGCCACCGCAAGTGCCGGTGATGCCTCGAGCGCAAAGGGCTTCTGTTTATGGCAGAGGCCCTTTGTGCTATCTCATCTCAGAAGATGGAGGGAGACATGGGCAAGATATTGATCAAGAACGCTGATGTTCTTACGCTCAACGAGAGCGGCAATGTTCTGCGTCGAACGGATATTGCCATCGCTGAAGGGAGGATCCAGTCCATTGGGGCCGTTCCCTCCGAATTTGTGGCAGATGAGACTATAGAAGCCTGCGATCACGTAGTGATGCCTGGCTTTTTCAATGCACATACTCACGCCGCCATGACCTTCGAGCGAGGCTGGGCTGACGACTTGCCCTTTGATCGCTGGCTGAACGAAAAGATCTGGGTTGCCGAATCTGCCCTGACCCCTGAAGACGTGCGTTGGGGAGCCTACCTGGCTGCTGCTGAGATGATCCGTTCTGGCACCGTGGGTTTTGCTGATCACTACTTCTACATGGATGAAGTGGCCCAGGTGGTGGAGGAAGCTGGCCTGCGTGCTACTCTGGCCTGGTGCGTGTTTGGCATGGGCGCAGAGACAGAAGTCGGCGCTGGGCTCGAAGAAACCGTGGACTTTGTGCAGCGTTGGCAAGGGGCGGCCAACGGTCGCATCCGAACCGTGTTGGGGCCCCATTCTCCCTATGCCTGCCCACCGGACTTTCTGGAGACCGTCGCCAGTCGGGCAGCGGAACTTTGTGTAGGAATACACATCCACCTGTCCGAGTTCCCCGACCAGGTGGAGAGCTCTTTGGCCAAGCATGGCGTTACGCCCGTTGCATTCCTCGAACAAAGGGGAATCCTGGATAACCCGACGCTTGCTGCGCACTGTATCCACATCACGCCTGAGGATATGGACATCTTCCAGGCCAAACAGGTGAATGTTGTGCAGTGCCCGAACTGTCACATGAAGCTGGGCATGGGTGTGACGCCCGTTCCCGAACTGCTGACCAGGGGAGTAAATGTGGCCCTGGGAACGGACGGGCCAGCTTCGAACAACGACCTGGACATGCTAGAAGAAGCGCGCCTGGCCACGCTGATGCAGAAGAACCATCACATGGACCCAGTCATCCTGCCCGCTGAGCTGACTCTGCGCCTGGCTACGCAACATGGGGCCAGGGCTTTGGGTTTCCCAGAGAGCGGGGTGCTCGCTCCGGGACGACCTGCAGACTTGATCATCTTTGATTTCCGCAGGCCTCATCTCCGTCCGCGCCACAACTTGCTGTCGAATATCATGTACTCAGCGAAATCTCCTGACATTAGTCACGTGATCGTCGATGGGCAGGTGCTGATGAAAGAGGGCGAGTTGACAACGTTGGACGAAGAACGTATCCTATACGAAGCAGAGAAGCGCGCCTTTCGCATGGTCAAGCAGAACATGCGAATCGTGCGTGCCTATGACCTCGATTACAGGAAGTGATGGCGCGGAACACTTCACAGAGTACTGCGTCAACAGTTCGTGCTCTGCATGCCCCGTGGGCACCTGCGGGCGACGGGCGACCGCCGAAGGTCTCGTCATAGATCTTGGCGAAGACAAGGCCGCAGGCGACAGCCGAAGGGGCCCGCACCGACGGGATGGCTCGACGGGACGGCAACACCTGCACTTGCGCTGGAGCGCAGCGCAGGCCGTCTCGCCCTCGCGTAGCATCTCCGGAGCTTGCCCTGTCTCACCTTTGTCTTTGCGCTACCTCTGGTCTTTGCGCCAGGGGCGTAAACGGGGACGACACCTTCGGCTGAGACGGCCCGAACGGGGTGCAAGTGTCCGTCCAAAGAGGTTCAGCCACCTTCGGTATACGAAGCAGTAGACAAAAGAGGGTCGACGTTTCCAGTGTTCATTTCTCGATTCATACGGCTGGCACAGGCAGTCTGACTGGTGGAGAGCGTCACGAAGCGCCACTACAACGAGGAGATTGAGATCATGCCACACATGGTTCCTGAACCGTACCGTATCAAGGTTGTCGAACCCATTCATCTGACCACTTTTGCTGAACGTGAGGCTATTCTCGCTGCTGCTGGCTACAATATCTTCTTTGTCAGGAGCAAAGATGTCTATATTGATCTCTTGACTGACAGCGGCACCTCAGCGATGAGCGATTCCCAGTGGGCTGGCCTGATGATGGGTGACGAAGCTTATGCTTTCTGTCGTAACTACTACAGCGTCAAAGATGCCATTTCCGATATCTTTGGCTTCCGTAATTTTGTGCCTACCCACCAGGGCCGTGCCGCAGAAAAGGTGCTCTTTGCCACAGTGGTCAAATCGGGTGATTATGTACCCAGCAACACCCATTTTGACACCACGCGAGCGAATATCGAAGCAGTTGGCGGGCATGCCGTTGACCTGCTGATCGCCGAGGGGCTTGACCCGACGAGTCATCACCCCTTCAAGGGCAACATGGACGTCGAGCGCTTGAAAGATCTAGTCCAGGATGTCGGTGCCTCAAAGATTCCCTTGGCCATGCTGACCCTCACCAACAACTCGGGCGGGGGGCAGCCGGTGTCATTGGCCAACATCCACGCCGTGAAAGATGTACTGTCTCAACATGGCATTCCGCTGTTCATTGATGCCTGTCGGTATGCTGAGAATATCTACTTCATCAAGCAGCGAGAGGAAGGCTACACCGATAAGAGCCCCCTTGAGATTGCCCGCGAGATTTTCTCCCATGCGGACGGCTGCACCATGAGTGGTAAGAAAGATGCGCTGGTCAATATCGGCGGCTTCCTGGCTATGAACGATGAGGGCATCTACCAACGGGCCTGCCAACTGCTCATCCTGTGGGAAGGCTTTGTCACCTACGGTGGCTTGGCTGGTCGTGACCTCGAAGCAATGGCTCGAGGGCTGTGGGAAGCGCTGGACGAGAGGTATCTGGAGCATCGTGTCGGTCAAGTGAAATACCTGGCGGATAGGCTGTTGGAGCGAGGCGTTCCTATCGTGGAGCCGCCTGGAGGTCACGCTGTCTATCTCGATGCGCGCCGCTTTCTGCCACATATCCCCCAAGCGCAACTGCCTGGCCAATCACTGGTCGCCAGTCTGTATCTGAAAGGTGGCATCCGCGCGGTGGAGATTGGCAGCGTGATGTTTGCGCATAAGGATGAAAAGACGGGCGAGTGGCAGTATCCCGAGTTGGAGTTGGTGCGCCTGGCGCTCCCACGGCGGGTCTACACGCAGACGCACCTTGATTACGTAGCGGATGTCATTATCGAGCTCTACAGCAAGCGGGAGCAGCTTCACGGCATGCGCTATACCTACGAACCGCCTTTCCTGCGGCATTTCACTGCCCGTTTCGAGTTCGTCTAGGCATCTGCCAGGGATACGGCAGTAGGCTCAGCAGTGTTCTGCTTACCCGAGTCCCGAGGTACCTATGCCCTGCTCTTGGAGCTCATACCCGGGACAGAGATCACGGTTGGCCGGCTAGGCACCTTCTTGTTTCCAGCCGGGTACTACGTGTATATAGGGAGTGCATTCGGCGGCGGTGGGTTGGCAGCACGGCTGGCGCGTCATCACCGCCGTTACAAGAAGCTTTTCTGGCACATAGACTACCTCCTCGCACATGCGCGCATCGTGGATATCACCACCGATGCTTCGGGGAAAAGGTTGGAATGTGCGTGGGCGCGCATGATGTTAGGCATGCCAGGGGTGCGGATCGTGGCGCGCCGTCTTGGAGCCTCGGACTGCAAGTGCCCTTCGCATCTGCTCTTTCTGGGAAGTACCCCATGCCCATACTGGGATGCCCTGAACATCATGCTTGAGGGCTGCCCAGTACGAGATACTGGGCAGGGACGCGAATGGCCAAACCCATCGGGAACTATGGGGGAGCAGAACAATGAACTCGACTGTCGGTAGGCATGAGGCATCGATGTTGCAGGAGATCAACTGACATGGGTCGTGGTAACGATGAATTGTGGTACAAGGATGCCGTGTTCTATGAGCTGTACGTCCGCGCCTTCTGTGACAGTGATGACGATGGCAAGGGTGATTTCCAAGGGCTGATCCGCAAGCTTGACTATGTGCAGGAACTAGGCGTTGATTGCATCTGGCTCTTGCCCATTTATGCCTCACCGCTGCGCGATGATGGCTATGATGTTGCTGACTTTTACTCCTTACACCCCGATTATGGCACGCTTCAAGACTTTCAGGCGCTTCTGGCTGAGGCACACCGCCGGGGGTTGCGAATCGTTACCGATTTGGTGATGAACCACACCTCTGATCAGCATCCATGGTTCGTGGAGTCTCGATCGTCCAAGACATCGCCCAAAAGGGATTACTACGTCTGGAGCGCGACGGACCACAAGTATCGTGACGCCCGGATCATCTTTCTGGATACTGAAGAATCGAATTGGGCTTATGATCGCATCAGCGGTGAATACTACTGGCACCGCTTCTTTTCTCACCAGCCGGATCTCAATCTCGATAACCCTGCGGTGCAGCAAGCCATGCTCGACGTGATGGCTTATTGGCTGGACATGGGCATAGACGGCTTTCGGGCGGATGCTGTACCCTACCTGTACGAACGCGAGGGCACGAACTGCGAGAACCTACCGGAAACGCACGCCTATCTGAAGCGGGTACGCCGGTTCCTGGATCAGCGCTACAAAGGCAGGGTTCTGCTGGCTGAGGCCAATCAGTGGCCGGAGGATGTACGGTCCTACTTCGGCGCTGGGGATGAGTTCCACATGGCCTTTCACTTCCCGGTCATGCCGCGCTTGTACTTGGCGCTGAAGAGGCAGGACCGGTCACCCATTGTGGAGATCATGAAGCGCACTCCGGCGATTCCAGAGTCCTGCCAGTGGTGTACCTTCTTGCGAAACCACGACGAATTGACACTGGAAATGGTGACGCCTCAGGAAAGGGCGTTTATGTGGGATGCGTATGCTCCGCAGCCGGAGATGCGGCTGAATCTGGGCATCCGGCGCCGGTTGGCTCCGTTGCTCGACAACGACCGCCGCAAGATCGAGTTGCTGAACTCGATGCTCTTCACTTTGCCAGGTTCGCCGGTCATTTACTATGGCGATGAAATCGGCATGGGGGATAACGTCGCGCTGCCGGATCGCAATGGGGTGCGCACGCCAATGCAGTGGTCCGACGAACCCTATGCTGGTTTCTGTGACCAGGCGGTTCCAAGCACATATACCCCGGTTATTGATGATCCGGCATATGGCTATCGGCGTGTCAACGTGGAGGCACAGGCAAGGGATGGCGGGTCGCTGTTGAACCTCATGCGGCACCTCATCCGCTGCCGTAAGCAGCATCAAGCGTTGGGCTGTGGCTCTTGCGAGTTTCTGGAGTCTGCGAACCGCACTGTCTTGACGCACCTGCGGTGTCATGGCGGTGAGGATATCCTTGTCCTGCACAATCTCTCTGCCGCAACACAGAGTGTGACACTGGATCTACAAGACTGGGCGGGCGTTGTACCCATCGATATACCGAGCGGAAGCACCTTCCCACCCATTTCAGGGCGGGTGTATGAGCTCAAGCTGGCACCATACCAGTACCTCTGGTTGCTGTTGGAAGGGCCGCCAAGATAGCATCTGACGTTGGCGAGGGTGAACTGCCGGTGTGCGCGATGGCCTGGTGAGGGGGAGGATGTCGCGCCTACTTGTCCTTCTTTTGCTTGCGTTTTGCAGGTAGCCGGCGCCACGTTGACGCTTGTCGATCCTTGGCTTCCCACTCGCTGTAGACACAGCCGCAGTAGCGCTGCTGGTACAGCTCCTGTTCCCGCGCTATCCTTCCACGCTCACTCCAACCCCTGCGAAAGTTCTCGAAGTAGAACTCCAGGCCATACTGGCCGGCGGTCTCTTCACCAATGCTGCGGATGACGGCCTGCTGCTGGTAGGGGCTGATCAGTAGAGTGGTGGTGAAAGCGTAAAAGCCACGTTCACGAGCGACCTGGGCGGTGCGCTCCAGTCTCAGACGATAACAGATGGCGCAGCGCTCTCCGAAAGCCTCGTGCCCGACCACGGCGCGGAAGTAGGCAGGCATTTCGTACTCCTCCCACCAAACCATCGGCAACCCTACCTCCTCTGCGTAAGCGTGGGCGCATTCGCGCCGCCGCTCGTGTTCGGCGAAGGGATGGATGTTGGGGTTGTACCAAAAGCCGCTCACTGCAAAGCCTTGCTCACGCAGGCGCTGGATGGCATAAGTGCTGCATGGTCCACAACAGATATGCAGCAACAAGCACTGGCCCTCACCTGGCTTCCTTTCCGACTGCACTCTTAGCCGTGGTTTCAATAGCACAGCATAGGGGAGTTGGATCGTAAGCGGGGTTTCAGCGACGAGTTTGGCCTTGCCCTGGGCCAGCATCCTGCGGGCCTTCTGAGCAGAGCACGGTGAGAGGCGCTGACCTGAGGAATCGAGAACAATGACTTGCGGCATCGTTTCAAAGCAGGATGGGCTGTTCGGGTCCCTGCGTGTAAGGCAGGCCGAGGTGTTCGTACGCGCGCGGTGTGGCTACTCGCCCACGCGGTGTTCGTTCTAGGAAGCCCAGTTGCTGCAGATAAGGCTCGCAGACGTCCATGATGTTGTCAGCCTCTTCGCTGAGAGCTGCCGCGATGGTTTCCAGGCCCACTGGGCCACCGTCGAATTTCTCGATGATCGCGCGCAGGATTTTGCGGTCAATCTTATCGAGCCCCAAGATGTCTACTTCTAGCAGGCCCAGTGCCTGCTGGGCTACTGGCTCAGTGATCTTGCCATCGGCTCGCACCTGCGCATAGTCGCGTACTCGCTTCAGTAGGCGGTTCGCGACACGCGGAGTACCGCGCGCGCGGCGGGCGATAGTCGCTGTTCCGTCAGAATCTATGGGGATTCCCAGAATGCGGGCTGATCGTCGCACAATGGCTTTCATGGCCTTCAGGTCGTAGAAATCGAGGCGGTACACAATGCCAAAGCGGTCACGCAGGGGTGAGCTCAGCAAGGCAATACGCGTCGTAGCGCCGATGATCGTGAACGGGGGCACCCTCAGGCGGATGCTGCGTGCGCTGGGTCCTTTGCCGATGATAATATCGAGGGCAAAGTCCTCCATCGCCGGGTACAGCACTTCCTCGACAGCGTGACCCAGACGGTGTATTTCGTCGATGAACAGGACGTCCCCTTGGCGCAGGTTGGTGAGGATAGCGGCCAGATCTCCAGGGCGCCCGATGGCAGGGCCAGAGGTGACTTTGATGTTCACCTCCATCTCGTTGGCGACGACATGGGCTAGCGTCGTTTTGCCCAATCCAGGCGGGCCATAGAGCAGGACGTGATCCAATGGCTCTCCTCGCCCCCGGGCTGCGGCAATGCAAATGCTCAGGTTTTCCTTGATCCTTTCCTGCCCAATGTACTCAGACAGTTGCCTGGGTCGCAGGCTGGAATCCAGGGCGATCTCTTCTGCTTGACGCTTGGGCGAGATGATACGCTCATCCATTGGGTGTACCTCAAATAGATGTTGTGTGGATTATACCACAAGCTGGGAATGAGGGGAAAGGCTAGGGGTTGAGAGAGCGGGAACCTGGGTTCCCGCTTTGCAACATCGTGCTGTCTGGGGCGTGAGGCACTGCCACCCGTTGAGACGTAGCGCCGAGACGTCTCAGTTCCACTTCCCACCTACGTCTCATAGACGGGCGTGCACCAGTGCTTGTACTTTGGCACCTTCCCGCGCACGATATCAAAGTACATCTCACGCAGCTTCTTGGTGATGGGCCCGATGCGGCCATCGCCTACCGGACGGTTGTCTATGCTGGCGATCGCTGCGATCTGCACTCCTGTGCCGCAGAAGAATGCTTCTTCACAAACATACAACTCGGTGCGGTCAATAGTACGCTGCATGACTGGGATACAAAGTTCCTCACGTGCCAGATGCATAAGCGTTTCGCGAGTGATGCCCTCCAGGATGTCCGCAGTCACGGGAGGGGTGGCCAGTACGCCATTGCGCACCATGAAAAAGTTCTCCGCACTGCCTTCTGATACGTCACCGCCGCGGGAGAGCACAATAGCCTCGTCAAAACCGTTCATCTCTGCTTCACTCTTGCAAAGGGCGGAGTTGATATAGGCGCCTGTGCACTTGGCGCGCGCGGGTACTGAGGTGTCATAGATACGGCGCCAGGAGGAGACACATACCTTCGCTCCTTCCTCCTTTTCGATGTACCTGCCAAAGGGCAGAGCAAATAGGGCAAGCGCATCAGAAACACCTTTCAAACGCACACCGATGCCTTCCTGTGACTTGTAGGCCAGGGGGCGGATATAGGTATCCGTCTTAAAGCCCTCGCGGCGCAGCAACTCGATCGTCAGATTGCCCAACTGCTCTACGCTGTAGGGCAGGTCAATGAGCAAGATGCGGCAGGACTGGTGCAGCCGTGCATAGTGCTCCGGCATGCGGAAGAGGTAAAGCTGTTGCTCCTCCCCATTCCAGTAAGCACGAATGCCCTCAAAACAGCCGGTGCCGTAATTGAGGGCATGCGTCATGATGCTGACTTTTGCTTCCTCTATAGGAACGAATTCACCTTCGAAGAACGCATACTTGTTGTTAACCAATTTTGCCTCCTTTGCTCCCATCATTGGATTTGTGTCAGGCATCAACAGAAGCCTTGGACTCCTTTGTCCAGCAGGGAATCAGCTACGGGGCCATTATACGCTAGTCTGCCTCGATCTGTCAAAAACTATCCAGAAAGGAAGTCACTTCCGATACCGGACGTCGTGGGCTGGTAGCTCGTCGCTCTGCCACGGGATGGCCGATGGGCACCATCGCCACAGGGCGCAGATGGCTGGGTAGTTCCAGGACACGGGCAGCCGCTCTCTCATCAAAGGCGCCCACCCAACAAGCTCCCAGCCCGAGAGCAATGGCAGCCAGCAGTATGTGCTCGGTGGCGGCTGCGGTATCCTGCAAGCAATAGAGTTCTCTGCCACGCGTGCTATAGCGTGTGGCTGAACGCTCAGGATCGGCACAGACCACAATGACCACTGGTGCTTGGGCCACGAACCCCTGGCCGTACGCTGCCTGCGCCAGTCCGAGTTTGATCTCCTTGCTGCGCACCACGTAAAAGTGCCACGGCTGCCGGTTCCCGGCCGAAGGGGCACGTATAGCGGCTTCAAGGATCTTCTTCACCGTTGCCGCACCGAGCTCAGAGGGGCCAAAATGGCGCACACTGTGCCTGGCGTCAATTGTGGTCCATAGATCCATTCGCATCCCCCTAGGTTCCAGTATTCAACTGCCAGCTCTTGAGCTCATCGAGCACGTGATATGCTGTAAGGTCAAGCTGCAAAGGCGTCACGGAAATCTTGTTTGCCGCAATGGCGGCGAAATCTGTACCATCTGCGATCACGCCCGTGGGTGGCTCGCCACCAATCCAGTAGTACTTGTGGCCGCGTGGATCCTCTCTCTCCACGAGGACATCGCGGTAGATGCGTCGGCCCAAGCGGGTGATTTCCACGCCAACGATTTCGTGGCAGGGGACGGCAGGCACATTGACATTCAGCAGCAGGTCCTTATGTCCACTTGCAAGCATCTTGCGAGCCAGGGTGGCTGCGAAGCGCGCTGTGCAGCGAAAGTCTGCCGGGCCGCTGGCTCGTCCTGCCAACGAGATGGCGATGGCAGGAATGCCGGAAATTCGTGCCTCCAAGGCTGCTGCCACAGTGCCTGAGTAGGTCATGTCTTGTGCCACGTTTGCCGAAGGGTTGATGCCAGAGATCACCATGTCAGGCTGCCGTGGCAATACACCCAACACCGCCAGGGCCACGCAGTCAGCCGGGCCGCCGTTGGTGGCCAGAGCCGGGCTGCCATCGGCCAGTTGGGCTTCTTGGACTCGCAGGGGCTTGTGCATCGTCTTGCCGTGGCCGGCCGCGGACCAATTGTGATCAGGAGCAAAGACGACTACTTCGCCTACTGCATCCATTGCCTGCCTGAGGGCCAACAGACCTGGGGAATGCACTCCGTCATCATTCGTCAGGAGAATCAGGCTCACAAGCCCACCTTTCTCTTCTCCGGCGGACGGAGAAGGTTGATCGTCAGTGCCAGGCCACACAAGGCAGCGAGCCCCAATACAGTGGCCCAGTTCAGCAGGAAGAAAGTGTGCCGGGCGTAGTGCTTCTGGTGAAAGAGCCACATCGCACGATAGAATTGGATGGTCATGGGGGCCCAGCGTTTTGCGGTGGCCTGACTTTTGTAATGGGTGACAACCACCGCCGGATTGTAGTATATTTTCCAGCCACAGTCCACTTTGATGCGATAGCAGAGGTCAATGTCCTCTGCGTACATGAAGAAGCGCTCATCGAAGAATCCGGTCTGGTCGAGGGCTTTGCGGCGTATCAACATGAAAGCGCCGACCACCGAATCTACCTCGGCCACCTGGTTGGGGTCGAGATAGCCGAGGTTGTAGCGGTTGTAACGCGGGCTGTTCGGATAGCGCTTGCTGAGTCCCAGCAAGCGGTAGAGAGCAACGTCCAACGTCGGAAAGCTACGCCGGCAGGCCAGATCCAGGCTGCCGTCCGCCAGTACTAGCTTAGGCCCAGCCACGCCTGTATCGGGGCGCTCCTCCATGAAAGTGATCATGTCCTTCAGTGCGTTTGGCGGCAGGACGGTATCGGGATTGAGCAGGAGCACATAGTCGCCCCGGGCTTGGCGCATGCCCAGATTGTTGGCGTAAGCGTAGCCCTTGTTGACCTCGTTGGCGATTAGCTCGGCCTGCGGAAAGTCCTGGTGCACCATAGCCACGCTGCCATCGGGCGAGCAGTTGTCCACGACAATCACTTCATATTCAAAATCGCCCTCGCTGGCGTAGACGGTGTCGAGACAATCGCGCAGCAAGTCACACGTGTTGTAGTTGACGATGATGATCGAGAGGTCCATATGGCTATGTTTCTACTATACTATGCAAGTCACTCGCGCCAGTTGGGGATCTCGTGCCGGTGGCGCAATCGCCAGCAGATCCCAACAGGGTAGCCGAGCATCTTGGCTAAATCACCTGTCACGCGGATGATCGGAACCAGAAGGATGGCTTTCAGCCGGTCAAGGATACCAAGAGATCCTATGGCTGGCAGCAAGCGCTTGTAAGGCGTCCAGAACATGATGGCAGTGCCCAACAGCAGCGGCACTGCCCACAATGGGTTCTTGATAAGACCGAGCCAGGCGAGAGCGGGCAGAGCGCCCAGGTAGGTCAGATAGCGCACAGCGTGTCGTTTGGCCCACAGGTTCGCTTTGCCGTCACCGCGCGCGTAGCGATAGTACTGTTTGAAAAAAGCGCGGACGCTGCTCCTGGGTCGGAAACGGGCGACAGCAGCAGGTACAAATATGAAACGATAGCCCTTGGCCCGCAACCGAAAATCGAGGATGAGGTCTTCGCAATAGTCCAACCACTCTGGATAGCCGCCAACAGCTTTCCAAGCGCTCTTCAGAAAAGCCACGGAGCGACTGGAAGGTAAGAACCTTTCGGGATCGACGTCGCCGACCACAGGGAGCACTGTGGCTCCTATAGTCGTTTCAAAGACGCTGGTAGTTTCTGGCACAAAGAAGCCGCAGGCTACTATTGGGGGCGGTTGTGCTGTCATGGCACTGTCAAATGGTCGCAGCAGTTCGGCCAGCCAGGACGAGGCCAGGCAGACTCCTGCATCGGTAGAAGCAACGACTGGGCCGCGCGCTGCGGCGATGGCAATATTCCGGCCACGCGATATATTGCAGCCGGGCTCGATCAGGACGCGGAGCGGCAGCCGATGACTGTTCTCCCAGGCTCGGAGCTGAGCCAGCGTGTCATCGCTGGATCCGCCATCTACGATGATCACCTCGTCCGGCTGCCGGGTTTGGGCACAGAGTGACTCCAGGAGCCGGTCAATAGAGCCCCTTTCGTTTCTTACCGTTGCAATGACAGAAACCCGCACCGTCAGAAGTGCACCTCCTCCATCTCAAGCTTTGCTGTTTCGTGCACGGATGTCTAAACGTATCTCACCAAATCATGGTAAAAGAAGGGCTATTTGCGTTCAACGATTCACACAGCGCTCTGTATTATAGCGAGTTGGCGCCATTTAGCCAATCGACCTGGAGCAGGTGATCGCTCTGCATTGGCGTTGATAGTCAGTAGATGTATTTTGCGTGTTGTGTGGTGAATGATTATAATAGAGCTGGTTTGAAAACGCGGCCCATATCTGGTCTCATATCGTTGCGTCTCTACAAGAGAGGAATAGTTGGCAACTATGCGAATTTTAGTAGTGGATGATGACCCTCCCAGTGTCAAGATGATTTCTTTCCTTCTGCGTGAAGAAGGTTATGACGTCATTAGTACAGACAACGGTTTAGCCGCTCTGGAACTAGTTGATTCTCATACTCCGGATCTGGTGGTTCTGGATGTGATGATGCCACATCTTGACGGATTCGAAGTGTGCAGGCGCATGCGCCAAAAAGTGGATGTGCCCATCATTTTCTTGTCCGCAAAAGGGGAGACCGTGGACAAAGTCACCGGGCTGCAATTGGGCGCGGATGACTACTTAGCCAAACCCTTTGAGCCCGCTGAACTTCTGGCGCGAGTCAAGGCTGTGTTGCGTCGCGCCGAGGCCTTTGCGGGGAAGGACATCGAATCCCAGTTGACGGTCGGAGATCTCACCCTGGATCCTGTAACCAATCAGGCCGTTTATTCTGATGGGCGGACGGTGGACTTGACCCCCATTGAGTTCAGGCTCTTGTATTGCTTGATGCGCAACGCCGGGCGCATACTCAGCCACGATCTGCTGATGAGTGCCGTCTGGGGCTATGACTACGAAGGTGACAGCAACCAGATTGCTGTATACGTGCGCCGCTTGCGCATAAAGATTGAAAAAGATCCCAACGAACCCAAGCTATTGACCACTGTGCGCGGCCTCGGTTACAAGTTTGAGCGTCCCTGACCGCTAGCTGGACAACTAGTTCTCTCCGCAGAGCAGGACAATGCCCTGTACCCGCTTGTAGCGGTCGTCCACACCACCAGCTCTATGACCTGGCGATAGCCAGATTCTCTTTATCCGAGGCACTGTTCCAGACTACAACTGTTTTGGGAGCCTGAAAGGGGGAAGCTAATCATGAGGGGCAGAGCCCTTGTGCGGACTATACTCTTTGGCCTGTTGTTCATTTTGTTGGTGGCTGCTGCACGAGCCAGCAGCATGCCCCTGGCATCGGTATTCGTTACGGCCAGCACCCCAGTGTGGTCTGGCTTTCAGCCATCTGATTGGGTGACGGGCACACAGGTTACTTGTTCTGTGCAGGCCGATAACCAGGATGGCTTAATTGCTATGGGGACGTACCGGTTTAGCACCGACGGGGGGGCAAGCTGGAGTGGAGAACTGAATCAAGGCCTGACGGTTGTGCTTGACGGGTCAGGTACCCTTGCTACCTTGACAGTCGCCGACTTGGCCTTGCCGGAGTCAATGACGCCAGAGCAGAACCAGATCCAGTTCTCCATTCGGGATAACCTTGGCTTTCAGTGGTGGAGCGAAGCCTACTCTGTACGGCTAGACAACACGGCTCCTGGCTCGACCGTTGGCAGCACCGGTTGTTACAGCTCGAACTGGCCTGGAGCGATTACGGGCACGGCCAGCGACTCTGGCTCTGGTGTGAGTCTCGTGGAGATCAGACTGCGCAGAACCAGTGACGGGCGGTATTACAGTGGCTATACCTGGGAGCTAACTCCTGTCTGGTTGACCGCCCCGGGTACTGACAACTGGTCCTACTCCATCACACCAAGGGATGATGCGTATGTCGTCGAATCGCGAGCAACAGACGGGGTTGGGCATCAGCAAACTCCACACGGCCAGGGCTCATTCTCATACGATGCCACTGCGCCGCAGTCTACGGTAGAGACTACAGGGTGCTTCAGGCAAGACACCTGGACAGACGTGATCGTGGGCTCGGCAAATGATGCACAGTCTGGAGTTGCCTCGGTTCAGATCTCCCTGCAGAGGGCCTCAGACAGCCTGTACTACAACGGGTCGTCCTGGACTGCAACAGTTACCTGGCTGTCTGTCTCTGGAACCACGACTTGGTCACGGCCTTTTACACCGACTGTAGAGACCGCTTATACCGTCAGATCGAGGGCTACAGACAACTGCAGCAACGTGCAAAGCGCGCTTGGCGAGGCAGTATTCGCCTACGACAATGCGCCGCCACAGTCTGCGGTCGCAACCAGTGGTTGTTTCAAGGCCACCGACTGGCCGGGAGTGATCAGTGGCTCTGCCAGCGATGCAGCCTCTGGGATTGAATACGTCCAGATCACCTTGCACCGGGCATCCGACGGCCAGTACTACGACGGGTCATCCTGGGGTATGACGGCGATATGGCTTTCTGTCTCTGGAACTACAGCTTGGTCGCTGCCTTTCATACCCTCCGTGGAGAGCACGTATACTGTCAGGTCGAGAGCCACAGACTCCTGTGGCCACATGCAAAGCATCCTTGGCGAGGCCTCGTTTACCTATGATACCACCTTGCCACAATCCTCAGTAGCAGTTGGGGGGTGCTTCAATGCTGGCAGTTGGCCGGGAGCTATTAGCGGCTCGGCCAGTGATGAACTGTCGGGAGTGGCCTCCGTTCACCTCACCTTGCGCAGGACGTCAGACGGTCTCTACTACAACGGGTCGTCTTGGAGTGCGACCGCTACATGGTCGTCCGTTTCCGGGACCGCAGCCTGGTCACTGCCTTTCGCGCCGCCCCTGGAGACCACGTATCACGTCAGATCAAGGGCTACAGACAACTGCGGCAACATCCAAAGCGTGCTTGATGAATCCTCCTTTACCTTTGACAACACTTTTCCACAATCCTCGGTAGCCACTGGTGGTTATTTCAACGCTGCTAGCTGGCCGGGAGCGATCAGCGGCTCGGCTAGCGACGCGCTGTCGGGAGTGGCCTCCGTTCACCTCACCTTGCGCAGGGCGTCGGACGCTCTCTACTACAACGGGTCATCCTGGACCGCTGTTGCCACATGGCTGTCCGTCTCCGGAACCACAGCCTGGTCACTGCCCTTTGCGCCAACCGTAGAGACGACCTGCTCGCTGAATTCACGAGCTACCGACAATTGCGGCAATGTGCAGAGCATCTATGGTACGGGCACCTTTACTTATGATTCGACTGCACCAGGAGGGCCATTCAATCTGTCAGTGACGCCCTCTGGCTGGACCAAGATCAACTCGTTTACGCTAACCTGGAGCAACCCGCCCAACGTTTCTGGTATTGTGCGTGCCTACTACAAGTGGGATGATCCTCCTACGAGTAACGACGATCAGGCACCGGGTTCACCGGTTGCTGGGGAGGGAATTCAGAGTATCTCGGGCTTGACCGTGCCCACTGAAGGTACGCACAGACTCTATCTCTGGCTCGAAGATGAGGCTGGCAACGTCAACTTCCAGAACCACGGCGTCACCGAGCCAGAGGCATTCGAATGGGATACTACTCCACCGGTTACTTCCATTGAGGACATTAGCGGTAGTCAAGGGTGCGCAGGCTGGTACACTTCTGCTGTACAGATTACCTTCTCTGCAGAAGACGCCGCCTCCGGAATCAGTGCCACATTCTGGCGACAGGATGAGGGCAGTTGGCAGCAAGCTTCAGGGTCTAGCTTCATGGTCTCGGGTGAAGGTTCTCATACTGTTGAGTACTACTCGGTGGACCTTGTGGGCAATAGCGAGACGCCACAGGTGCTCAGCCCCCAGATCAGGATTGATACCATACCGCCGACGACCAATCTTTCAAACTACACGGGGACCTTGGGCCGCAATGGATGGTACATATCGCCGGTTGCCGTTGCCCTGAGTGCTCTCGATGCCACGTCTGGTGTCTCGGTCACCTACCATCAGGTGAATGGGGGCGCATTTGAGGCCGGCGAGATGTTCGACGTGATCACGGATGGTGTGCACACCGTTCGCTACTATTCGGTTGATACAGCGTGCAACGAGGAAGCAGTGCAGACGGCGGCCACTCCAGTTAGAATCGACACGACTCCCCCAAGTACCTCTGCCCAGATCGATGGGCCCAGCGAAGGTGGTTGGTTTGTTGCCTCCCCTGTGACTGTTACTCTGCTCGCCAGTGACCTCGTCAATGGCGCACAGACGTCCGGCGTGGATTACGTGCGCTATCGCATTGATAGCGGTTCCTGGCAACAGCCTAGCGGTGCAGTGGTGACTTTTACGGTATCCTTGCCGCTGGGTCAACGTGAACGGGTGCGCACCGTTCAGTACTATGCTACCGACCTGGCCGGAAACGAGGAACCGCTGCGCATGCTTCCCGTCGCCATCGACCTCCAGGCCCCAGATCCCATTCGTGTAGTGCCCATCGTTTCGCCCCCCAACTGGACCAGGACCAACTGCTTCACCCTCACCTGGAATGCAAACGATAACCCGAACGACTTGTCCGGCATCGGTGGAGCGTATTACAGTTTCGGCGAGCCTAGTTCACCTACCGATGGGACGCTGGTTCTCGAAGATAACATAACATCCATTCCATGTGTGCAGGTGCCTGAGGAACTTGGCGATGGGGCACACAATGTCTACGTCTGGCTGCGAGATGGGGCTGGCAACAGCGACCATCAGACCAGACGCCTGGTCACTCTGCGCCTCGATCGCACTCCACCAGAGCTTGAGCCGGCGGTGACGGGGAACCGATGTGACACGTCGGAGTGGTACAATTCATGTGTCACCGTTACTTTTGCGGCCACAGATATGCATTCTGGCATGGCTACTGGTATCATCAGCTATCAGGTAAATGGTGGGAACTGGGTCGAGGGCAGCTCTTATCTCGAATGCAATGACGGTGTCTACAGGATTAACTGTCGCGCAATGGATGCTGCTGGGAATGTGAGCCAAGTCGTCACCGTGCCGCGGATCAGACTGGATCGGACGGCACCCGCTGCACCGGTGGATATCCAGGTTGATCCTGCAGACTGGTCCAGGGAGAACACGTTTACCATTAGCTGGCTGAATCCCGGAGATTTGTCTGGGTTGGCGGGCGTCTTCTATAAGCAGGGGGCCCCGCCCGTTTCGCCCATAGATGGAGTTTACGTGGATGGTGTCCGCAGCTCACTGCCCATTATTGCCGACACCGAGGGTGAGATGCCGGTCTACGTCTGGTTGAAAGACAAAGCCTGCAATAGCGATCATCAGAACCGAGCAACGACAATGCTCCAATACGACGGCACACCGACGACGACGACCATCACTGTCTCTGGTGTCCTGGGGGAAGATGGCTGGTACACCTCTGCGGTTCAGATCACGTTGGACGGTGAGGACTTGGCGTCTGGCTGGGAAAGCAGCCATTATCGGATTGGCACGGGCCCCTGGCAAAGTGGCGCTTCGTTTCGCATAGATGTGGGTTGTGTGGTTACATTCTCCTACTACTCGGTCGACAGGGTGGGCAACATCGAGGATGTGCAAACGGGTTCAGTCCGGATTGATCGCGAACCACCCACGTCCCATGCCTACGCGGATAGTTACAGCCAGACAACATCCTTCGTTGTATACTGGGATGGAAGCGACGATTGTTCTGAAATTGCCACTTTTGATGTACAATACAAAGTTGGAGCGATAGGAGTCTGGCAGGATTGGGTGCTCGGCGTAGACCCATCGCAGACTTCCAAGCTGTTCACCGGAGGTGTACCAGGGAGGACCTACTACTTCCGTTGCCGGGCTACGGATAGAGCCGGAAACGTCGAGCCCTATCCTGATGTGGCCGATGCGTATGTCTCGGTGGAAGTACTGCAGAATGGTGACTTTGAACATATGCTGGGCAGCGAGTGGGAGCAGAGGTGGATCCCTGGAGAACCCGGACAAGCGGGTCAGTGCCCACCGTTACGGAGTATTGTGCCGGCATCTGGTGGTGGCAACACGCATGCCGCAGTGCTTGGCTGCCCCGACGAGGACGGACTAGAGGAGGGGGAAGTGCCCTTTGGTACGTCTCGAATCTGCCAAACGCTCAACATGCCCAGGCATGAGGACTGGCCCGCTCCGGTGTTGACTTTCCGCTATCACATCATCACTTATGATGTACTGTGGAGTCAACGCTATGGCCGGTTCTACGACTCCTTCAACGTAGGCGTGGGCCCTCCCGGGATAGAACCTACCTATGTCTTCACCGATGGCAACAAGACGCAGGATTACGGCACGCGGAGGGACCTGGACTGGCTGGAGGGTGCAGTGGATCTCAGGCCATATGCTGGGCAGGCGGTCAGAATCTGCCTGGCCAATGTGACCAGGGTTGACACATTGTTCAACACCTGGACTTTTGTGGATGATGTGCGGCTGGTAAACCTGGAGTATAATCTGTATCTGCCCGTAGTAAAGCGCAATGCATCTGTGTCTGGACTGTCAGTCGACGTGCGTCCGCCTACCGTTCATCCTGCCTGGAGAGGTGGGCGCTAGCAGGTAGTGGCCGGTCCAGGGAGGGGTGCCATTCTAAAAGCAAGGGGAATGCAGTGCCAGGTGACAACGATTCTCTCACTGTGAACAACACACAAACGTCTGCTTCGCTCCCGGAAGGGAAGGCTGGGGAAGACGCCGAGGCCTTGTACACGCAGGGCATGGCTCACTATCGCCGGCGAGAATGGAGAGAGGCCAAGGCATGCTTCACGCGGCTAAAGTCTATTGCCCCGGATCGCCGTGGCGTTGATGCGCTGCTGAATGAAATCGACATCTTCATCCAATTGCAGGAAATGCAGCCAGGAGAGCACGAAGCGCTCGCCGATGTGGGCGGACTGGAAGCAGGGCAGCGAGCAGAGACTGTGGTATCGAGAGAACTTGCCCCGAGTCGAGCTGCGCGGCGCAGGATTCCATGGACTCTGATCATAGGCATTCTGATAGTGTTGGTGGCTGCTATCGTGGTGATCATAATCGCCCCCCCGGACGTGTTTAACAACATCTTTGATAGGCAACGACAAGCCCGAGTTGAGGCTTTGGTCAACCAAGGGCGGGCGGCTTTGAACGTCGGTGACTGTGATCGGGCAGCAGAAGCTTTTGGCGAAGCGTTAGCCCTGGCACCCAACAATGAGGACGTCAAAACCTGGTATGCCAAAGCGCGGCGGTGTCAACAACTGGCTTCCTTGTACGCCCAGGCACAAGTAGCGATCGCAGCCGGACAGTGGGACAGCGCTTTAGAGTCATTGGAGGAAATCGTAGCGCTTGATCCCACCTACGAGGATGCCAGCGAGAAGATTGATTTTGTCAAGGGCCAGCAGGCCTTGGCCACACTCTTTGACAAAGCAAAGGGCTACATTGAGGAGAGCAACTGGGATGAAGCGATTGCCATCCTGGAGCAGTTGCGGGGACAGCATTCGACTCTCAAGCCGGCTGAGGTGGCACAAAGCCTGTTCTATGCCTATTTCCAGAAAGGTGCAGACCTGTTGATGGCTGCCGGAGATTCACCGGATCGGATCAGCCAGGCGATTCAGAGTTTTGACAACGCCCTGGGGATTTTCCCAAGTGATGCGACCGCATTGGAGGAGAAGCGGCTGGCAGATCTCTATCGTCAGGGCTATCTTTCGGTCAATCAGATGGATTGGCCCCGGGCAGTTTCGGTTTTGCAGCAGATCCACGATAGCCGCCCTGACTATCTGGGCGGCAGGGCCGCCTCTCTGTTGTGCACTTCCTATCTGCAATTGGGAGATGCCTTTCAGACTGTAGGCGATCTGGCACAGGCTCTGGAACAGTACCGTAATGTGCTGGGTATCGAGGGGTGTGACCACGTTGAGGCGGCAGTCAAAGAGCGGGACGTCCGTGCGACTTTGTATCCGCCAACAGCGACCCCGACCAGGACGCCGATGCCCACCCGCACGCCGCTTCCGACCCCGACGCGGACAGCTACACCGACGCAGCCGCCACCGACTCAACCACCACCACCACCGCCGCCTACCCCTGTACCCACAACTCCTACGCCACGACGGTAGTTGGCTTTTGTGATCGGAGCAGGACGTGAGTGACAGGTTCCTGGCTAGCTACAGAAAGGGCTTTAGTAACCGCTTGTCCCTGCTATGGCAGCGCAAAGCGCTACAGATTGTCTTGGCCTTGTGCAGCTTTGCTGTGCCGATTCTTCTTGTGCCTCTTGCACGGAGCGAGAGCGGCGCGGACTTGTGGGTGCGCGCAGGGCTGTCTAAGAGCATTGTCGAGGAACTGTTGATACCAGCCGGCACCACAGCTTTGCAGTATGTTTTGGTTGTTGGTAGGGGCGTATACCGCAGCACTGACGATGGCGTGACCTGGTTGGCTGCGAACAACGGTTTGCCACTCGATGGATGGGGCCGTGTCGAAGTACATGCTCTTGCCGTGGACGAGGGTAATCCGTCCGTCGTCTATGCTGGCAGGCGCCACCTCGGACCGGGGGATAGCGCGTTCAGCGCTGGGCTGTATTGGACGGATGATGCTGGCGCCACTTGGCTAGTCTCAGGCCAAGACCTGGCCGGTAAGGAGGTACAGGCTATCACCGTCATGCCGAAGCGGGCCCTTCCCCGCTTCAGCGAGGGCGGGACGTCACTGCAGTCACCCAGTCGGCATGAGCCCACAGCAGTGGACATGGTCTGCGTTGCTGCTGGTGGTGAGATCTATCGCAGTATGGACAGGGGGCGTTCCTGGTCGCGTCTTGATTGGCGCGGTGTGGAGACCAGGATATCCTCCCTGGCCATCCATCCTGAAAACCCAGATGTGGTCTATGTAGGCACACAGGGCGGTGGACTGTATGGTACGGTTGACGGCGGGGTTTCCTGGAGTGTGATGAACGCTGGCCTGGAGGATCTCGACGTGTATGACATCGCTATCGCCGATCCACGCTTGATGTACCTGGCGACGGATGGGGGTGTATACAAGTCCACAGATGGAGGCCGGGCCTGGACTAAGCTAGGGGGTGCAACAAGGGGAAGGACCGTCAAAACGATTGCTGTGCATCCTCAGAATGGCCGTTTTCTGTGCGTGGGTTTGCAACACGGCGGAGCCTATTGCAGCATGGACGGTGGTACACAATGGACAGCGCTGAAGAGGGGGCTGGGCAATCTGACCGTCTTGGCGCTGAAACTGGATCCACGAGACCCATCTGTGCTGTGGGCGGGTACGACAGATGGCGTTTGGCGATATGTGTTCGGGACTCGCGTGCTTTTGACTGCTACCGCTAGTCAACCCGAGGCAAGGACTACGCCCAGACCCAGCCCTACGCGTACGGCGACATCTCGTCCGACGGATACGGTGACGAGGACGCTCCAGCCAGGTGCTACGGCTTCACCTACTGCGTCGCCCACCGCTATGCCAACGGCAACGCTGACTGCGTCTCGCATACCGAGTCCAACTGCGACGCATGTTCCAGAATCCGCAGCAACCCAAGTGCCAACGCTGACGCCCACCTTGACGGCAGTTCCTCTGCCTCCAACATTGGCACCTCCGCCTCCAACACCGGTGCCTGCGGCTCCTACGGATACACCGCAGCCGAGGTGAGTTGGGTATGCTGTCTGGGGAGAAACTTCACCACAAGGACGGTAGGACCTGGATGACACCGCACGTCGAGGACAAGTCTAGCTATTCGGAATCGACCCTTGAGAGCGACCGCTGGATCGACTTGGCTGTCAAGGGGCTATTGTTGGCGCTGGGCCTGATCAGCACGCACTTTATAGAAACGTACCGCACCTTTACCTGGCTGACCATCGGCGTGCTGACGTATACCTTGCTAAGTCTGGTGTTTGTCTATTTGTTTGGATTTGGCCGCAGGGTTGTCAAGCAAACCGGTCGGGCTATCCATTTTGCTTCGTATGCAGTGGACATTGCCTTTGCCAGCCAGGTGATCTATTACGGAGTGGACTTTAGCAGTGAGATGTATCTGCTGTATGCTCTACTTGCTCTAAGAAGTGCTGTCTACTATCCTTTCTGGCCTGAGGTATTGGTCTTTCCTCTCTCCCTTGGTCCGCTCTACGTGTTGGTTCTGCGCCTTTCTGTTGGCAGTTGGTATTTTCTGACCGAAACCTCCTTTTTGCTGCGATATGGGCTGCTCTTTGCCGTAGTACTGGCAGCCATCTATCTGGGATGGCTCAACGAGCGCAGTCGTCTTCGCGAGGATGAGTTGCAGCGCAGCTTGGCCGAACGGACCTTGGAATTGGACGCCAAGACGTGGGCCACGCAGCAGATGGCTGCCAACCTTGGCAACCGTGTGTTGGAGTTGCGGACCCTGCAAGAGGGCATCAAGGCTATCAACTCCGCTCTGGCACTGGAGGACGTACTGCGCCTCATCGTGGCCAATGCCTCCCAGGTTCTGGAGGGAGCGCGCTGCTCAGTTACACTTCTCGGTGATGAGCACGACGCAGTGGTGACCATGGCGTCTACCGATTGGAAGCCGGGCGCCTTAACCAGGCTTGGCACCAGGTTTGACAGGGATGCTGCCGCCTGGGTGGTGCGCGAAGGCAAGCCAGTGCTGGTCCACGATGTGAAGCAGGACAGCCGTTTCGAATCTACCGAACTGCCCATTTCTGCGCTCATCAGCGTGCCCCTCCTCTTGGGGAACGAGGCTATTGGAGCCTTGATCGCCACAGCTCCAGACAGAAATGCCTTCAGTACTGAAGATCTGAACCGGCTTAGTGCCTTTGCCGATCAGGCGGCTGTAGCAGCGTCGAACGCAAGGCTGTACGAACAGCTCGTCCAGGAGCAGAAGCAGACCGCACAACTGTATCAGCACGTCGAGGAGCGAAGGCATGGGCTAGAGGCAATCTTGCGGGGCATTGGTGATGGCGGCATCGTGGCCGATCCAGCGCTTAATCTGTTGATGATGAACCCGGTCGCCACGCGTATCTTTCACGTCAAGCGTGACGTGACGAGCAGCCTGCCACTCTCTGAGGTCGTTCCTCACCAGGAGTTGATCGCCCTCTTTCAGGATGCGCTCAATGGTGAAGAGGGAGCTATCGTCCGGGAGATCTCGTTGCCTCACCTGAAGGATAGTGAAAAGATGCCATCTGCGGAGGGCAGGGCCGACGCGTCCATCTATCAAGCGCTGGCTTCCCCGATCCGTGGCGCAGGTGGGAAGGCGGGCGGGGTGGTGACTGTGCTTCGGGACATCACGAGTCAGAAAGAACTCGAACGAATGAAATCCAACTTCCTGTCTGTGGTTTCACACGAGCTCAAGACGCCACTACATTCTATCAAAGGCTTTGTCGAGATCATCTTGATGGGCAAGACAGGTGCGGTCAACGAAACACAGGCTGATTTTCTCGGCACGGTCCGAGACGAGACGACGCATTTACAGAACCTGATTAATGATCTGCTCGAGTTCTCACGTCTTGACTCTGGGCAAGTCAAGTTGCGCTTGACCGAGGTTTCGTTGGGGGAGATCACGCACGCGGTTACGGATAAGCTCAAGCCCTTGGCCGATCAGGGGCAGATCCAACTGGTAAGTCGCATTGACGTTGACATCCCTGCTATCCAGGCAGATCGTATGCGCATTGAGCAAGTGTTGACCAATCTCGTTCACAATGCGATCAAATTCACTCTTCCTTCTGGCACTGTGACCATCAGTGCCACAGACCTGGGGGAAGAGATTCAGGTTGGCGTCTCTGATACCGGCATTGGCATCCCCGCACCCGAACTGAACCACATTTTTGATCGGTTCTATCAAGTTGATAGCAGCTCGACCCGACATTATCGGGGGACGGGCCTCGGGCTGACAATCTGTAGGCACATCGTTGAATACCACCGTGGCAGGATCTGGGCGGAGAGTCAGGAGGGCAAGGGCAGTACTTTCTTCTTTGTTTTACCCAAGCACATCGTAGCCGAAGAAGATGAGTTGTTGCTGGACTTCTTAAGCCTGCCCAAGAAAGATTAGAGAAAGCAGTGCTGGCCTAGAGTGTTACAAGAGGTAGCCAGAGCCGCAGGGTAGCACACTCACTGAGGCTCGGCCCATGAGAACAGTGCCCCGTCAAGCGGGACGAACCGCTGCGTGCGTCCTCTGGACTCTTGTTTTTGGGCCCAAAATGAATATATTTGAAGAAATCCGCGTTTGTTCTGTTTGAAATCGCGCATATATGAGTGGATTGTAACTCCCCTGGGAGCTGTTTTTCATCGGCTTTTCATCTCTGAGCGATAAACTTTCCTTAGGAAAGCCATATGCTACTTGTTCTAGAGAAGCCACACGAAGGGGAGGAGTGGTGATGGTGCTCTATGTGCGTGAGCTAACCGAAGGTGAGGAGAAGCAGCTACAGAGTTGGTCGAGGTATAATGATCCAGTGATGAGGCACCGTGCCCAGGTTATTCTCCTTTCGAGCCAGGGTTATCGTGTGCCGGAGATAGTGTCTCTTGTAAAATCCCATCCAGCCAATTTGCGCAAATGGATTCATCGTTTCAACGAGCGGGGATGTGAAGGGTTACGGACGGTGCACTCGGGTGGTCCGCGGCGACGATTCTCGGCACAGCAAAGGGTGGAGATTGTTCGCTTAGCCGAGATGAAACCGAGAGCTCTGGGCCTCAACTATACTCGCTGGACACTGCACAAGCTGGCTCAGCAGGCTGCGAAGCGGGGCATTGTGGACGGGATCAGTCACGAATGCGTGCGTCTGATCCTCAGAGAAGCTGATTGCGATCACAAGAGGAGTGAAAACGGCCACAGAGCATGAGAATTGCGTTGCTTTCTCCCAAATGGAACAAGAAGGCCAACGACTATCCACCCTTGGGTTTAGCCTATCTGGCTGCAGTTCTTGAGCGAGATGGCCACCAGGTGGGGGTGTTTGATTTTAGCCTTGATCCCGCCACTTCGCTAGAAGACAACGTGCAGCGTGTCTATGCTTTTGGCCCGCAGTTGCTGGGCATCACAGCGATGACGACTGTCTATCACAGCGTCTTGGATACAGCAACGCTGCTCAAAGCACACTTGGGACGACCCATTGTTATGGGCGGGCCGCACGCCACCCTGTACCCTGAACGTATCCTCAAGGAAGCACCGGTCATTGACTACGTGATTCGTGGTGAGGGTGAGAAGACGATTCTCGAGTTGGTGCGCGCATTGGAAGGCAGGAACGGGGACCTCAGTGAGATTCGAGGGCTCTCATATCGGTTCCGTGGTGAAGCTGTCTCCAATCCAGATCGGGAGTTGATCCAGGATTTGGATGCACTGCCTTTCCCTGCACGTCATCTATTCGATTTAGAACGCTATGGTTTGTGCACACCGGAAGGGCAGCCTATGATAACGATTCTGTCCAGTCGTGGCTGTCCCTACAATTGTGCCTATTGCTTCAAGGGGATTGTCGGTCGCACCTACCGCCAGCGCAGCCCAGGGAACATTATCGCCGAGTTGCGGCAGGTGATTGACCAGTACGGAATCCGCGATTTCTACTTCATCGATGACCTGTTCACGTTGAACGTGCGGCGTCTGGATGCCCTTAGTGAGCAATTCATGGCCCAAGAACTCAACATCCACTGGCAGTGCCTGGGCCGCGTGGACCGGGTGAATGCGGAAATCCTGCGCAAGATGTACGCTGCTGGCTGTCGCCGGATTCACTATGGGATTGAGTCGGGCAACCAAGAGAGCCTGAGGCGCATCGGCAAGGGCTTTAAGCTGGAACAGGTACGGCAGGCAGTGCGCTGGACGCGAAAAGCTGGCATTCAGACCAAAGGATATTTCATGCTGGGCCTGCCGGGCGATACAGAGCAGACTATGCGGCAAACAGTGGATTTCGCCGTCTCGCTGAACCTCGATGAAGCGATGTTCAGCTTAACCACGCCGTTCCCAGGTACCCGGCTGTGGGACGAACTGGTGAAAAAGAGGCCAGAGACGGAGTACAGTCTGGACTTTAGCCGGGCCTACTACTATGGCAACCCTGAAGAAGAAGTCGTTCCCTTTCTCAACGTGTCAGAAGTTCCGGATGCTGTCCTGGGGCAGTGGATGGGTAAGGCACGCCGGGCTTTGGCCGAGGGCCGGGCCAGGCGGCTGTACCTGCAGGCGTTCGGCCCGAGCCTGGGACGTGTCTTGTGGCGAGTTTCGCGCTTTGAGCCTTTGCGAGCAATGGCGCGGGGTTTGCTACGATTGGGTTTCTTCAGGCGGTTCGCCAATCTGCGCGCGAGGATGGCAAGGACATGGTCCTGAGCAAGATCGAGCGTCGGGTACGTCGGTATCGGGATCGAGCTGCTTCTCTTGGGAAGTGGCTTTCATATGTTAGCGGACGTACAAAACTGTGGACCCACCCAGATCGCATGTATCTAGAGTCCACCAGTGCCTGCAATCTGAGATGTGTGATGTGCCCCACTGGCCTGGGGTTAGTCAAGCGCCCCAAAGGTTTCATGGACTATGCACTCTTCACGCAGATCATAGACGAGATGGCACCTCACGTGAAAACAACGACGTTGCATATCTGGGGCGAACCCTTGTTGCATCCCCGTATATATGACATGATGGCCTACTGCAACAGCCATGGTTTGCACAGCGAGATCTCGACCAATGCGACTCTGCTGGATGAGGAGAGCGCTCGCAAGATACTGGATGCAGGCCTGGGGGCTATCTATCTCTGTCTGGATGGGGCCACACGGGAGACCTATGAGCGTGTGCGGCGCCGGGGAGACTTTGAGCAGACGCGGGAGAACATCCTCCGTTTCGCTGAGATGAAAAGCGGGCGGGGCCAAGGACCGCGCGTCAGTGTGCAGATTATTGACATAGCACCAACTTCGGTGGAGATCGAGCAGTTCAAGCATGATTGGAGTGTGCCCGGCGTGGATCGTGTACACGTCAAGGCCTTTGACTCCTGGGGGAGCCAGGTAGAGCAAATAAACGAGTTGCGTACGGACGCCAGTAGCAGGACAGTGCTGCCAGAGAAGCGCTATCACTGTCCAAACTTATGGTACCACGTCCATATCTACTGGGACGGAACACTGGTCTGTTGTGACCGGGATTTCAATGCGCTGTATCCTCTTGGTAATGTCAAAGATGGCGTGATGAAGGCCTGGAATGGGCCCAGGATGGTCGAGTTGCGACGCAAGCACCTGCAGGGCCGTCTGGATGATGTGCCTTCTTGCGGCAATTGCGTGGAATGGAGTTGGTGGAAGCCAACGCCGTTTTCGTCGCACGGCAATGCTCCTAAACGGTAAGCGGAGCTGCATATGCCGTTCGGTGCGGTGAAAGCCTCCAGTTCACCACACGCCCATGCCAGCGCCGGTCTTCCCAGTCACCTTGTGTCCTCCCTTCATCCTTTCGCCTTGGAACGCACGGGATGGAAGCTGGCACTAGTTGTACTGGGCGGGGCCCTACTGCGTTTCGTAGGACTGGGCAAGGAGAGCATCTGGCTCGATGAGGCGACCAGCCTCATGATCGCCCGCATGGACCTATCCTCAGTTGTGGCCTGGGCCGCTGCGGATATCCACCCACCCCTGTACTATCTAACTCTGCATTTCTGGCTTCATTTGGGAGAAAGCGAGTTCGCCATTCGTGCGCTCTCTGCTGTGCTGGGAGTCATCACAATTGGTGTCGTATTCGCACTAGCCAGGGAACTCTTGGGCTCACAGGTTGGCTTTCTCTCGGCAATGCTGTTTGCCTTGGCCCCGCTGCACGTCTGGTACTCTCAGGAAACGCGCATGTACGTGATGGTGACGATGCTCAGCCTCCTGGCGAGCTACCTGATGCTTTTGGCCTTACGCAACGCTGCCCAAGCGATGGATGGACGAAAGAGAGAGCTCAGACGCTATTGGCTGGGCTACGTCTTGGCGTCTGTGCTAGCGCTCTATACGCATTACTTTGCACTTTTTGCCTTGTTCTTTTCCAACCTGTTTGCGCTGTATTGGCTTCGGCGTCATTGCTCAGGTGCGTGGCGTAGCTGGCTGCTGGCCCAACTAGCGGTTGTTTTGCTGTTTCTGCCCTGGATGCCGGTCCTCTATCGACAGGTGACTACCGGCGGTGGGGGATGGGTAGAAAGGTCTATTGGCCGGCCTTTGCTGTCTGCCCTTGTGAACACTTGGCTCTATTTCAATATTGGTCTGGACAGCCAATTGTACCCAGTAATGTTACGCCGGGCAGCCTACCTGCTGTTTGCTCTTTGTGTTCTGGCTGCAATCCTAAGAATGCTCCGTCTTGGCGAGGCGAAGTCTCGCCCGCTGTCAGGCGAGGCAAAGTCTCGCCCGGTGTTAGGCGAGGCAAAGTCTCACTATCGAGAAGGGATATTATTCTGCTTGATGTCTGCTGTCCTGCCGGTGCTTATTATCTGGGTGCTATCACAGGTCAAGCCGATGTATTCCGTTCGCTATCTGCTGCCTTTCTTTCCGCCCTACTGCATACTCGTAGCCGCTGGCATCGACAGCTTGCCACGGAGCAGGGCAAGGATCGCAGTTGCTCTACTGCTGGTGCTGACTTTATTGGTTGGAAACTGGAATGTCTGGCGTGTAGAGCAGAACGCAGACTGGCGTGGGGTGACTTTGCATGTCCTGGCACAAGCCCAGCCTGGAGATGTGGTGCTCTTCTCGCCGCGCTGGAACGTGAAACCCTTTGAGTACTATAACCGAGGTCGTGTGGACATCAACATGGATTTGCCCATCCCTGTGGCTGTCGATGCAGCACAAAGCGTGGTCGCCGGCATTTCGCAGCAATACCGGCGTGTGTGGCTGGTCTGGCAGCGCGGCCATTACAGCGATCCGAATGGCATTGCCAAACAGATCCTTGACAGGCAGTATAAAGTTGTGCAAGATAAGAGTTTCCGAGGCATAGATCGGCTGATCCTGTATGACTTGACAGTACAAGGCGAGGGCTAGCACAGGTGCGGAATATGGTAGCACGTCTCGATCGAGGGAAAAACGCGAGAGCAATCCTGGTGCTTATCCTGGTTGGAGCGGCTCTGTTGCGGTTCTATGCTCTGTCGGCAGAGAGCTTCTGGTTTGACGAGACTTACAGTGTCTGGGTGGCCAGGCACAGTGTAGCCTGGCATATTGCCCTCAGCACACAGCGCATCTTTCCGCCATTGTACTACTTGTGTTTGCATTTCTGGCTCGCGCTAGGGAGTTCTGAGTTTGTGGTGCGTTCCTTGTCAGTGTGGGTCGGCCTTGCATCCGTCGGAGCCATTTATCTGTTAGCAAAGCAGTTGTTTGATGTCCGTGTGGGCTTGCTCAGTGCATTCTTGCTTGCCATTTCGCCCCTGCACATCTGGTACTCACAGGAAGCTCGCATGTACATTCTGGTGGCGGCTTTGGGCCTCTGCTCTGCCTATTCCATGTTGCTGGCTCTGCAAAAAGGCAGACTGCGGCATTGGCTGGCCTATGTTTCGTGCACAGCTCTGCTTATGAACGCGCACTACTTTGCCATTTTTCTTGTGCCTTTTCAGAACGTCTATGTGCTCTATTTGCTTCTACGGAGGCAAGCCCGCCGCGGTGTTTGGTGCCAGTGGCTGCTCAGTCAGGTACTGGTAGGTTTGCTGTCGGTGATAGGCTTGGCGGGGATCTTTAGCGCGGAATCAGGCTACTGGTGGGGATTGCTGGACACCTGGCATGGTGCACCAACTATTGCTGACTTGTTGGGTCTTGTGTTCAAGTTTAGCCTGGGGACAACGGTTCGAGGGCGGCTGATCTATTGGGGAGGACTGTTTCTCTTTGGCCTTTGCATTCTGTGGAATCTGTTTACTTTCACGCGTCGCCGATCATTGCTGTCTGGCTGGCGAGGATGGGGAATAGCTCCGGTCAAGGAATGGCGGGCCATAGACGAACTGGTGTTCGTGCTGCTGTATCTGGTGGTGCCCCTTGGCGCGGTCTTTGCCTTGTCACAGTTTCGGTCGTTCTGGGTGTTGCGCTATATCTTTCCCTTCTTGCCGCCATATTGTATACTTGTGGCTCGGGGACTATCGGGGATGCCAAGCCGGATGCGAATGTCTATGGTTGGATTGCTCCTATTGCTTTCTCTGTGGCCGATAGCAAACATCTACCGTTATGAGCAGAAGGAGAACTGGCGTGCAGCCGTCCAGTACATTGCGGCCCAAGAGCAAGCGGGCGATGTGATCCTGCTGGTGGATGAGGACATCTGGCTGCCATTTGAGCACTACTATCACGGCTCAACACGTCGTGTGGGTATCAGCAGGGTTATTGATGACCGCGAACTTGTGGCCGCTCGCGTGGGCATGATTCTGCCAAGTCACAGTCGTATCTGGCTGGTCCTCAGCCACACTGAGAACTGGATAGTCAGAGATTACCTCGAGGCATCGCGCTACACGGAACTCGTCTCGGAAAGGGGGTTCACTGGCATACGGGTTGATCTGTTTGCCGTGCATACTGATAGCCGTACCACGCACCGGGATGGCTATGGTAATTTGCCCCCTACGCAGAGGTAGCAGTTTTTCGTGTTGAAACAGTGGTCCAACTATCGTTTGATTCCCATATTGGTACTGGGTTTTCTGTGCGCAGTATTGCTGCTCAACGGGCATCTGGTGCCGGCTGGTGACAATGCGACCTATATCGTGTTGGGCCAGTCTCTGGCTACGGGTAAGGGGTACAGAATGATCAGCGACCCCAGGCAGCCGGCCATGGCTCTGTACCCACCCAGCTACCCTCTGTGGCTGGCCGGGCTGCTGCTGCTGACAGGCACTACACATCAACTGGTGGCTGCTGTCCTTCCTATGAAACTCGCCTCTATCGCCCTGTACCTGGGGGCAATCATTCTCGCTTACGCCATATTCAAGCGGCGGGATTCGAACCTGGCTGCGCTGGTCGCTCTGCTGATGGCCGTAAATCCCGAGCTCTTGTATTTCTCCAACGATGTCGGCACGGAGATTCCGTACCTTTTTTTGTCCCTCGGCTGCATCTGGCTTTTCGAGAGATACTGGCGAAAGCCACGGTCAGGCATGCTATTGTTCGTGGCGATATCGCTGGCCTTGACTTTCTATGTGCGGTCCATCACCCTGGTGATGGTTGTTGCCTTTGGATTTCATTTATTGATCCGCAGAAAGGTCAGGCATGCTTTGTTGCTCCTGTTGATCGTTGGGGTGCTGGTAGTGCCCTGGTTAATCTATACCCATTCGCTTCCCACCACCGGTACGTCGGTGGGACTGGGACGAGGCTATTTTGCTCTGTATTTCTCCAGTGACCCCTATGGCACAACAAGAGCTAGTTTTTCGGATTGGGGCGCGCGCCTGCTCCAGAACCTGCGCATCTACAGCCTGGAGATTTGGCCCGATGTGCTGTTCCCTCATGCTTCGAGTGTGGCCAAACTGCTTGGCCCTGTCAGAGCCATTTTCCTGGCAGCATTGTCTGTGCTGATCCTGGTGGGGTTTGTGTTGGAAGGCAGGCGGGGACATGCAAGCGAGTGGTATGTTGCGCTCTTTTTTGCATCCTGTATGGGCTACCTGTGGGCGCAGAGCAGGTTAATCGTGCCCATCATCCCTTTTGCGATCTACTATCTTCTGACAGCGGTCCGATTCTTGCTGCAGTTGATGCTACGAGGGAGACGGCGGATAAGAGAGCTCGGCTTGCTTCTCATCTGTCTCGTCTTGGCATTTTCAGCTCTCGTAGGTGATATTCGTTACATTCAGCGCAACCTGCAGTACGGGCTTGGCCAATCGGTGGACACCTATTATGCCAGAGATATCGAGTGGAGCAGGTATCTGCAAGCGATGAATTGGATCGCCTCAGACACGAGCCAAGATACCATTGTGATGTGTCGCAAAGCGGACCTGCTGTACATCCTCACGGGGCACCAGGCTCTGGAGTACCCATATTCTGCTGATGGCATGGAACTGATGCGTGTTGTGTATAATAACCAGGTGGCCTATGTGATCGAAGACGCATTTACCTGGACGCGCACGACGGAACAGTATCTGCGCCCAGCATTAAGGAGCTGGCAAGCTCAGGACCCTGCAGCTCTTTCTCTGGCCTACGAAACGGACGCACCGCGCACCCGCGTGTGGCGGATCAGACAATAACAACAAGGAGAGAAAACCGAATGATTAACCCGATGTTTATGCTGTTTTTTGCTATCTTCTGTTCCGTGGTGGGACAGATTCTGATGAAGCTAGGTATGAATCAAGTGGGCGGGCTCGATCAATTCAGCCTGCCCCTCTTGATGAACATGCTCTTCAACCCCCTGGTGTTCTCTGGCATCGCATCCTATGGGGTAGGGTTTATCGCCTACCTGTTTGCCCTCTCGAAGCTAGAGCAGAGCTTTGCCTATCCCATGTTTGCGCTGGGGTATGTCCTGGTCGCTGTCGTCAACTGGACATTTCTAGGCGAACCCTTTTCGTGGACGCGCTTTGCAGGCGTGGCCATCATCATCGTTGGGGTCTCGCTGTTGGGTAGGTAGCTGGAGCAATGTCGGTGTGGGCAGCCTTCAGGGCGAAACAGAGCAATCATTGTAATGGCATAGGTTCATATCTTACTGTGCTGGGGCTCTTCGTTGTGCTCAGTGCGATCATGACCTATCCGCTCGTCATGGGTCTCGGCTCCAGGATTCTTGGTTTTCCTGCTGACAACTTCGAGTACCTGTACAAAACCTGGTGGTTCAAGCACGCCGTGCTTGATCTGAACGTGTCTCCGTTCTTCGATCCGTCCATTTTCTACCCCTTCGGATACAACACTGCCCTCACAGAGTTGACGCTGTCCAACATCGTCCCAGCCCTACCGCTGACGGTTCTGTTTGGCGAGGTAGTGGCCTATAACCTAGCGATGTGGCTGCCTTTTGTGTTGTCGGGCTTTGCGATGTATCTGCTTGTGTTGCGGCTCACCGGGAGCAAGATTGCCGGGTTCGTCAGCGGCATCATCTTTGCCTTCTGCCCTTTTCGCATGTTGCATCTTGGGGCAGGGCACCTACCGCTGATCGCAACGCAGTGGTTACCTCTGTTCTTCTTGTATTTGGACAGGATGATCGAGAGTCAGCGTAGCCGGGATGCCCTCATGGCAGGGCTGTTCTATGCGCTTGGCGCATTGTCGGCCTGGTACTTTGCATATATGTTTGCCATGGCAGGCATTCTGTATGTCTTGGTGCGGGCCAGACCGTGGCGGGAGTACTTGTTCCAACGAGGATTTCTTCGCCGCGTTCTGTTATTTGTGCTGGTGTGCTTCGTGTTGGTTGGGCCCTTCCTGCTACAGTTCACGCGCGCCTTCCAAGGCTCCAGTCGGACGTGGTCGCTACACTACGTGGACCAACTCTCGGCCAGTCCACTGGATTTCTTCTATCCCAATGTGTTGCATCCGCTCTGGGGGCAGTGGCTCATGGAGCGCTATCCACAGAACCTGAGTGAGGGTGTCTTGTACTTGGGGCTGACACCTCTGATGTTGAGTGCAATTGCTCTGTGGCGGCAGAAGGACAGAACGCGTAAGGCTTTTGGCTATCTCGTACTGATCTTTGGAGTTCTGGCCTTGGGGACTACGCTGCATTGGAAGGATAGCCGTGTGTACGTATCGGTGCCGGCATGGTTGGAGCACATCTTTGCCCTTGGGATGGGTTTCCTTACTAGGCGTCTGGCGCTGTTCCCGATCTCGTCTTGGAGTCTCCGTGTCGAGGGAGCCGTATACATTCCGCTGCCTACGCTTTTGCTCTACCTGTATCTGCCTTTCTACAGTGGGATGAGGGTGTGGGCGCGCTTCGGTCTGATCACCATGTTTGGCATCGCGGTCTTGGCTGGCTTTGGAGTACAGAGATTGCGGCATTGGATTGGGCGACGAGCGATTAGTGCTGGCGGGCTTGCTGCACGCGGAGGGCTTCTGGGGCTGGTCGTGATACTTCTTGTGCTCCTGGAATTCGCGGCCTTGCCCTACGCATTAGGAAGCTCCAGTGCGCAAGCCCGGCCAGTGGATCTGTGGTTGGCTGAGCAAGAAGGCGATTTTGCCGTCATGGAGTATCCGTTGATCAAAGCCATGAGCGGCAGATCGTATTACTACATGCGCTATCACGGCAAACGCATCAGCTTCGGCCAAAGCACGTATTTTCCACGTCCCTTCAGTGACAAACGCCCGGTGTTGGAGAGCTTCCCCAGCGAGGCAAGCATTGCTCTGCTGAAAACCTGGGGAGTGCGCTACATCCTAGTCGGCTCGCGGCACTATGGGGTGGATTGGCCGCAACTGGCTTCAGAGCTGGAATCCAGTTCCCACCTGCGACACGTGGTGACGCTTGATGACCAACCGCGCTATCAGGGGGACCGCGTCCTGCATCTGCAGCCGGGTGCAGAGCGCGCCTTCATTGTGGATCGCGTTTTCGTCTACGAGGTGCTATGAGCTTGTCTGTGCCACAGTCGGAACCAAGCTTCCGTCTCAACCGAACGCACGTGGCCATCGGGCTGGCACTGGCTTGCGTGACACTGTTCGCGGTTTCCGCTACCTTGAATGACGCAGGCATAACCTGGGATGAACCGCTCTACATGAGGGCCTCGCGCACCTACATGAGTTGGTTCGGTTTGCTCAAGCGTGGCATGTTGAGCGGCGATCTGCGAGAGTCTTTCTCCAATCAGGCTATTGTGGCTGGATGGATGCCGCACCCCACGTTGGAACTGCACCCGCCACTGGGCAAGATCCTATCCGGCTTTGCCTTTGCCACTCTGCGTGGTGTTTGGGGCGAAATCGCCGCTCTCCGCTTCAGCAATGCGGTGCTGTTCTCACTGCTGGTGGCCATGGTCTTCTGGATGATTGCTTCGGCGTACGGCACGGTAAGCGGATTCTTTGCCGCCTTATGTCTCATGCTTATGCCGCGCATGTTCTTTCACGCCCACCTGGCCAACATTGACATTACGGTGGCCGCCATGTGGTTTCTGGCCATGTACTGCTTCTGGAAGTACGAGTCTCGGCGCGGCTGGCCATCCGTAGTACTCTTGGGGGTGGCCTATGGTCTTATGTTGGGCACCAAAATGAACGCGATTGTGATGCCGATGGTCTGGGGTATTTGGGTACTGATGTTCCACCGCAACTGGCGTACCATATTCAGACTCGCTGTCATCGCTGTGATCGGAGTCCTGGTGTTCATTGCTATGTGGCCCTGGTTGTACCACGATACGGGCAATCGCTTGATGTATTACATCCTGATGGCTTTCCGATTCAAGGACCGGCCACAGTTCTATCTGGGGCAAACGCTGCCCCACGTGCCCTGGCACTATCCATTTGTAATCACGCTTGCCGTGGTTCCTCTGGTGATCACCGTGATGTACTTGCTGGGTATCTCTCAGGTCCTACGTCGCCGCAGCTCAGTCGGCCAGCGACGGGGAAAGGCGTGGGATGAAATGGGTTGGCTGCTGCTGTTGAACGCGCTGACTCCGCTCCTTTTCGCTGCCACGGGTTTGCAGGCGGCTTACAGCGGCGAGCGGCATTTCATTCCAGCCTATCCATACCTGGCTTGTCTCGCTGGTGTTGGATTTGGAAGTGTGCTGGATGTCTTGGGCGCATCCTGTCGCAGGTTCTACCCACGTGTAGATACGGGTAAGGTGCGCCTGATCATGGTAGGCGTTCTCGTTTCGCTTCTGGTACCGCCATCGCTCTCTATAGTGCGTATTCACCCCTATCAATTGTCCTACTACAGCGAGTTGGTAGGGGGGCTGCCCGGGGCCACACGTCTGGGCCTGGAGACGACCTTTTGGTGCGAGACGTATCGGGCTGCATTGCCTTACCTGGATGAGAATGCGCAACCTGCTGCCTCTGTGTGGGCGGAAAACCCCTTCGTCCTACGCTTCTACCAACGCCATGGCATGCTGCGTGGCGATCTGGAAGTGGTAGGTGGCGATGTGGTCAGCCCCTGCACAGCCGACTACGTAGTTGCGCAAGTGCGCCAAACCGGCTTTCATTATACGCCGGAGATTGTATCGATTATGCATGAGTACGAACCGACATACACACTGGCCCGTGAGGGCGTTTCGTTGCTGCATGTCTATAGGCTGTCACATTGAGGATAGCCTGGATGGTTGGTGACTTGATCGTGCTGCGCAAGAGAATCACAGATCTGGGATCGGGTTGGTTTCGCCTTGAGGTGCAGAAGAAGGACCTGTTGATCCTATTGTGCCTCGGGCTCATTGCCACAACCCTCATATTTTGGCAACTGGGGGAGGGTAGCCTCGGTGACTACGATGAGGCTGATTACGCCCAGAGTGCTCGTGAGATGCTCTGGTGGTCCGATTTCAACACGCCGCGCTGGAATGGCATGGAGTTCTTCGACAAACCGCCGCTGTGTTACTGGCTGACTGCTTTGGCCTACAAGGTCTTTGGCGTCAACGAGTTCAGCGCCCGCTTTGTGTCGGCCTGTTCGGGGGTCTTGGCGATTCTACTGGCGTACGTCCTGGGGCGTGATTTGTTTGGCAGTCGGGCTGTAGGCCTCGGTGCGTCTATTGTCTTACTCACTGCCAATCGCAACCTGTTTAGCCATGGCTACAACTTCCTGAGCTTGGCGCGCGTCGGCATGTTGGACATGCCGCTGATCTTGACTATGATGGTTGCGGTGTGGTTTGCCTGGCGTGCCTCTGTTGCTACAGACCAAAGCAGGGCCAGGTATCTGATCTTGCTGGGTGTGGCGTTGGGTCTTGGGCTGATGATCAAGAGCATTGCTGGTTTCATGGCCTATGGCATCGTGGGGCTGTACTTCCTTGTGGGGGTGCCCAGGTCTGTCTGGTGGCGAAAAGAGGCCCTCTGGGGATTGCTGCTTTCTCTGGTTATCGCAGCGCCTTGGCATGTGGGCCAGTTATTGATCTGGGGCAGGCATTTCTGGGATTCTTACGTGGTTTCCCTGACGGTGGGATATGTGACAGGGGAGCAAGGGCACACCAAAGACTGGCTATTTTACTTCCGCAGCGTGCGGCGTGGTTTTCCGATCTTGTACCTCTTGGTGGTTGTAGCTGTGGTGTATGGGCTGTACCGAGCAGTACGTTATCGCCTGTCGCCGTCGCTGCGGCGAGAGAAAGACAGGGGTATCATCCTGTTGCTCTGTTGGGCGGCTGTGCCTATGATACTGTATAACATGTCGCGCAGCAGAATTGGCTGGTACATGATTCCCATTTATCCTGCGCTGGCCTTGCTGACTATGTACGTGATAGTAGCTGCACTGCGCAGCAAGTGGGCAATTCGTTTCTTCCAGGTGGCTATCTTGGCTTTCAATCGATGGTCGCCCAGAGCTGGCCACCATGCCCCAGACGCGAGGAAGGCTGCATTCTACAGCAGCTCTGTGCTGGCACTGGTATTTGTTCTGGTGGTTACCTTGGCTTTCAATCCATGGTTGCCTAGAGTAAATGACTTTAATCCAGACGTGAAGAAGGTCGTTTCTTACAGCAGGTATGTGCTGGATGAAGATGCGATTCTGGTGAACTACTGGCCGGGCTCTTACTGGATCAGGCCTTCAGCCCTGTTCTACGCAGACCGCCCGTTGCTTCTGGTAACAGACGAGCAAGCACTGCAGCGTCTGCTAAAGACCCGAGGCGATTTTTACGTGCTGGCTGATTGGGCACACTGGGGGCCAGTGCGGAAACTGGGGAACGTAGCGTATCATTCGGGAGAGTACGTTCTGGTCAAGGCACGCAGGGCTGTTGCAGATCATTCATCTTGCTTGACGAGAAAGCGGGGGTAATTGATGACGCCAGGAGTGTTCTTGTCCATAACTGCACCCGCTTATAATGAGCGTGAGAACATTGAGAACATGGTGACCTACTGGGAGAGCGTCTTTGCTCGTGATGGCATCCAAGGCGAGATCGTTATTGGTGAGGATGGCAGCACCGATGGCACCAAGGACATCTTGCGTGAGCTCCAGGGCAAACTGGACAACCTGCTGGTGGTGGATCATGCGGTCAATCGAGGCTATGGCTGTGCCCTGTCCAGTGCAATTGCCCGTTCCACGGGAGACTATGTCCTGACCATCGACTCTGATGGGCAGTTTGATGCGGGTGAATACACGCTCCTCTTGGCCGAAATGGACAAGGGTTATGACGTCGTCACTGGGTACCGCCGTGGTAAGCGGGATGTGTTGCTGCGCGTGGTTGCTGACCGCGTGCTGAACTGGATCATCCGGTTCCTGTTCCGCCTCCCACTGCGTGACACCAACTGTGCTCTCAAGCTCTTCAAGGGCGATGTGGCGCGACGTCTGACGATAGAGGCACGTGGCTATCCGACGCCTACCGAGCTGCTGGTGCGCGCTCAGACCTTGGGCTATGCAGTTGGCGAGACCGGGATCACGCATTATGAGCGTGCTGGTGGGCAGTCAAAGCTGAAAGCGTTGCGCACAAGCTGGCACATGCTGTTATTTCTGGCCTACCTGAAATACAAACAAATCCTCTTTAGAGCCCATGTCATCAACGATTTTTGATTTGGAGGGACCTTGTCACAGAAGCTGCTTGGTGTAATTCTGGCTGCAGGAAAAGGGAGCCGCATACAGCCACTCAATCTCTACTGGCCCAAGCCTTTGTTGCCTGTGTGCAACAAGCCGATCATCCAGTACCAACTGGAGGATATGCGCGACATCGGCGTTCGAGAGGTGATTATTGTGGTCGGCCATCTGAAGGAGGAGATCATCTCCTACTTCGGCGATGGCTCCTCTCTGGGCTTGCACATTCGGTATGTAGAACAGAGGAAGATGCTAGGCATCGCCCACGCCGTGGCCCAATTGGAGAACGAGGTTGATTCGCCTTTCATCCTGTTTCTCGGCGACATCTTCCTGGTACCGAAGAATCTACGGGCCATGGAGCGCATGTTCTGGGAACGACGGGCGGGTGCTGTGCTGGCCGTCAAGCGCGAGGAGAAGCCGGAGTATGTCCGGCGCAATTTTGCCGTAATCTTGCACGCCAGCGGCACCGTTACGCGGGTGATTGAGAAGCCACGCTATGTGACCACTGATTTGAAGGGATGCGGCGTGTACATATTCGATCTGGCCATCTTTGATGCCATCCGGCGCACGCCACGAACGGCCCAACGCGACGAGTACGAGATCACGAACTCGATCCAGATTCTGATTGACGATGGGTACCCTGTGTATCCCGCAGAGGTCATCGCCTGGGACATGAATATCACTTTTGCCTGTGATCTGCTAGAGTGCAATCGCAGCCAACTACAAAGGCTGGACAAACCCTATCTGATCGGTCGCAATACGACCATCCATCCGGAAGCTGCTATCCAGAACTCGGTGCTTGGCGACGGAGTGACCTTGGAGAAGCCAATTGCGGTCAAGGATTCGCTGGTCTTCTCTGGGGTACGTATCACCGCAGAGAATGACATCGAGCGTATGTTACTGACACCTGACGTCTCGATTAGTTGCGCTGCTGCCTCGCCAGAGAGCAGGCGAGACTTGACGGCAGGGGAGGAGCCAAGCCATGGAGTATAGGCAGGCATTGGTCACTGGCGGAGCGGGGTTCATTGGCTCGCATCTCGTCGAACGGCTCTTGTGCGAGGGCCTGCAGGTTATGGTACTGGATGACCTATCGGTTGGCAAGCGCGAGAACGTGCCGGCAGAGGCGAATTTCGTGCTGGGCGATGTGCGCGACCCTGACATGGTGTCTGCGGTCGTGTCTGGCATGGATGTGGTCTTCCATTTGGCAGCGCGGGTCAGTATTCGCGCCTCAGTTGCAAGATTCCGCGAGGACGCAGAGACCAATTTGATGGGTAGTCTCAACCTATTGAGTGCCTGTGCTGCTCACGCCGTCAAAAAGTTCGTTTATGCCTCTTCGATGGCAGTTTATGCCGACGCGCCTGAGCCCGTCCCTGTGCCCGAGAGCTACGATACCGTGCCCATATCGCCCTACGGTGTGGCCAAGCTGGCTTGCGAAAGATATGCCATGCTGGTAGCTGCTCAGTCTGGCTTTGATGCCGTAGCCTTGCGTTACTTTAACACCTACGGGCCGCGGCAGACCTTTACGCCCTACGTAGGGGTGATCACCATTTTCATCCAGCGTCTGTTGCGTGGTGAACCGCCGGTCATCTTTGGCGACGGTGAGCAGTGCCGCGATTTTGTGTATGTCGGCGACATTGTCGAAGCCACGTTTCGTGCCATGACCCAGGATGTGCAGGGTAAAGTGTTCAACGTTGGTTCTGGTCGTGGTACGACGGTCAACCAGGTTGCCTCTTTGCTCTGTGCACGGCTGCGCCCGGACATCTCGCCACAACACATGCCGCCGCATCCGGGCGAGTTGCGCAACTCCGTTGCCGACATTCACAAAGCACAGCAGCTCTTGGGCTACGAGCCACAGGCGCGGCTTGAGGATCGGATTGATGACGTCATTGCCTGGAATCGAGGGACGACATAACATGTGCGCTGCCAGTGCAAGAACCCTGGTGATTATTCCCGCCCACAATGAAGCCAGGAATCTAGGCAAGGTCTTGGCGGAAGTCGCTGACCTCAAGCTGCCTCTGGATGTGCTTGTCGTAGATGACTACTCTACAGACGAGACAGCATCTGTGGCCGTGCAGATGGGTGCCCGTGTGCTTAGTCTGCCGTGCAATCTCGGCTACGGAGGCGCCGTGCAGTCGGGTTTCAGGTATGCAGTGCATTACCACTACGATTTCGGCGTGATAATGGACGCCGATGGCCAACATGCAGCCAGCAGCATTCCTGAGCTTTTGCGTGTGGTCCAGAAGGGCAAAGCGGACGTTGCGCTCGGCTCCCGCTTCCTCGGTCGGATGGACTATCGCACCAGTTTCGTCAAGCGTGTGGGCATGGCTTTCTTCAGCCAGGTGGTCTCGCGCATCACGGGGCAACGCATTTCAGA
Organism: Chloroflexota bacterium; assembly: GCA_030607875.1. Taxonomy (GTDB): domain Bacteria; phylum Chloroflexota; class Anaerolineae; order UBA2200; family UBA2200; genus JAUWJD01. Next base: position 70,107 of record JAUWJD010000003.1, read on the forward strand.
CGCCACCTCGGGCTTCCAAGCCATGAACCGCGAGGTGATGGCCTTTTTTGCTGCGGACAACTACCCGGTTGATTTCCCCGATGCCGATACGATCCTGCTGCTGCACTTTGCGGGGTTCCGTTTGCAGGAGGTACCTGTGGTCATGCGGGAGCGCCTGAGTGGGGTATCTATGCACTCTAGTTGGAAACCTATCTACTATATCGCAAAGATGTTCTTGTCCATCTTCGTCGTCCTTCTCCGTCAAAAGACCCACAGGAACGCTGTACGCCCCAGCGAGATGTCTCGTCCTCTTTCTGGTGGGGCATAGGCGCGATTCGATAGGGACAATGCCTCTTATGCTTAACGCATTGACCATAGATCTCGAAGACTGGTATCACCCTGAGCTGGTCCGCCATCATACCGCGGAGGAGGAACAGAAAGGACAGATTGAGCAATCCACCCAGATGCTGCTGAACCTGCTCCGAGATCGAGGGGCCAAGGCGACCTTTTTCGTCGTGGGAGCGATTGCGCGACGCCATCCACGGCTGGTTGAAGCGATTGTGACCGAGGGCCATGAACTGGCCTGTCACGGCATGAGCCACCGGCCGCTCTGGGAGTTGACACCAGATGAGTTCCGATCTGAACTGCAGGAATTCGCTGCGATAATTGGCGAGCTTGTGCCCGGTGTGCAGGCCGTTGGCTTCCGTGCGCCGACGTTTTCGCTGGACAATCGCACGCGTTGGGCTTTGGGCATTCTGACTGAATTCGGCTATCATTACGATTCGAGTGTATTCCCGACAAAGATGCCAGTCTACGGTGTCAGCGGCTGCCCGCTAACGCCCTATCGCCCTTCCGTGGAGGATGTGGCTATCGCAGATGAGCGCGGCACTCTGGTCGAGTTCCCGATGTCTGTTTGGACCTGGGCAGGGTTGAAGGTGCCGGTATGTGGCGGTTTCTACTTGCGGGCGTTGCCCTTCAGCTTCGTCCGGTTCTGTCTGCGACAGATCAATCAAACTAGGCCCTTTACGATCTATGTCCACCCGTGGGAAACCTATCCCGACACACCACGGCTGGCATTGCCCTTTCTGTCGCGTTTCATCACGTACTATAACATCGAGAAGATGATGCATCGGCTGGTAGTGCTCTTGGACGTATTTTCTTTTGCGCCGATGAAGACGGTTCTTGAAGAGATGGGGGAGTTGACGTTGTGATTTGGTTGTTTCAGTCAGGCAATCCACTGCCAGCGGGAATCATGGTTACCCAGCAAGATGTGATGGAGGTGCGGGCCCGCATCTTTGCCGTAGTGCTTGGTTTTGTGGTTTCGCTGTTCGTGATCAACCTGGTTCGGACGAAAAAGCTGAAGGAAGAGTTTGCCTTGCTGTGGTTGTTGACGTCCATAGTACTGGTGCTCACGCCATTGGTCATAGATTACCTGGACCTGGTTGCCTATGCACTGGGCATTGAGTATCCGCCGGCATTGATCTTTCTGCTTGCTATTATCTCCTTGCTTTTCATACTGTTCCAATTCTCCATGCGCATCTCTCGCTTCAGCGAACAGATCAAAGTGTTGATTCAAGAAGTGGCTGTGCTGCGTGCACGAATTGAGGATCTGGAGCAGGTCCAAAGTGGCGAGGCGGCAGACGGCAGAGAGGGGAACGATGCAAACGAAGGCTGAGGCCAAGTTCAGGTCGCCTGAAGTTCTGATCCTCGTTGTCTTGGCTGTCTGGGCTGCCTTGGTGCGTGTGGCTGCGTTGGTGCAGCCGCAACGTATTGTCTGGGGTGACGAGCCCTTCTACCTCTGGTTGGGGCGCAACTGGCTGACCGGGCGCGGCTACAGTTTTACCGGCTATTCTGACGTGCATCACACTCCGATGTACCCGCTTCTGTCCGGCCTGTTCTATCTAGTTACGCACAATTTGGAATTAGCCAGCGATATATGCTACGTGTTGTTCGGCGTTTTGCTGATCATTCCGATATATCTCCTGGCAAAGGAGATGTATGGGCGAGGAGCGGGCTATGCCAGTGCGGCTCTGTTGGCCATCTACCCAGCTATCGCTACAGCCCCAGCCTTCTGGGGAACGCTGACAGAACCGCCCTACTACTTCTTTGTCTACACAGGGCTGTGGATGGTTCTGCTGGCCATGCGCCGGGGGCGCGCTTTGTTCTACGCGCTGGCAGGCATTTGCTTCGGAGCGGCCTATCTCACGCGGCCCGAAGCTATCGCTTATGTTACAGTCGCTGGCGTGGTTCTCGCCCTAGTCAAGCTCAGCGAAAAAAGGCTCCTCAATCGTGCCGCGCTGGTTGGTTTGGCACTGTATGCAGTCGGGTTTTTGCTGTTTTTTATGCCCTATGCCTACTATGTCTATCGAGAGACAGGCTCCTGGATGGTCAGCGAGAAGGCGGGAGTCACCTTTGTCACTGGTCTGGGCTTGTCAGAGGGGAATACGAGAGCGTTTGATGAGGCTACATGGGGGCTCGATTCTACGGGCCTCGAGGTGTTCTTCTTCTCGCGCGAGAGCTACGATGTCAGCATGTTTGATGCGATCCTTGCATATCCTACCGAGTTTGTGCAGCTTTTGGTCAGGAATGCGAGCCGCTTTGTTGGCTCACTGTTGTCTTCCAGGATGCTGCCCATCTACCTCTTGCCACTGATGGGCCTGGCCTTCTTCAAGGTGGCCTGGGACACAGTGAGAGCCAAGGGGGAGTTGCTCCTCCTCTCTTCCCTGACGCCAGTGGCCGTGTTTTTGCTCTTCTTCATCCAGGACCGTTATATTGCTACCTTGCTGCCCACTCTCGTCATCTGGCTGGGGTTGGGGGCATACGAACTGGGAGTTTGGATCCGAGAAACGGCGTGCAACTTGCTCGGAGACAGGCTTCCAAAGTCTGACAGACTTCGGAAGTCTGTCGTGGCGATCCCTACAGTAGGGCTGCTCCTTTTCTTTGTGTTGATGCAGCCCCGGGTCATTGCCAAGTACACAAACATCAGGTCTTTTCGGCCAGAGCACAAGACCATTGGGCTCTGGTTGAAGGACAACATCCCGCCTGGTTCTGTGGTCATGGCGCGTTATCCAGCCATTGCCTTCTACGCTGACGCTCAGTGGGAACCTACGGCCAATGCTGAGTATGCGCAGGTTCTGGTTTACGCACGAGCGCAGGGCGTGGATTATTTTGTGTTGGACGAAGAGGAGACGTACGACTTGCGTCCCCAGTTCGCCTTCTTGCTCAATGAGAACATGCTTCCCCCTGATCTGGATTTGGTCCACATAGACCACAGTGCACGAGGAAAGCTAGCAATCTTTCGACTGAGGTAAAGGAAAGCTTATGGATCTCAGCATCGTCATCCCCGCCTGGAAGGAGGCGGACAATTTGGCCAAGCTCTTGCCCAGGCTGCATTTAGCGCTCTCCCAGCTTGATGCTGTCCCGCCTGATGAAGAGCAGGACGTGGCTCTGGCTGGTGAACATCGGGGAATCGAGTACGAGATTATTGTCGTTGACAAGCACTCTCCGGATGCTACAGCGGAGGTGTGCGCTGCTGAGAGCGCACTGCTGATACAGCAAACGGAACCAGGCTACGGAGGGGCATTGTGGGCAGGCTTTGAGCATGCCTCTGGCGAATACATCCTGACGATGGATGCCGACCTATCGCACGTTCCGGTCTTTGTACCGGCAATGTGGAGCCGCCGTCTGGATGCCGAGTTGGTGATCGCCTCCCGCTACGTAGAAGGTGGCGGTGCCGACATGCCCTGGCCCCGGCGCATATTGAGCATCATTCTGAACGTCGTCTACACGAAGGCACTGTCTCTACCGGTAAAAGACATCTCCAGCGGCTTTCGCCTTTATCGCGCATCAGTGTTGCATGCCCTGGACTTGAAGAGCACCGATTTTGATGCCCTGGAGGAGATCCTGATCAAGTGCTACACTGCGGGCTGCACGATTATCGAGATTCCTTTTCGGTATGTCCCACGGGACCAGGGCAAGTCCAAAGTCAAGCTGTTGCAGTTTGCCATCTCCTACCTAAAGACCCTGTTCCGCATGTGGAAGCTGCGCAATTCTATTGCTTCGGCGGACTATGATGCACGGGCCTTTGACAGCCCTATTCCCTTGCAGCGGTACTGGCAAAGGCGACGGTGCGCGATCGTTACGGGGATGGTCGACGCCGCCGAGTCGTGCCTGGACATTGGTTGCGGCTCGAGCAGAATCCTGGGTGCCCTTAATAGCCATACCGTTGGCCTGGACATCAGTCTGGGCAAACTCCGGTACGCCAGATGCTACTGTCGTCCCCTCGTGAACGGCTCTGCCTTTGCCCTGCCGTTTGCCGACAACACTTTTGAGCAGGTCGTGTGTTCGCAGGTCATAGAGCACCTGGAGGCTGGTGAGCAACCCTTCTTGGAGATGGCTCGCGTGCTCAAGGACGGGGGGCGTCTCACCATCGGCACGCCGGATTACGGCCGGTGGAACTGGGTGATCATTGAGCGTCTGTACAAGTTTTTTGCCCCCGATGCGTATGGTGACGAGCACATAACCCACTACACGTACAATGATGTGGTCGGTATTCTGGAGAGGCTGGGATTCCAGCAGCAACAGCAGGTGCGCTACATTTGTGGCGCGGAGATGATCCTCTCCATGAGCAAGGCGGGCCGCAAGGGCTGAGCACATGGGCATACCCTCGGTGAATGCGACCAATCCAGCCAATCAGACAGCCAAAAGCGATCGCGGGGCTCTGCTCTTGCTAACGTTAGTGATGTTGCTGGCTCTCGGCTGTCGGCTTTACCATCTGGTGCCTCTGGATGTGGGGCTGCTCTACGCCCAGGATGCTGACGAGGGCGTCTATGCTACCACTGCACAACTGGCTCTGCAGGGGTATGTGCCATATCGTGACTTTTTTACACCTATGCCGCCGGTTGCCATCTACTTGTTTATGATCGTTCTGCGGATTTTCTATCACCCCTGGGGCAGTGCGACTGGCCTGATGGCATTGCGTTATGCTTCCGTTGCCTATGGCCTGGTCACTGTACTGCTGACCTATTCTGCTGCCAAGATGATCGGGGGCAAGTGGGCTGGTTTGCTGGCCGCTGTGCTCATTGCTGTTGATGGCATCGTGGTAGCGCAGGATCGCCGCGCCATGCTGGAGGCCCCGACCAACATGTTCTCCATTTTGGCTATCCTTTGCTATCTCCACGCCCTGCATCAAGCCAGGCAGCCACGTCTCCAGTCCGCCGTCTGGAGTAGGCATTACCTTCTGGTCGCCGCGAGTGGTCTCTTTTGCACACTTGCGCTGCTGGTGAAAGGAACGGCGCTCGTCCCCGTGCTGGTGGTCGCTCTTGCCATCGTCGTCCGCCGTCGCTGGCGGGAGGGCGTATGGTTTGCTGCCTCGCTCGTGGGCAGCTACCTGCTATGTGCTTTGGTCTTTTTGGTGCTCTGCCCTGCTGACTACCTCAAACAGAATTACATCTTCCATCTGCTTCGTCCTTGGGATGGCACCGTGCATCCGTTGGCACGGTTGACGGAAATATGGAACTATACCTGGTCCTGGGCTACGGTACGGTTTGCCCTTGGCGGTGTGGCAGCGACCTTGTTGGCAGGTCGCCAGGTGCGCAACCGAGACCTCTGGCTGGTTGTGCTTGCCTGGGCCGGGCTGATGGTGGCATTGCTGCTGGGCAGCCGCACTTACTGGGCCACATACTTCTCTCAACTTGCAGTGCCCTTTGGCATTCTGGGTGGCTTGTTGCTGAATGGGGAACTCGATCACGCCGTGCCAAGTCCCCTAGCCTACCTGCCAGTGGCTTCGCGCCGCTCGTGGCACCTGCTGCAGGCTATCGCGCTGGCGGCAATTCTCGTCCTGGGCTGCTCGCGCTTGCGGACGCAATACACTACGACCAAAGCTGCTCTGGAGCGGATCAAACCGGCATACGTGGAGATAGTGGCGTACATCAACGAACAGCTTCCTCCCGATTCGGCAATCCTCGCTTTCGAGACCAACTACACTTTTCTCTCGTCACATCCGCCGGCCGGTGCGGACGAGGGATCCTTTTTCATCGATAGCTACGGGGAGATGCTCTATCGTAACCTTTACATCCCGGATATGTCGATATCTGCCCTGTTGGCTGTCTGGCGTCAGCAGGACCGAATCGGCACACGTGCGGTCTTTTTTCGGAAGCCGGCCCAGATCGAAGTACGCAGTGTCTTCACTCACACACCTTATACCATTTTGGATGGGCGGGCATTGAAACAGCTTACTGAGGATACAAGTTCGCATATCCTCGATCACACCCAGTTACTGAAGTCAGCGTATGCGGCTGAATTGCGAGTACGAACACCAGATGGTGGGGCGGAGAAGGGGGCAGCGGGGCAGTGAAATGAGACTTGGCGGTCGCTGGATAAAGCTCATATCGCTTGTCATCCTGATCTTGGCGGCGTTGCCAACTCTGCTCTATCCCCTTACACGGGATCAGGGTGCGTATGCCTACATCGCAGACTTGATGATGCAGGGTGGGGTGCCATATCGTGATGCCTGGGACCTCAAACCACCTGCGGTTTACTTTGTGTACTGGCTGGCTTTCGCGCTCTTTGGGCACTCCGAGTTCGCAGTGCGGCTTCTGGACGTGTTGTATACGCTTCTGAGCGCGGCATCGGTGTACCTCTTGGCGCGTGAAGTATTCCAGGATCGTCGCATAGCCTCCTTGTCGGCTTGGCTCTATGCCTTCTGCTACTATCTGCTGGTCCATTTCTACGCGGCTGCGAACCCCGAGTCGTTCATGGTGCCTTTTCTCGCAGCCAGTGTGTATGGCATGGTGCGTGCGGTGCGCAGTCGCAATCACCTGCCACTGCTGCTCAGCGGCGTGGCCAGCGGGTTCTCTTTTTGGTTCAAGCCCACCGCAGGCGTAGTGGTATTGGCTGCGCTGGCTTGGACAGGCCTTGAGATGTGGCGAGAACGTTGGAGCACTGGCAAAGTGTTGCGGGGCCTGGCTGTGTTTTTTCTGGGAGGGCTGCTGGGTCTATTGCCTATTGGCTTGTACCTCTATGGACACGGCCTCGGGGAACTGTTGGAGCTCTGGCATGTTTATGGTACCGGCGCATACCTGGGCGCACGTGGGCTGGTGCTAGGTGATGGCCCACTGGCGATGCTGGATGTCATCATGCGTTACCTGCGAGACTGGCAGCTGCTCGTTTGGTTGAGCCTGGCAGGTGTGTGTAGGGTTCTCCTGCGGCGACAGGGCAATCGTGGTAGCCATGTCCCGCCCTTGCCTAACAGATGGCAAGGCGACGCATCGCTCAGGAGGGGGGAGGCGGTGGTCGTCTTCCTGCTGTCCAGCATAGCAGTCGTGCTTCTTCAGGGCAAGCTGTTTGAGTACCACTGGATCCCCGCATTGGCTCCGGCTGCGATCCTCTCAGCGGCAAGCCTGATTTGGCTGAGGCAGGAATGGCGAGACACGGACCCTCAGAGCGTCTTCGCGGTGGTCGTGATTGTCGGACTGTTGCTGTGGACGGGCTACGATCACCTGGCTCGCTACAGGCGTATGGTGGCTTACCTCAGTAGGCGTATGAGTGTCGAGCAGTACTACGCCCAGTTCGACATCGGACAGGACTTTTCACGCACGGGCTCTTTGCGCGCAGCAACGTATTTGCGTGAACACACTGGAGCCGATGAAACGGCGTTGATTTGGGGAGCTGAGCCACTGGTCAATTTCCTGGCTCGGCGCCGGTCGCCGACAAAGTACATCTTTTCCTACATGCTGGTTGATCCAGATGGCGCTCCTCTCCTAGAAGCTAGACGCCAAGAGTTTCTCAATGAGGTGCTGGGGGCACCGCCTGTGTACATCGTGGTTGTCGAGAATGATGTAACTCCGCTAACCCCATTGGGGTCACGCGTGTTGCTGGAGGAGTTCTCAGCTTTCGAAGAACTGCTAGAATCCAGGTATCGATTCGAGGCCCAGGTCGAGGATTATCTGTTCTACCGGCGTGGATGAAGGGAGTGCCATTTCACTGCGGGCATGAAGAAAGCTTCATCTATCAAATACTATCATATATCGGATTTTCATACAACTCGTGTATAATTCCTTGATTGTGGCGAGTAGTGAATGCGGATTCACTACTCGCTACTGATGACGCAGGCGGTGAGCTTTCGCCCATGATCTCTGTTGTGATTCCCGCGTACAATGCTGCGCTGACACTCGATGAGTGTTTGCAGGCTGTTGGCAATTCTGACTATGACAAATATGAAGTGATCGTGGTGGACGATGCTTCTACTGACGATAGCGCGGATGTTGCCTCACGCTATGCCTGCCGAGTTGTGCGTCTGGAAGAGAACGTCGGTGCAGCAGCGGCCAAGAATCTCGGGGCGAAAGAGGCCAGGGGTGATATCATCCTTTTCACCGATGCCGACATCTTGCTGCGACCCGACGCCCTGCGCCTGGTTGCTGAGAACCTGGAGGATCCAATTGTCACCGGAGTAATTGGTCTGCTCGGCAAGAAGCTAAAATACGATAACTTTTGCAGTCAGTTCAAGAATCTGTGGATGCACTATACCTATGCCCGCCTCGCTGAGAGCAGGGACGCTGAACGGGGTGTGGGGCTGTTCTACACCAGCATTGCTGCCATTCGCAGGGCCGCTTTCCTGCGGATGGGTGGCTTTGATGTCAACTACCGTGGCGCCAGCATCACTGAGGACATCGAGTTCGGTCAACGTCTGTTGACTGCCGGGCACAAGGTACGCCTAGATGGCCGCCTGACAGTCGAACATCTGAAGTACTATTCGTTGGCTGATTTGCTGAGGACCGACCGGCGACGTGCGTTCGGACTGACCAAGACTTGGCTGCGCAAAATGCTGGAACCTACCGAGCGGGCTGCTGATCAGAAGTACTATGCGTCGGTTCCCTGGTTCTTCATCCTGGGGGTGCCCCTGGCCTGGTTGTTGCCTGTGTTCATCGTCTTGCTCTTGTGGACCAAACAATCTGTCTGGGGACTGCTTGTACTTCTACACTGCGCGGGCATTCTGCTGCTAAATGTCCCGTTTCTAAATGCGCTGCGGCAAGCGAGGGGCTGGCTGTTTCTTCTGCAGAGCGGCCTGTTCCTGCCAGTTGACCTGTGGGTGTCCGGTCTTGGTGTGCTGTGGGCCATCGTAGATTATCTGAGCGGGAAGCGCTACTAATCAATCACAGAGTACTGCATCAACAGTTTGTGCTTGCATGTGCTCTGCATGCCCCGTGGGCACCTGCGGGCGACAGCCGAAGGGTGCCGCGCCGACGGGATGGCAACACCTGCACTTGCGCCGGAGCGCCGCGCAGGCAGTCTCGCCCTTGCGTAGCATCTCCGGAGCTTACTCGGTCTCACCTTTGTCTTTGCGCCACCTCTGGTCTTTACACCAGAGGCGTAAACGGGGACGACACCTTCGGTGCACGAAGCAGTAGGAGAAACATAGTGAACTATAAACGGTACCTCAAGTACGGCAGCCGCATTCTCTACAAGGGACGTGCCTCGCCGATATACTTTGTGTTCTTTGTCACTGACTTTTGCAATGCGCGGTGCAAGCATTGCTTGCTCGCTGCGCATGAACCTGCGCACAAGGCCAAGGAATTGACGATCGATGAAATCGAGCGCATATCCGCCAGTATGGACGACATGCTCTTCTTCACGCCCACTGGTGGGGAGCCATTTCTGCGTCGTGACCTGGCGGAGATTGTGCGCATCTTCCATTGCAATAACCACGCAGCTAACGTGGGACTCCCCACCAATGGCAGCCTTACTGGGCGCATAGTCGAAACGACGAAGGAGATGCTCGATACCTGCCCTGGCCTCGACTTGCATATCGACGTTTCCATTGATGGCATCGGGGAGCAACACAATGACATCCGCTGTTTTCCGGGCTTGTTCGATCGCGCTGTGCGCACCTACCAGGAGCTGCGTGTGCTGGAGAAGCACTATGCGAATTTCAGCACTTGCGCGGAGATTACTGTGTCGCGGTATAACCAGGATCACTTGCTGGAGCTATACGATTATTTGACCCACAAGGTTGGGGTCAACACAGTTTTCACTCTCTTGATGCGCGGTGCTCCGCGAGATCCTGTTTCAACAGACGAAGTGGACATCCGCAAGTACGAGGAATTGCATGCTGCGCTGGAGCGGGACAACAAAGCACGCATCCTGTCCGGATACTACAAAATGCCTTTCTCCGATGTCTTGAACGCCAAGCGCATTGTCCGGCCGCGGATCATCGCCAAAACGGTGCGAGAGCGTCGTTTCCAGATTCCCTGCTATGCCGGCAGTCTGGGTGGAGCGATGTTCAGCGAGGGGCAGGTATTGCCCTGTGAGCTGCACGTAGACAAAGTGATCGGCAACGTGCGCGACGTCGACTATGATTTCAAGAAGCTGTGGTTCGGTCCCAAAGGAGAGGAGATGCGCCGGTACGTGCGCGATACCAAGTGCTTCTGTACCTATGAGTGTTTCCTGACTGTGAACATCCTGTTCAATCCATTGGTCTTACCCCGGGTGGCAAAGGAGTGGGCGACACTCAAGTGGAGCAAGGTGAAGCACCGTTTGGCGGGTGGGGCAGAGCCAGCAGCTACTGTTGTTGTGTCTACGGACAAATAGCACTCTGTGGCAAGAAGAGGAGTTAGTTATGCACAAAGGGCACAGCGTCTCGGTGGTGATTCCCTGTTACAATGAGGAAGATGGCATCCGTGTGACACTGGCTGACATGCCCGATTTGGTTGATGAGGTCATCGTGGTAGACAATAACTGTACCGATCGCACCGCAGAGGTGGCGGCTGCTATGGGTGCCAAGGTGGTCGTCGAATCCAAACCAGGCTATGGCGCGGCCTACAAAGCCGGGTTTGGGGCTGCCACAGGTGATATCATCATCACCATGGACGGTGATGCGACATACCCTCGCGGTTTTATCCCGGTTTTGCTTGACGTGATGATCGAGGAGGATCTCGATTTCATCACCTGTGATCGTACGGGGCACAAGTCTGAGGAAGCCAATTCGTTCCTCCGTATGCTGGGCAATTCTGTCCTGAACCTGGCCGTGTTTGTGCTGTATTTCATCTGGCTAACGGATTCTCAGTCGGGGATGTGGGTTTTCCGGCGTTCCATCTTGCCAAAGCTCAGGCTAACCAGCGATGGGATGTCGTTGTCTGAAGAGATCAAAATCGAAGCTTTTCGCCACAGGGATGTGAAGGCTCACGAGTTGCCCATCTACTACCGAGAACGTATTGGCGAGAGCAAACTGAACTTGTGGCAGGACGGTTTTGCCAATCTGGTGTTTCTGTTCAAGAAAAGGTTCGGTATTGGTCTATGAAAAAAGCGTGCCAGGCAGTGAAGGACCCCGAGTCCATGACATATGAAGGCAAGTTTGCGGGCAAGAAAGCCCTGATTACTGGAGGCCTTGGGTTTATCGGCAGCAATTTGGCCATCCGACTGGTTGGGCAGGGCGCTGACGTGCTGCTCGTGGACTCGCTGATACCTGACTATGGTGGAAACCTGTTCAATATCAAGCCCATTGAGGACAAGGTACGGGTCAATATCGCAGATGTGCGTGACGTGAATGGCATGAACTACCTGGTGCGCGGCCAGGACTATTTGTTCAACCTTGCCGGTCAGGTCAGCCACATTGACAGTATGCAGGATCCGTACACGGACCTGGAGATCAACTGCCGGGCTCAACTATCCATCCTTGAAGCCTGTCGCCACAACAACCCTGATATCAAAGTGGTCTTTGCCGGCACACGCCAGGTGTATGGTGCACCAGAGTACTTGCCCGTGGATGAGAAACACCTGCTGCGGCCCGTCGACGTGAATGGCATCAACAAGATGGCAGGCGAATGGTACCATATCTTGTACAACAACATCTACGGCATCCGTGCTCTGTCGTTGCGCCTGACCAATACCTATGGCCCTCGACTGTTGATGAAGCACAGCCGGCAGGGCTTTATCGCCTGGTTCATCCGCCTGGCCATTGACAACCAAGAGATACAGATCTTTGGTGACGGCAAGCAACTTCGCGATATGAATTATGTGGACGATGCTGTGGAAGCTCTGCTGTTGGCTGCTGTTTACGAAGGGGCGAACGGCCGCATCTTCAATCTAGGCAATACACCGCCGGTGAGCCTGTTGGGGTTTGTGCAGGTCTTGCTGGAGGTGTGTCAGGAGTTTGGGGCAGGCCGGGGTGGCTATCGTCTGATACCCTTCCCGCCGGACAAGAAACGCATTGACATCGGCGATTACTATGCCGACTACAGCCGAATACGTCAGACCCTGTGCTGGGAACCCAAGGTCCCGTTGCGGGAGGGACTGCGGCGCACGGTGGCTTACTACATCGAGCACCGTGACCGTTACTGGCAGAGTTCGTGAGGCGCGATGTGCTGAAAGCTGTGGCTCGGCCATTCGCTGCCAGAGGCCTGGCGCGCTACGCCACTTTGCTGGCGTTGCTCTTGATCGTGGCACTGGCTGCCTACCTACGACTTTGCAACTTGCTTCCCACACAAAGAGGCCTGCAAGCTCCACAGGATTATGACGAGGGGGTCTGGGACAGCACGGCACAACTGTGGCTGCAGGGATACCTGCCTTATCGTGACTTTTTTGCCACATTGCCCCCTGTGGGCATCTATCTGTTAGCCGGGGTCCTGCGCCTAGTTGATGTGCCTTGGGGCAGTGGCCTGGGTCTCATGGCCACGCGCTATGTCTCTGTCCTTTACGGCCTGATTACGGTAGCCTTGGTTTACCTGCTCGGACGCAAGTTGTCGGGTAGGGCGGTGGGTCTGGCTGCGGCCAGCCTATTGGCCGTAGACGGTATGGTGCTCGGTATGGACCGCCTGGCGCTGCTGGAGCCGCCGCTCAACGTGTTTTCTGTCCTGGCTGTATTAGCCTACCTATCTGTTTTCGAGCCAGCACCGGACGATGGGCGGGGTCAGCGTCTGGCTGTGATAGCCGGTGTTCTTGCCGCCCTGGCCTCGCTGGCCAAAACGCCTGGCATGGTGGTGATCCTGGCCCTGCTCACTGTTTCCTTGCTGCGCCGGAGGTTGCGAGAGGCGGTCACCATCGCTGTGAGCTTTGCCCTGGCGTGGTTGGTGCTGAGCGCCCATTTCCTGCTGCGGTGTCCGGGCGATTTTCTGAAGCAGGTCTATTTCTTCCAATTACTGAGGCCAGCGGACGGGGTTGTCCATCGGCTCGCTAGACTGTACCATATCTGGCACTATGCCCAGACCTGGTCAACCGTGCGCTTTGGGCTTCTGGGAGGCTTGTGTATCAGCCTGTTGGCCATCTGGCGGCGGGAGGCCAGACCGTGGTGGATTGTGTTGGTTTGGGCAGGCTACAGTCTGCTGCTCATCGTGGCCAACAGCTCGTATTACCCGCAATACTACGTGCAACTGGCCGTGCCGCTGTGCTTGCTGGGAGGTGGCCTGTTCGACATGCGTATCGGTCCTATCTGGCGCAGCACAGCAGACTTCCGAAGTTGGCCAAACTTCGGAAGTCTAACCCTGGGTAGGTGGATACTGGTGACCATTTTGGCCATTGGTGTGCTCAGGGGGCACATTGTGCGCCAGTACCAGGACATCATGCAAATGCTTGGCCATACGGACGCTACTTATGCACAAGTGGCGAATTATATCCAGCAGAACAGCTCGCCGGATGCGCAGATCCTTGTCTTTGAGCCGAACTATACCTTCTTGTCTTCGCGTCCGCCGGCCGGTGTGCGTGCGGGACAGTTTCTCGTAGACAGCTACGGAGAGATGCTGTACGTGAATCTGGGCATAGAGAGCCAAACGCTGTGGGAACTGGCAAAAGCCGTGTGGATGGGCCAAAAGAGTGAGTTGCAACCGACGTTCTGGCGCAGCCCTGCGCAGGAGGCGGTATTGACTGCTTTTGAACGCGCAGACTATGTGGTCATTGACGGGCGCGCGCGTTATCAACTGCAACCGCAAACGCTGGTTATGATTCAAAGCCGCTCTGCGGAGGTTTTTGCATTTGGGGTAGCCAGCGTGCGCAAGAAGGAACCATGAGTGGTGAGTGAAGAGTAATGGATAATCAGAAGGGGGATTTTCTACGCATTACTCGTGGCTCGTCACTCGCTACTCGTTACTTGTAGGAGTAGGGCAATGGATGAGAGGATTATTGTCGTTATGCCAGCCTATAATGCCGCCAAGACACTGGAGCAGACCTATAACGACCTGCCAAGAGCGGTAGTGCACAAAGTCATTCTCGTCGATGACGTGAGCCAGGATGAGACTGTGGAGATTGCGCGGCAGCTTGGTCTGGACGTCGTGGTCCATATCCAGAACAAAGGCTACGGGGGCAATCAGAAGACCTGCTATCTCAAGGCATTGGAGGATGGCGCAGACATCGTTGTGATGTTGCACCCAGACTACCAATATGATTCGACCTTGGTACCCGAGCTCATCCGGCCGATTCAGGAGGGCAGGGCTGACATGGTGTTGGGCTCCCGTTTCCTGAGCGGTGGGACTCTGGCAGGGGGAATGCCCGTCTACAAATACCTCTCCAATCGTTTCTTGACCACTGTTGAGAACATCGTTTTGGGACAACATTTGTCCGAGTGCCACACCGGCTTCCGCGCTTACAGCCGACGGATGTTGGAAACCATACCCTTCCTGCTGAACTCCGATGACTTTGTTTTCGATACGGAGGTGATCGCGCAGGCGGTAGCCTATGGCTTCCACATCGCTGAGATCGGCGTGCCGACGCGCTACTTCAAGGAGGCCTCTTCAGTCAACTTTCAGCGCAGCGTAGTCTATGGCTTCAGTACGCTGGCCGTGATGGTGCGCTACTTGCTGGCCAAGTGGAACCTGGTGCAGGTTCCACAATTCAAGAAGACTTTGCCAGAAATCATCAGCCGCTATCACCTGTCACAGATCTTGCGCTTCTCGACCTCGGCTGGCGGCGAAAACTCTGCCACGGAGCAACTGGCCGAGGGAGGAGAGCAATCGTGATGCACCGGCAGGTTGAGACACCTGCCTCGCCTAAGAGATGGCGAGACTTTGCCTTGCCAACCAGCCGTCTGAGGGACCTGCCGTTCTTAGCGTTAGTACTCCTTCTGGGCGCAGGACTGCTTTTGTGCAGGCTGGATGACGCATACCTTTGGCAGGATGAGGCAGAAACAGCGCTGGTGTCCCGGCACCTGTTGGCTTTCGGCTTGCCGCTATCTACAGATGGTACAGACTGGGTTCAGCAAGCAGGCCAGAGCTTTGTCGAATTCACCTCTGATCACGTGTGGATCTATCATTCCTGGCTGCAGTATGTGCTGACCGCCGCATCATTTGCCATCCTGGGCCCTACGACTCTTGCCGCGCGCCTGCCCTTTGTGCTCATAGGCCTGGCTACATTGCTGCTGTTCTACTGCTTTGTCTTGCGCTGCCTCGAGAACAAGCGTATTGCTCAGGTAGCGACTGTGCTACTGCTGTTTTGCGTGCCGTTTCTGCTGTTGATGCGCCAAAGCCGCTACTACGCGTTGGCGACATTCTTCACCTTGCTTACCCTTGATGCATACCGGAGCTTGCGTGCAGGCAAAGTCTGGGCGCTGCCCTGCTTCATCCTGTCAGCGGTGTTGCTGTACCACAGCCACTATGGTGCCTTCTTCCCCACGTTGGCTTCCTTGGGCGTCCATTGGCTCCTTTCACGCCCAGAACACAGGTCAATACATCGTTTTCTGACTGCTGTCATGCTCATCGCCACTCTGGTGCTGCCCTGGGCTGTCTTTATGCGCGTGCTGGATCGAGGCCAATCCTTTCGGCTGGATCGATTCCTGGCCCATATCGGCCAGTACATTCTGTACACTACAGCCTGGATCTTTCCTCTCCTGCTGGTGTTGATGCTGGCCGTTGCCTGGTTGCGCCGTGTCAAGCAGAAGCGATTTGCGCTCGACGACAAGCAGGCTCGCTTTTGCCAGATGGCCGGGCTGGTGATCATCATTCATCTTGTGATGCTGTCGGCGTCTGCAGCTTTTGATTGGGTCTTTTTCCGTTACATGGTGCATCTGATTCCGTTGCTTCTGGCTATGTTGGCCATCGTTGTCGTCCTGGTGATGGAGCAGTGGCCTGTTGTGGGTTATGCTTTGTTGCTGGTGCTGCTGGCCGGCAATGGCCTGGGCATGTTGCCCTATGGCTTGCCCGGTGTGCATGAGTTGGACCCGAGCAGCTTGTGGCCTAGGTCCGCAGCCTTTCTGTCTCTGCAGGATGTTTGGGCCAAGGCGGGCCGCTTTCGTTCTGATGCGTGGATGTATGCTCAGGAGTTGAGCCACTCCTATGAAGGACCGAATGAGGGTATCGTTGGCTATCTGGCCGCAAATGCACAGCCTGGGCAGACCGTTGCGGTGAACTACGAAGACCTGCCGTTGATATTCTACACCGACCTGCACGTACTGGGTGGGCTTGGCCTGCATGGTCTGCGTGTGAACAGCCACCCTGATTGGGTGATTGATCGCAAGCATGGTCCATATCGCGACTTGCTGGCCGACATTGTTGCGGCAGGCTCGTACGAACGAATTGAGATACCATACCCTGACATCCGGTGGGAGAATCGTCCGCAGCCTGGTGAGCATCATTATCTCACAGCGCAGAGCAAAGATCCGGTAGTCTTGTACAGGCGGGAGGGGGACTAGCATGCCGGAGCGGATCACACGGGCGGGCGATAACGCAGGTCGAGAGATCACGGCGGGCCTCTTGCAGCAGTTTCGATCTCACTTTGTGATCTTGTTGCTGATTGTCGGAGCTGTGCTACTGCTCACTAATCTGGGCAACATGTATCTGTGGCAGGACGAAGCCGAGACAGCTCTGCTCTCCCAACGGCTGGGCACTTATGGCTTGCCGCTGGCCTTCGATGGGCGAAACCTGATCCGCCAGGCTCCGCAGGACGTGCAATACACTACGGACTATGTCTGGCTGTACCATCCCTGGCTGCCCTTTTATTTCACTGCGTTGTCTCTTGCCGTGCTCGGCCCAACAACCTTTGCCGCCCGTCTGCCCTATGCGCTGGCAGGGCTGGCTACTGTTGTACTCTTGTACTACAGCTTGCGCCATCACTTTCGCGACCAGCGCGTGGCGATTCTGGGTTCAGTGCTTCTGCTGCTCTGTTTGCCGTTTCTGCTTCATGCCCGGCAGTGCAAGTACTTTCCTTTTGCAGCGCTGTTTACCGTGGTCACGCTGGATGCTTACCTGCGCTTGCGGGTGCGAGGCGGATCCAACTGGGCGCCGCCCTATTTCATCCTGGCAGGCTTTTGCCTGTTCCAGAGCAACTTTGGTGCGTTCGTGCCGTTGATGGCTGCGTTAGGTCTGCACTTCTTGCTCACCCGACCACAGATGGCTGAGGTGAAGCGCATGATCGTGGCTGTAGGTATCCTGGTGCTTTTCGTTGTGCCCTGGGCTATTTATCTCCAGACCTGGGCGCGGGGGCGCTTTGTCTTTGACGTGTACCGATTCGTTGGGCATTGCGTACACTATGTCGTCTACATCACGGGTTGGGTCTTTCCCTGGCCCATGCTGGTGTTGTTCGCCTACCTCTATCTGCGGAACTGGCGGCCAGAGAAGCTGCTGTACCTGGGGACAGGCGAGGTCTCAGCGCTGAACCTGTACATCGTGGTGGTGTTGGTCACCATCCTTTTCCTGTCCACAACGTTCATCTGGATGTATTTCAGCTACATCGTGCAATTGGTGCCGCTTCTGGCCGCTCTCTTAGCGGTGACAGTGCTCAAAGTGGTGGATCGCTCTCGTCCGCTGGGTTATGCTGTGATTGTTTTACTTCTGGCGACGAATGCCTTGCACCTTTTCCCCTACACCCTTCCGATTGCACGGCAGTTCAAGTGGGCCTCCCTGGCTCCGCGCCGCTATCTCGCCGAGACCGATGCGCTGATTGCCACGGCAGGACGGTTCCGGCTCGACTGGTTGGACTATGCCTACGAACTAACCCACGATTATGATGGGCCCAACGAAGGTGTTGTGTTATTCTTGCGTGAACACGCAGCGCCAGGAGATATCGTGCTTTCCAACTATGGCGAGCTGCCGGTTGCGTTCTACACAGGACTTGGGTTCGCTGGAGGGCTTTCCGGATACCGTCTTGAACGTGTCGGGCAGCCCAAGTGGATTATCAATCGACAGTATGGCCCGTACCGCGACGAAGTGGAGCGGCTTGTCGCCGCCGGGAACTACGAAGCGATCAAGATACCCTATCCCGACCTGCCCTGGGGAAACCGTCCGGTGCCGGAATATCACAAGTTCGCCACTGTTGACGGCGAGTCCAATGTCACTATACATCGGCGCATAGATTGACAGGGCCGCAGTGGGAGGAAACTTGAAACAAGCTGCAAACCGTTCGGCTCCCAGAATCGAACTCCTTATCTTGCTGGCAATCGTGAGCACCTCATTGGTGCTCCGAGTTGCTGTTGTGCAAGTGGATCGGGTTGTGCGCTGGGACGAACCGGACTACCTGATAGCTGGTCGCAACTTGTTCTCGGGCAAGGGATATGCCGTGACTAGCCGGCCCGAGATACATTATGCGCCGTTGTTCCCGGTAGTCACAGGGCTGCTGTATCCGCTCACGCACGACATGAAACTGAACAGCGATATCGCCTATGTGCTCTTCGGCACGCTTGCTCTCCTGCCGTTCTATTGGCTGG
This sequence comes from Chloroflexota bacterium, assembly GCA_030607875.1. Lineage (GTDB taxonomy): Bacteria > Chloroflexota > Anaerolineae > UBA2200 > UBA2200 > JAUWJD01. The sequence goes on from JAUWJD010000003.1 coordinate 88,705, forward strand.
CCAAGCGCCTCTTCGGAGTGCGTGTCGCGGTGATGGCCACGGCATTCCTGTGCCTCTTCCCCCCACTGACCGCAGATGCGATCTTCTGGGGTACCATGCTAGAGCCCCTGTACCTCCTTCTTTTGTACGCTGCTTTCTGCGCCGTTTGGCTTGCCTGGGAGAAGGAAAGCCTGGCAGCGCATCTGGCTGCTGGAGCGCTGTTTGGTCTGGCATATCTGACCAAGCCCGAGGCGATTGTCTATCTTGGCCTGATGTTCGCCTTGCTCGTGCTGGGCAATCTGTGGCGGCGTTCGCTGTCCAATCGGCGTGTTGTTGCCGGAATACTGGGCGGCGTGTTGGCCTTCGCCTTGGTCATTTCACCCTACATTATTTTCCTGTATCGCCATACGGGCCGCATCCTGATCACTGGCAAACTGGGCGTGACCTATGTGGCTGGCCTGGGCGCAGTGGAGCACGATCCCGGCCTCTATGACCGTGCACTGTCTAGACTGGACGAGGCAGGCGAAGAAATCATCTGGTTTTCAGAAGACCGTTTCAAGTACAGCATTGGGGAGGAGATCAGAGCGGACCCTCATGGCTTTATACGCCGGATTTGGAAGAACGTGAATACGTTGGAGACGGTGTTGTTCGCACGCCACGTTTTTCCATTCTACTTCTTGCTTTTTATCGGCCTGGCTTGGTTTGGCTCGGCCTGGAGCAGGGAGCGGGCCGTCAAGGAAATTCTTCTCATTGCAGCCGTGCTGCCGGTCTTTACTTTTCTGCCATTTCACATTGAGCTGCGCTATTTCGCTCCGATGTTTCCCATTCTGTTGCTGTGGCTGGCGAGGGGGATTGCAGCCCTGGGAGATTGGCTACAGCAGACTTGGAAGAGCTGGGCGTTTCCTATGCGCCAGGGGTCTCGTTTGGCTTTTGGCCTTTCTGTGTTGCTGTGTGCTCTGATCCTGGTCCATTTCCTGGCCTTGCAGCCACGGGTATTGCGCAACGGCCTGGCCAATATGAATCCCAGCCGCCGCGAGGCGGGACTCTGGCTGAAGGCGAATTCGCCCGCGGACTCCCTGATCATGTCCAGAGACCCGGAGGTTCCCTTCTATGCCAAACGGCACTGGGTAGCCACCCCCAACGAGGAGTATCCAATCTTCATCGCCTACCTCCGCAAGCGGGGAGCAGACTACCTGGTCGTCGATGAGCGGGAGGTCACCGTCATTCGTCCACAACTCGGCCTTCTGCTGGCTGGAGACTCGCCGCCGTCAGGACTGCGCCACGTGTATACGGCAGATGATCCCAGGGGCAAAACTATTGTGTACGAGGTACTGTACTGAGTGTTGGTGATGCTTTGACTTGTTTTCGGAGCGCGGGATTCGAAGGTCCTGCCCGAGGAGCTGCATGGCAGCGAAGCATAGAGTGAATCTGATCAATCTGCCAAGTGCCCCGGGGACGCTGGCTAACCGCGAAGGAGCGGCAGGCATGGGGGTTGTTTATCCCTACCCTGACGCTTTCTTCTACCCTCCGCATACTTTGGCTACTGTGGCAGCGAGCCTGCGTGATGCTGGCTACCAGGTGCAGGCTTTCGATGCGGTTGTAGAGGCACCCAGGCCGAATTGGGTAGAGGCGGATGCAATTGGCGTATTCGTCTCTTATGCCAGCCTGGATACTGACCTGGCCTACATTGCGACGCTGAGAAACCAAACTTCGGCCAAGCTCATTGCTTTCGGCCCGGCGATGCGCTTTGTGGGCCAGGAGGTACTGGCTCATGCAGCAGTGGATGCCGTGCTCGTTGGCGAAGCGGAAGGTTTCTTCGTTGAAGCGCTGCAGCAGTGGGCTGCCGAGGGTGCCTTGTCTGCACCACGAGAACTAGCGCCAGGAGATGTGCAGGTATCGGGCTATAATGACCAGGGCTTGATGCAAGACTTGGAAACGTTGCCCTTCCCCGCCTGGGATCTGCTTCCGTATGAGAAGTACCCTCTGCTCACCATACTGAGCAGCCGCGGCTGCCCAGACCAGTGTGCCTATTGTCCCTACGCCGCAGCTCAGGGGCATCGCTTTCGCACTCGGTCTGTCGAGAATGTCATGGCCGAACTGGACTACCTGAATGAGCGCTTCCGTCCGGCCCGGCTGATCTTTCGTGATCCAGTGTTTGCACACTATCGTAATCGGGTGGTCAAGTTATGCACCGCAATCCTCGAGCGTGGGCTGCACCTACGCTGGGAATGCGAGTCCAGGCCTGAGCATTTCGATGCAGACTTGCTTCGGCTGATGCAACGCGCTGGCTGTCAATGGATCAAGATCGGGCTAGAGACGACCGATGAAGCGTTGTTGGTGCGGCTGCGCAGGGTAGCGTCGGCTGCGCAGGCCGAGGCCTATTTGCAGCAGGTCGCTGAAACCGTGCGCGCGTGCCGTGAAATCGGGCTGTGCTGCAGGCTGTTCGTGATGGCGGGGCTGCCTGGACAGAATGCAGCTACGGCCGAGAAGACGCGGGGCTTTGTGGAGCAGTTGCGCCCTACGGCGCTGAACATCAAGCTCTGCGAAAGGTATCCAGGCACTGATCTACCAAGTTTGGCAGGGGGTGATCGTGAACTGCAGATGCAAGTCCTGCAGCAGGCCCAGGCGACGCTGCAAGCGCGTCAGCCTGCTCCTGGCTTGCTCGTCCGAGGCAAGCGCTGGCTGAAGCATGTTGTGCGCGGAGGCGGGCGTGGATAGTATCAGATTACATCACCTGCCAGCAAGCTTGCTCTTGCTGGCGCTGTGCGCCCAGATTCTCTTCAGCATCTGCACCACTTCGCCTACCTTTGATGAACCCTATCACATCGTGCGCAGCTATGTGTACCTGAAGACGGGCGATATGGCGCTTGTGACACAGGGTGGGCATCCGCCCCTGGCGAACATGCTCAGCGTCAGCCCGCTGCTGCTGCGTTCGGACATTGTATTGCCTCCCCACGAACCAGGCTGGCCCGATGTGCGCAGCTTCAAAGACTTGTTTAACGTGGCAGACGAGTTCTTCTGGCATCTTGGGAATGATGCACAGGGTATTGTCCTCTGGGCGCGGCTGCCGATGTTGTTGCTTTCTGCGATCTTGGCTTGGCTGGTCTTTCGCTGGGCGCGGCAGTTGAATCATGTGTTGTCCAATGCGGCGGGGCTGTTGGCTCTGCTGCTCTACACCTTTGACCCCAACATCATCGCCCACAGCAGCGTAGTGACTACAGACCTGGGGGCGACGTTTTTCATCTTTGTGTCTGTCTATTGCCTGTGGCGGTTCTGTAAGCGGCCATCCTGGGGCAGGCTGGGCCTGACTGGCGTTGCTTTTGGTTTGGCGCAAGCGACCAAGTTCTCGGCGTTATTTCTGGCCCCCGTTTTTGGCGTCTTGCTGATCATGTGGGCTTTTGACAAGGCCAGGCCAGTCCCACCGTTTGCATTGCCTGCTCAGAATCGCCTGTCGGGACGACCGTGGCTGCAGCGTGCGTATCTCGTGCTTGGTCTGTGTTTGGTCATCTTTGTGCTCAGCTTCGTTGTGCTGTGGGCTGTTTACGGGTTTCAAGTGAGCTCACTTCTTCCCCACGAGGACAGCCATCCGCTGCTGGATCGCTTTCTTCCGCTAAGCAACCCGAGTGTCAAGCGTGTTGCCTATGCGCTGGCGGAGAACTTCCCCGTCCCAGCGCCCGCCTATTTTGCTGATCTGGCTTGGCTGCGGCGGTATGCGCGTGCGGGTCATCCCAGTTTTCTGCTAGGCGGCCATAGCGTCCAGGGCTGGTGGTTCTACTTCCCGGTGGCTTTCATAATCAAGACACCAATCCCCTTGCTCGTTCTTCTAGCCGCCGCGGCGTACCTTTCTCTTCGACACAGGGACGATTTGAGGGAAGAGTATTTTCTCCTCGTGCCGATGGTGTTGTTCTTTGTGTCCAGTATGTTCAGTTCCATCGATATTGGGTATCGCAATATCCTGCCCGTGCTGCCATTTGCCTTTGTCTATGTTAGTAAGGTGGCCGCACGGATTAGCGGTCACCTTATGCAAGTTGGCCTGCTTGTATTGTGCGCCTGGTATGTCGTGGGCGCCGTGGTTGTGAGTCCTCATTACCTGGCCTATTTCAACGAGTTCGTGGGTGGAGCGGACAACGGCTACAAGTACCTGGTGGATTCCAACCTGGACTGGGGCCAGGATCTCAAGAATCTGAAGAAGTACATGGATGATCAAGGCATCCAGGAGATATACCTGAGCTACTTTGGCACAGCAGATCCAGCCTACTACGGAATCCGTTTCCGCCCGCTGCCCAATGCGCCCCCTGCTCCCGCTGCCGCTCCGGCCTATTACGCCATCAGCGCAACCAATTTGCAGAACGTGTATGCCCAGGATGGTGCCACAGCTCATTGGCTGGCCCAACATCAACCCACAGCCAAAGTGGGCTACTCTATCTTCATCTACAGGTTGCCATGATGGCTACAGATCGCCGGAATCGAATTCACAATTGGATCGCTGTGCTGCTGTTGAGCTTGCTGGTGGTGCTTTGTCTGATGAGCATGCGCTTCAATTCGCCCACCTCTGATGAGCAGAACCACATCTCGCGTGGCTATCACTATTTGGTCACGGGCAACCTCGACCTGAACGTCGCCCCGCCGTTTGTCAATGCCCTGAGTGGTGTGCCCTTGCTATTTCACAAAGGGATCGTTATGCCCGAATATGATCTGACGCATCGCAAGACCTATATCAGCGAGTTTGCCGAGGAATTCGTCTGGGTCTACAACGATGCGGAGACGGTGATCAACAGTGGGCGTCTGGCCATTATTCTCCTCTCCGTAGTGCTAGGCTACTTTGTGTTTCGCTGGGCCAAAGAGCTGTGGGGCACGAAGGCGGGCCTATTGGCACTCTTCCTCTATGTTCTGGATCCCAACATCTTGGCGCACTCGCAATTGACTACCACCGATCTGGGTTTGGCGTGTCTCATCTTCATCGCTACCTACTTCCTGTGGCGCTTCCTTTCTTGGCGACGCAACGTTGACTTGGTGTTGGCTGGCATCCTGGCGGGCCTGGCATTAGCGACCAAACTCTCTGCACTGCTCCTTTTGCCGATTTTCGGGATGATCGTGTTCATCGAAATCCTCTTCATCCGGGACGTGACGTTGGTCGGGCGTTGGCCATGGAAAACACGCCTTTCTAGAAGGTCTTGGGGGATGCTGGTGTACTTCCTGTGCGCCGTGCTGCTCGTCCTCGCCTGTTTGGCGTTCCTGTCACTATGGGCCAGTTATCGTTTTGAGATTGCGCCGTTGACCACCAAGACTACCCACGCCACAGTGGACAGGCTTATCCACAATCCTACGTTGCTCCGGTTAGCCTATGGTGTTGTAGAGAATATCTGGGTGCCGTTTCCGACCTATTTCAGCGGCGTACGCTGGCTACGCCGTTATGCCCAACGAGGGGCACCCGCTTTTCTTATGGGCCAGCACTCGACCAAGGGCTGGTGGTACTATTTCCTCGTTGCCTTTGCCATCAAGACACCCGTCCCTACTCTGATCTTGTTGGCTGCAACAATGATTCTGACTGTGCGTGCTCACGGTAATCGGGCACACAGGCAATATGTCCTCTCTGTGCCAGTTGGCGCATTCTTTCTGGCCACCCTGCTCAGTTTCTTGGCCATTGGCTATCGGCACATCTTGCCTGTTTTGCCTTTCATCTTTGTCATCGTGAGCCGACTGGTTACCTTTGCCAAAAGGAGATGGGCACAGGTCGCCTTGATCGTGCTCTGTCTGTGGTACGCCGTGGGCAGCGTACGCATCTATCCTCACTACCTGGCCTATTTCAACGAAATCGTGGGCGGGCCGGACAATGGCTACATGTATCTGGTAGATTCCAATCTCGATTGGGGGCAGGATCTGAAAAACCTGAAGACATACATGGATGATAATGGCATTGAGGAGATCTACCTGGCCTATTTTGGCAGCGCGCGCCCGAGCTGCTATGATATTCAGGCTCTGCCCTTGGCTACGGAGAAGCCGGATGATCTGGAAACCAGGCCGCCAGCGGTCTATGCTATCAGCGCTACCTACTTGCAGGGCGGCTATCTTGGTGATGTTGTGGCCTTTAGTTGGCTGCGGGAGTACGAGCCCTTGACCAAGATCGGCTATTCTATATTCCTGTACCGCTTGCCATGAAGTGCGCTAAAGAGGCTCAATTGTGAAGGCGTTTGTGACCGGAGCAACAGGTTTCGTAGGTTCAGCAGTGGTGCGCAGTCTGCTGCGCAGAGGCGTTGCCGTCGGAGTGTTGGTACGCCGAACCAGCGACCTGCGTAACGTTGCCGGCCTCGATCTGGAGATTATCTACGGTGATTTGCTGGATGAGGATGGGCTCATCAACGCCCTGCATGGCTGTGACACCCTGTACCATGTGGCAGCTTTCTACAGCACAGCGGAAGCCGATAGCCACAAGATGTACGAAGTCAATGTTCGAGGGACCAAGACCGTCATGCGCTCCGCGCTTAAGGCGGGTGTGCCGCGTGTCGTGCATACCAGCACCATTGGTACAATCGGGCGGCCTACCGACGGCAGCCTGGCCACTGAAGAGACGCCATTCAACCAGTGGGATACAGGAAGCCATTACGCCAAGTCAAAATACCTTGGGGAGGTAGTGGCACTGAGCATGTGCGATGCTGGCTTGCCAGTGGTTGTGGTCAACCCGTGTGCGCCGATCGGCCCTCGCGATATCAAGCCGAGCAGTACAGGACAGCGTATTGTGCATTATCTGCATGGCAAACGGCCATCCTTTGTGCCCGGCGGGATCAATTTTATTTCCGTACGGGACGTTGCCGAAGGTCACGTCCTGGCTGCTGAGAAAGGGCGTGTGGGTGAGAGATACATCCTGGGGCATAGAGAGGGTAACTTGTTGCTGCCAGATTTTTTGGCTTTGGTGGGGCGCGCGTCGGGGGTAAAGGCACCTCCGCACCAGGAAGGCAGAGAGACGCGACGCATAGTGAGGCATGCTTTGTCCGTTCTGCGCCTGGGGCAGAAGAGAGCGCAGAATGGCCAAGACAGGCTGCTGAGGGACTTGCGGCCGACAGCGCTGACTTGTGATCCCGCCAAAGCCATTCGCGAGCTTGGCCTGCCACAAACGCCGCTGGAAACGGCTTTTGCCGAAGCTGTTGCCTGGTTTCGAGAGAACGGATATGTCCGCATCTAGGGAGTGATTGGGAAATGTCACGGATCAGACGTTGGGCACGACATCTGCGGCTAATGGTCTTGAAAGTGCTGATGGAGTTCTCGCCAGTACCACTCCTGGGACGCCTGGTGGTCTGGCTCGCTGAGGCCCTGGTGGGGCCTTACAAGGATCGCCGCATCCTGGCCCGGGTAAGCGACAAGCCCTACATCTCACCTCGTGCGCAGATCAAGTGCCGCCGGCTCTATCTGGGGCGCGGCTGCTTCATTGATGATGGGGTGACCATCTATGCTCACAGTGACGGTGGTGATGTGCGATTGGGCGATCGGGTTCATCTGTACCGGGGTACCATCGTCGAAGTGGGGGCTGGAGGAAGCGTCCACATCGGTGCGGACACGCACGTCCAGGCTGGTTGTAACCTGAAAGGATTCCTGGGAAGTGTCACGATTGGTCGCAATGTGCAAATCGCGCCGGCCTGTGGCTTTAGTCCCTACGAGCATAACTTTGAAGATCGCAGTGCGGCGATCAAATTGCAGGGCATTCGCAGCGCCGGTGACATAGTACTTGAAGACGACGTGTGGTTGGGGTTGGGTGTGGCAGTGCTGGAGGGTGTGCGCATTGGTAAGGGCGCGGTCATTGGTGCTGGCGCAGTAGTTACCAAGGATATCCCTGCGTACGCAATCGCTGTGGGCGTGCCGGCACGGGTGATCCGTGTGCGGGGTGAGGTTTCTTCCAACTTGGCCTAGCAGATGCAAATCCTGATGTTCGTTTGTGAGATGCGCAATTGCAACAGCCAGGCAGGGCGTGAAGGATTTGTAATGTCGGCTTGTCCCGCTTTTCATAGGCTTTTCATTTAGAATCGCTATAATCATGCTTGAAAAAGAGAAGGACATGCTTGAAAAAGTTCGCTGCAATCTCTGTGGTGCTGACGATACCGCACCTGTTATGGAAATCGATGGCTTTCATATTGTTCGTTGCCGGCAATGCGGTCTGATTTATGTGAATCCTCGCTATCTGGAGGATGCGCTGCACGAAATCTACACCGAATTGTATTACGATCACGATGGGCTCACCAATGGTCTAGAGTTCTACGGCTACGATGACTATCTGCGAGACGAAGAGAATATCAAGATCACTTTTGCCAAACGCCTAAAGACGATTGAACGCTACGCTCACCAAGGCAGGCTTCTTGATGTTGGCTGCGCCACCGGATTCTTTCTGGATCTCGCCAGAAGTGGAGGGTGGGACGTCGTTGGCACTGAGGTGTCAGAGTTCGGCGCACGCTACGCACGGGAGAGATTCAGACTGGACGTACGTCTGGGAACGCTCAAGGACCTGCACTTTGATGATCAGGCATTTGACGTGGTAACGGTGTGGGATGTCATCGAGCATGTGCTGGACCCAATGGGTGAATTGCAGGAGATTGGGCGCATCCTGCGCGATGGTGGCCTGCTTTCGATTATTACGCCAGATGCCGGCAGCCTGGTAGCCCGTTTGCTGGGCCGCCGTTGGGAAGAGTTCCGCCGTGTGCGTGAGCACGTCTATTTCTTCTCCAAGCGCTCGCTGACGGAAATGCTGCGTAAGGTGGGTTTCGAGATTCTGAAGACGGAGAGCGCAGACAAGGTCTTTTACCTCGGCCCTGCCGTACGGCGACTCAAATACTACACCTGGGATGGAGCGCTGACAAACACGGCAGCCCGTTGTGTGTACAGATTGGGTCTGGACAAAATACGTATCAACATCAATCCCTTTTCCAAGATAGCGGTCTATGCACGAAAACAAGGGTAAACACTGGCGTTGAGGGAGGCCGATGCCTGTGAAAGCTGTGAAAGGCACAAAGCAAATCGGCATCCTTTTTTTCTATTTGGTGCTTGCTCTGACAATGACATATCCGTTGGTTGCGAATCTCGCCAGCGGGGTTCTGGGGCCGCCGGGAGACAACTTTGAGTACCTTTACAAGCTATGGTGGTTCAAGCGTGCGCTGTTTGACTTGGAAGTCTCTCCGTTTTTCACTGCGGATGTTTTCTATCCGCGGGGCTACCATCTAGCGCTGCATGAGATGAGCCTAGCAAACATATCCCTTGGGATGCCGCTGACGGTTCTCTGTGGGGAGACGGTCAGCTATAATGCACTGGTGTTGCTATCGTTTGTGCTATCTGGTTTTGGTGTGTACTTGCTGGTGTTTCGCCTGACAGGTGAGCGGTTGGCAGCGTTGCTGAGCGGCGTTGTATATGCCTTCTGTTCCTATCGCATGGGCCACCTTGGGGCGGGCCACCTGAACCTGCTGGGTACCCAGTGGTTCCCTTTCATGATCCTGTGCCTGGAGCAAATGCTGGACACGGGGAGGACGCTACCCGCTGTCCTCGTCGGCATATTTTTCGCCTTGTCGGCGCTCTCTTCCTGGTACTATGCGCCCATGTTCGCCATCTTTGCTGGGGTGTATGTGTTATGGAGGGGCCGACAGAACCAAGAGAGGGCAGGCGCCAGGCGGCTTGGTGTCTCCTACTTGTGGCGCCTGTTGGCTGTATCTGCCGTTGTCGCAGGCCTGTTGATGGTGCCCAGTATCGTGCATACTGCACAGCAGTGGAGCCAGCGGGAGATGGCCTTTTCTCTGCGCGAAGTGGACATCTTCTCGGCCAGTGTTGGCGACTGGTTCGTGCCCAATGCCATGCATCCGTTCTGGGGACAGCTCTTTGCAGGCTACTATGCAAACCGGCAGGACGTTCCCGAACACATGATCGCTCTGAGCTGGGTAGCAATGTTGCTGGTTGCAGTTGCTCTATGGCCCCGCCTGAAAAATTGCGGGACTGGGCATTGGAAGAAAGGGTCTTCTGCCTATGCTCTGTTGCTCGGCCTGTCCCTCGCCCTGGCGCTGGGAACCACGCTGCACATGAATGGTCAGCGGGTCTATGTCGCGGTGCCGGCGTGGGTAGAGAACGGTTTTACGGCGGTGATGGGGTTGCTGGCTAATCGGCTGGCCTTGCATCCGATGCCTTCCTACTATGAACTGCGACTTGCAGGGGCGATCTATTTGCCCCTGCCGACGTTGCTGTTTTACTTGTATGTACCTTTCTTTGATGCCATGCGGGTGTGGACACGTTTCGGGCTCATCAGCGCCTTTGCTGTTGCTGTCTTAGCTGGTTTCGGCCTGGCACGGATTACGCGCAGCCTGGGCGGCATAGGGCGACCTTCACGCCGCAGTGTTGTCACTGCCGGCATATTCCTGGTGCTTGTGCTGTTCGAGCTTGTGGCTGTGCCATATCCACTGGGATGGTCTGAAGTGCGGGCGCAGCCAGTGGATGAGTGGCTGGCGGAACAGCCTGAAGAAGGGGCGGTCATGCGATTCCCGCTCTGGAGGGCTGAATGTGGTCCTGGGTTGTATGCCACTACCGTACATGGGAAACCAGTGACCTATGGTTATGGCGCGTTCTTTCCCAATTACTATCGCCGATTGAGACCTATGCTATGGGATTTTCCCACAGCACAGGCGATTGCCCTCCTGCGTGACTGGGGTGTGAAATACGTGCTGGTAGGGGCCAAGGCCTATGGTGCTCAGTGGCCTGACATCCAACGTCGCCTGGAACAGTTCGATTCACTGCAACTCGTAGCAACGTTTGCTGAGGAACCCATGTACCACGGTGGATGGCTGGCGAGGTCTCTTCCTGATTTTGGCCGCGCGTTCCTTGTAGATGACCTTTGCGTCTATACATTGGAGTAAACGACCAAAGTGGGAGGGAGTGTTTCAAGTGTCTCTTATGCACAAATTGCTGTTGTCTTTGACCAATCATTGCCTCTACAGTAGAATGCAAGGCATGTTGCGGATATGTGCGGCAGCCCAAGGTCGCAGTTGCTTGCGTGCGATTTGGGGTGCCAGATGAAGAGGATGTGGGCTTCCCTTGCCGCCGCCTGTGTCTTGGCTTGTGGCCTGTGGCTGGCTGCGTCGTTGAGCTTTGGCGGTGGTGCGCCAGCTTTGGCGGCCTTACCGGCGCCAGCACAGCAGGGACAACACACCTTGATTTTCCAGGAGGGTGTCTCACCTTCTGACTATGAGAGCACTGCGGACACCTTTATCGACTTTTATAGCCAGGGCAAAAATGAGGGTGGACGGCCGGATTTTGGCGTGACCTTTGATGACAAGAAGCGCGCGCTCCTCCGTTTCGACCTGTCGCAGCACATACCGCCAGGAGCGCAGGTGCTTACAGCAACACTGACTCTTCGAGTTAACAGTCGGACGGCATCTTCTGCGATAGGCCTGGTGTGTTATCAGGTTCTGCAGGCATGGACTGAAAATAGCGCAACCTGGCAACAAGCACGGTCTGGCGTGGACTGGTGGGGACCTGGCTGCGACAGTAGCTCGCGGTCGGAGACACCGCTTTTCCAGGTAACTGTGAATCAGTACAGAGGAGGCAGCATTGATCTGGACCTTACCGATGTGGTCCAGGAATGGGTCGACCATCCGGAGGATAATTGCGGTGTGCAATTTCAGGGGCAGCAGGTGGCCAGCAGAGTGACCTATTTCTTTGGCAGCGCTGAGAACAGCAATCCCGATTACCGTCCCAAACTGGTGGTGGTGTATGAGGGACACCCACCATTGGCTACGCCCACGCCGACGTTAACTCCCACCAAGACACCTACGCCTCCCAATCCAACGACAATCTCTTCGACGCTGTCAGACTGGAAGTTCGATTTATGTCTAAAGACCGGAAAGGACCCGAGGGTCCCTCCTGCCGTCAGAACCTCTCCAGTGGAGTCCATGCTGATTATGTGGGAGGGGACGGTGTACACGGCAAAACTGAAAATCGTTATCTGCCAGACCAACCCTGGCGCAGAGCATCCGATCTACCTTAACGGGCACCTCGTTGGTCGCAGTCCGCCTGAGGGGACCACGGGTTGCGAATGCAACTTGTTTCCTATCGCGCCAGAACATCAGTTTGAGTTTGAGCTCGATCCCAGCATCGTTTTGCAGGGAGCGAACTATATCACCGTCACCAATGCAGCAGACCCTTATGAAGAATGGAAAGCAAGCCGGGCGCGGATTGTACTTGTGGGTGACATCACGGGCACCACCCGTTCCGAGTTCGAGCTGGGGATAGATTGGAGAGAACGGCGCCTAGGGGGCGCTATGCAGGCTCCTATGGGCTATGATCCGAATGCCCCTAAACCCTTGCTGGTCTCGGTGCCTGGCACTGGCGAAGACAAGGTGGATGGCCTGAATCGGTTTGCGATTGAAGCGAATCAGAGGGGCTGGCTGCTGGCTTCCCTCGACATGCGCCATATCCGTTGGAGCGATGTCTATCAGCAGGTGGCCAGATCCCCTTCTCTAGCGGTTCAGCAGGACGTGCTCGATCTGGTGAACTATATGCAGGCGCATTATAATGTGGATCCGTCGAGAATCTACATTGGAGGATTCTCCACAGGGGGGGGCATTGCTACCACTGTGGCCGCCAAGCATCCTGACTTTATTGCCGGTGTGCTGGACTACTCGGGTCCGGCAGACTATGCCCAGTGGTATGCAGAACGGCCGGAGCTGTACACCAAGTTGCAATACGAGTTCGGTGGTGGGCCTTATGGCAATTTTGAGTACCCACGGCGTTCCAGCCGTCGGCTGGCGCGCAACTTGCAGTATGTGCCGGTGCGCATTCGGCATAGCGCGGAGGGCGATACCGATGTGCCCTTTGCCCAGTCAGAGAACCTGTATCAAGCCATGACGCAATTCTACGATCCTAGTCAATATCACAAGGAGCTCATCACGCACACGCTTGGCCATGTCGATCCAGATTCGGCTACCAAGGTGAGCGATCTGGACTTCTTGTCGCAGTTTGCTCTGGTGGAGAGTGTGCCGGAGCTACAGATCATTACCGATGAGGGCAAGGATTACTACTGGCTGAGTATGGCCAAAGCGGATACTGCGGACGACAACTGGCGTGGCTGGGTGGAGGTGAAGGTCCATTATGATCCCGGCACGAGCACCATTTGGATGACTGCCGGTGATGGGGACTTTGCACAGGGCAGGCCCATCACAATCACGCTTGATTTGGCGCGAATGGGCCTTGATACGGTATCCGCTTACGATGTGGAAGAGTATGACTGGCGGACCGGCGATTTCGCCATGCTCTCAGTGTTGCCGACGGACGGCAAGCTGATCTTGAGCATTCCACCCAATGATCTGGGCTTGGTGGGCCGCCAGTACGTCATTTACCCAGCCACTGGTCATGGAGCGCACCAAGTGCGTTTGCAGCAGAACCTGAATGGCTATACAGGAGCGAGGGACACCTATCTTACCACTTTCTGGGGCGACAATCCTGCAGTTCCTCACGGTGATGCGACGGACCTGCTCGTCGGGTACGACGGGCGCCGCAAAGCACTTTTGAAGTTTGATTTGAGCCCCATACCTGATGGCATAGTCCTCAAGGCTGCCAAGATGACTGTGCATCGCCTGCAGTACCGGAGTGTGAGCATCAGTCTCAGCGCGTATGAAGCCCTCCGGTCCTGGCAGGACAGTGAAGCGACCTGGGATTGGGCAAGCCAAGGTCAGGCCTGGTCTGTTCCAGGGGCTGAGGGTCTGGGAAGTGATCGGGCGAATGCGGCTGAGTATATCGTCCCGACGGTGCAACTTGCAGGACCATACAGCTTCAATCTCAAGGACTTGGTTGAGCGCTGGCTCGCCGTACCTGGCAGCAACCATGGCCTGGTTTTGATTGGCGAGGGTTCCTATACGTCAGCGAGCTATCCGCTGGCCTCAGCAGAATATCACGACACTGCCATGCGGCCGCTGCTAGAGATCTGGTACATGGAGCCGACGCCTGTGGCTACCGCCACGCCCACGAGTACAGCGACACCGACGCCCACAGCCACACCTGCGGGGTGCACGATACAGGGCAGCGTTACCCTGCAAGGGCGCCCAGCCCCGCCTGATCCGAGTTGGTCGGTTCCGCTGACCGTGATCGTCGGCAGCACTAGCTCTTCGGTCACCACTGACCAGTGGGGGAACTTTGCGCTGTCCAGCCTGACGTCGGGCACCTACGATATACGGGTCAAGAACAATCATACCCTGCGCAACGTGAGAAGTGGCGTGACGTTGGCTGCTGGCACCAATACCATTCATTTCGGCACGTTGGTGGAAGGCGATGCCAACGATGACAACTACGTCAACATCAACGATTTCTCCATTCTGTCGACAGGATTCTCTCCTGCGTATGATGCACGTGCCGATTTCAACGAGGACGGAGTGGTCAACATCAACGATTTTTCCCTCTTGGCTGCGAACTTTGGAATGTCCGGGGACATCACAGTAACCCCCCAGGGGCCAACCGGCTTCAGGCGTTTGCCGGTGCTTCTGAGGTAGGCGGATGGCGAGGGTTGTGCTGGACAAAATACCAATAACGAGCAAACTGCAGAAAATAGCAGCCCAAGCGCTATGCCCGCTGCTGCTGGCCTTGTTCGTGATTCTGAGCTGGTTTGCGCTTGGATCTACGATGGCTAAGGCTGACATTGTGCCAGTGCCTGGACCGCACCTGGCCGCCTACCCCTATGCTCGGGATGCCGATAGCCCCGCGAGGGCTCGATATTTGTTCGACGTAATTGATCGGCCAAGCGCATTGTCCGCTCAGGCTGTGATTACTTCGCAGCCCTCAACGTGTATGGCGATCGATGGCGATGGACATGCAGTAAAGACAGCTGATTCGAAGATGATCTTCATTTGGGAGGGGACGCCGAGCGCTGCCTATCTCGTCCTCACTTCGTGTGGCGTCAAACAGGATAAACACCATACCGTGTATGTCAATGGTCAGCCTGTAGTTCAGGTGGAGGATGACCCTTACAGTAGTGCCTGTGCTTGTATCGCCGAAGGACAAACGGGGCAGGGAGGGTATACCCTAACCTATCCTCTGAGCGATCTGGGTCTGGTAGTAAACGGATGGAACTATATCAGCATCACCAACGACCATGATCTCAGGGATGACTGGGTGGCTTACGATGCCAAATTGGTCTTGCAGGGCCAGGTTACTCAGACCATTATCGATACGTTCGACTTTACCAGCAGCTATGATGGCAGCGAGCGGCACGCCAGGTACCAGTTGCCCATCGGCTATGACCCTGCTGTCAGTGTGCCTTTGTTGGTTTCCATCGCGGGGACCAAGGAGGACCAGAAGTGGGAGGATCTCTATCGCTTCACAATGCAGGCCAATGAGCGGGGATGGTTGTTGCTGTCCCCGAATCTACGCAACCTTTTTGGTGAGGTGCGCGGGCGCACTGCTTCGCTGGAGAACCAACACGACATCATCGATGCGATTGACTATATGAAGACCCACTTCGCCGTGGACACTGACCGCGTCTATATGAGCGGATTCTCTACGGGTGGAGGCATAGCAGCAACGGTAGCAGCGAAGTATCCGCACGTCTTTGCAGCGGTGGCCGATTGGGCGGGACCGACAGACTTGGGAGAGTGGGAAGAGCAGGTGCTGAGTCTGGTCGCCCTCGACTTTGACTGCTGGCCCAGCGGGTTTGCCAAGCCATGTCCCTTTGAATGGCAGCGCCGTTCAGCCCGGTCGATGACCGAAAATCTGAAACATGTGCCTATGGCCATTGTTCACGGCCGGGCAGATAGCGCGGTGCCGTTTGAACAGTCGGAAAAGTTCTACCAAAAGATGGCAGAGTACTACGATCCTGAGGCGTATAACAAGCTGACGGTCTGGCATGACGGCGGGCATGCTGATCAGGTACCATCGTTTGACGGTCTCGACTGGATGGCCGGGTTTGCCTTGAATGCCAATCCTAGCGACATCATGATCAGGGCTGATGAGGACAAGGACTACTACTGGGTATCCGTCCATCAGAGGGCCTGGATTGGCAAGGACCGAGATGGCTGGAGTGCTGTGTTGGCCAGCTATGACCTGAGCACGCGCGTCATTTCGGCTACCATTCAGGATCAACGCCTCTACGAGAATGGCTTCCTGCCTCTGGACGTGAGTTTCGATCTGAGCGCCATGGGCTTTGATCCGCAGGCAGGCTATACTATTGAGGATCACAATATAACAACTGGGGACTATATCCTTCGGCGGGACGTGTTGCCTGTAGATGGACGGCTGACGGTCTCACCGGAGCGAGATGAAGTGGGTGGAGTTCATCATCAGTACCTCATCTATCCATTTGAGGCTCCCGAGCTGCTCGGCGTCACCTTACAGCAGCACGTGAGCCCGGCCGCCGATTATGGTGGAGTGCGAGATACTTACATCTATCAATATGGCCCTTCAGAGAACCATGCCACTCACCCCATAACCATCAACTACGGCAGGAGTTTGCGCGGGCTCTTGAAGTTTGATCTGGATGCAGTCCCCCCGGAGGCTGATATCAAGAAGGCGTATCTCACCCTCTATCTCAATTCGGTTAGTGGGTCAGGAAGCATCCACGTCGGTCTCTACCGTTTGCTCGCACACTGGGTAGATAACGAAGCAACCTGGAACCTGGCAAGCGATGGCCAACCTTGGGAGATGGCGGGGGCACAGAGCGCGGGTGTCGACTATGCCCCCGTGCCTATTGACGAGAAGACAGTGTACCAGAATTCCTTCTGCACATTCAACCTCAAGCCCGTGCTCGAGGACTGGCTGACGGTCGAGGTGCCCAACGAGGGAGTGCTGATCTTGGGGCCGGAAATCGGTTCAGGTTCAACGCGATACCGTTTTGATTCTTCTGAGGCCGCGAGCGGGGGCCGGAGGCCCAGACTGGAGATCTGGTACATGCTTCCTACATCCACGCCTACGCCAACAGCTACGCCCACCAGCACGGCAACGCCGACACCAACGCCAACGGCTACGCCTGTCCACTGCACAATCCAGGGCAGCGTCACCCTGCAAGGACGCCCAGATGTGCCCCATGAAAGTTGGTCGGTGCCACTGACAGTGACTGTCGGCGACGTTAGCTATTCAGTCACCACTGACGAGTGGGGAAGTTTTGCCCTGTCCGACCTGACGCCAGGAACCTACGACATACGGGTCAAGAACGACCATACCCTGCGTAATCTCAGAAGTGGCGTGACGTTGCTTCCCGGCACCAATACGGTGGATTTTGGCACGCTATTGGAAGGCGATGCCAACGATGACAACTATGTCAACATCAACGATTTCTCCGTCTTGGCGGCAGGGTTTTCTCCTGCATACGATGCCCGTGCCGATTTCAACGAGGACGGGGTGGTCAACATCAACGATTTTTCCCTCCTGGCCGCAAGCTTTGGAATGCACGGGGACATTACCTAGGCACTTCGCAGTGTTCATCAGGTGCCCGGAAAGTGGTCAAGATACGAGGGTGGGTAGGACAGTAACGGAAGACAAATATGAAGGTATGCTTCGTCTATCCTGATATCGGGGGGGTTGAGCGCTATGGTGCTCGCAAGTACTATCATGGCCTGGGGTACCTTTCCAGCGTCCTGAAGCAGGCTGGTCATGAGACGGCCCTGATCTACCTGGAGCGTGAACCGACGAGGGACGAATTCTTGCAGCAGGTTGCATTGACTGCAGCCGGTGTGGTCGCCTTCTCTGCGACCACGCATCAATACCCGTGTATAGAACACTGTACGCATTGGATCAAGCAGTCTGGCTCAGAGATGCTTACCGTGGTTGGCGGTATCCACCCCACTCTTGTGCCAGAGGATGTGCTGGCCAACCCGGATCTTGACGTGGTATGCGTTGGTGAGGGGGAATACCCTCTGTTGGACTTGGTGACCGCTCTAGAGTCAGGACAGGATTTTGCAAACATCCCAAATCTCTGGCTGCGCCGAGGTGGTGAGGTGATCCGAAATCCCCTGCGGCCGCTGGTGGCCAAATTGGACGAACTGCCCTTCGTGGACCGAGAGCTGTTCGATTTCGAGGGGATTCTAGCGGCGAATGACGGCTGGGTCGACCTGATGGCCGGACGTGGTTGTCCGTACAGTTGTACCTATTGCTCCAACCCGGGCCTGCGTAAGAGGTTCAGAGGTTTGGGCAAATATGTCCGCTTTCGCAGTGTTGACAATGTGTTGGCAGAGATACGTTCATTGGCCGCCCGCTACACCATCAAGACGTTGAATTTTCAAGATGACATCTTTACCTTGGACCACAAGTGGGTTGTGAAATTCAGTCGGGCCTATGGTGAAGAGTTCTCATTTCCCTTTTGGATTAACTCGCGCGTTGAGCGTATCAAGAATGAGGAGATGGTAGCTGCTTTGGCTCATGCCGGATGTTGTGGAGTACGCATCGGTCTTGAGTCCGGCAATGAGGAATTGCGTACAAAGGTGCTCAAACGGCGAATGTCCAACGACGAGATTCGTCACGCATTTGCTCTGGCACGCCAGTATGGCCTGGATGTCTATACCTGCAATATGCTGGGTATTCCGGGGGAAACGGCGGACATGATCGAGGAAACCATTGCGCTGAATCGAGAACTGGAACCCGCCGGCATGCAGTTTTCCGTCTTTTATCCTTACCCCATGACGGCGCTTTACGATCTGTGCGTGCGCAATGGTTATCTGACGGAGGAGACAGAGCTCCGCAGTTATTATGAGCGCAAGAGTATTCTTCGGCTGCCGACACTGTCAGACGAGGAACTGGAAAGAGGATATGATCGTTTTGAACAACTGAAGATCGAATTACAGCTAAAGAGGTTGAATCCTACAAAGTATCGTGTCTACAGAGTGCTCCTTGTTCTGTTTGGAGGCAACTCGCGCAAGGCTCGTTCGGCACTGCGCAGGCTGGGCCGTATCAAGGCTATCGTGACCGAGGCCCTTCGGGGCCCCCGTGTGGGTGGGCAACAGACTGTGCAGGCTGGCAAAGAATGAACCTAGTTGAATTCTATGATGCATACTGGCGACAGGCGGATGATACGTTCGACATGAAGCGTCTGGATTTGATCGCCAGGCGTGTCGGATCTGGAGAGAAAGTGTTGGAAGTGGACTGCGGCCCGGGCGTCCTGGCGAAAATGATGCAGGAGCGCGGCGCCCAAGTCACTGGCACAGATCTATCCATCGTGGCGGTTGAACGGGCACGAGCCAAGGGCATATCGGCTCAGCAGGTCGATGTGGATACAGAGCCTCTGCCCTTTGCGGACGCTTCTTTCGATACCGTTGTGTCCAATTCCATGATCGAGCACCGTTTCTTTCCCAAAAGGTCCTTCGATGAATGTGTTCGTGTGCTGAAACCTGGGGGTAGGTTTATCGTCTGTTTGCCCAATATCGCGCATTGGTTATGTCGCTGGTGGGTTGTCACCGGGCGCTTCCCATACGTTGAGAACTCACCAACGGACGTGCTGCACATACGCTTTTTCACTGTGTCCGAGGTAAAGGAGCTCTGCCAGGCGCGCGGCTTGCGGGTGCTGGAAGTGGACGGCAGTGCTAGCTTGTGGGCCAAAGACTTTTATCCTGCGCTGATTCGCTCCCGCCGCCTGCGCGGGTTCTATACCAAATTGGCACACCGCTGGCCCGCACTCTTCGCCCGGGACTTTGTGGTGGTGGCCCGGAAGGTGGGGGATTCCCATGACGCTTAGACGACAGGCCACAGTGGGGACGTTCTGGGTTGGCGTCTCTACTGCGGTGCGCACTTTCTTCCGAATGCTCACGAACTACGTCCTGGCCAGGATGTTGTTCCCCGCTGACTTTGGCTTGGTCACTATGGCTTACATCGCCATCGATTTCCTGCAGAGGTTTCGCGAGATGGGCTTTTCGTCAGCGCTGATCTACCACAAAGGGGACATTCGCAAGGCGTCAGATACGACCTTTGTCACACTAATTCTGATCGCCCTTGTCTTGGTCTCGGTGTCTTTCATTTCTGCGCCGTATGTGGCGGCATTCTACCGAACACCTGAATTGACATCTGTGATGCGGGCTCTTTCCATCAATATTCTCATCTCTGCATTCGGACAGGTGCAGCTATCACTGCTGGCTAAGAAACTCGCTTTCCGGGAAAGGCTGCTCCCAGACCTGGTGCCAGCCGTGGCTTATGGCGTGGTATCTGTATTGCTGGCACTGATGGGTTATGGGGTGTGGAGTTTGGTTGTTGCCAGGATTGTGAACTCGGTGTTGACCGCGGTGCTCGCCTGGGTGGTGGTGCCCTGGTGGCGGCCTAAATTGCGATTCGACCGGCAACTGGCGAAGGAACTCTTCGACTATGGCAAACACATCGTGGGTAGCAGTTTGCTGGTTTTCTCCATCACCAACCTGGACAATACTTTCATCGGACGTGTGCTCGGCGCTGCGCCACTGGGCTTCTACGGCTTGGCCTACAACACGGCAAATCTGCCCGCCACTCACATATCCCGCATCGTCGGGCAGGTGCTCTTCCCGGCCTACTCCAAGATCCAAGATGACATAAAGGCTCTACGCCGTGCCTTCTTCAGAACCTTGCACTATGTTTCGCTGCTTTCGATCCCGCTGGCAGTAGGCATAATTGCTTTTGCAGCGCCTTTTATCCTGACGCTCTATGGTGACAAGTGGGCACTTTCTATTGTGCCTCTGCAGTTGTTAGGCATTTATGGCCTGTTGCGTTCTGTGGCCGTCAATATGGGCAGTGTTTTTAAGGCCGGCGGTAAACCCAACTGGCTGACTTACATTGCGCTTGGCCGGCTCGCGGTGATGGGCATCCTACTGTACCCAGCCACGAGGTACTATGGCATCGTGGGGGTGAGTGCGCTCTCTGCGGTGGTGTCTGTTGTTGATTTTGTCATCTCCACAGCCCTGACCAACCGGATCGTCCGGGGACGGCTTGCGGATTACGTGGGGGCACTGTGGGTTGCGACCACGTTCTCAGTGGTTTCCGCGGCCGTCGCCAGGTGGTCTTATGCAAGGATATCAACAGGTCACGGCTTGATTGCCCTATTGATGGCTGGCATTTTGATGGTGTTTCTCTATGCTGTGTTGGTGTTCATTTTTGACAAAGAAGTGCGTGGGCTGGCAATGAATTCACTGTCCGCAGTAGGGCGCGCGGGAAGAGAATGGATGGGCGATACACAGTGAAGGCCTACGGGAGGGGTGCCTGGGAACCCGTTTCCCACGTGGTGCAGATTTCCAAGGTACGCATGAATCCCTATGTGCGCTTGCTGCAACAGGCGTTGTGTGAACTCGGAATTGAGTGCTCGGTTGCGGATGGGCTTTCTCCTCGCCTGGTGCGATCCTGGCGAGGAGAAGCCGCGCCATCTCTTCGAGGGCCGGTCGATGTTTTGCACTTGCATTGGTTGGAGCTGCTGTATGCCTCGCCGCACTTGGGGCGTAGCTTGCGCTTGTTGGTGACAGTACTCTTGGGGCTTGGATGGGCCAAATCAGGGAGGTGCAAGGTCGTGTACACTGTGCACAATTTGAGCCCACATGAGCAGACTTTCCCGATCCTGGATCGCGTAGCTAATCGCGCACTCTTTTCGCTGGCTGACGCCCTGCACGTTCATGACGAGGAAGCGGCGCTCGATGTGGCACGCAACTACGGACGGCGTGAAAGGATCTATGTGATACCGCACGGCAGTTACCTTGGTGCGTATCCTAACCAGTGCACCCGACAGGAAGCTAGAGAGCGCTTGGGGCTGCCAAGGAGGGCATTCGTCTACTTGGTTCTGGGGCAGATTCGACGCTACAAGGGGATAAAAGACTTGGTTGCTGTATTCGGCCAACTGGCCGACGAGATGAGCCAGTTGCTAATCGCCGGCAACGTGCACGACCCGCAATATGGCGCAGAGCTGGCTCGGCTGACCCAAGGGAAGCAAGGGATTCGTACCTGGTTCGAGTATGTGCCGGACAATGATGTGCAGTATTTCATGAATGCATGTGACGTGTGCGTGCTGCCATATCGAGACGTGACGACTTCGGGTGCTGCTGTCCTGGCCTTTTCTTTTGGCAAGCCAATTATCGCACCAGCCTTGAGTGGGTTCAACGAGTTAGCTGCCAATGGCCGGGGCATTATCTACAGTCCCGAAGACAACGATGGGCTCCGTGGAGCTCTGCACCAGGCACGTTCCGAGGGCATGGCTGAAGCAGGGCGAAAGGCTCTGATCTGGGCCAGAGAGCACCAGTGGCGAGCTCTTGCACCCAGATTTGCCGGCATGTACAGAGATGTCTTGCAGGCTGGAAGCTAGAGAACCATGATCGAAGGGTATGATATCCTGTGTTTTGCGCCGGGGCCCTGGGATGACATCTGGCGCAATCGCCATCAGATCATGACCAGGCTGGCGCGTGCCAACCGAATTCTGTACATAGAACCTTGGCCATATCTGCGGCCGACGCTGCGGAAGCTGAGGGATGGACAGATGCACCTGACCGACATGCGCGGTCCGCGCCTGAAGCAGATGAGCAACAATCTGTTTGTGTATCACCCTATGCTGTGGGCACCGCGAGCCGCGCGCTTTCCGCTGAGCGTGACGATGCAGGTGATTTACATGGCCTTCCTGCGACGCGAGTTGAGACGACTGCGCTTCCGAAGACCTATCCTTTGGCTCTTCTTGCCGGATATGGAGATTTTCGTTGGGCATTTCGACGAAGAACTGGTCATCTACCATATAGTTGATGAGTACTCTGGCTACAGTGGGGTCAGCGAGACATGGCGACCTGTGATGCAACGCATGGAGCAGCAATTGGCGCAGAAGGCAGATCTGGTGTTCGTCAGCTCGCCAACGCTTCTGGAGAGGAAACGGTCGCTGAACGAACAGATGTTCCTGATTGCCAATGCTGTGGACTATGAGGCGTTCGCTGCTGTCTCTGGTAATAAAGCTCCTCCTGCTGATGTGGTGGGGCTGCCTTCTCCGATCGCTGGCTATGTGGGGGCAATCAATGAGAAGGTGGACCTGGCTCTGTTGGCCCACGTAGCACGCAGTTGTCCCGACTGGTCACTGGTTCTGGTGGGACCAATCAGGGTTGCAGACGAAGAGGGCCAAAGAGCATTGGAGGAGTTACGCGCCATGCCACACGTGCAGTTCCTGGGGCGCAAAGATGTTCAAGACGTGCCGAACTACATCGCTGCTTGCGACGTGTGTCTGTTGCCTTATCGCATCAACGAATGGACGCGAAACATTGACCCTTTGAAGTTGTACGAGTATCTTGCGTGCGGCAAACCAGTAGTGGCGACCGATGTGCCGGCTGCACGCAGATTTTCTGACGTCGTGAGGGTCGCGGCAAACGAAGCCAAGTTTGTTGCGGACATGAATGCAGCAGTAAACGAAGACGGCCCTGCGTTGCAGGCTAGACGGCGCGGCATCGCTGCCCAGAACACGTGGGAACAGCGCTTGGCTTCAATCTCAACTGCAATTGAGGGGCGGCTCCAGGAACGGCTGTTGCCGCAAAAGGGTGCGCGGAGCCCCAAGAAAGAGAGGTAGGATAGTGGCTGCTGAGAGCGTGAGCTACTTGAGGATAATAGCCAAGCGGTGGTGGTTGATCGCTTTGATCTTTGTCGTGACTACCTCGGTCATCTTGTTCAATTCGATGACCGCAAAACCCGTGTATCGGGCCTTTGTGAGGTTGCAGGTTATCGCGGCAGAACCGCAGGAAGTCTCTCTGTTTGCGCAGACCAGGCCTATGGGGACCCAGGAAGAGATTGTGGCGGTTCAAGTGCAATTCGACGCCGCCTTGCGCAGCGCCTATGTCGCCTGGCAGACCATCCATGACTTGAACCTGGGCATCGAGGCTGCGGATCTGCTCAGCGGCTTGACCGTCGGCGCCGACGGCGAATTCTTGAATGTCACATTCGTCGCCGATAACCCCATGCTGGTGGAGGCTATTGCGACGAAGCATGTGGAAAATGCCTTTGACTATTACGCTGAGATACGGGCGAAACCTTCCGCAGTGGCCTTGCAGTTTATCCAGCAGCAACTCACTGTGGAGGAGAAGGCGCTCGCTACGGCCTCAAGTGCCTTGCTCGAATTCAAGATAACGCACAATGTGGATTCGCTGCCGCGCGAGATTTCTGCTATTCAGGATCAGTTGCGGGGATTGCGCTTGGAGCGCGGAAAACTGGTTGCAGAGCGGGAGAAGGCGCAGGCGATATCTGCCCTGTATCTCGAGGAGGCGGCTGCAACAGGGT
The DNA here is from genome assembly GCA_030607875.1 of Chloroflexota bacterium. Classification (GTDB taxonomy): domain Bacteria; phylum Chloroflexota; class Anaerolineae; order UBA2200; family UBA2200; genus JAUWJD01. The sequence continues at coordinate 112,858 of JAUWJD010000003.1, forward strand.
CAACGGAGGCTGCCGTCAATTACCAGCGTCTGGCGGCTAGCCAGGATGCAGTCGTTGCTGGCATACGCGCACAGGAAGCGGAGTATGACAAGCTTGTTGCACAGCAGGAGGGCACGCTAGTAGAATTGCTGAACCTGACCACTGAGTACGATGTCTTACTGCGGGCCGTAAGCCGTGTGCAATCGAACTACAACTTTCTGACGAGCAAAGAGAGTGAGGCGGGGTTGAAAGTGAATCAGGCTACGAACGTAAGCTTTATCCAGATCATTGAGCCAGCGCGTATGCCTGACCGCCCTGCGCCATCCCGCACATCCAAACTGTTGATTGTCGGTGCGTTAGTGAGCATCCTTGGGGGGATCATCCTGGCGTTCATTCTAGAGTTCCTTTCTAACTTGCGTGCACACTCCCGCCGGGAAAGCGCATAGTGTGTTGGTGAGATCGTGCAATGCATAGGACGAACCAAAGGAATGGCGGAGGCACGTCGCTGGGAGACACTGCAAGTCTCGTTGCTGCTGTTAGTCCTCTTGGTGATCTTCTTCGGCAAGGCTATATTCACAGGACAGAAGCTGCTGCCAGCAGACATTGCTTACGCTGACCCTGTCTACTTGGGCCACGCACCGACGGGGTTTGCACAACCGCATAACATCCTGCTATACGACCAGGCGTACCAGTTCTATCCATGGCGGGTCTATGTCTCGCAGGCGCTGCATCAGGGATTCTTACCGTTCTGGAATCCCTACATCTACTGCGGGGCGCCTTTGATGGCTGCGGATCAGCCGGCTGTCTTTTATCCGTTGAACATCCTATCCTACGCCCTTTCTCCTCCCGATGCAGTGCTGTTCATGGCCTTGGCACGTTTGTTGATCGCAGGCCTGGCGACCTACTGGTTTGTGCGGACCATCAGCCTTGGCAAGTTCGGGGCGCTGGTCAGCGCCATAACTTTCACTTTCAGCGGCTTTATGATTGTTTGGCTGGGTCATCCGCATACCAACGTAGCAGCATGGTTGCCCGCTCTGTTCTTGACGCTGGAATGGCTCTACCGGAGAACCAGCTTGCGGCACATGGCGTTTGTGTCTCTGGTTGTGGCCGCCCAATTGACGGGGGGACATGGTGAGACTGCTCTCTATACGTTGAGCGCGGGGGGAATATACTATCTCTTCCGGGTGCTGACCAGCGATAGGGCGCGAACACCCGATACAGCTCTGGACCAGGCCGTGCTCGAGGAGAGTGATTTGCAGGCTTGCCCTGTCCAGGTGGGAAGCGGCATTAGCACTGCCGGAACGACTAAAGTTGTTACTACGAACCACTCCCAAGCACACACCAGAACCTGGCGATACGTAGCTGTTGTTCGTCTATTGTCTTTCGCTGCCGCAGCCATACTCGGCTTTGCGCTGGCTGCCATCCATCTGTTGCCTTTCTTAGAGTGGCTGCAATACAGTGCGGAATTGCAGTTGCGGACGGGAGCGGCAAGTCTGAGGATGTCACGGCTCAGACCCAAGTTTTGGCTTGCGGGCATACTGCCGATGGTACTGCCCAATATCTTTAACAATCCTACCTGGCCAGGCGAGTACCGGAGCTTTTTTCCAGGCCGGAATTTCGTCGAGCAGACGCTGTACATAGGCGTCATTGGCTTATCCTTGGCGCTAGTTGCCGTCGTTGTTCGGCTTCTTTGCATAAAAAGGGGCGGGACTGTGCCCCGCCCGAAAGATGGCGGGACTGTGCCCCGCCTGAAAGATGGGGGGACTATGCACGAGAGGCCGGTATGGTTCCTGGCAGTGATGGCGTTGGTGGCGTTAGGTGCAGCACTGCGTTTACCTGTCTTTGACTGGCTGAATCACCTGCCGCTATTCAACATTGCGGCGGGCGGGCGACTGCGGTTGATTTACACCTTCTGCATGGCGGTGTTGGCAGGTTTTGGGGCGAGTGACATATCCAATCGTGTCGCAGGGGGTAACGCTTTGCGTGCAGCGATGTGGTTCCTGACCGCTCTCGCGCTGGTAGGCATATTGGTTCTATGGATTGCCCCAGGGGTTCTGCGCAGCATGGTTACTGACATCCCAGGTGCAACAATCCGGCAACTCTTGCAGGAGGCGATCTCTCGCGCCTTTCGCATCTCCAACGTCAGGATGTACTGGCCTGTGCTCATCGCGGTGCTTGGGGTCTTGATATTGGGGCTCTACCGGCGATGCCGCGTCATGAGCCAGAAGAACATGAGGGTAATTTTGGTGCTTTTGATAGCTGTGGACCTGTTCGCTCTGGGCGTAGGCTATCATGGAACCATCCAGGAGGAATTCGTTTTTCCTGAAACGCCTGCCCTACAACTGCTCAAGAGCGATGGGGACATATTTCGGGTTGTGGGTACAAACATTGACTTCATGCCAAACACATGTATGATATATGGTCTGCAGGACGTGCGCGGGCTTGATTTCCCAACCGATCGTTATCGCGACTTTTGCCAGGCTATTGGTGGTCAGGATTGGCTGGGCTACGGTATTCTATTCACCAAACGACTACCAGCTAGGCTGCTAGGCCTGTTGAACACAAAGTATGTCCTGACATCTTCCCGTCTAAGTAGCGAGAGCCTGCAAGATATGCGCTTTCTGGCTGAGGATGGAGATGTCAAGATCTATGAGAATCTGTCTTGGTTGCCACGGGCCTTTATTGTGCATCGCGTGCGGGTCACTGAAGACGGTGGAGATGTGCTGCGGATCCTGCAGGATCCGCACTTCAATCTGGGTTCGGAGATTGTGTTGGAAAGGTCTCCACCGCCTGATTTCATCCAGGCGAGCCGCGAAGAAGGTGACGGCATACAGTGGGATAGCTCGTTACAGGCAGCCACCGAGATCACGCGCTATGAGCCTAACCATGTCACCATCCTGGCCCAGACCCCGGCCCAAGGGTTTCTATTTCTTAGTGACAGCTACTACCCCGGTTGGAAAGCCTATGTGGATGGCGCTGAAGCCGAAATCTACCAGGCGAATTACGCCTTTCGTGCTGTATACCTGCCAGCAGGTGAGCACACAGTAGAGTTCATTTACGAGCCCAGGTCATTCCGGGTGGCTTCTTTCACCAGCCTGCTCGCCCTGTTAGCGGTTGCCGTGCTGCTGGTGAGTCGGCGGTCGTGGGGGGCAGGCCACTCTTCCGAAGCGCGCCGAACTCCGGAAGTTTGCTAGACCATGGTGGCATCAATGAACAAGTACGCCCACGGGGCGGGACGTCGGCATCGCGTGCTTTACGTAGATACAGCACCGACGGCCGGAGGCTCTGTCGTCAGTCTCTACGAGTTGCTCAGGAAACTAGACCGGTCGCGTTATGAGCCTGTCGTGCTTAGTTACACACCTCACCCGTACGTGGATAACTTCCGGGCTTTGGGCGTGGATATGATTGTATGGAATGTTTATGCTGCGCAGAATCACCGCCCTGAATGGGTGAAAGAGGCGAGAAAATCCGCACCTGTTCACTGGCTGCGCCGAACTGCACGGGGTTCAAGGCTCTACCATGCGCTAGGGTTCTCGATGCTACTGATGCACCGCGTGTGGCCACATGCACAAGCTTTGCGAGACATCATTTGTCAGAAGAAGGTGGATTTGCTGCACACCAACATCCGCGTGGGCCACGATCGCGAGGGTATCATCGCTGCCAAGATGGCCGGTATTCCTTGCGTGTCCCATGTCCGAGACTTTGAAGAGCTGGGTTGGTTTGATCGGAAGCTGGCTGGCATGGTCAGCGCTTTCATCTATATCTCGGAAGCTGTACAAAAGTGCCATCTGCAAGCAGGAGTGCCGCGTGATAAAGGTAGGGTTGTGTACAACGCTGTTGACACTTCGGCTTTTACCGTTACGCCTGATGTGCTGGGCGGGCGCAACAGCTTGGGCCTCGCGAGTGACGATCTGGTCGTCGGCATGGTGGGACGTCTGGAGCGTTGGAAGGGGCAGGATGTCTTCTTGCGTGCTATAGCGCTAGTCAAGGATGCTGTTCCACAAGCCAAGGGCATTGTCATCGGTGATCCAGTTCCATACGATCCAGATTACGGTCATCTGCTTTGGGCACTGTGTGATGAACTGGACTTGTCTAGGTGGGTTGTCTTCCGTCCATTTCAACAGGATGTGCCAACGATAATGGCTGCGTTGGATCTGCTGGTGCTGGCTTCCACGTCGCCTGAGCCTTTCGGGCGAGTGCTCATCGAGGCTATGGCTGCTGGGAAACCGGTTGTGGCCACCGATGCAGGCGCGGCGCGGGAGATCGTAGACGATGGAATCCAGGGCCTGTTGGTGCCTCCAGGTGACGTACGGGCTCTTGCTGCTGCGATCGTCCATATCCTGACCCACCGAGACGAGGCGGCAGCTATGGGAAAGAGGGGTCAGGCCAGAGTGCGGCAACAGTTTGATGTGCAGCAATACGTGGACAGTGTGCAGGCTGTCTATCGTGACCTGCTCGCGTAGGTCTGACTGCGGGGCGAAGGGATATTAGGGGATTCCCATGAGCAGAGTGCAATCCATCGGAGGAATCGAGCGGGCCAAGACCCTTCTGATTACCTTGCTATTGATCATTCTCGCTGTGGCCGTGGGGCTCTACCTGGGCAATTGGATCGCCTCACCGGATTGGCAAGCTGCCGTGCGCTTTGCGGTGATGGGTGTCCTGGTGCTTGTCATTCTAGTGAGCCCCTTCGATGGGATGCTGCTGTGGATGATAATTGCGCCTTTTGGAGCAGCAACCTTCACGGAGATTTGGCGAATCCTGAATTTTCGTATGCCCCCGGGTATTCCGGACTTGACGCCGGATCGACTGGCTGTGGCCCTGCTGAGCATTCTCTTTGTGGCGCACCTGGGAACCGGTAGGAGAAAGCTGCGGCCCCTGGGCCCGGAAGTGTTCATGGCCATGTTCTGTATCATGGTGTTGCCTGCGGCCGCGGTTGGGTTGAGTGGCATCAACGCCACAGGTCAGGCGTTGCTCGACAAGTTCATCGTACCTTTTCTGACCTTTGTCCTGGCCAAGAATCTCTATGAAGAGGAAACTGGCCTCCAGAAGCTCAGTGTAACTCTGGGCGTGATTGGGGTTTACATATCCTTCATGGTTTTCTACGAACACCTGACTGGCCAACCGCTCTTTGTCGGCGTTGGCAGGACCACGGCCTACACACGAAGCCTGCGCAAGATTATCAGCCTCCTGGGCAATCCGGCCTTTCTCGGCACTGTGTTGGGCATGATTGTGCCAATCGCCCTGTACAACCTTGTGCGGGCGCGCTCTCCGTATCGCAAGGCTTTCTACGGCGGGTTGTTCCTGACTACATTGCTGGGCAACTTTTTCTGCTACAACCGTGGCGCGTGGCTGGCACTGGCGGCTGGTCTGCTGGTGCTGCTCCTCGAGCGGCGGTACCGGCGCATTTTGCTACCCATTATCCTTGTTGGGGCTGTGGTTGGTCTGGTGTACTGGCAGGTGATCAGTGCCAGCGCTCTGGTCACCGAGCGGCTATCGAATGTCAGTTCGCTTCGGTTCCGTCTGAACTTGCTGGAAGTAAGCATCAAGATGATTCGGGACAACCCGCTCTTTGGAGTGGGATTTGGCAATTTTTCCAACTATTTTATCGAATACGGTGGGCACTGGGAGACTCTTGCCTATGACCTCCCGGCTCCGCACAATACCTATGTTCTCGTCCTTTCAACCATGGGCCTCGTTTCCTTTGTCCCCTATGTGCTGATCTTCCTTCTCATGTTCCTGAAGATAACAGCGGCATTACGTCGTTCCAGAGGGGACAAACGGGTGGACGGAGCCTTGTTGGTGTCGGGTTTGGCGGTCCTTGCAGTCTATACAGTATCTTCGGCTGCTGTAGACCTCTACATTAACGTCTTCACCAGCCTGGTGTTCTTCTTGATCACAGGCACGATTCTGGGCTATGTGAGCCCCTTGCCCACGTCTCGGCCAGGACCACAAACTCTTCGTCCCGCAGAGGGGGGCACAAGCGAGGGTGCCGAACAAGACACAACCAGGCTTGCGGCGGCGAGGGGGTAGCGGCTGTGCGTGTGGCGATGCTTGGCCAGTATCCTCTTGACGAATCGCGCATCGTCGGCGGACCGGAGGCGGTGATTGTGCCTCTGCTGCGTGGCCTGGCGCGGTTTGAGGATCTGGAGGTGCATGTCGTCACCTGCCTGCCAGGGGTCGAAGATCAGTCGATCCGAACTGCCTCTGGCTGGCCACTGCATGTCCTGAAGCGCAGACGTTTGGGCCGGATCACCTTCCACAAAAGGGATGTCTCCAGTATGGGGCGTACACTGCGACGCTTGGCGCCCGATGTGGTACATGCTCAAGGCATAGGCATCTATGCCGCCGCCGCTGCAAGTTCCCCCTACCCACACGTGGCTACGACACACGGCATTTTCTCTCGCGAGGCCGAGTTCGCCACGGGCTTGGCCTCTCGCTTCAGGGGCTTTATGGATAGTGCCTTTGAGAGGTACTGTGTGGCCAGGATAAAGAATCTCATCTCCATCAGTCCCTATGTCGAAGAAGAACTAGCACGCATAGGCGGTTTCAGAGGACGCATCTATCGCATCGACAACCCGGGGGCTGATGCCTACTTCACCGTGAACACTGAGGGCGAAGAAGCAACTATCTTGTATGCAGGCAGGGTCATCCCTCGAAAGGATCTCTTGACCCTGTTGCGCACATTGGTGATAGTGCGTAAGGAGATACCGCAGGTCCGTCTGCGAGTAGCAGGGGAAACGGAGAGCGCCCCCGCTTACTTTGAAACTTGCCGCCAGTTCATTGAGCAGCAGGCGCTTGGCACAGCAGTGACATTCCTGGGGTCCTTGCCGATGGAGCAAATGGTCCAAGAGTACGCGCGGTGTGCGGTCTTGGCCTTGTCATCGAAGCAAGAGACAGCCCCGGTGGCTGTGGCCGAGGCCATGGCCGCTGGCCGCCCCGTCGTTGCTACGAGGGTTTGTGGAGTGCCCTACATGGTCGAAGACGGCGTCAGTGGCCTCCTGGTAGACTCTCACGTAGACGGGCTGGCCAGTGCGTTGGTGCGTGTCCTGCGTGACCGCCGCCTGCGTAAGCAAATGGGGCAGCACGGGCGAGAGTTGGCAGAAGAACGTTTCCGTGTGCATGTCGTGGCTGGTAAGACACGCCAGGTCTATTTGCAGCTTGCTACAACAGGCAACGGGCAGCACGCGCCTGGCAAGCCATAGTTGAGACTGGAGCAAATCATGCAGCGTTCCTTCCTGAAAAAGCTATTCACTGCGCGGTGGGATGTCATCTTGTGTGGATTCTACGACTACAACATCCTGCGCCATTTTCGCACGCTGCCACCACGTCAGTTGCAGATCAATGTCACTTATCATTGTAACGCGCGGTGCACGATGTGCAACATCTGGCAGATGGAGGAGCGCAAGGAGCTGAGTCTGGAGGATTTCTCCCGTTTGCTGGACGACAGCATCTTCACCGGCATCGAGCGGCTGACTTTGTCAGGGGGTGAACCCACTTTGCGCCGCGATTTGGTTCCCTTGACCGAGCTATTCATGGACAAGATGCCGCGCCTGGTTTCACTGACCCTGATTACCAATGGACTCGCCGTAGAGCGCATACTTGCTGACAGTCGCGCCATGATCGGGCTCTGCGCGGAGCGAGGTATTCACTTCAACGTCTCGGTGTCCCTGGACGGGGTGGGGCCTGTGCACGACGAGATGCGCAATGTCCCCGGAGCATTTGCCAGGGTAGAACGGTGTCTGATGGGGCTGAAGGAGCTGCAGACCGCGCCCCGCCATCCTTTGGGCGGGGAAGAGCGTCTCTTCTGGCTGGGTGCTGGCTGTGTGATCACGCGCAAGAATCTCTATCATCTGCGCGAACTGCAGGCCTGGTGTGATGCGCGCGGCATCGAGCTGGGCTTTCAGTTGGTCGGCTTTCACGAGACCTACGTTGCCAACGTCGAGCGCCGTGGGGATCTAGATTTTGATGAGGCAGATCGCCAACACCTGTTCGAGTTCTTGGAGGAACTGGCTGTCACACGCTCACCATCGGACTTTATGGCCTACTACTGGGACGACATGCTGAGAATGTATCGCGATGGTCGGCCCCGGCACACACCCTGCCCATTTGCCGTAGACTCATTCGTCCTGGATGCCTATGGAGACATGTATTATTGTCTATCAGAACGCAAAATCGGCAACTGCCTCGCTCAACAAACTGCGAGACACGGCCTCGCCGAACTCCGCGATGGGCAGTCTGCTTCTGATTCGTCCGCTAGCATGGGACCTTGCAGCACCATCTATTACGCTCCCGGGAATCTAGCTTTCCGCGACGAGCTCACTCGCTCAGCCTGTTTGCGCTGCAACAGTGGCTGCTTCGTCAATGTGGGGATCAAAAAAGACCTGAAGGGCTATCTGTGGTTTCTGCTCAAGGGAATCTTTGGGTCACGGCAGGGGCACCAATGACGTTACGAGTGGCTCTGGTGGCGCTGTACCCTGCTCCCGGAGGAAAAGCACCGGGAGGCGTGCGAGCTGTGGTGCAGAATCTCGTGCGTGGCTTGCAAGCCCACGATGACCTGCAGATGCACGTTATTCACTGCCATTCTGACATCCAGTGGAGCGTCACGGTCGAGGAGGACCATACGACCATTCATTACATCGCCAGGCCCAGGCAGCGCCTGGTGCCAAACACCCTGACTTCGATCATACGAGTCGAACATCTGCTCCGTCAGGTGCAGCCCGACATAGTCAACACGCATGCCGCGCACTATACAATAGCCGCATTGCGCGCAGGCTATCCTACGGTCTACACGATTCATGGAGTGGTACACCGCGAGGCTCAGGTATACCGGAGCACACCCTTCGATCGCTTGCGTTTCTGGCTGGAAAGTGCCTGTGATCGTTACGCTGTGCAACATGTGCGCGATATTGTCGCCATCAGCCCGTACGTGTTGGAGGAATATCGCGGTCGCAGCGGTGCTCGTTTCCACCGCATAGACAACCCGCTACCCAGCCGCTTTTTCACCACTCCGAATTTGGAGGAAGAGGGAAGATTGCTCTACGCTGGGACGATTGACGAGCGCAAGAACGTCGTGGATCTCTTGCGTGCTTTGGCCATTGTGCGTCAGAAAGTGCCAGGTGTCCGACTGCGCATCGCCGGCAGGTCTACCAGCCAGAGCTATTACCGCAGGGTGCAGGAGTTTGTGGCTGCTGAGGGCCTGGAGCCCAACGTAGAATTCCTTGGCCTGCAAAACGGTGCAGACATGGTGCGGGAATACGCGCACTGCGCAGCCGTCGTCTTGGCTTCACGCCAGGAAACAGCGCCCATGGCGGTACTTGAGGCCATGGCGGCTGCCAAACCCGTTGTAGCCACTCGAGTTGGCGGTGTGCCTGCTCTGGTAGAAGATGGCCGCAGTGGATTTACTGTTGAAGCTGGCGATGTCGAGGCCCTTGCGCAGCGCGTCGTGGATTTGTTGATGAATGAGAATCTGCGCCATCGTATGGGCCAACGGGCACGTCAACTTGCGGAACGCTTCCACGTGCAGAAGATTGCAGCGCAATACCGCCAACTGTACTACGACGTTGCTGGTAAGAAGATGCCGTGAGGATCTTGCTGTTCTCCGAGCGCCTGCGCGCCCCCTATGACGAGGGCATCAAGAATGTCGCTGTGCACCTGATTGGAGCACTGGCGGTCGATCACGATGTGCTGGCGCTTACCAGCGCTGGGCAAGAGGATACGGCGCATGGCATCCAGAATATGGATGTGAACCGCTTCTTGCTGAGTGCTGAATTGAGGAGAGCAGTCCGGCGCTTTCGGCCGCAGGCGATCATCTACGTGCCGACAGCCTGCGGGACGGTGTTCAGTTTTCTCCGCGCCCAAGTTCTTCGCCTGTACGGGCGGTTTGCGTGTACAGTCTTGATTGCTTTGCAACCGAGGCACTATACCGTGTGGGGAAGGTGGCTCATTGGTCGTCTAGCGCCAGATTGGGTATTGGCGCAGTCAACACGCACATCCGAGAGCTTGAGGAATCTGGGGTGTCGTACATCCCTTCTCCCGCCTGCCGTGGATGTGCAGCGTTTTCAGCCGATCCTGTCAGCAGAGAAGGCAGCGCTACGGGCCAGGTACGGAGTGCCTGTGGAGGCTACAGTAGTGACCCATGTGGGACATCTGAAAGGCAAACGCAACCTATCTCGCTTCCTTGCGCTCCAAGCCCTGGTAGGCTATCATACCGTGTTGGTGGCCAGCACCAGCACCGAGCACGACGCGGTTCTGAAAGAGGCCCTGCGCAGTGCCGGGATCACCGTAATGGATGAGTATATAATGAACATTGAGGACATCTACCACCTTTCCGACCTTTATCTCTTTCTCGCGGAAGAGGACACGGCTGCAATCGAGTTGCCGCTATCGGTGCTGGAAGCAATGGCCTGCAACCTGCCGGTCGTTTGCACGCCCTTTGGCGGTCTACCAGACTTTTTTGAACAAGGTCATGGCCTGTTCTACTGGCGTGGTCAGACAGAGCTTTGCGATGTGGTGGAGCTGGCCCTATCGATACCATGTGCCACGCGAGCACTGGTGGAGTCGTGTACCTGGTCTGCTGCGGCTCAATCGGTCACACAACTGCTATCAGCCAGCGGAGTGTCTTGATGGTTCGCCAATTCTCACCAGAGGCAAGGTCTCACTTCCGCCCAGAAAATGGCAGGACTCTGCATCTGTCAGGCGAGGCAACGTCTCGCCATCTGTCAGGCGAGGAACTCGTTGCTGCGTACTTGGCTGACCCGCTGCGCGTGCCACAGCATGATCTGCCCTGGGCTGCTTGTGATGTGCAGAGAGTTGTCGATATCCTGCAGCAGAACAAGGTGCCGCTGCTGTCTCTTGTTGAATCCGAGGAAAACCACGTTCTCTTCAGCGATCCACTGTTTCAGTCCGCACGTCGTGCCGAGGAGCGGAATTTGGCGAGCCTGCGCGCAGAATACCACAAGGTGAAAGAGGCCCTGGCGTCTGAAGGCATCATGGACGTGATGATCAAGTCTGTGGGGCTAGCACCTTCCTTCCCATACAGAAGTGACAACCTTGATGTGCTCTACAGGCCTCGCGATGTGGAAAAAGTAAGAGCTGTGCTGTGCGACACGGGTTATGTGGAACTGAAGAACGTGGAGGAACCACTAAAGTACCTGTTTCGCAAGTTCCACGCTGGCCGCTCTGTCTCCGCCATCCATCTGCACGCGCACGTAGGTTGGATGGTATCCTTTCTGGATGAGGAGGCTCTTTGGCAGCGCTGCAGCGTATCCGAAGATGACCCTTTGGTTACCGTGCCGGCTGCAGAAGATGCAGCGCTAACCACGTTGGCGCATTACTTCTATGAGGACAAGCGCGTGGCTCTGCTGGATGTGCTCAAGTTCGCACACTGTCTGCGACGGGGCGTGGACTGGGATGAGGTGTACCGTGTAGCCACATGGCGCGGTTGGCGCGATGGTTTGAATGTGTCTTTGCTGCTTTGCACCTACCAGGAGCGTGCGTTGTATGGTGAAACCCTTGCACCGTCGGATGTGCTGCAGCAAGCCTTGCATGAACTGCCGGGTTGGACAAGGGCGCTTCTGGAGCGCATCCTGGGGGCTGGGATGCTGGCGGACCTCTGCTACGGGGAGCAGGGGGTGGGTGCAGTAGGTGTGAAAGAGGTGCCACTGCGCATCCCATTTGTCTTTAGCAAGATCTTTTTCTACACCAAGCTGTTGCGTGATCCTACACGCGGCACCACGCGCAGACTGAAGGACCTGGCGGTACATACCGCCAACGGCACAAAGTTACGCCTGCATATTCATAGCCAGCCGCGTATGTTGGTCACGCTGAGCGGGGTCGATGGCTGTGGCAAGACGACACAGGCCGAGATGCTGCGGTCGGCCTTCAACGTTTGTCATCTCCGCGCAGATCATGTGTGGAGCCGAGGCGGTTCTGCGCCCTGGTTAGGGGTCTTTACCAAGTGGAGCAAGAAGCGGATCAAGGCGGATGACCGGATGAAGGAGGCAACGGAGTCGCAGCAGGCACGGAAGGTACGGGTGAGACAAGAGAGGTTCCGCTCTCCCTGGGTACGCTGGGGGTGGTCGTGGCTGACCGCTATGGAGCTGCTGCTACAATACACGTGGCATGTTACCCTGCCCCTGCAAATGGGGCATGTGGTTATCTGTGATCGCTACGTCTACGATGCACTTGCCGACTGGGCAGCATATTTCGGCGACAAAGCGGAGCGGCGATTTCCAGCGAAGGTCTTGCGCTTGCTCGCTCCACGGCCCCGGATCGGTTACTGCCTGGATGTTCCGACGGAGGTAGCACAGGCGCGTTCGTCAGATGGATTGCCCGAAAGTTTCCTGACAGCTCAGGCCGCTGCGTACGGTCGGATGGCCGCGCTCTATGGATTGCGGGGGTTGGACGGCAGCCTTGGCAAGGAAGAGCTTGCTGATCAAATCGTGTATCGGGTCCTGAGTGCATATTTCTCTGATTACCATACGCTTATCAACACTCTGTTCCTGAAGAATCCAGGACAGTGGAGGTGAAGCGTATGATTGTTACCGCAGAGACACAGAGTTCCCTGAGTAGAGAGACCGAGACAGACTCCGTGCCCTCCGTTTCTCCGTGGTTGTCTGATGAACTGAAGAAGCGCAGGGTGCTTGTGGTCACCAATATGTATCCCGATGCGCAGAACCCTGACTTTGGGACTTTTGTGCAGGAGCAGGTTGAGGGATTGCGTGCCCGTGGTTTGACCGTAGATGTCCTCGTTGTGGGTGGCAAAAGACGGAAGTTGAGCTACGTAGATGGTGCGCGTCGCTTTCGGCAGCACTTGCGTGAGCGTCACTATGATTTGGTTCACGCCCACTATGTGTTCTCAGGGATTGTCGCACGGTTGCAGCACAGCCATCCTTTGGTGGTCAGCTTTCACGGCGCTGCAGAAATGGTGGGCTGGGTCGGGTTGTTGTGCAAGGCCCTGGCGCCGCTGGCTGATGCCGTGACGGTGACATCGGTCAAGCACAAGGCCCAGTTGGGGCGCAAGGATGCGCACGTGATCCCCTGCGGTGTGGACCTGGACCTCTTTGTACCCATGCCCAAGGGAAAGGCCCGGCAACGCCGGGGGTTGCCGCTGGAGAAGAAGTTGGTGCTTTTCGTTGGCATTGTGCGACCAGAGAAGCGTTTGGATGTTATCGAAGCCGCGGTCGATCTTCTGCGCCGCGAAGATGAGGATATAGAACTGGTTGTTGCCACCGGTCAGCCGCATGAGCGCATCCCCCTGTACATGAATGCCTCCGACGTACTGGCACTGGCTTCTGACTACGAGGGCTCACCAGTGGTGATCAAGGAGGCCATGGCCTGCAATCTGCCCATCGTTTCTGTTGACGTGGGCGATGTGGCGCAGGTGATCGGGGGAACAGGAGGCTGTTACATCTGCCAGCGTGATCCTGCCGACGTGGCACCAAAACTCAAGTTGGCGTTGGCAAGGCGGCAACGCACCGAGGGCCGCCTCGCTATTCGGCGCTTGGGGTTGAATGCAACTGTGGACAGCATGCTGCGCATCTATGAGGAGCTCTGGTGAAGCTGCTTATTGTTTTGGGCTCAGGTGGGCATACGACGGAGATGCTCCGGCTGGTCGAGCTGCTGGGGCAGAGATACGAATACTGTTATCTGGTTGCTGCAGATGACAAGCTCTCGCCACAGAAGATCACAGCAGAGGGAGCGGTCTATGAGGTCGTCCGCCCGCGCTGGAAAAACACTCCTTTGCCCATGGTCATCTTGCGGACATTGGGGTGTGCTGTACAGTCCTTGGCAGCACTCCTTCGCACGCGCCCGCACGCCATTATCAGCACCGGCCCAGGCCCTGCTGTGCCTGCTTCTCTACTGGCCAAGTTGATGGGCATCAAAGTCATCTACATCGAGACAGGTTCACGTGTCTTCGCCTTGTCCAGCAGTGGCCGGATCCTGTGCCGCTGCGCCGACCTGGTTTTCGTGCAGTGGCCAGAGCTACTGGAGCTTTGCCCGAAGGGCATCTACGCTGGCAGGTTGCTCTAGGATGATCTTTGTGACTGTAGGCTCAACCGATTTTGACCCCTTAGTGGCCAGAATGGATGAATTGACGCCTAGCCTCGGCACTGAAGTGATGATGCAGATCGGCCTAGGAAAGTACACTCCCGCCAACGCTCGCTATTTCCGTTTTGCTTCATCCCTTGATGATTACTATGATCAGGCTGAGCTCATTGTCGGGCACGGCGGATTGGGGACTATTGTGGAAGCGCTGGAACGGGGGAAGAAAGTGATCTGTGTGGTCAACCCAACCACGTATGATCGCCACCAGGAACATCTGTTGCGCATGTTTGAGCAGCAAAACTATCTCCTGTGGTGCAAGGACCTGCAGCGCCTGGGCGAGGCTATCCACCAGGCCAAGTCCACACAATTCAACCGTTACCAACCACCGGAGTGCCATATCCATGAAATCATCACGGAATACCTGTCCAAGTGAGGAGGGAAAGTGATTCCAATATCTGTCCCACTGTTAGGCGACAAGGAAAAACAAGCTGTCTTGGAAGTGATTGACTCCAAACAGCTTGCTCAAGGGGCACAGGTTGAAGCATTCGAGAAAGCATTCGCCGCCTTTTGTGGCGCAAAACACGCTGTGGCGACCTCATCGGGGACTACCGCCTTGCATACTGCGATGCTAGCGCATGGCATTGGCTCGGGTGATGAAGTCATCACCACACCGTTTACCTTCATCGCTTCAGCCAACGCAGCGCTCTTTGTGGGTGCAAAGCCGGTATTTGTGGATATTGATGAATGCACCTATAATATAGACCCTTACCTCATTGAGGCGGCAATAACGCCACGCACCAAGGCCATCCTCCCCGTCCACATCTTTGGCAACCCCTGTGACATGGAGACGATCATGGACATTGCTGCGAGGCATGGGCTTGTGGTGATTGAGGATGCCTGCCAGGCGCATGGGGCCAGTATAAAGGGACAAAAGGTGGGGACTTTTGGCACTGGCTGCTTCTCTTTCTATCCAACGAAGAATATCACCACGGCAGAGGGGGGGATTGTTACCACAAATGACGATGAACTCGCTGACCGGGCTCGCCTGGTTCGCAGCCATGGTCAGCGGAAACGTTACTATCACGAAACCCTGGGCTACAACTTCCGCATGACCGAGATTCAGGCGGCTATCGGTCTGGTACAGTTGGGCAAGCTGGAGCAGTTTACCACTGCACGTCGGGCGCATGCAGCGTATCTAACTCAGAGGCTGGAGGGAGTGACTACATCTTATGAAGCTCCTGGTTGTCACCACGTGTATCATCAGTACACGATCCGTGTGCCGGAGGGCCGTGATCAACTGGCGGAGCACTTGTGCGAACGAGGCATCGCTACTGGTATCTACTATCCTTTGCCGGTGCACAAGCAGGTACTTTACCAGCGCCTTGGTTATACGGATCGCCTGCCGGTGGCTGAGAAGATTTGCCGTGAAGTTCTGTCTTTGCCTGTTCATCCTGCTTTGGCCCAGGAGGATTTGGACAGGATTGTACAAGGAGTGAACAGTCGATGGTCCTGAAAGCAGCCGTTATTGGTGTAGGCATGATGGGGCGCAACCACGCCCGCGTCTATGCGCAGATGGAGAGTTCGAGGCTGGTAGCAGCCGCTGATCCAGATGCTGGAGCTCTGGAGCCGATTGCGCGCACCTACAAAGTGCACGTTTACACTGACTACGTGCAGATGTTAGCTCAGGAGAAGCCTGACTTGGTCACGGTCTCTGTTCCTACGCGCCTCCATCACGACGTGGCCATCACCGTGATGAAGAGGGGCGTGCACGTCTTCCTGGAAAAGCCTATCGCCGCTCACGTCGAGGAAGGGCAAGAGATCGTGGATTGTGCCCGCGATGAGGGGATCAAACTTGCAGTTGGGCACATCGAGCGCTTTAACCCAGCGGTGCTCGCGCTGAAGGAACACCTGGATGCTGGCCAGTTGGGCCGCATCTTTCAAATCCATGCCCGCCGCGTCGGTCCTTTTCCGTCACGTGTCAAAGATGTGGGTGTGGTGATTGATCTGGCGACGCATGAACTCAACTTGCTGGAGTATCTCACCGGCTCCCGCGTGGAAAGCGTCTACGCTGAGACAGAGCACAGAATCCATGCCGAGCATGAGGATTTGCTCACAGCGATTCTCAAGTTTGTGGATGGCACCATTGGCATTTTGGATGTCAATTGGCTGACGCCCACCAAGATCAGGGAGTTGTCCTTGATTGGTGAGAAGGGCATGTTCTCAGTGAACTATCTGACGCAAGACCTCGACTTCTATGAAAACGAGTACCGGAACGGCAACTGGGAAGGGCTGGCCATCATGGGCGTCAGCGAAGGGCGGAAGATACGTCACAATATCAAGCGCAAAGAGCCTCTCTTGGCCGAACTCGAGTCTTTTGTCCAGGCGATTGAGCATGATACTGTCCCCCTGATTGGCGGTGAGGAAGCACTGCGCGCAGTGCTCTTGGCAGAACGGCTATTAGAGTCGGGCGAAAGGCATGAGGTTGTCAGGGTCTGAGTCTACTTGATCGTAGCTCGCCCCAGCGGCCAGAGAGACCTCTCGTGGAAACAGCAGAAACCAGGATAGCAATACTCACCACTGTGCAGGTCTGTAGGCAAGTGATTTCAAGTACGCTGCGTATCCCGACTTCTCGGTTGGCGTCATTATAGTGACTATACCTTGCTGCAACGGTGCACCCCAGAGCCCCGCTGCTCTCAGGATGTGGGCAGCGGGGTACATGAACGATGAACCTTGAAAGGTGGTACAGTAGTAGCATGAGGAGATATCTGTGGATCGTAGGCGCACTGGCTGCAAGCCTTTTGTTCGCCTTTAGTGCGCTGGCCCGACTGCCGTCCAACCAGGTCAATTCGCGCGGCATCTACATCCAGTACGACAACATATTCCACAATATTGACCGCGATCACGGTTTCCCAGTGGCGGGTGGACACATGCGCTGGGGATGGGACGAGCTGGAACCCACCCAAGGGAATTACCAGTTTGACCAAATCCGGAGTCTTGTCACTGCCCAGGCAGGACGGAGCAAGAAGGCGGCCCTCGGCATTGAAACCTTCGTCGGGCGCATCAATCAGACCCCACCCTACGGCTCACTAGCGGTTCCCGCGTGGCTGTGGCAAGCGTATCCGAACGTAGCGCTGTGGAACACTCGTGGCGGCGGTACGCCTTGGTACACGCTGAACTATCTGGATACCAATTATCAGGCCAAATACCAGGACTTTATCTACGCCTTGGCTGACTGGCTCGCGGCCAACCCAGACGTTGCGGCAAATGTCGGCTGGTTGGAAATGGGCGTCGGCATGTACAGCGAGACACAGCCCAGCGATCAGTGGGTGATTGCAAATTGGCCGGACTATGTTTTTTACTCTGATGCTCCTCCTGCAGGTTTGGGCTGGACTGGCAGCGATTGGCTGACCTACGTCAACTGGTGTACCGACACGTATTACCATGCCTTTCGGGTGCGCAATCCCAGCCTATCCTTCATTCCTCTTTTTCTCAACTGTGCCCCTGACTTTAAGGGTGTGCGTGGCGGCTTTACCGACTACGCTGGGGCAAAGGATATCGGGCTGAAGAACAATGGCCTGCAGGTGGACCGGCACCCATACTACCTGTATCAGCCGCTGGAAAAATGGGGTTCTGTTGTGGCTCCAGGCATTGTTCCAATCGGCTGGGAGACTTATGAGCAGTGGCTGACCAACGAAACCGAACTCTATTGGGGGGTGCTCTGCGCATTGGACAAGCTCCCGGATGTTCTGGAGCCGGACCGCTGGCTGATGATAGATCATAACCACCGGCAGCGTACCAACTATGTCGCTATCTGGAACTGGGTGGAGCCCTACCTGGGCGTCACGCCCAGCACGACGCCAGGCATTTGGTGTGCGTTGCGTGAGACGGAGTTTCCCTCCAACGGCGAGCCTGGCAACTTTGACTTCTGGCTGTTCCAGAGGGCGGACCTGGCGGGCGGGCAAACTGTGGCAGAGTGGAATGTCACCGCGTTCAAGGAAGGGCGCTATACCCGCCGCACCGACCAAGGCACGGGCAACCGTTACATACATTTCCAGGTGTTGAACCCATCTCCGTTCTACGCAAACCCTGGCGTGGTCACGGTGCACGTCATCTACCGTGACATAGGTACGGATGGATGGAAACTAACCTACGATTCTTTCCAAGGAGAGAAGGACGCAGGTTCGATACAAAAGACCAATACGAATACCTGGAAGAAGGCAACCTTCGTGTTGACCGATGCGCGCTTCGGCAATGGGTTTGGGCCCGGTGGCTCCGGTCCGGGTCCCGATCTCAAGATAGACTGCCTGAACGACGGCGACGAGTGGATCCACATGGTCGAGGTGAAAAAGGGCACCGGAGGGCCCACACCGACGCCGACCGCAACCCCCATTGCTTGCACGATTCAGGGAAGCGTCGATCTGCAGCGGCCAGGCAAGCCAGCGCCCGATCCGAGTTGGGTTGTTCCTTTGACGGTTGACGTTGGCGGCACGAACTATGCCGTTACTACGGACCCATCGGGCAATTTTACGGTCTCGGGTCTGACATCAGGTAGCTATGACATCCGAGTCAAGAACAGTCACACCCTGCGTAACGTCAAGAGTGGAGTGATGTTGGTCGCGGGCTCCAATGTGATCCATTTCGGCACGCTCCTGGAAGGCGATGCCGACGATAGCAACTGTGTCAATATCATCGATTTCTCCGTCCTGGCGAGTGGTTTCGTCCCCGAGTACGATGCGCGTGCTGATTTCAACCAGGATGGTCTCGTCAATATCAGCGACTTTTCCCTGCTCAAGTCCAACTTTGGCGAGTGTGGAGACAAAGTGGCGAGCCCTCCGCTCTCTGGATCGGCGCAGCAGGCTGAGGCCGCCGGGACGGCGATGGGCAGCGTACAGATCAGCGTCGAGCCGACATCGTCGTCGGTTCTCATGGAGCAGGCTTTCGCCGTGAACATTCAGATTGCCACAGGCAGCCAACCTGTGGATGGTGCCGAAGTGCACCTGGACTTTGATCCGACTTATCTGCAAGTGGTGGACGGCAGCGGAAATCCGGCCAGTGCGATCGAGAGCGGCGGTACTTTCGATGTGCTCATTCAGAACGTGGTGAACAATGATGAGGGCAGGATTGACTTTGCCGCAGGCACCTTCGATGTGCCCCCCAACGGTACCTTTGTGCTGGCCACGATCCACTTTAGGGCACTGCAGATAACGGATGCTGGCAGTACACCTCTCACCTTTGTCAGCCGGGAGGGCAGCCCGACCAATGCGGTCTACGGCGGCGACTCGATGCTGGGTGACATAGTGGATGGCGTCGTTACCGTGAGGAACCAGTATCACCTCTACTTCCCGCAGATCGGCCGCCGGTAGAGGGTACGTGATTGGGATCCTTTGGCAAGGAGTTTGAGATGAAGCCTGCGGCGAGATACAGTGAGGGAACCCATCCGCTGGGCCTCGTAGCTGCGGCACTAGCGATGGTTGCATTAGGCGTGCTTTGGCTGTCGCCCCTTGCTGATCTGCCAGGCACGGTGGTCGCTCAAGATGTGGTAGGTATCCAGATGAACTCGGAGTTGCAGAGTGCAGCTACGAGCGTGTTTGTCCGGCTTGACCCCTCAAACTCTTCTGTGGCGAAGGAACAGGTCTTTACCGTCGATATCCAGATTGCGGCCGGTACCCAGCCTGTAGATGGTGCGGAAGTGCATCTGGACTTTGATCCACTCTACCTGCAGGTCGTGGATGGTGCGGGGAATCCTGCCAGCCAGATCGAGGACAGCGCTGGCCTGGACGTGCCCATTGTCAACGGTGTGAACAACGCCGAAGGCAAAATCGACTTTGCGGCAGGCACCTTTGGTGATGCGCCGAGTGGCACCTTTGTACTGGCCACAATTCGTTTCAAGGCACTCTGGGGGACTGGAGGAGGCAGCACGCCGCTGGCTTTTGTCACCCGTGGAGGAAGTCCGACTAATGTGACCTATGGCGGTGGGTCAGTGTTGGGGGGCACAACAGATGGTACAGTGACCATCAGCGGTGAAACGCCTCCTCCCACGCCGTCCAACACAGCTACTCCGACGCGCACGCTTACCAACACACCAACCCCGACACCGACGCGCACAAATACACCTACGGTTACGCCAACCGCGCAGAGCACACGAGTGACGTGGTTTCAGAATGGGGTGTCACCTGACGCGGCCTACTCCGGTACAGAGGATACTTATCTACAGAGCTGGTTTCCTAATGAAGTCAAAGGTTCCAGTGCTCAGTTGGAGCTGCGCGCTGATGGCCTGAAGCGGTCGCTCATCAAGTTCGATCTTTCTCAGCATATCACTTCCAGCTTTCCTATAGCCATCTTCGAGGCCAAACTGTACCTGTGGATGTATTGGGCTGACAACGACTCCTACATTGATGCCAATGCCTATCGAGTCAATCGCCATTGGGAGGAGGCAACTGCTACTTGGAACACTCCCTGGCTCTCTAGCGGTTGTGAGGCAGTGCCTGGTGACCGGCAGGAGACAGTGGCAGCCCAAGCAAGATTGCGGGAGCTAGGCGGGGGCCAGTGGATAGTATGGGACGTGACGGATTTGCTGCGAGAGTGGATTTCTGGCACTGCTGCTAATGAAGGTGTAATCCTCATTGGCGGTGGACCACACCGCACGGTCAAGTTCTATTCTTCCAATTACTTCGCTAACTGGACGCAACGCCCAAAGCTGATGGTGAGGTGGTATGAACTGCTGCCTCCACCCACACCAACCCATACTGCCACGCCTACTGCGACACCGACGGATACTGCCACGCCTACCGCGACACCGACGGGAAGCGCTACACCAACCAACACACCGACCGTGACGTTAACAGCAACGCCCACAAGTACATTCACGCCTACGCCAACAGTCACGAACACATCCACGCCGACTCTGACGGCAACGCGCACGCTGACACCGACACAAACGTCAACCGGTACCGTTCCACCGACGTCTACGGTAACACCAACACCAACGGACACCTCGACGCCAACGCCCACGGACACGGTGACACCAACGCCGACGTGCACACCGTTTCCGCCAGGCGTTTCGATCACTTTCGGTTTCCAATATCAGGTACTTCCTGAGCCGTCCTATTCTGGTGTTGATGATACCTACATGGATGTTAATAATGGGACGACGAGTTTTGGCCAGGACCACTATTTGATCGTCAGTGCCGATGCGCGGCAGAAGGCATTGTTGCGCTTCGACCTCTCGCGCCACATACCGCCAAATGCCATAGTCACTGTGGCCACGCTGAAGCTTTATGCCCTGTTCCCAGGGGGCTATGGGAACATGGATGTAGGTGTCTACCCAATGCTCCGGCCTTGGGAAGAGGATGAGGCCACCTGGTACAACGCTGCTTCCGGCGCTCCCTGGCAAGAGGCCGGGTGCAACGGTCTTGGTGACAGAGCGCCTGATCCCAGCGCAGTAGTCTCGATTCGTCATGACTCTCCGCCGTCGTGGCAGTCGTGGGAGGATGAACGACTGCTCGGGCTGGTGCAGCGCTGGGTTTCTGAGCCCTCTGCCAACCACGGGGTAGCATACATCGGGTCTCCTGACCATCTGCGCAAGCAGTGGTATTTTGTCTCATCGCAGAATAGCGGCTCTGCTGCTGCCCAGGCAAAGCGCCCCTGCCTGGAGGTTACGTTCCATCTGCCGCTGCCTACGCCTACTCGAACCAATACGGCTATACCAACCAGGACTGCTACGCCAACTAGGACCGCTACGCCTACCTGCACGCCTACTGCCACAATGATCAGGCTTCATCAGGTCTTTATCCCTATTATCCGCAAGAGGTGAACCTGGGCTCGGGTGCCCTCGAACCGCATTGTGATGAAGCAGGTGCACGAGCGCGAGATTGGCGTACGTGATCTCGGTGGGCTTTGTGTTCCCCTTGTCTGTCCTTCTGGTCTGAGTTACAGGAATCCTCGTTGATGGCAGATATTCCTATGACCCGCAGGCGGAGAAAGATGATTCGAAGCTCATTACGGCGTGTTGGGCGTAACTGTATTTCAATCAATAACGTCACTAGATTTGACAGAGCCCCGTCGAATGGTCCAAGGCTGGGTGCCTCGACCTGCGGGTGACTCTTGTGAGCAAGGAGTTTGGCATGAAGCCGTCAGCAAAGATCTGCAGGGGAATTACTTGGCTGAGCGTGCTAACTGGCATGCTGGCCATGGGGGCGCTTCTGTTGTCACCTTTGGCAACTTCGCCGAATGCTGTGGCAGCGCAGAACGCGGGCGGAATCCAGCGGAATTCAGGGTTGGAGGGAGCAGCGGCAGATGTATTTGTCCGCTTCAACCCTGCTCATCCATCGGTGATGCAGGATGACATCTTCTTCATCGAGATTCAAATCGCTGCTGGCAGCCAACCCGTGGATGGCGTAGAAGTGCACGTGGATTTCAATCCGACGCATCTGCAGGTGGTGGATGCTGCTGGGAATCCTGCCAGCCAGATCGAAGGCGGCGCCAGCCTCGACGTGACCATTGTCAACACTGTGAACAACGCTGAAGGCAAGATCGACTTTGCGGCAGGCACCTTCGGTGATGCGCCGAGTGGC
>JAUWJD010000049.1 GCA_030607875.1 Chloroflexota bacterium
AACTGCGGCGAGACGCTTCGCAGCCTCGCCCAACTGCGGCGAGACGCTTCGCAGCCTCGCCCAACTGCGGCGAGACGCTTCGCAGCACCATCCACCAGGCCGCACGAGGCTCTGAACAGAGGAGGAAAGGATGCAGCACCTCAAACGGCTCCTCAATTCCTGGCCAGAACGTCGGAGCACCATCCTCGGGCTGGTCATCTTGGCTGCAGTGGCTGCCACCGGCCTGTACACAGTCGCCACCCGTCCCACCCTGGTCGGGAACGTACCTGACCAGCTTTTCATTTCCTCTCCTCCACGCCTGCCTGACCGGAAGGCCTCGCTGCGCTCCGTTCCTGCCGCTCAGCAGTCCGAGTCCCGCGAGGAAGGGGGAGGGCCAGCGCGGCGACTGGACTGGTTCACCGAGCAGCGCGCCTACCCCCTGGACACCTTGCCCAAGGAGGCCCGCCTCAAAGCGTACACAGAAATGCGGCGCATGGTCAGCCTGCAGTCCGGCCAAGAGGAGCTTTGGGTCAACATCGGCCCGGCACCGATGCGCGATTCCATCATCGGCCAGTACAAAGTGGACGTCAGTGGACGTGTGACCGCGCTGGCCGTGGACCCCCGCAACTCAAACGTCATCTACCTGGGCGCGGCGCAAGGCGGCGTCTGGAAAAGCAGCGACGACGGCGCAAGCTGGACACCGCTCACCGACGACCAGCCCTCCCTGGCTGTCGGCGCACTGTCCCTTGACCCACAGAATCCTGAAATCGTCTACGCAGGCACCGGCGAGGCACACGCCTCCCTGGACAGCTACTACGGCGCCGGCGTGCTCAAGTCCACCGATGGTGGGATCACCTGGCAGCAGTTGGGCGCCAACGAGTTCAGCGGCCTGGGCATCTCGGCCATCATCGTCCATCCCAGCAACTCTAACATCATCTACGTAGCTTCGTCGGCTGCTGTGGGGGCAGCCGGACCCCGTACGCCCAGCCAGGGCATCTTCAAATCCACTGACGGCGGGCAGACCTGGAGGGGCATGCGCGTGTGCAGCGGTTGCTTTGGCGCATCTGACCTGGTGATGGATTCTTCCAATCCATCTGTTCTGTACGCAGCCTTCTGGCAGCAAGGCATTTTCAAGTCCACGGACGGGGGGCAGACCTGGCAGCAACTAACCAGCGGCCTGCCCACCCAGGATTTTGCACGCATCGAGCTGGCCATTGCTCCTGCCAATCCGTCCATTTTGTATGCTGGCTTTGACGTGTCCATCCCTGGGCAGTACACCGGGGCCATGGTCTTTAGGAGCATCGATGGAGGCAGCACCTGGCAACGATTGACCCGAGCGCCCAACTATTGCGGTGGGCAATGCTGGTATGACAACGTCATCGCCGTGCACCCCGACGATCCAAACACTGTCTATCTGGGAGGCTCGGCCAACTATATCTCCCTACCGCGCTGGAGCATTCGTGAAGTCGTGGTCCGGTCTACCGACGGCGGCAACACCTGGTGGGACCTGAGCCCCAACGACAGCCCAGCACACACCTTGCATCCGGACATGCATGCCATCGCCTTCGATCCGCAGAACTCGCAAACGATCTGGGTCGGCAACGATGGCGGGGTGTGGAAATCGACTGACGGTGGGCTGAACTGGATCAACAAGAACAGCAACCTGGCCACGCTGCAATTCATCGGTGTAGCCGTTCACCCCACAGATGCACAGATTGTCTTTGGCGGCATGCAGGACAACAACAAAGCCAAGTACAGCGGTTCGACAGCCTGGGAAGCAATGGACGCCGGCGATGGAGGATACGCCGCTATAGACCCCTTCGATCCTCGATACCTCTACGGCACACGTTACGGAATCAGCTTCCAGCGCAATGATCGCGGAGGTACCAGCCCCTTTGGCGACTGGCCGGTCAAGACCAATGGCATCAACCTGAGCGATCGTTCTCTCTTCTACGCCCCATTCGCTGTGGACCCTTCGACACCGGGAGTGCTCTACCTCGGCACTCACCGCGTCTACCGTACGACGAACCGTGGTGACCGATGGCAGGCCATCAGCGCCGATTTGACGCAGGGAGGCTCGTGGGCAGCCACCTCGACGATTGCCGTGGCCCCCACAGCACCCGAGGTCCTCTACGTGGGCACCTCCGATGGCCAGGTGCACATTACCACCAACACGGGCGACCGCTGGGAAAATGTGACCAAAGCGCCGCTCCCCAACCGCTTTGTGTCCGAAATCGCTGTTTCCCACACTTCCCAGCGCACGGCCTACGCCGTGTTCAACGGCTTTGACACTCACACGCCTTTTGCGCCCGGCCACATCTTCAGGACGACGGATAGCGGAGCTGCCTGGAGGGACATCAGCGCCAACCTGCCGGACATTCCAGTGCTGTGCATTGCTTTGGATCGCGATGCGCCTGGCACCATTTACGTCGGCACCGACGTCGGCGTGTTCCGTTCGAGCGACGACGGCTCATCCTGGGCACCCTTCAGCAACGGCATGGCCAACGTGGCAGTCTTTGACCTGGCCCTGAACCCGGATACCGAGGTGTTGGTGGCCGCAACCCACGGACGCAGCGTCTACCGTTTGCACCTGGAGGGCGAACCGACGCCTACTCCAACGCCAACGGCCACAAGCACGGCCACGCCAAACCCGACAGCCACGCACACCGCAGAACCGGGTGCCTCACCCACGCCTACGTGGACAGTGGAACCAGGCACCAGGATCTTCTTGCCCATTGTGCTCAAGTACTTTGTCGGGCCCGGGCCCGTCGTGACCCCCACGGCCACGCCTAGGCCGACGCCGAGCTATGCACCGCCGCCCTCTCCGCTGACCTTCTTCGATGATTTCGGCGATACCGCGAGCGGCTGGCTCGAAGATTCGGAACCAGCTTGCGTGACGCGCTATGTGGATGGCGAATATGAGATCCACACCTCCAGTGTCTGTGCCGAATGGGCGCCAACGGAGCATGGCCCCACGGGCATGGTCAAGGTGACAGCACGTGCAGTCAGCAACGCCGCTGGGGTCTACGGGTTGGTCTTTGCCGGTCGAGAAACGCCGCTGGAGTTGCTCGTTTTCTGGGTTGATCCTACCGACCAGCAGTATGCCTTGCAGCAATTCGCGCAAGCCGCTTGGACAACCGTGGTCGACTGGAGCTCGTCTTCAGCCATTCGGGAGGGGAGCCGGACCAACCACCTGGTAATCCGCCAGGATGGTAAGGAGATTCACCTGTACGTCAACGGCGAACATCTAGAGGCTGTACCAGATGACACTGCACTTGACACCACGCTGGTTGGCGTTATCCATTGGGCTCGCTATGGAGGCTGGGCCACTGCGCGATTTGACGACTTTGCCACTACCGCCCCCACGGTGGCCTACGAAGACGATTTCAGCGATGCCAACAGTGGCTGGGTTGTAGAGGACGAGGGTGGCTGCTCCACAGCTTACAAGAACGGACAATACTGGATAGCCTGCATCCCGGACTCTGCCTATGTCTCCGGGGCGCCTTCCTATCCACTGCCTGACGGGCGTATTGATGTGCAGGTGCGCCGTGGCGAATCGCTCTACCCCTCGGCCTATGGCCTGGCTTTTGGGGGAGACACTTATTTTGACCAGTTCTACGCCCTGTGGCTGTCGCCGGACAGTCGGAACTTCTCACTGTTCAAATACGATGCCGGCTGGAACGAACTGCTACCGTGGACTCTGTGCTACGCCATAGATGCAGGTCCGGCCACGAACCGCATATCGGTTGTGCGCGATCGAGCGCAGATTCACGTTTACATCAACGACGAATACCAGGCCAGCATAGTGGACGGATCTTTCCCGGAGAACGGCTACTTCGGTCTGCTCAATTGGGCCTTTCCTTATGCACCAGGGACGGCTCTGTTTGACGATGTGCAGGCAACGATCTGGGAGGTGCCTCCTGGCCTGCCTCAGGCGCTCCCGCGTTGGCAAGGACCTGGCGCGATACACCTCCCACCGCCAGCGGAGTTGCCGCCCCGGTAGCCAACCCCTCCGCGGCTCCTTTTGCCGCAGCAAACGCTCATGCTATAATTGGGCAAGAGGTACTTTGTGGTCCTGCCACACAGATGGCGAGACCATTGGCGGCCCTGTCGAACAGGGGGCAGTCGTGCGCCCGCTGCGCAGTATTCATCACGTTTTTCATTGGAGGCAAACCCATGAGATTTCCCCGATCCAGTGGCATATTGCTGCATCCCACTTCCCTGCCCGGCCGCTATGGCATCGGTGACCTTGGCCCCGAGGCTTATCGCTTCGTTGACTTTTTGCGTGAGACAGGACAGAGCATCTGGCAAGTGTTGCCGCTAGGCCCTACCGGCTACGGTGATTCACCCTACCAATGCTTCTCCGCCTTTGCCGGCAACCCACTGCTCATCAGCCCGGACGTCCTGGTCGAGCAGGGGCACCTATCGCCGGGCGACGTGGAGCAGGTTCCCGACTTGCCGGCTGTGCAGGTGGACTATGGGCCCGTCATCCAGTACAAGGCGGGCTTGCTCCAAACGGCGTTCGGCAACTTCCGGCGAAAGGAGGACGCCCAGGAGCAGCGTGAGTTCACGACCTTCTGTCTGAGCAAGCGGGCCTGGCTCGATGACTATGCGCTGTTCATGGCGCTGAAGGACCTGCACCAGGGCGCGATGTGGACAATGTGGGAAAAGGACATCGCCATCAGGCAGCCAGAAGCAGTCGCTCATTGGACACAGGCCCTGGCCGAAGAAATCGAACGGCACAAGTACCTGCAGTACCAGTTCTACAAGCAGTGGGCTGCGCTGAGACAGTACGCTAGGAATCGCGACATACGCATCATCGGCGACATCCCTATCTTTGTCGCTCACGACAGCGCTGACCTGTGGGCTCACACCGAGCTCTTCCATCTGGATGAGAACGGCAACCCCACCGTTGTGGCTGGCGTGCCTCCGGACTATTTCAGCGAGACCGGACAACTGTGGGGCAACCCGCACTATCGCTGGGAGCGCATGGCCGAGGCAGGTTATGGGTGGTGGATCGAGCGCTTCCGTGCCATCTTTGAGCTGGTAGACCTCGTGCGGGTGGACCACTTCCGCGGCTTTGAAGCGTACTGGGAAGTACCGGCTACCGAAAAGACCGCCGTGAATGGCCACTGGGTGAAGGGCCCCGGTGCCGACCTATTCCTGGCGGTGGAGAATGCGCTGGGCAAGCTCCCCATCATCGCCGAGGACCTGGGCGTGATCACGCCCGGGGTTGAGCAACTGCGCGACAGGTTCGAGTTCCCAGGTATGCGCATCCTGCAGTTCGCGTTTGCCAGTGACGCCGATGACCCCTTCCTGCCCCACAACTACATCCACAACTGCGTCGTGTACACCGGGACGCACGACAATGACACCACCATCGGCTGGTTCAACACCGCCACGGCAAAGGAGCGCCAGGCCGTGCTGGCCTACTTTGGCACCGATGGCCACGACCTCTCCTGGAATTTCATCCGCTGGCTGTTCGCCTCTGTGGCCGACACGGCCATCGTGCCGCTCCAGGAAGTGCTCAGCCTGGGGCCGGAGGCACGCATGAACTACCCCAGCCGCCTGGGGGGCAACTGGGGCTGGCGCTTCCTGCCACATGCCTTGAGGCCTGAGGTGAGGGGGCGCCTGCGCGCCATCACTGAGCTATACGGCCGCTGCAAGCCAGCGTCAGAGGCCGAGGGGGAGCAACCCAAATAGGCCCGGGCGTCAGCCTTTCATCTGCGTCACGTTGGAGGGTAGTATGATCAACAACCTGCAAAACCTATGGGAGAAATGGATTGCACCGCGCGCTACGGACGAGAATGAAGCGCGGCAGGAATACATCGCCAATGTGATGGTGGTCGGCATCGGAGCAATTGGGTTTGTCTACACATTGCTGATGGCGCTGGCCTATTTCACCATACCTGGAGTGCCACTGTCCGCGCTCTTGGCTGGCGCGCTGGCTGTCCCTCTCAGTCCACTCGGCGTGTGGCTGTCTCGACGCGGTTGGTGGCGTGTTGTCCCTCTGCTGCCCATACTGGCCTTCCTGGGCATCACGATCTATGGCCAGTACTACTTTGGCCCGTACAACGTAGCAATCGTCACCTATGGTGCGCTGGTGATCATCGCTCAGGTCGCCTACGGCGGCAGAGTGGCTGGCATCGTCACCTTGATCAGTGTGCTCAGCTACGGAATACTAAGCTGGCTGTGGCCCCATGGGGTGGTTCCGCCAGGGTCGGTGGTCAATATCCCCACCAGGGTCATTGTTCTGGGCACCAGCTTGGGCATCATCGTGATGCTGCAGTGGTTCTTCACGCGCCAGTTGAAACAGGCATTACGCAAATCTCGCACCTACGCCCACGAGCTGCGCAAGCACCGCGACCACCTCGAGGAGCTGGTGAAAGGGCGCACCTCCGCCCTGAGCCAGGCCAACGCCGAACTGCAGCAGAGAGTTGAGGAGCGCAAGAGAGCCGAGGCCGAGAAAGAACGTCTGCTGGTAGCCGAGCGGGCCCAGGCCCGCCGACAGGCTGCGCTGCTACGGCTCAGCGCGGAACTCGCCGCCACGCCCGAAGAAGGTGAGATCTGTCACCGAGTGGTGGACGGACTGCACGCTACCTTGGGCCACGATTTCGTGGCGCTCTTCCTGGTGGACGAAACCACCGACGACCGCGTGCTGGCCGCCCAAGTAGGTTTTGACGAGCCCCCGCCCCGTATCCCGCCCGGGCGGGGACTGAGCGAGTCTCCTCTGCTGGATGGCCAACTGCACTACACGCCGGACGTGACCCAAGAGCCTCGCTACTTCTATGGCATGGGGGGCTCTGAAGTGGATGTGCCGGTCCGCATCGGAGGAAAAGTGCTCGGTGTGCTGGTCGCTGAAAGCCGGCAGGTCGAGGCATTCAGTCCAGACGATCTTGAGGTGCTCACCGCGGCCGCCAACCAGGCCGGGCTGGCCATCGGCAAGGCTCGGCTGCTTGCTGCGGAGAGGCAGCGCGCCGATGAACTGGATGCCCTGCGCACCACCATGGCCGACATCACGGCTGAGCTTGAATTGTCTACCTTGCTGCAAGCCATCGTGGAACGGGCCGCTGGGCTGCTGAATGCCACCGGTGGGGAGCTGGGCCTCTACGACGAAGCCAGCGAGGAGATTCGCGTTGTGGTCAGTCACAACCTGGGTGAGGGCCACGTGGGGACGCGCCACAACCTCGGCGAAGGTGCCATGGGCCGGGTGGCCGAAACCGGTGAGGCATTGATCATTGAAGACTATGCTACGTGGGGGGGACGCGCGCCACAGTATGCCGATGTACAAATGCACGCCAGCTTGGCTGCGCCGCTTGTGGTCGGTGGTCGCCTAGTCGGTGCCATCACCATCGCAACTACCGACCGGGCCCGGCAGTTCGGCCCCGCCGACCTGCACCTGCTCAACCTGTTTGCCCACCAGGCCGCCATCGCCATCGAGAATGCCCGCCTGTTCAGCGAGACAGAGCGGCGTGCGGCGGAAATGGCTACGCTGACCGATATCGGCAAGGCCTTGTCGTCCACATTGCGTGTCGATGAGGTACTCCAGCTCATTTATGAGCAAACCCGGCGCGTTATCCCTGGCGAAGAAATGATCATTGGACTCTATGACGAGGCACGCCACGAGTTCGAATGCGGCTTGAGCACCAATCCCGAGGATGTCGCTCCTGGCGCACGCTTTCCGGCGGACTTTGGAGGGAGTGGCTGGGTCATCAAGCATAGGAAGTCGCTGCTGATACCGGACAACGTGGCTCAGCGTCAGCGAGAGCTGGGCATACCATTCATCGGCATACCGTCAGCGTCATGGCTCGCTGTGCCCATGTTGAGGGGCGAGCGCGTGCATGGTGTGATAGTAGTGCAGCATTACACCACCCCCAACGTGTTCGATGAATCACATCAGGCTCTGCTGGAGACCATCGCCAGCCAGGCAGCCATCGCCATTGAGAACGCCCGCCTGTACGATCAGGCGCAGCGAGAGATCGCCGAGCGCGAGCGAGCGGAGGAAGAGTTGCGCAAGTACCAGGAGCACCTGGAGGAACTTGTGGAAGAACGCACTGCCGAACTGCGCGGGAGTGAAGAACGGTACCGCACGCTGTTTGACGGCGTGCCGATAGGACTGTACCGCACCACGCCGGCGGGACAGTTCGTGGACGCCAATCCGGCTGAGGTGCAGCTTCTAGGCTACCCGAGCCGAGAAGACCTGCTGGCTACCAGCACGGCCAGCCTCTACGCGGACCCTGAAGACCGGGCGCGGTGGCAGGCATTGATGGAACGAGAAGGGATCGTGCGCGATTTTGAAGTCCAGTGCCGCCAGCACGATGGCTCAGTCATCTGGGTCAACGATACGGCGCGCGCCATCAAGGACGAACGGGGCCAGGTGCTGTACTACGAAGGAAGCCTCGAGGACATCACTGAGCGCAAGCAGGCGGAGCAAGAGCTGCGCAAGTACCAGGAGCACCTGGAAGAATTGGTGGAAGAGCGCACCGCCGAACTGCGGGAGAGTGAGGAACGGTATCGCACCCTATTCGACGGCGTTCCTGTGGGACTCTACCGAACCACACCAGCCGGGCAAATCCTGGACGCCAATCTGGCATTCGTGCAGGCGGCGGGCTACCCGGACCGGGAATCCTTGTCGGCGGTCAACACGGCCACATTCTACGTGGATCCTGAAACACAAGTTCGCTGGAAAGCGTTGATGGAGCGAGAAGGGGTTGTGCGCGATTTTGAAGCCCAGATCCGCCAGTCAGACGGCACGGTCAGGTGGATGAGCGACAGCGCGCGGGTCGTGAAAGACAAGCAGGGCCAGGTTCTGTACTACGAAGGAAGCACTGAGGACATCACAGAGCGCAAGCGGGCAGAGCAAGAACTGCAGCAGGCTAAGGAGGCCGCCGAAGCGGCCAATCAGGCCAAGAGCACCTTTCTGGCCAACATGAGCCACGAACTGCGCACCCCGCTCAACGCCATCATCGGCTTCACCCGGCTGGTCAAGCGGCGCTCCAAGGACACCCTGCCGCAAAAGCAACTCGACAACCTGGACAAGGTCCTGGTCAGCGCCGATCACCTGTTGGGGCTGATCAACGACGTGCTTGACCTCTCCAAGATCGAGGCCAGGCGGACGGAGGTCCAGCCCGTTTCTTTTGACCTGGAGCCCCTGGTTGACGCCTGCTTGCTGACCGTACGCCCACTGGTCAAGACACAGAAACTGCGCCTGGTGAAAGTCGTTGAGCCAGACCTGCCCGCAGTGTTCACCGACCAGGACAAGGTGCGGCAAATCCTGATCAACCTGCTGAGCAACGCAGTCAAGTTCACAGAGCAGGGCACGATCACCGTCAGCGCCAAGCGGCAAGGAGAGGCTCTCGTGCTGGCGGTGGCGGATACTGGCATAGGCATACCCAAGGAGGCGCTGCAGCGCATCTTTGAAGCGTACCAGCAGGTCGACACGAGTACGACCCGGCAATACGGTGGCACTGGCTTGGGCCTGTCGATTTGCCTTCAACTGGCCCGGCTCTTGGGCGGCGATGTGACGGTGGAAAGCGAAGCTGGGGTGGGCTCGACTTTCACTGTTACACTGCCAATGCACTACACTGCCACTCCGCCAGCCGCCGCGACTGCGCCTCCCGAGCCGGCACCCGAAACGGCTGCCGCACAGCCAGAAGCCGGTCCAGTCGTGTTGGCCATTGATGATGACCCGAACGTGATCTACCTCTTGCAGGAGGACCTGGCCGAAGCCGGGTACCGCGTGGTCGGAGCGACTAGTGGAGAGGAAGGTCTACAGAAAGCGCGGGAGCTCAAGCCCTTTGCCATCATATTGGACATTCTGATGTCGCCTAAGGATGGCTGGCAGATCTTGCACGAGTTGAAGGTAGATGCGGTGACTCGGGACATCCCTGTCGTCGTTCTGTCTATTGTGGACAACCAGGAACTGGGCTATCGACTGGGGGCCTTTGATTACCTGGTGAAACCTTTCGACCGCGAAGCAATCCTGAGCACTTTGGGCCGCATCGCACCCACCCCAGCAGCGCGCGAACAGGTCTCTCTGTTGGTGGTGGATGACGACCCACAGGTGGTGGACCTGGTGCAGCAACTCCTGGAGGACGAGCCATACGACATCCAATCCGCCGCAGACGGTCAGGAGGCGTTGGAGGCTATCTCCCGGCAGTGCCCCGATATCATCTTGCTGGACCTTCTGATGCCTCGGCTGGACGGCTTTGCCGTGCTCGAACAGCTTCGACAGTGCCCTGAACATGAAGGTATCCCCATCATCGTCCTTACCGCCAAAACCCTCAGCCCTGACGAGCTGACTCAGCTCCAGCAAAGCGTGGCCAAGGTCATCCAGAAGCAGGGCCTGGAACAAGAGACGCTCCTGCGAGAGCTGCGGGCTGCTTTGTTGGCCTACCATCCGAAAACAGAACGGGGGCGATGAATTGATGAAAACCATTCTCATTGTCGAGGATCAGGAGCTGAACATGGATCTCCTGGTGCAGCTTCTGGAGGACGAGTACGAGGTGCTGACGGCGACGGATGGAGCGGCCGGGATGGAGATGGCCGAACGGGAACGGCCAGATCTCATTCTGATGGATCTCTCGCTGCCGGTGATCGACGGGTGGGAGGCGGTGCGGCGTCTCAAAGCAAATGACGATCTCAAGCACATTCCTGTCATCGCGCTGACGGCGTATGCCATGCGCGGTGACGAAGAGAGGGCTCGTGCGTGCGGCTGCGATGATTACATGGCCAAACCACTCGACGAAGACCTCCTGTTCGAGAAACTGGATCACTTCCTGGGAGCGGGGACCTGATGGACGAAGCAGCAACAATTCTGATCGTAGACGATGAGCCGTTCAACGTTGACTACCTGGAGCAAGAGCTGGAGGACCTCGCTTGCCAGACAGTCAGCGCCCCAAATGGCCGGGAGGCGCTCGATCAGATCGCTGCGAAAGCCCCCGACCTGATCCTGCTGGATATCATGATGCCAGAGATGGATGGATTTCAGGTGCTGGCCCACCTCAAGGCCGACGAGGCATGGCGGGACATTCCGGTCATCGTCATCTCTGCGCTGGACGACATCAGCAGCGTCGTAAGGGGCATCGAGATGGGGGCAGAGGACTATTTGCCCAAGCCCTTCGACCCAGTGCTGCTGAAAGCGCGGGTCGGTGCCTGCCTGGAGAAGAAGCGGCTGCGAGATCGGGAAGTGCTGTACCTCCGGCGCATCAATGAGGAGTTGGATTGGGCCTGGCAAATACAGTCTGGCTTCTTGCCCGACGCCCTGCCGGAAATCCCTGGCTGGCAATTCGCAGCCACGCTGAAGCCATCCAGAGAGACTTCCGGCGATTTCTACGACTTGATCCCCTTGCCGGACGGGCGGCTGGGGGTACTGGTCGCGGATGTGAGCGACAAAGGGATGGGGGCCGCGTTGTTCATGGTGCTGAGCCGCACGCTCATTCGTACCTACGCCGCCCAACACCCCGCGCAGCCAGGTCCTGTGTTGCAAGCTACCAATCAGCGCATACTCATGGACATCCACACCGACCAATTCGTCACCGTCTTTTACGGCGTGCTCGATCCAGCCATGGGAACCTTGACCTACTGCAACGCGGGGCACAATCCGCCCTATCTCTTCAGCACTCGAAGCGACGACGCGCTTCAAGCGCTGCGTAGAACGGGCATGCCCTTGGGCATACTTGAGGATGTGAAGTGGGAACAGAAGGCTGTGCAGCTTGCCCATGGTGACACCTTGATACTCTATTCCGACGGCATCACCGAGGCACAGAATGCACAGCAGGAGTTCTTTGGCGAACAGCGGCTGCTGGAGGTGGCGCAAGCCAACCTGGGCCGTCCTGCCCAGGAGGTGCAAGATGCCCTGATGGCACAGGTACACCAATTCATGGGCGCCGCGCCGCAGTTCGATGACATCACTGTGGCCGTTGTCGTTCGAGAATAGGCGAGGGCAGGTGAACACACCATGAGCAACGACAACTCCAGGCTGTGGATGGTGGGCGCAGAACAAAGCTTCGCCCGTGCTCGACGACGAGCATTTATCGAGAACGTCATGGGACAACTCAGCGGCCGGCCCACCGATTTGCTGCCCTTTGAGGAAGTGAGGGAGAAGCTGGGTCTGCAGTCCTCCGGTCAACGCGGCTTGCACGAGATCCCCTTGGACAAGATCGTGGGCAGCGTAGGACGATACCGCGACTTTACGCGCTCCTTCCTGCCCCGTGACAAGCACATCCGACAGCGATGGAAACGCATCTACGCAGCAGCCCAGGGTATGAAGGGACTGCCCCCAATCGAGGTCTACCAGGTCGGTGACGTCTACTTTGTCAAGGATGGCAACCACCGTGTCTCTGTGACGCGGGAGATGGGCACGGAGACGATCCAGGCCTACGTTACCGAGTTCGTCAGCCCGGTTCCTTTGTCTGCAGACACCGACCTCAACGACCTGATCCTCAAGGCGGAAAAGGCACGCTTCCTGCAGCATAGCCAGCTCGACGAGCTGCGTCCTGAGGCACAGCTCGGGGTAACCAGCCCAGGCTACTACGAGAAACTGGAGCAGCACATCGCTGTGCACGGCTACTTCCTGGGGCTGGATGAACAGCGCGACATCAGTTGGGAGGAAGCGGTGACCCATTGGTATGATCAGGTCTACGTGCCCCTGGTGCGCATCATCCGCGAACATGATATCCTGCAGGACTTTGGCGGGCGCACGGAGACGGACCTCTACTTGTGGATCATAGAGCATCGCCATTTCCTCGCCCAGGAGCTGGGCCAGGAGATTGACCTGGCGGAGGCAGCCAGGCATTTTGCAGAGCAATACAGCCCCCGCCTGGAACGCGCAGTGGGACGGGTGCAGCAGACCCTGACCGACGTGCTGACGCCAGACCAATTGGAGTCCGGCTCCGCACCGGGCCGATGGCGCAAGGAGCGCGTCGAACCCCGGGGGGAGGATCGGCTATTCGCGGACATACTGGTGGCGATGGATGGCTCATCGAGCGGCTGGGGCGCAGTGGAGCAGGCCATCACCATTGCTCGCCGTGACCAGGGAAACCTGTACGGCCTGTACGTAGCTGCACCCGATGCGGACCAGGGGCAGGTGGATTCGCTCCGTCACCAGTTCGGTCGGCGAGGTGAAGCCGCCGGCATCGCCTGCAGATTCATCAGCGAAGTGGGGGACGCAGCGCGCATCATCGTTGACCGTGCCCGCTGGGTTGACCTGGTGGTGCTGAACAAGCCGGATGAGCAGGGCAAGTCACCTGAGCGCTCCTTGGGCTCCACCCTCCAGACAGTGATCCGTCGCACCTCGCGCCCGGTGCTGGCCGTGGGGGAGAAATGCTCGCCCTTGAACAAGGCTCTTCTGGCCTACGACGCCAGCCCCACAGGTGAGGAGGCACTGTTCGTGGCCGCCCATCTGGGCAGGACATGGAACATTCCGGTGACAGTAGTAACGGTGAAAGAAGGCCACCGCACCTCCCACGAGATACTCGACCAGGCGATGAGCTACTTGGGCGAGCATGGAGTCGCAGCAGAAGGGGTATTCAGCACAGGCGGTGTCGCCAGATCGATCCTCCGTCTGGCTGAAGAGTCCGAGTGCGGACTGTTGATCATGGGTGGAACCGGGTACTCGCCCTTCATGGAGCTCTTCCTGCGCAGCACCGTGGACCGGGTGCTGCGCGAAGCCACCTGCCCGGTGCTGATTTGCCGCTAGCGAATCGGCCGGGACAGGCGCTTTGGCGATTTGACAGAGCGACAGAATGATAGTACAATAGCGCTGCCTGGGACCCGTGGCCCAGGCTTTTTGGCGTGACCCTGTTACGAGGCAGTTGCAGTGGTGAGACGCTGCGACTGCCTCGTTCTGCGTGCTTGCGACGGTGCACGGTCACTCCGCAATCTGCAAACAATGGGAAGTGCATTATGACAACGAATCACAGAATAGATATAGATATCCACAAAATCCGCAACATCGGCATCATTGCCCACATTGACGCAGGCAAGACGACCACCACCGAGCGTATCCTGTTCCACTCCGGTCAGACGCACCGCATGGGCAATGTGGACGACGGCACGACGGTGACTGACTTTATGGATCAGGAACGCGAACGTGGCATCACCATCCAGTCCGCCTCGGTGACCTGCGAGTGGAAGGGCCATCAGATCAACATCATCGACACGCCTGGCCACATCGACTTTACCGCCGAGGTGCAGCGCTCACTGCGCGTGCTCGACGGCGGCGTGGTCATCTTCGATGGTGTGGCTGGTGTCGAGCCCCAATCCGAGACGGTGTGGCGCCAGGCTGACCGCTTTGGCGTGCCGCGCATCGGCCTGGTCAACAAGATGGACCGGCCGGGAGCCAGCTTCGAGCGCACCCTGGACACCGTTCGAGAGCGCCTGGGAGCCAAGCCAGTTGCCTTGCAGATGCCCATCGGCGTGGAGGCAGACTTTCGTGGGTTCGTAGACCTGGTTGAGATGCAGGCCATCCTGTTCAATGGCGCAGTCCCGCCTCCGCCCAACAGATCGCCAGACTCCGCATCTTCGGGGCGGGGGAGCAAAGAGCCACACGTGGCCACGATCCCCAAAGAGCTGCAGGTTCAGGCCCAGGAGCGTCGCCAGCGTTTGGTGGAGCAACTGGCCGACCTAGACGACCAGGTCGCCCTGCTCTATCTGGAAGGCGACGAATTGCCAGCCGAGCTGCTGCACAGAGTGCTGCGCCGCGAGACAATCGCCGGGCGCATCGTGCCTTTCCTCTGCGGAGCAGCGCTGCGCAACAAGGGCGTGCTCAAGTTGCTCGACGCCGTCGTCGCTTACCTCCCCTCGCCGACGGACGTGCCGGCGATGCGCGGGGTAGTGCCCGACTCGGATGAAGAGATCGTCTGCAACGCCGACGTTTCGGAACCGACTGCTGCCCTGGTGTTCAAGATTGTCACCGACCCGTACATGGGACGGCTGGTCTACTTCCGTGTCTATTCAGGCGCAGTGCGGCGCGGGCGAACGCTGCTCAACGCCAACCGAAATGAGACCGAGCGCGTGGGTCGCCTGGTGCGCATCCACGCCAAGCACCGCGAAGAGGTGGAAGAAATCCGCGCCGGTGACATCGGCGCTGTGCTCGGCTTCAAGGCGGCGGGTACCGGCGAAACGCTGTGCGATCCGGCCAGGCCGGTGCTGCTGGAAAAGATACAGTTCCCAACCCCAGTGGTGTCGCTGGCTGTTGAGCCAAAGAGCAAGGCCGACATGGCCAAGCTGGGACTATGCTTGCAGCGACTGTCTGAGGAGGATCCCACCATAGTGGTGCGTCAGAATCAACGAACGGGGCAGACCATTGTCTCAGGCATGGGCGAACTGCACCTGGAGGTCTTTGTCGAGCGCATGAAGCGCGAGTTCAACGTCCACGCCAACGTGGGCCAGCCGCAGGTGGCCTACTGCGAAACGATCACCCAGCCGGCTCGTGGGGAGTACCGGCTGAAGCGTCAGACCGGCGGGCACGGTCAGTTCGCGCACGTCATCCTGGAACTGCACCCCCTGCCTGCCGGGAGCGGCTTCGTGTTCGAGGATGCGCTGCGCGGCACAGCGATCCCACGCAAGTACCTGTCGGCGATCAAGGCGGGTGTGCGCGACGCGCTGCAGCGCGGCGTGCTGGCCGAGAACCCCATCATCGACCTCAAGGTCACGGTAGTGGACGGCAGCTATCACGAGGTGGACTCTTCGGACATCGCCTTCCGTGCAGCGGCGTCCATGGCTACACGGGAGGGCGCGGCAAAGGCCGCTCCGATCATCCTGGAGCCGATGATGCACCTGGAGGTCATCGCACCGAACCAGTACACCGGTGATATGGTGGCGGACCTCAGGATCCGCCGGGCGGCGATCAGCCAACTGGAGCAGCGGGGCGAGTTGCAGTACGTTACAGCCGACGCACCGCTGGCAACGATGTTTGGCTACGCCAGCAGCCTGCGCTCACGCACACAGGGACGCGGCAGCTTCACCATGCAGTTCGATCACTACGCCCCGGTGTCGGAGGCGGTGCAGCGCATGCTGACGGTCAAGAAAGCAGCGTAGTCAGTGACGGGTGACGGGTAGCAGGTAGGCAGCTATGGAGAAACCCGGCTTCTTGAAGAAGCCTGGTTTCTTGTCTACTGTTAGCGCAGTGGGAAGAACCTGGCGTCGCCCAGGTCGAGGTCTTGGGCCAGGAGGTCGGGCAGGGCAGTGACATTGGGGATGTGAACACCCGGCCAGCCATCATACAGTCCGTAGGGGTCCAGGTGAATCGCAGCCATGCCAGCGCCGTTTGCCCCCAGGACGTCAACGTAGTACAGGTCCCCGACGTAAAGGCACTCGGCAGGACGGACGCCCACCTGCGTCATGGCGTGTTGGAAGAGGCGCGGATCCGGCTTTGCATAGCCGACGATGTGCGAATCAAAGATCTCTTCGAAATAGCGCGCTAGACCGAGGCCCTCAAATCCCCGCCGCACCCGGCCATCGGCATTGGAGATCACGGACAGGTGATAACCCTGCGCAGCCAGGCGCTCCAACGTTTCGTACGCCCACGGGTAGGCATAGCACCACAAGCTCTTCTCGGCATCGGCGGCCTGCAGCTCTGTGACAATGGGCGGGATGTGCTCCTGCTCCACACCTGCTTGTTTCAGCACCCAGGTCAAGAAGTGGACCAAGTCCCAGCGGTCGTGGCCGTGCTTCCGCGCATCATCGTAGTACCAAGTGAATTCGGCCATCACCCGTTCCCAGCGGGCTTGAGCAATGTCGTAGCCACGCTGCGACGTAACCCGACGTAGGAGCCCATAATCGGGGAACACCAAGGTCCATCCAGCATCGAGAAAGATGTAGGGCTGCAACTCCAGTACCTCCGTGGTATGTGACGAGTGGGGACAAACGCAGCAAGCCGCAGGGGCACCTCCGCACTGCTTGGCGCGCGACCAGGCATTACTGCTGAGCCTCGCTGATCGTTGATTGCAGGTAGGCATTCATGAAAGGATCCAGGTCGCCGTCGAGCACTGCGTCGCTGTTGCCCGTCTCGTAGCCAGTGCGCAGATCCTTGACCATGTGATAGGGATGCAGCACGTAGGAACGAATCTGGTTGCCCCAACCAGCCGAGACGTGTTCGCCCTTGAGCTTGGCCCGTTCTTCCTCTCGCTTGGCCTCTTCCAGAGCAAACAGGCGCGCCTGCAGGACCTTCATCGCCATCAGGCGGTTCTGCACCTGAGAACGCTCGTTTTGGCAAGAGGCGACGATGCCGGTCGGAATATGGGTGATGCGTACCGCGGTGGCGTTCTTCTGCACATGCTGGCCACCAGCACCCGCAGCCCGGTAGATGTCGGTCTTGAGATCTTCAGGCTTGATCTCGATCTTGATAGCTTCCTCAACGTCCGGCATCACCTCGACCAGGGCAAAGGAGGTATGACGCCGGTGCGCAGAGTCGAAAGGCGACAGCCGCACCAAGCGGTGCACCCCCCGCTCGCTCCTCAGGTAGCCATAAGCGTACCTGCCGGCCACCGAAATCGTGGCGCTCTTGATTCCCGCTTCGTCACTGCGCATGGTTTCCAGTAATTCCGTCTCATAGCCACGCTGCTCTGCCCAGCGCAAGTACATGCGCAGCAGCATTTCCGCCCAGTCCTGGGATTCGGTTCCCCCGGCACCAGCATAGATGGCCAGAATGGCGTCCTTGCCATCATGGGGGCCGCTGAATTGCAGGCGGAATTCGAGCCTGTTCAGCTCCGAAGCCAGCTTCTCTGCTTCCGCTGCAATCTCCGCAGCCATGGCCTGGTCATCATCTTCCTGGGCCAACTCGAGCAGATCGAGCGACTCTTGTACGCGCCTGGACAGGCCATGCCAAACGTCAACGTCTTCTTTCAGGCGCGTCAACCGCCGCATAGTCTTCTGGGCTTTCTCAACATCGTCCCAGAAATTAGGCGCAGCGGAACGACGCTCCAGCTCAGCAACTCCCTTCTCACTGCTAGCTACGTCAAAGACGCTCCATGATTTCGCTGATGCGCTCGCTCAATTCGTTCAATTTGGTGCGTAACTCTTCCATCACTCCCTCTCATTACCACGTCGGCCTAATACCAAGACACGAAGAATAACCGACTTTCTTCTCTTTGCGTCTTCGTGCCTTTGTTAGAGCTCCCTACTTTCTGGCTGGGCGTTCGCTATTCGAACAAGCCGTCTACAAACTCCTCAGCATCAAATTCGGCGATGTCTTCAGCGCGCTCGCCTGTGCCGACGAACAGGATCGGCAGCCCGAGCTCTCGAGCCACAGCAAAGGCGATACCACCCTTGGCCGTGCCATCCAGCTTGGCCAGGAACATCCCGGTGACATCGACCGCTTCACCGAAGGTACGCGCTTGTGCCAGCCCATTTTGACCGGTGGTGGCATCCAGGACCAGGATCGTCTCGTGCGGCGCACCGGGCAGTTGCTTGGCGGCGACCTTGTGAATCTTTCCCAGTTCCTGCATCAGGTTGTGCTTGGTGTGCAGGCGTCCCGCCGTATCAGCGATCACTACGTCGGCCCGGCGTGACTGAGCAGCATGGATCGCATCGTACAACACAGCGCCAGGATCAGCACCAGGTTGATGGGCAATCAGGTCAACGCCCAGGCGGTCGGCCCACACCGCCAGTTGGTCAATGGCGGCAGCGCGGAAAGTATCCCCCGCGGCCAGCAGCACCTTCTCACCCTGCTGCTGATGGTATCGCACCAGTTTGGCAATGCTGGTCGTCTTACCAGAGCCATTCACACCAACGATCAAGACCACTGACAGTGGGCCCCCCTCACCTCCCAGATAGGCGTGTCCGTTGGCCTGCAACATTGCCACCAATTGCCCTTTGAGCAGGGCCTGCATCTCGCCTGCCCGATGGACGCGGTCACGTGCCACCTGCTCACGCAGGGCATCGACCAATTCGATGGTGGTATTGGCGCCCACATCCGCCTGGATGAGCAAAGCCTCCAGCTCCTCCCAGGTTTGCTCCGTGATATCGCTTTGACCCAGGAGCCCGGCAATACGGCCAAAAAAAGACTGGCGCGTGCGCGTCAGGCTGTCTTGTAGCTTGTTCGAACGTCGAAAAATCATACCGTATTATACTCCATCTATGCGCAAAGGGAGAAAAGCTGAGAAGCAGAGAAATGTGCCGCAACAAAAGAGCCCTGCTGGCCTGAGTGCATCCAGCATGGCTCAACCTACTGCTTCGTGCGCCAATGGCTAAACGTATCTCACCGAATCATCGGATGAGAAGGGCTATTTGAGTTTGCGAACCCGTCGAGCCATCCCGTCGCCGCGGGACCCTTCGGCGGTCGCCCGTCGCCTACAGGGCATGTTCACGCAGGACTCTGGCAGTTAATCTGAACTACGGCAAAGTTACGTCATGCGCAGTCTGCGGCGCAACCACAACGTGGCAACCAGCAGCAGCGCCACCGTGAGGGCCAGAATCCCCTCGATCCAGGGCAGGAATGGCCCCAGGACCTCCAGGAACGCGCTTGACCCTGAGGGGGAGGGAGGCGGCAGCGGTTCATCGGTTTCCCCAGTTGCAGGCTGCGGCGGTGGCGTTGGCGTCGGCGGAGCAGGCGTGAGCGTTGGCAGCGGCGTTGCCGTCGGTGGGATGGGTGTATTCGTGGGCAAAGGCGTGGCCGTTGCTGCCGCTGTGGGCAGTGCCGTCGCAGGCTTGGCCTCTGCAACAAGGGTCTGCGGCGCAGGCGCACCTGCAGGCCTGGAAAAGGTCCGCGAAGGCAAGGCCATCGGCTGACCCTGACCCACTTGTCTATCGAGCACAGCCTCTGTTGTCTCTGTCTGCGGGGTCTCACCCGTATCCAGCGACTCTGCGGGCACCTGCGTGGGAGCCGCTTCCGGCGGCTGCTCAGCCGCTGCTGCATTCTGGCCAAACTCGGCAGCCTCCGAGGGTTCCGAAGGCACGGTAACCGTTGGCATCTCCTGAGACACTGCCACAGTGGCAACGGTGCCCACTTTTGACGTGCGCAGTGCAGGCGCTGCCGGCTGGAAGCGCATGAGCGTGTCGCCTGAGACGACCAGGACGAGCAAGACCGTGGCTACAGCAGTAGCCGCCTGCAGAAAGCCATAGGACAGACGGCGACGCCGTACCAGCCGCTGTTTGGTCACCTCGCTCGCAGGTATGAAGAAGGAGCGTGGCGGCCCTAGCACCGGCGCAGCCCGC
This sequence comes from Chloroflexota bacterium, assembly GCA_030607875.1. GTDB lineage: Bacteria > Chloroflexota > Anaerolineae > UBA2200 > UBA2200 > JAUWJD01. The sequence continues at coordinate 20,137 of JAUWJD010000049.1, forward strand.
AACAGGCTCACCGTGTGGCGCAAGCCCTCCAGCTCTGTGCGACAAGCCTCGCACTCTTGCAGATGCTTCTCCACATGCGAGCGCTCACTAGGGGACAACTGCCCGTCAAGAAACGCGGACAGGCTGTCCTGACAAACCTCATGTTCAATTCTGGACCATCTCTTCAAAAAGTCGAACATGCCCTCTCCGCCTCTACCTGCTTATCAGACGATACTGTTTGGGCAAAAGTTCCTGCTGCTGCAGATAATCCCTCAAGCGCGCACGACCCCGGCTGAGCCGTGACTTTACTGTACCCAGGGCCACACCTGTGACCTGGGCGATCTCTGCATAACTGAACCCTTGGATATCAGAGAGGATCACGGTGAGTTTCTGCTCGGCTGGCAGGCCGTCCAGACCTTTCTGGATAGCATGGCCGAGGTCCCGGCGCACAGCATGATCCTCTGGCGATTCTGCGTGATCGATCAGGATAGCACTATGATCGGGGTCAACTAGCATGTCGTCCAGGGAGGAGGTGGGTCGCCGCTTGGCCACCCGCAACTGATCGTAACAGGCGTTGGTGACGATACGCAGCAGCCAGGCCTTGAAGGACCCGCCGCGAAAGCCATGTAGAGCACGGAAGGCAGAGATAAACGCTTCCTGTGTAGCATCAGTGGCCGCAGCAGGGTCATGCAGCATGCGGTAGGCCACGTTGTACACAAGCGTCTGGTAGGTCAATACGAGCTTGTTGAAAGCCTGGGTATCGCCACGGCGCGCCGCAGCAATCAGATTCTGCTCATCCATCGCTTGCCTGCACTCCTGCTCACAACAATCTGCACTCAGATTATAGACCTAGGCCCATCTTCCGTCAAGCTAACCCCTCCATGGTGCGCACATGCCACGAAGAACAGCCGAATCAGGCGAATGCCTACTTGTATTCCTTCGTGTGATTCGTTCTTCTTGGTGAGATTCGTCCACCAAAACGTGCGACATTTGACTAACTCCTGGGATTGTTCTATACTAATTGTGCGCCGAAGTGGCGGAACGGTATACGCGGCGGTCTCAAACACCGCTGGGGGTAAGCCCTGTGTGGGTTCGAATCCCACCTTCGGCATGGTGGATGGAATGCAGGCAACAAGGCCGTCGGGGCTATGAATATAGCCCCGACTTCTGTGTCAAGAAAGAGTGCTGCCATCCAAGCAGTTTCGCAGCGCAGAGCTCAGCGAAGCTGTGCATGTGCTCTGCATGCCCCGTGGGCACCTGCGGTTGATGCGCGAAGCAGTAAGCCATACGAGCCACCCTGAGAGGGTGCCTGAGAACTCCTTCGCGCGTGTCATTGCGAGCGGAGCGACACCTGCATTTGCAGCGCAGGCCGTCTCGCCCTCCCGTCAGGACCTTCGGCCCTGCGGGACGAACGGCGGCGGGCTTGCGGCCCGAACGGGGTGCAGGTGTCGTCGCAATGACATCTTCATGCTTGGCGGTATCCCGTAGTCGGTGCTCTGGCTAGTTTCAGACACGCTCTGAGAGCTTGCACGAGACCACATCATATGGGGAGAAGATTTCATGCGCATTGCAGTCTTGACTGGTGGAGGCGACGTGCCTGGCCTGAATGCAGCCATCCGAGCGGTTGCCAGGCGCGCATTCGACTACGGTTGGGAAGTCTACGGCATCTACGATGGCTGGCGCGGCCTGCGCGACGGCATCATCGGTCTTTTGGATCGCAGCGATGTCTCTGGCATTCTGCACCGGGGCGGAACAATCCTGGGGTCGTCACGCACTAACCTGACCAGAAGAGCCGAGGACATGGAGCAAGCCATCAGCGTGGCCACGGAATTTGGTCTGGATGGCATCATTGCCATCGGCGGTGATGACACGCTCGGTGTCTGTGCCGAACTGACCAAACTCGGCGTCCCTGCAGTGGGCATCCCCAAGACCATGGACAACGACATTCCTGGCACTGACTACTGCATCGGCTTTAACACCGCAGTGTCCACCGTGGCCGATGCGCTGGACAAGCTCCATACCACGGCCGAGTCCCACCATCGCGTGATTGTGGTCGAGGTCATGGGACGCTACACCGGCTGGGTAGCGATAATGGGCGGCCTGGCGGGCGGGGCGGACTATATCGCCATACCGGAGAAACCATCCAGCATCGCTGACATATGCCAGCACATCCATCGTCGCTGGGAAATGGGCAAAAAGTTCAGCATTGTCATCGTTGCCGAAGCAGCCAAGATCGCTGAAATCCACGCCACGGACGAAGAGGCGGAAGAACACAAGGATCAGTTCGGGCACGTGCGATTGGACATGCGTGGGCTTGCCTCAACTGTGGCCAGGGCGATCCAGGACCGCACTGGCTTTGAAACCCGCTTCGTGGTCCTGGGTCACGTGCAACGCGGAGGCTCACCAACGGTGTTCGACCGCTTGTTGGCTACACGCATGGGAGTCTATGCCGTAGATTTGATCAAGCAGGGCAAGTTCGCGCGCATGGTTGTCTTGCGGGGAGACAAGATCACTGACGTGCCCTTGGCGCAGGTCGCTCACAAGAGAAGGGAAGTTGATAAGGAACTGTGTGATCTGGCCGAGCTATTCTACTAAATTGCACGAGGATGAGACAGGGGCCGAGCACGTGCTCGGCCCTTTTGTTTATGCCCCTATCGAAGACGGTAGCCCATGTGCCAGTTCTACTGCGCGCAAAAGTCAGCTACAATCGGTCGTGCGGTCCGCTCAAAGTCAGCATAGGCAACCTGCATGATCTCGCGATGCGATCCAGCGGGAAAAGCTATTTGTGGCTGGATCGTCAGTGTGCGGTCCACATAGAGGGGGATGTTGTACAGGTTGCCGAACGGTGGCATCGCTCCCACCTCACAATCTGGAAACAGATTGGCAAACTCTTCCTCCTTCGCCAGGCGTACGCTTTTGGCCTTCAGCACCTTCTTGACCTTGGCCAGGTCGAGCCGATAGGGGGCAGGCAGCACCAGCATGACCAGTTCGCCATCTGCCTGGGCCATCACCACCTTGGCCAGTTGCTGGCCAGGAATGTGCAAGAGCCCGGCCACGCGTTGCGCACTGTAGGCTTCCATATGCTTCGTCACGCCGAACTTGACCTTCTCCTGCCGAAACAGCTTCTCCAGTCGCTTCCTGCATGTCATGATTTCACCTCCTAATGCAGCAAAACATCCTCACTCCGCTTCTTTGTTCCTTGCTGTCACATGCTATCCGTTGACCACGAACCCGAATCCCACTAGTCGACCCAGGCCGGAGCTTTATCATTGGCAGGGTGACGAGTCAGGTTCCACAAGCCCCAACCGTCTCGACGAATGACATAGATCTCGGCGTTGCCATCACGCCAGGAAGTAAAGGCCAGCCAATATCCATCAGCGGACCAGGTGGGATAACGATTGGCGGCATCCGCAGGCACAGTGTAGGTCAGCCGTGTTACGGTATGCGGAATGGCTACCCAATTGAGGAGATAGAGCTCCAGTGGGCCATCCCGTGCTGAGATAAAGGCAATCTCATTGCCAGACGGTGACCAGGCGGGAAAGGCATCGGAAGTCGCGCTGTCGGTCAGGCGAGTCTCTGTGCGTGTCTCCAGATCATACAGATACAACTCATAGTTGCCATCCCTATCTGAGGTAAAAGCCAATTTCCGGCCATCCTGGCTCCACGAAGGATAGCTGTCCCAGGCATCATTGGCGGTCAGTTGGACCGCGCCAGTGCCGCTGGCGCTCATCACAAAGATCTCCCAGTCGCCATCCTCGTTGGACACATAGGCGATCAACGCTCCATCCGGTGACCAGGCCGGATGGATCTCATCTGAGATGCCGGAGGTAATCTGGCGGAGACCGCTCCCATCCACGTTCATCACAAAGATGTCGGCGTTACCCATGCGATCGGAGACAAAAGCCAGGCGGTCGTGCATGGGTGCCCAACTGGGGTCGCTGTCCTGAGCGGAACTCTGTGTCAGGTTGTGCACACCTGTACCATCGGGGTTCATGACGTATACCTCGCGATTGCCATCACGCTCGCTGGTGAAGGCAAGGCGCAGCGCCGCCGGAGCGAGCGGCTGGCCAGTGGGCGTAGGTGTGATCACCAACGGCGCAAGATAGGCACCATTGCACCAGCCCTCCAACTCTGGGCCGAGAACCCGCACCTGATACCAGGGCAGCCCTTCCACCCAGCGCGGCCATTCCAGAACAAGCACCACCATGCCCCGTGGGATGCCCCAGGCCACAGCATACTGCTCTCCTGGCCCAGTGTGCAGACCGACGGCATCTGCGATCACAACCGCCTGGCTGCCAGGAAGCACCGGTTCATAGGGCGTGGGGCTGACAAAGAGCGTTGGATAAGGAGTGTATGTTGGCAGTGGAACAAGAGTCGCTGTAGGCAGCGGAGGAGTACCCGTGAACGTAGGGGTAGGTAGTGCAGGGGCGGTGGCTGTGGGCGTCTGTGTAGGCGTGGGCGTGGGCCAGGTCAAGGGCCCGCGGAACCAGCGCCATACACCGCCCGCCTTTGCCGCATAAGCCGACCAGGCGCGTTGTGTAATCTGCCCATCCACGCGCACAGTAGCTCGCACAGGCACCTGGGCCACATCCACGTAGACCTTGCCCAACACCGCGCCCGAGGCCAGTATGTCAGCAGCACCCACGGAAAAGTCCACGATGTCGTAGGAGCGGTTTTGTTCCATGTGCCGGACGAAATCTCCACAGCCGAAAAGCATCTGCACGTCGGGGTGCAGTAGATCATACTGCCGTGCAAACTCGTGCCGTTTCTCATAGTCGTAGATGATCTGAAAGGTTGTTGTCGCGTCGGGTACAAGATCTATCAACGTAGGCAAGTCCGTGCGTGGCCAGAGCTGCAAGGCTTCATAGCCAGGGGCAGTAATCAGGATCATGTCCCCGCCCAAAGAGGGAATGGAGAATGCGCCCTCAATATCACTGAGCGCGGTTACCGTTCCCGCCTGCAACCGTGCCCCGGCAACCGGCAGCTTTGTAATTGCATCACGGACCTGGCCCTGCGTCACCGCCACCGCAGCAGCCGGAGTAGGAGGCTGCAGCAAGTCTCTGGCCTTCTGCAGCACTGCGCAACCGCTGAGCGCAACCAGCAGCAGTACCAGGCCCAACGACCAAACCTGTCTACGCATTAGAAGCCCCTTCCCACACCACAGGCCCACCAGTCGCACCAGCACACTTGAGCCATTTCTGCGGCGTCAAACCGCCGGTCATCCATCCTCTGCTCAAATCGGCTTGGAAATCTAAGGAGCAACAGGGACAAGCCAATCGACCGCTACCCAGCCCTCCTGACCGTCATCTGTCCGTACTTTCCACCACTTGTAGCCATCAACCGCCTCAGGGCCGTCCAGCACTGCTAGCCGCGTCCCATCTTCCAGAGTCGCCAATAGCCCTTCTTTTAAACCGGGGCGAACACGCAGACGCAGTTGGGCTGTCCCTGTGCCACTCACCACGGCTTGCGCTCCGACCATAACCACGGGTACAGGAGTGGGTGAGGCCGTGGCGGTTGCGGTAGGCACGGGGGTGTTGGTGGGCGTCCAAGTTGGGAGCGGCGTCCGGGTCGCTAATCGTGTGGGTGTCGCAGTAGGCAGCGGCAACGGTCTCAGCCTGTCGGAGGAACCACTGATCTTGCACAGACCAACCGCTGCTACCACAACCAAGGCCAAAGCTAGAAGCATCTGCCACGCAGATGATTGCTTCAGCCCCCATCTGGCACCGGACTCTGTCCTTCCTTCCGAGTCCTGCAAAGTCTTGGGCACGGCATCCTCTGTTCTGTCGGTCCGCACAGTATCGGGTGGCATAAGCGTTACCCTCCATGTGTCATGTGATCGTATACCTGATGGTCATTCCTTGCGTGTCAGCAGCTTGCGAAGCTGCTCCACCGGCAGCGTGTTGACGATATGGCGTGCCTCCGCCCAACCGCGGCGTGCTGTGGCCACTCCATACTCCATCACTTCCAGGCCCCCAGTGCTGTGTGCATCGCTGTTGATGCACAAGGCTACGCCCAGCTCGATAGCCCGGCGGATGTGCACGTCATCCAAGTCCAGCCGGTTGGGCATAGCATTGACTTCCAGGATGGTGCCAGTCTCCGCTGCCACCTGCAGTACGCTGTCCAGATCCACATTCGTCGCTTCTCGGTAGCCCAGAAGGCGGCCAGAAGGATGGCCAAGAATGTCCACATGTGGATTGCGCATAGCACGGACGACACGAGCAGTGATAGTCTCCTTGTCCTGCCGCAAGCCGACGTGCACCGAAGCGATAACCACATCGAGTTCTTGCAGAACCTCGTCCGGGTAATCCAGTGTACCATCACCGCGTATCTCTACCTCAGCCCCTCGCAACAAGCGGAAACCTGAAAACCGCTTGTTCAATCCCTCTATCTCCGCGCGCTGCTGTCTCAGCCTGGCCACATCGAGGCCATTAGCTATCCCCAGGCCCTGCGTGTGGTCAGAGATGACCAGGTACTCGTATCCAAGTCCTTGCGCTGCTTGAGCCATCTCCAGCAGGGTGGCTGCGGCATCGCTCCAGTTGGTATGCGAGTGGAGGTCACCCCGAATATCCGCTAGCTGCAGCAGTTCCGGCAGCGCACCCTGCTGCGCAGCCCGTAATTCGCCGCGATCCTCCCGCAATTCAGGCGGAATCCAGGGCAGCCCCAGGATGCGATAGACATCCTCTTCGCGGGGACAGAGCACCTCCTCTTCCCCACGCTTGAAACCATACTCACTCAGACTGAGTCCCTTGCGCTGCGCCAGCGCACGCAAGGCCACGTTGTGGTCCTTGCTGCCAGTAAAGTACTGTAAGAGCGCCCCGTAGCGTTCTGGATGCAGGGCACGCAGGTCCACTTGCAGACCGTTATGTAGAATCACGGTGGCGCGGGTCGGGCCGTGTGACACAACCTCTGCTACCTGAGGCAGCGCGGTGAAGGCAGCCGTTGCCTGTTCCGGCTCTTCGTAGGCAACCAGCAGGTCGATATCACCGACTGTATCCTTCATACGTCGCAGGCTGCCTACAGGTTCCACCATCTGGATTCCCAGTCTGCTGCGCAAAGCCTGTACCAATTCCCGTGCTACCGGCCAGGCAGCGCCTAGCGGAATGCGCGTGGTGCGGCGGTAGAGCGATGCGATGCCCTCGAGGATGCGCTGCTCTGAACGCACCCCCAGACCGGGGAGTTCCCGCAGCTTGCCTTCACGGGCAGCACGTTCAACATCGGCTACGCTGACTGCGCCCAGTTCCTCCCAGAGCAGTTTGGCCGTCTTGGGACCCACGTCAGGGATGCTCAGTAAGCTGACCACGCCAATGGGGATTTCTTCCTGGAGCTTGTCATAGTAGCCCAGACGTCCGGTGCCCAGCAACTCGTCAAGCTTATTCTCCAGTGCTGCGCCGACGCCGGGGATGTCGCGCAGTCCGCCCTCTCGCCACAGCTCATTGATATCGCGGCCCAGTGCCTCGATGTTGTCCGCTGCGCGGCGATAGGCGAGCGATTTGTAGATCACCTCGCCTTTGATCTCCAGCATGTCGCCAATCAGGCGCAACAGATCAGCGACTTGACGATTGGTCACTGACAACCTCCAACACAATTATAACGCAACGATCGTGTCTTGACAATCTGAGACCGACGTTCACTTTCCTTCTCGACATGCGATTCTTGGAACTTTCCCAGATCTCACCTGGTGGACGAACCTGTACACCAATAACACCAACAGAAACCGAATGGCACGAATGCTCAATGATGATTCTTCGTGTCTTTCGTCCCCGTTCGCGTCTTTCGTGTCCCGCCGCAGGCGAGTCTGGCCTAGACCTGCAAACCACTCGTTTTGGACTCGGTTCCATCTTGTGTTGGTGACGATTCTGGCAGTGTTGGTGAGCGCAAAGTGACGTTCGTACGTCTGGCGTGACATGCGGGCCGTCTTTGGCATCGCACACCGGGCGTAGGCATTCAGA
>JAUWJD010000047.1 GCA_030607875.1 Chloroflexota bacterium
CACGCCAGACGTACGAACGTCACTTTGCGCTCACCAACACTGCCAGAATCGTCACCACCACAAGATGGACCCGAGTCTCAAATCGCGGGTACATGACAGAAGGATGGACCTGGCAGCAGGCGTGGTCCAGCAGGCGGGTTGGTTTGACAGCAGGCTGGTGGTATTGTATACTTTGTTTGCCCGCTGAGGGCGATGGGCCGTTAGCTCAGTCTGGCAGAGCACCTGCCTTTTAAGCAGGGTGTCGCGCGTTCAAATCGCGCACGGCTCATTTTCCCTACGCCACCCTAGCTCAATCGGCAGAGCGAGCGCTTCGTAAGCGCTAGGTTTCCGGTTCGATTCCGGAGGGTGGCTTGACGAAAGTCGTGCTTCAGGGTGTCCACAGAGCGGTGGCGACGCAGCAGACATCCTCAACATAGCAGCCCGTTCACGGCAAGTCGGTCTCGCCTTTGTCAGGGCCAACCATTCGCTTCGTGAAGACGAAGAGACGAGACAAAGGTGGACGGGCTTTGCTGTTTGGCGGGCGATGGCGCGTGTGTCCAGGGCGACAGCGAGCCAATGTAAGGAGGGTTGTTTACCCGCGGTGAAAGCCAGAGATGGGTCAATCCAATCGTTGGACTGCGCACAGAAAGGAAAGGAGCGATTGAAATGGCTACGTATCTGATGTTTGGAGAGTATTCGATCGGTTCGGCAGGGAAGATCAGCGCCGAACGGACGGAGAAAGCCAAGGCGGTGATTGAGGGACTGGGCGGGAAACTCAAAGGGGGGTACGCTCTGCTCGGAGAGAAGGACCTGGTGCTGATCGTGGAATTCCCGGGCACAGAGCAGGCGATGAAAGCCTCCGCCAAACTATCCACACTGCTGGGCATCTCATTCACGACGGCGCCAGCCGTGACAGTGGAAGAGTTCGACAAGCTGATGGCAGGGGCATAGGCGTTCTTTGACGTCAGGTTTTGTCTTGGGTGCTGCCCGGGGAGACATTGGGGCACCAGGGGTGTGTCTTGGCGCTTTGCCACCCTGGGCTGCGCTCCCTTGCGAGACGAAGCGGGGCCAAGCCCTGAGCTCAGCCGCACGGCGTCGCCTCACTGGCGAGGACGAGTGCGCGCGGCGTTTGCGCATGGAGCGGTGTGATCGTATAATGGATTGACAATCCCACCTACACGGAGCGGTGTATGGAAAACGGCGACCTTAACTGGATTTCCAACTTTATCTGGGGCATTGCCGACGATGTGCTGCGTGACGTGTACGTGCGGGGCAAGTACCGCGATGTGATCCTCCCCATGACCGTCATCCGCCGTCTGGATGCTGTTCTAGAGCCGACCAAGCAGGCCGTGCTGGACATGAAGAAACGGCTCGACCAGGCGGGCATCACCAACCAGGACGCTGCCCTGCAGCAGGCGGCGGGTCAAGCGTTCTACAACACTTCGCCTTTTGCCTTGCGCGATCTGAAAGCGCGGGGCAGACAGCAGCAGCTCAAGGCCGACTTTGAGGCCTACCTCGACGGGTTCTCTCCGAACGTGCAGGAGATCCTCGACAAGTTCAAGGTGCGCAATCAGGTCCCCACCCTGGTTGAGGCTGACATCCTGGCACAGCTTATCGAGAAGTTCCTGGACGACAAGATCAACCTGAGCCTCAAACCGGTCTACCGCGCGGACGGCTCGCTCAAGCTGCCTGGTCTCGACAACCATGCAATGGGTACGATCTTTGAGGAGCTGATCCGCCGCTTCAATGAGGAGAACAACGAAGAGGCCGGGGAGCATTTTACGCCCCGCGATGTGGTCAGGCTCATGGCCCGGCTCGTCTTCCTGCCCATCGCCGAGCAGGTCACATCGGGCACGTACCTGGTCTACGACGGGGCTTGCGGCACCGGCGGCATGCTGACGGTGGCGGAGGAGACCCTGCAGCGATTGGCCGAGGAGCACGGCAAGGAGGCGGCCATCCACCTGTATGGCCAGGAGATCAATGCGGAGACCTACGCCATCACCAAGTCGGATCTCTTGCTAAAGGGCCAGGGAGAGGAGGCGGACAACTTCTTCCACGGCTCCACCCTCTCGCAGGATGCCTTCCCCTCGCGCGAATTCGACTTTATGCTATCCAATCCGCCGTATGGCAAGAGCTGGAAAACGGATCTGGAGCGGATGGGCGGCAAAGGAGACCTGCGCGACGCACGATTTGTCATCCAGCATGCGGGCGATCCCGAGTACAGCCTGATCACCCGGTCCAGCGACGGTCAGCTCATGTTCCTGGTGAACATGCTCAGCAAGATGAAGCGGAACACTCCGCTGGGCAGCCGCATCGCCGAGGTGCACAACGGGTCGTCGCTGTTCACCGGCGGTGCTGGGCAGGGCGAGAGCAACATCCGCCGTTGGATTCTTGACAACGACTGGCTGGAAGCGATCATTGCTCTGCCGCTGAAGATGTTCTACAACACCGGCATCGCCACGTACGTCTGGGTGCTGACCAACCGCAAAGCGGAGCACCGGCGGGGCAAGGTGCAGCTCATTGACGCTACCGCCTGGTTCAAGCCGCTGCGCAAGAACCTGGGCAAGAAGAACTGCGAGCTATCGTGGGAGGATATCCACAGAATCTGCGACACCTTCTTGCGGTTCGAAGAGAGCGAGGAGTCCAAGATCTTTCCCAACGAGGCCTTTGGCTACTGGAAGGTCACCGTCGAAAGGCCGTTGCGTTTGCGCGTCGATTTGTCTGAGCGAGTGCTAGCTCGCTTTCGGGATGCCTGTGTGCGGGACAAGGAAGCGGCGCTCGCCGACGGGGTGGACCGGGTCGCGCAGGAGCTGGGCACCGGACCGCACGCCGACTGGAACGCGTTTCTGAGTTCTCTTGAGCTCAATGGCGTGTCGCTGAGCGCAAAGCGGCGCAAGCTCCTGCAGGCTGGACTGGCTACTCGAGACGAGACAGCCGAGCCCGTCATCGACAAGGTGCACAAACCCCGCAGAGCTGACCTCGACCCGCTGCACGGGCGCTTTGAGGCGATGCTCGATGGCCGCATGTGTGTGGTGGAGTACGAGCCAGACCGCAACTTGCGCGACACGGAGCAGGTGCCGCTCCTCGAAGAAGGCGGCATTGAGGCGTTCATCCGTCGCGAGGTTCTGCCCTATGCGGCGGACGCCTGGTATGATCCCGAAAGAATCAAGGTGGGTTACGAGATCTCGTTCACTCGCTACTTTTACAAGCCGCAGCCACTGCGCACGCTGGAGGAAATCCGCGCGGACATTGTGGCTCTGCAAAGCGAGACCGAGGGTCTCCTTGGGGAAATCACTGGGGAAGGTGCATCATGAAGGCAAACGAAGCGAACCTGATGGAGCTGCTGCGGAAATCTCGGCAATTTGCCATTCCCATCTTCCAGCGCACCTATAGCTGGACAGAGCGGGAGTGCCGTCAACTGTGGGATGATATCAACCGGACAGGCAGCAGCGATGCCATTCGGGCTCACTTTGTGGGTTCCATTGTCTACATCGAGGAAAGCCCGTACGTCATCTCGAACCAGTCACCACTGTTGGTCATCGATGGGCAGCAAAGACTAACCACCGTTTCGCTGCTGATTGCCGCGTTGGCGAAAGCGCTAGCTGGGGTGGCAGAGAAGGAGCAGGAGCCACTTCAGGGCTTTTCGCCGCGCAAGCTCCGCAACTACTACTTGGTGAATCCGGAAGAAGAAGGCGAAAAGCGTCACAAGCTGATCCTTACGCAGACGGACAAGGCCTCCCTGATTGCCGTCGTGAACGACAACCCACAGCCCACGGTAGCTTCGTTACGCATCACTCAGAACTATGCGCTATTCGAGTCGTGGATTGCCGCACCTGAATGCAATGTCGCAACTGTGTGCAAGGGCCTGGCCAAGCTAATGGTGGTAGACGTTGCGCTCAGCCGCGGTCAGGACAACCCGCAGTTGATCTTTGAAAGCATGAACTCAACAGGCCGGGAGTTGACGCAGGCGGACCTGATTCGCAACTTTGTGCTGATGGGGCTTGAGCCCAGCCAACAGATCGCGCTGTACGAGCAGTACTGGCGGCCGATGGAAGTAGACTTTGGGCAAGAGGCCTACGGCAGGCACTTTGACAAGTTTATGCGCCACTACCTCACTTTCAGGACGGGAGAGATTCCCAACATCCGGGCAGTGTACGAAGCTTTCAAGACCTATGCACGCTCCCCGCAGGTGGCGCAAGCTGGAGTCGCAGCCCTGGTCGCTGACCTTCGCATCTTTGCCGGTCACTACTGCCGAATGGCGCTCGGCGCCGAACCGGACTTGGAACTGGAGGCGGCCTTTCACGACCTCCGTGAACTAAGAGTCGATGTCGCTTTCCCCTTCCTGCTCGAGATGTACCACGACTATCACTCAGGGCTGCTCACCAGGGAGGACCTGCTCGCCGCCGTACGATTCGTGGAGGCCTACGTGTTCCGACGGGCCATCTGCGCCATCCCTACCAATTCGTTGAACAAGACCTTCTCTACCTTCACCAGAGTACTGAAAAAGGATCGCTACCTAGAGAGTGTTCAGGTACACTTCCTCACCATGCCCTCCTATCGCCGCTTCCCCAGCGACCAGGAGTTCCACCGCGACCTAAAGACCCGCGACCTGTACAACTTTCCTCGGCGGAGCTACTGGCTGCGAAGGCTGGAGAACTACGGCCGCAAGGAGCGTGTATGCGTGGATGAATACACGATCGAGCACATCCTCCCTCAAAACGAGAACCTGTCTGCGGCATGGAGAACCGCACTGGGACCGGAATGGGAGCGTATCCATGCGACCTGGCTTCACACTCTTGGGAACCTGACTCTAACCGGCTACAACTCCGAGTACGGCGATCGCTCTTTCCCGGAGAAGCGCGACATGAAGGGAGGGTTCCGGGAGAGCCCATTGAGGGTCAATGCCGGGCTTGGTCAGCTGGCGGAGTGGAACGAAGAGACAATCAAGGCTCGGGCTGAGAAGTTGGCAGGTACAGCGGTGCACGTGTGGGCGACCCCCAGCCTGAAGCCGGAGGTGCTGGAAGCCTATCGCCCAAAGGGTGTCGCCGCTGACCATGTGGCCAAGCACCACCCTCATGTGTTGACCAGTCCGACGCGAGAGCTGTTCACTGCCTTCCGCCGAGAGGTGCTGGCCCTGGATCCGTGCGTTACAGAAGTGTCCTTCAAGTCCTACATTGCCTACAAGGCAGAGACCAATTTCGTTGACGTTGTGCCCCAGTCCAGCCGATTGCGCCTGTCGCTGAACCTGTCCTTCCCGGAGATCTACGATCCCCGGGACGTGTGCAGAGATGTGACAGGACTCGGCCATTGGGGGAACGGCGACGTCGAGCTGGTTCTGGCGTCTCTGCACGAGCTGCCCTACGTGATGGGGCTGGTCCGCCAGGCGTTGGAGAAGCAACTCGGCAACGGAGAGAACGGATGACTCCCCAGCTCACGCCCTATCCCGCATACAAGGACTCGGGCGCTCCGTGGCTGCCCGACATCCCAAGCGAGTGGCGTTTGCTGCGCGCAAAGAACATCTTCCGGCCGATCGACGTCAGGTCGGAGACCGGCGACGAGGAGCTGCTCACTGTCTCCTCGAACGACGGAGTAGTGCCGCGGAGCCAAAAGACGGTGACCATGTTCAAGGCCGAGTCCTACGTTGGGCATAAACTGTGCTGGCCCGGGGATCTTGTGATCAATAGCCTCTGGGCTTGGATGCAGGGACTAGGGTTTGCGCGACAGCATGGCCTTGTGAGTTCGGCGTATGGCGTCTACCGGCCTTACCCTGAGTTTCGCCATTATGCGTCCTACTTCAACTACGCACTCCGTTCTGCAGCCTATAAGTGGGAGCTAGTCACGCGCTCCAAGGGCGTCTGGCTGTCTCGCTTGCAGATCTCGGATGGTGCGTTTCTAGACATGCCGGTCCTGGTGCCTCCGCCAGACGAACAATCCGCCATTGTCTGCTTCCTCGAGCAGGCCGACCGGCGCATCCGGCGCTACATCCGCGCCAAACAGAAGCTGATAGGGCTCCTGAACGAGCAGAAGCAGGCCGTTATCCACCGCGCCGTCACCCGCGGTCTTGATCGCAACGTGCGCCTCAAGCCGTCGGGCGTGGAGTGGCTGGGGGATGTGCCACACGATTGGCAAGTGCAGCGCCTGAGAAACATCGTGGACATCCGCGTAAGCAGCGTTGACAAGCACACCAAGCACGGTGAGTATTCCGTTCGCCTGTGCAACTACGCGGACGCCTACAAGAACGACCACATAACGACGGATATGCCGTTCATGCGCGCTACCGCGTCCCCCGATGAGATAGCGCGGTTTCGGCTAGAGGAGGGTGACGTCCTCATAACCAAGGATTCCGAGATCTGGACCGATATCGCCGTCCCTTCTCTCGTCCAGCAATCTGCAGACGACCTAATCTGTGGATACCATCTCGCGCTTCTAAGACCAGTCCGAAGACTCGTCGACGGCGCCTATTTGCTGAGGGCTCTCCAGTGCCCCTGCGTTGCTTACCAGTCGCACGTCGAGGCGCATGGCGTCACTCGATTCGGGCTCTCGCAGTCGGCAATCAAGTCGATTCGGATCCCTCTGCCACCGCTTCCCGAGCAAGCCGCCATCGTCAGGTTCCTCGAGGAGGCGACGGCCGATCTCGACCATGCAGCAGCAGTCGCGCAGCGGCAAAGCGCCCTTCTTCGCGAATACCGCACCCGCCTGATCGCGGACGTGGTGACGGGCAAGGTGGACGTGCGGCACCTGGAGCTGCCGGGCGCCTATGAGCTGGCAGAGGACGAAGAGCTGCTGGAGCAGGAGGCGCTGAAAGCCGGCGCAGAGACGGTCGAGTCCGAACCCGACGAGGAGGTGCAGGATGAGCAACCCTAGCCTTGTGCGCGGAAGCCAACTGCGTTGCCAACTCCTGACCGGCTTGCCGAGGGAACAGGGCGCCGCGAGGCTGACGGAACTGGCCAGGCCGTCAGGTGCCTTGGTGACACCGGTGGACCAGTGGCTGCCATCTGGTCCGGGTATCCCTCTCGAAGCTAGGATAGACAGTGACCCGGGCTTTGTGCCACCAGAGGTGCAGGAAGCGCTACTGAGTTGGTGGCTAGTGGTGCGCCGACAGGCCAACACCCCCAACTGGGATATCGCGGCCACCTGCCAGTTCGGGGACAAACCAGGACTGATCCTGGTGGAAGCCAAGGCCCACGACCGGGAGCTGAAGGACGCCGGGAAGCGCGCGCCGACTACGGCGAATGGGCGCAAGAACCACGAGCGCGTTGCCCTGGCCATCGAGGAGGCCAACGGCGGGCTCAACAGGATCCTGCCCGATTGGGGGCTCTCTCGCGACCGCTGCTACCAGATCAGCAACCGAATAGCCTGGGCCTGGAAGCTGGCGAGTTTGAAGGTGCCGGTGGTGTTGGTGTACCTGGGCTTCCTCAACGCCCACGAAATGGCGGACCAAGGCCAGCCATTCGCCACCGCCCATGAGTGGGAGCTGTGCCTGCGCCGCCACTCCCGGGACATGGTTCCAGGAGACGCCTGGGGGGAACGACTGCAAGTCGGCCAGACACCGCTGTGGCTGCTGTTCCAGGCGATGGAGCTGGATCCCGCCGCCCAATGAACGCCGGTGCCTGCCACGACCGGCACAGCGGCACGTTGGAGGGGAGCAATGCCAACGAGTGATACGAGCGAGAAAGGGCTGGAGACGCTGATTGTCGAAGCGCTGACATCCCTCGCGCCACCCGCCCGTGCCGTGCGCGATCAAGCCATGCCGTACGGCAGCGCGGGCTATGTGCTGGGCGACCCCAAGGACTATGACCGCGACCACGCTGTGGACCTCGTCATGTTGCTCACCTTTTTGCGCCGCACCCAGCCCCGGACGGCGGAGGCGCTCGGCCTGGGCGAAGCCAGGCCGCGGCGACAGCAGTTCCTGGCACGGCTACAGGGCGAGGTGGCCAAACGCGGCGTGATTGACGTCCTGCGCAAGGGTATCAAGCACCACGCGTCTGCGGTAGACCTCTTCTATGGCACACCCAGCCCTGGGAACCAGAAGGCGGCGCAGCTCTTTGCGGACAACTTGTTTAGCATCACCCGCCAACTGCGCTACAGCCGCGACGAGACCCGGCGCGCGCTAGACCTGTGTCTGTTCATCAACGGCCTGCCCATCGCTACCTTTGAGCTCAAGAACCGCCTCACCAGACAGACGGTCGAGGATGCGGTGCACCAGTACAAGCGGGACCGCAATCCACGCGAGGTGCTTTTCCAGTTCGGACGGTGCGTGGTGCATTTCGCCGTGGATGACGAGGATGCGTGCATGTGCACGCACCTACGCGGCGAGGACTCCTGGTTCCTGCCTTTCAACAAGGGCTGGAACGACGGTGCCGGCAACCCGCCCAATCCCCACGGGCTCAAAACAGAGTACCTGTGGAAGGAGGTCCTTACCCGCGAGGGCCTGACGGACATCCTAGAGAACTATGCCCAGGTCGTCGAAGAAAAGCGCAGGGACGGCCGCAAGGAGCGCAAGCAAATCTTCCCACGCTACCACCAGCTCGACGTCGTGCGCAGGCTCCTGGCTGACGCCCGACGGAAAGGCGTGGGGCAGCGCTATCTGATCCAGCATTCGGCCGGCAGCGGCAAGAGCAACTCCATCGCCTGGCTGGCCCACCAGCTCGTAGGCCTCGAGCCGGCGGGCAAGGCCCTTTTTGATTCCATCGTCGTGGTCACGGACCGCCTGGTACTGGACAAGCAGATCAAGGACACCGTGAAGCAGTTTGCCCAGGTGTCGGCCATAGTCGGGCACGCGGATCGCTCCGGTGACCTGAGGCGCTTTATCGAGGTCGGCAAGAAGATCATCATTACCACAGTGCAAAAGTTCCCCTTCATCCTGGACGAGATTGGCTCCGATCACCGCGGGCGCAAGTTCGCCATCATCATCGATGAAGCCCACTCCAGCCAGGGCGGCCGCACCGCGGCCAAAATGAACATGGCACTCTCCCCTGAGGGCGAAGAGCTGGAGGAGGAGACCTTCGAGGACGCCATCAACCGCATCATGGAATCGCGCAAGATGCTGGCCAATGCCAGCTACTTTGCCTTCACCGCCACGCCCAAGAACAAGACGCTGGAGATCTTTGGCCAAGCTTATCCCGAAGGCGAGCTTGTCAAGCACCGCCCGTTCCACTGTTACACCATGAAGCAGGCTATCGAGGAGGGCTTTATTCTCGACGTGCTCAAGAACTATACCCCGGTGGCCAGCTACTACCGGTTGGTCAAGACCGTCGAGGATGACCCCGAGTTCGACACCAGAAAGGCCCGCAAGAAGCTCCGCCGCTACGTGGAGGGGCACCGCCACGCCATACGCGAAAAAGCCGAGATCATGGTCGACCATTTCCACGATCAGGTGGTTGCCCGCAACAAGATCGGCGGAAAGGCCCGCGCCATGGTGGTGACCAGTGGCATCCAGCGCGCCATGCAGTACTACCACGCGATTGCAGCTTACTTGAGGGAGCGCAAGAGCCCGTGGAAAGCCCTGGTCGCCTTTTCTGGGGAGCACGACTATGGCGGGAGGAAAGTCACGGAGGCGACGCTCAACGGTTTTCGGAGCAAGGACATCCCCGAGCGCTTTCGGGAGGATCCCTACCGCCTGTTGGTCGTGGCAGAAAAGTTCCAGACCGGCTATGACGAGCCCCTGCTGCATACGATGTATGTGGACAAGATGCTGTACGGCATGAAGGCGGTGCAGACCCTGTCGCGCTTGAACCGCGCCCACCCTCAGAAGCACGACACGTTTGTGCTTGATTTCTTCAACGACGCAGACGTCATCCAGAAAGGGTTTGAACCCTACTACCGGACCACCATCCTGAGCCAGGAGACTGATCCCAACAAACTCCACGATCTCAAGGCCGACCTCGATGCACATCAGGTGTACAACTCGTACGATGTGCAGCGACTCGCGGAGTTGTATTTGGGCGGAGCCAGCCGTGACAGGCTGGACCCCATCCTTGACAGGTGCGTGGACGTCTATTCTTCGGACCTGGATGAGCAGGGCCAAGTGGAGTTCAAGGGCAAGGCCAAGGCCTTTGTGCGCACCTACGCCTTTCTGTCCTGCATCCTGCCCTACACCAATGCTCAATGGGAAAAGCTCTCCATCTTCCTCAACTTCCTGATCCCCAAGCTGCCCGCGCCCAAAGAGCAGGACCTGGCAAGAGGAATCCTTGAGACCATCGACATGGACAGCTATCGCGCCGAGGTCAAAGCGTCGCTGGCAATCGCTCTGCCGGACGCCGACGGGGAGATAGGGCCTGTGCCGACCAGCGGTGCAGGCGGCATCCCAGAAGCCGAGCTTGAGCCGCTAAGCGCCATCCTGCGCGAGTTCAACGACCAGTTCGGCAGCATCTACTGGAAGGATCAGGACAAGATCCAAGCGCTGCTGACGGAGGAGATCCCGGCCAAGGTGGCCGCCGACAAGGCCTACCTGAACGCTCGCGCCAACTCGGACAAGGCGAACGCCCGCATCGAGCACGACCGTGCGTTGCGGCGGGTCATGAACGATCTGCTCACGGACCAAATGGAGCTGTTCAAGCAGTTCAGCGACAACGAGGCTTTCAGGCACTGGCTGACGGAGACGGTGTTTCGGCTGACGTACCAGCCAGCGGCCTAGGCCGCGGCCTGTGCGCGAGGTGTGATGTGGGCTACGAATGTGCCGGCCTCTGGGGAGACTGCCGCAATGGGAAGACCAAGAGAAGTCGCTGACTTGATCCTGCAGGGGCGCAGCCTCGGGGAGATAGCGGGCTCTTTGGGCATCTGCTGCTGCGAGGCAGCCTCTGTCCCCGAACTGTGTCAGATCCGCAATCCGGCAATCATTGCAGTCCATAGCGTCATCCGTCCCGCGCTTGGCCAGCTCTGTGTTGCACGCGAATCCAGGCTGTCAAGGACAGATGACGTCGTTCGGGCCAAGCTCACTCGCGGACCTGATGTGCAGTGTGATGCTAGTCAAGGTGTAGACGAAGTCACCTATGGCCAAATCGGGATAATCGCTGCTGGCCCACAACTCATCCCAAGGCAGCCTCAGCATCCTGAAGAGAACACCGCCTTGGTTGGGGCCCCCGCCGACACCCGTGACGCTGTAGCTGCTGTCCGGATGACGCCCGACAAGCCCGCATGGTTCAGGCATGGGCTGATGTAGGCTTTCGTAGTAGACGATTGTCGCAAATGAGATGGCCGATGTGTCCATGTAGGATGCAGTGGCCTGACCGTCGGCGGTATAGCCGTAGCCGACATCGAGATCATCGACTGTGTGGCCAATGATGGCATCAATCGCCCAACTTGTGTCGCCACCCCACGTTATCACCACGTCTGCGAACTCGGCCGGGAAGTGAAAGGTCTTGGTGCCGAGTCCTTCGCCTATGTAGACCCAGGTATCGGTGTATCGGTGGTTGTGGTCGTCGCCGGGGCACGTGTAGCACCGGCAGTCGCCGACCGTGATGAGCTCCAAGCTGTTCACCCAGACCTGATAGCTCCCTGGCCAGCCCCACGCCGCGAATGGTGTGCCGACCTGCGGCATTGCCTGCGGTGTTGGCAGGGGCGTGGGCATCGGGGTTGCCGTGGGCATTCGCGACACGAAGGGCAGGTAGGCAGTGTAGCTGTCTGCAAAAGCTGCCACCATCACGAGGGAGAGCAGCACAAAACCGAGGACTGCCACCACAACAGATCTCTTGGTTCGCATCTTTCCCACCTTTCGCCCTGCGCGTCATCCTTCTGTTGACAGGGATCTCAAATCCCTCTACGCGTTGGCGGCGAAAAGGCTGCAATGCCGCGGGCAGCTTGCCATGGTATCCAGTGCACTGCGGCCTGAGACCTTCCACCGGCGATGGCGGAGACCCTATATGGAGTGATTATACATCGTGCTACGCCTAGCTTCAAAAGGCTCCGTCGCGCCCGGCAGGTCACTGCCCGCATCAGCGCCATCAATTGTGATGCCGCTGCGCCAAGCCAAGGCTCCGCTGCGATTCAACGAAGGGCGCTTTGGCGCCGGCTTCTCTCCTCCCGAGCTAGTGGGAGCATGCGGAGGCGGTGCGTGATGCACCGATGTAACAACAGTGGAGCAGAGATGAGAAGAGAGCTCACCAGGAGGCATTGGCGCTTAATGGCCAGCCGCGGCATACCCCACCAGCGTGAAGTGGAGTTGCCGGTCTTTTACAAGGGACGAAGGCTGGCAACTGGTTAGCGGGCCGATTTCCTCTGCTGCGGGACCGTTGTCGTTGAGCTGAAAGCATTGGCCAAGCTCAGTGGGGTGGAGGAGGCACAAATCATCAACTACTTGAAAGCAGCCGGGCTGGAGACAGGTTTGCTGATCAACTTTGGCGCTTTATCACTTGAGTACAAGCGTTTTATTCATTCCAAATCAAACCCTATGCCATCTGCGTAATCTGCGCAATCTGCGGATGGTTTGGGGCTTCATGAGACGAACGGTTCAGGCGCCGTGAGTGAGGCCCCTAGCAAGTCATCTAGCGGTCATCGGGGCGAGCTCTCGCCGCGTACCTGGCGAATCCAGGCGATCACCTGGGCAGTCTGGGCCGCGATCGCGTCATAGTCCCCGGCTTCGACCCACTCTTTCCTCACCAGTTTCGACCCCATCCCCACTGCTGCCACCCCAGCCTGGAACCAGGCGCGGATGCTCTCCTCCGTTGGTTCCACTCCGGACGTGGGCATCATTCGCGTCCAGGGCGTCGGCCCCAGGACAGCCTTGACAAAGTCAGGCCCACCGACAGCGCATCCAGGAAAGACCTTGACGATCTCGACACCCAGTTCCTCAGCCTGTGAAATCTCTGACGGGCTGGCGCAACCCGGCGTGTAGGGCACCTTGCGCCGGTTGCACAGCCTGGCCACTTCCGGGTTGAGCACCGAGCCAACCACAAAGTTGGCACCGCTGGCGATGTACAGCGCAGCGGTAGCCGGATCGAGCACCGAGCCAATCCCCAGGATGACCGACGGGTCCACCTGAGCGAAATGTGATACCAGGTTCGCGAAAACTCGATAGGCGTTGTCGCCGCGGTTGGTATACTCGACCACTCTGGCCCCGCCCGCTCGACACGCTGCGACAATCCTCTGGGCAACCTCCACATCGGCGTGGTAGAACAGTGGCACCAGCCCAATGCGCATGATCTCGTTCAGCACCTCCAAACGGTCGAAGCGAGCCATAACCAGACTTCCTTTCTCACCCTTCAATCATCTGCTTGTGCATATTGTGCATACTGAGCTGCCGGTCAGGCTCACGCACCGTATACCAAGTCCGCCACCCAGCTCAAACCCAACTCATGGAGCTTGCCGGCCGTGGGCGCGCCAGTTTCCTCGTCCCAGCCGTTCATGCCGTAGTAGAGCGCCAACGCGCGCTGGATGTCTTCCTCCGGCACCTTTACCCCCTCGGCCGGCCCAGACTCAAAGGGCGTGGAGAAACGCCAGGGAGGCACATCATCTCTAGCGCTGAGCCCTTGCCGGTAGTTAAAAGCTCGCGCCATAGCCATCGCCCGCTCCCCTGCTTTCATCAGCTCAAAGAGCGTCGAATTCCAGCCGGTTACGCCGCGCACCAAATCGCGTATCTGCTCCCGGCTGTAGGGCATGAATATGCACAGCGCCACACAGTTCTGAAACACCTGCCAGTCAATGTGGTACTTTACCAGGCGTACCTTCTCCGGCCCCAGGTCCTCTATGGGAACAGGATGCAGGACGCCCAGGCCGCGCATGTTTCGGATTGCCTCCCCTTCCTTGGCGTAGCTGGTGTCGTGAATGTTGTGCACGTGATCAGCACCGGTGGGGGAGGTGGCGTAGCCGAGGTCCAGGCCGAACTTGATCCGCGGTTCGTGCATCGGAATCTCCTGCCCCTTGACCTGCATGGCGTAGCGCTCCGTTCCACGCCCGATGGTTTGTGCTGCTCGCAAACAGCCCTCGGCCAGCAGGTCGCCAAAGCCCCGCCCCAAAGCTGGCGGGACATGGTCTTGCCGGCGGGCGATTTGCTCAACCAAGCCCACCATTGCCTTCGCATCGCCAAAGCGCAGCTCCAGCCCGCCGGTGTCCTCCTTGGTCAACAACCCGCGCTCGAAGCACTCCATCGCCCAGGCGATGACCACACCAGTAGAGATAGTGTCCAGCCCGTAGGCATTGCACAATTGATTGCCATAGGCAATGGCCTCCAGGTCGTCAATCCCGCAGCAGGAACCGAGAGCTGCCGCCGTCTCATACTCCGGGCCTCCGTAGACAGGGTGGACCTCGTAGCGCCCTGCAGTCTGCACACGCCGCTTACAAAACACCGGACAGGCAAAGCAATTATCTCGCCCCACCAGGATCGTCTGGGTCATAGTCTCACCAGTGATCTTCTCCGCCCCTTCGAAGGAACCTTGCTGGAAGTTGCGCGTGGGAAGGCCTCCCCTGGCACTGAGATGGACCAGACCGCCATCGGTGCCATTCTCCCGCAGATTGGGTAGCCAGCCCTTCATGCCCTCTCCCTGCAGCCAGCGCGCCAGCTCTCGCACTGTTTCTCGGTCTGCCATTTCCAGCCGCCCGCTGCCGCGTACCGCCACGGCTTTCAGGTTCTTGGAACCCATCACCGCACCCAGCCCCGTGCGGCCCGCGGCACGGTTTACGTCATGCATCACGCTTGCAAAGCGCACCAGCTTTTCACCTGCTGGACCACACTGCGCCACGCGTACGCGCTCGTCTCCCAACTCCTCCCGCAGCATTGCCTCTACGTCTGCCGTTTGCTTGCCCCACAAATGAGCAGCGGCGCGGATCTCTACCTGGCCATCCTTGATCCACAAGTAGACCGGCTCCTGTGCCCGGCCGCAGACAACGATGGCATCCCACCCAGCGCGTTTCAGCTCCGTGCCCCAGAAGCCACCAACGTCCGCCTCGCCAAAGCCTCCTGTCAGTGGGGATTTGGCTCCCACAGCGTGACGCCCGCTGCCCCCCACAGGGGCACCCGTCACCACGCCAGAGGCAAAGATGAGCAAGTTGTCCGCTCCCAGCGGATCGACCCCAGGTTCTAATTCCTTCAGCAAGTAATAGGCGATCAACCCCCAACCGCCGAAGTAGGTACGGAAAAAGGCCTCCCCCGGCTCTTCAACCGCCACCTCCCGGGTAGATAAGTTGACACGCAGGATCTTGTTGTTGTATCCGTATGGCATGGTATGGTCGTCTCCCCCCTAGTTGCTCCACCCAGCTCAGCGACTCCCTCAAACAAATCGCTGGTGATCCCATCACTTGGTCATTTCTCAATACCGACCCACATCGCCGACAAGAGCATGCACACAGGACGCGGCAGCCGGCAGGTCCGCTGCTCATTGAGCCGGCCAAGAAAGAGTCCGCCTGCAAGCAAGGCAATCTCCAGGAGGAACAGGACGTACAGAATCCAGTTGAATGGTTGTTTGTAAGGCAACGGAAACACCGCTTTCCTCCTGATCGGCAAAGCATCCGCGAGTAGCCCTGTCCTCAGAGTGAGGCGCAATAAAGTATACCGACAAGGATACCGCAGAAACGCTCGAAGCACAAACATCTTGCCAGGAGCACAGGGCAAGAAAGCAGACGACGGAGCAAGGTCACCGACACCCGCACGAAACACAGCCGTGGTTTCGTCTTCCCACAGTACACCCACCGCGATGCCAGAGCTTTTCCATTTTCGACGGCGATGTCACACAGACCGTATCTTGTGATTGCTAGTTTCTGGGACAAAACGCCGGCCATGTGGCGTGAGCTCTTGACATTTGACAATAAGCGTAGCCTAGCCCCTTGCAGTTCGTCCCGCTTGACGGGGTGGGCGTTGTAGTTGCAGGGTCAAGACGGGCACAAGGCCCTATGCTACGTTCTGCTGTTCGGGAGATCTACGTTTTCCACCAAGAACTATACTAGGATGGCACCGACGACACTTGCACCCCGTTCGGGCCGCAAGCCCGCCGGGGCGAGACGGCCTGCGCTGCAAGTGCAGGTGAGCAATCTCCAGATGCCGTGACCCGAGATTGCTCCAGCTCGTTCGCCATGACACCAGCGGAGGAGTTCCGTGTCAGCACAGGACTTTGGAAAAGCCCTGACCGCGATGCCCACTTGCGCCACAGCGCACCACACGGTAGAATGAACCTGCCCCTCATATCCTGAACGGAGGCCCGTGATGGACGAAAGAAGCAAAACAAGTGTCGAGGACCGCTTCGTCGGCTGTCTGCTGGGCGTCGCAATTGGGGACGCGCTGGGCATGCCCGTTGAGGGCTGGTCGAGGGAAATGATCCGCATGCACTACGGGGTGTTGGCCGAGTTCCAACCCTCACCATCCCGTGGACTAGGCCCAGGGCAGTTCACCGACGACACGCAGATGATGCTGATGCACGCAGAGAGCATCGTCGCCACAGGCCGTGTGGATGGCGATGACCTGGCGCGCCGCTTCGTGGCCTGGCTGCGTTCGGGCGACGTACGCGGCATTGGCCGCTCAACCATCTTGTCCATCAAGCGCCTTACGCAAGGCATCCATTGGCGGGAGAGCGGCCAGGCGGGGGAGTTTGCCGCAGGCAACGGCGTAGCTATGCGCATCGCTCCTGTCGGCCTGTTGGATTGCCAGCACCTCGAGAGGCTGAAGGAGGATGTACGCACCGCTGGCGCCATCACCCACCACAACCCTGAGGCCTTGGCCGGAGGATTGGCCGTTGCCTATGCTGTAGCCCGTCTGTCAACCGGTGAGGCGCAGCCCGCGACGCTGATCGAAGAGACGTCTGCTTTCGTCGGCGAGTGTGAGGTCAGCCACAGCTTGCGGCGCGCTCAGAAGCTGCTGGAATCCGCTGTCCCTGCTGCTGACGCGCTGCAAGTCCTGGGCACCACAGGCTACGTCGTTCACACGGTGGCCAGCGCGTTCTACGCTTTCGTGCGTACGCCGGACCGTTTTAAGCAGACGGTCATCGAAGCAGTCATGGCCGGGCAGGATACCGATACCACCGGCGCAGTGACTGGCGCTCTCAGCGGAGCCTATAATGGAGTACATCACATGCCCACACGCTGGCTCGAGCAGGTGGAGAGCAGAGCGCACATTGAGAAACTGGCGCGCCGGGTGTATGCTCTCACTGTGCGAGCCAATGCTACAGCAGACTGACCGGATCTACATCCACCCGCCAGCCTGGGGGCAGGTAGAGGTCAGCCAGCAATTCGGTGGGATTGAGGCCACGTACCACAATCTGCCAGCGGTACCGCCCACGGATGCGTCCGATGAAGCATGGGGTCGGACCGATGATGTCCACATCCGGTATCCCCAGCCGGGCGATGCTGCTGTCCAGCAGTCTCCTCAGCCTCTCTGGTTCCTCCTCGCACCTTCTGGCGCTCTTGTCTACGAAAAGCAGCTTCACCAGACGGTTGAAGGGTGGATAGCCCTGCTGCCGGCGGAACTCTAGCTCTTGCCGATAAAAGCCCCTGTAATCGTGGTGGCTGGCTGCCTGAATGCAAAAGTGCTGCGGAGCGTAGGTCTGTATGATCACCTTGCCACCCAGAATGCTGCGCCCAGCTCGCCCTGCAACCTGCGTCAGCAGTTGAAAGGTGCGCTCGCTGGCACGGAAATCGGGCAATCGCAGCCCTGTGTCCGCGGTGATCACACCGACCAGGGTGACCAACGGTAAATCGAGGCCCTTGGCGATCATCTGGGTGCCGATGAGCACATCGGCCTCGTGGTTCACAAACTTGGACAGTATCTGCTCGTGTGCCCCTTTGCCTCCCGTCACATCGCGGTCCCAGCGTAGGGTTCGGGCCTGGGGAAAGAGCTTGCGCACAATCTGTTCGACCTTTTGTGTGCCGATGCCAAAGAACTTGATGCGCTTGCTTCCGCAGTCTGGGCAGATACGAGGTACAGAACACTGGAAGTTACAACGATGGCAGAGCAGGTACTCGATATCGGTATGATAGGTGAGTGGAATGTCACAGCCAGGGCATTTGATGACATAGCCGCAGTCACGGCACATAACAAACGTAGCTGCACCACGGCGATTGAGAAAGAGGATGACTTGCTCGCCTGCCGCCAGAGCGACATGCATGGCCGACTGCAGTGCACGGCTGAAGGCACTGCGGTTGCCAGCACGCAACTCTGCGCGCAGATCGACCACTTCGACAGGCGGCAGGTCCATGTAGCGCGCATCCTCATAGCCTGGGCCCAGCGTTTTGACCTGCTCTTGCCGGTGGCCAACGCGGAGCTTTTTTTTCTGCTGCTCTATGCTGCGCTGATGCCCCATAATACGCTGAGGCAGCTCCAGTAGCGTATACTCCCCACGCTGAGCACGGTAATACGAAGTGAGGTCCGGCGTGGCGCTGCCCAGGATCACCAGGGCTCCGGTCAGCTCGCCCAGCTTGACTGCCACGTCCCGTGTATGGTAGCGAGGCATCTCCTGGTGCTTGTAGGTCCACTCGTGCTCTTCATCCAAGACGATCAGCCTCAAGCGGGGCAGGGGCGCAAAGATGGCCGCCATGGGGCCAATCACCACATCGGCACGCCCGTCCCGGATGCGCCGCCACTCGTCGTAGCGCTCGCCAGTGGACAATTTGCTGTGCACCACAGCCAGGCGATCTGGGAAACGCGCTGCAAAACGGCGGATGGTCTGTGGAGTGAGTGCGATCTCGGGCACCAACGCGATGCCCTGCCCGCCCTGCTCCAGCACCTTGGCCAGTGCCCGCAGATAGATCTCTGTTTTGCCACTGCCGGTCACGCCGTGCAAGAGGAATACTTGACTCTTTGCCGCTTCCAGCCCGTTGGCAATGTGCTGCCAGGCCACTTCTTGATCCAGGGTGAACTTGGGCGGAACTGTGGTCACAAACTCGCGGCCAGCTAATGGATCCCGGCGCACCTCGCGCTGGCTCAACACGAGCAGACCACGTTCGACGAGACGATCCACGACACTTCGTGTGACCCTGACCTGCGCACAGAGCTCTTTAACCAGGATCACCAGAGGGAACGTGGTGCCCTCTTCCTGTGCCTGCTGGCGCAAATGCATCATAACCGCCCGCTGTTTAGCGGCCCTGTACAGAGCCGCCATATCTTCATCCGTAGGTAAAGCCAGCAATTGCACAACCGCTTCTGTCTTCGGTCTGACCTGTGGGCCTCGCACCTGGAGTTGCTTGCGCAGCCAGCCCTTGCGCACCATTCGCTCCACCACAGAACGCCACTGCTTCATCTTAAGCTGGCGTCCTATCTGTGCCAGGGACATGGGTTCGCGCTGACGCAGCAGGTCGAGAATCAGGCGCTCCTTCGGTTTTGGCGACGTCACATCATCGGCCGCTCTCTCCAGGTGTATGATGGTTTCGGCCCGCCAGCTTATTCCTGGGGGAAACATGCCCCAGGCTACGCGATGCAGGGATGTCTGATAGTACTGGCTGATCCAGTACATCAGGTCCAGGTGGTAGGGAGTGAGCACGGGGCGGGGGTCAATGACTTCCAGGATGT
This sequence comes from Chloroflexota bacterium, assembly GCA_030607875.1. GTDB lineage: Bacteria > Chloroflexota > Anaerolineae > UBA2200 > UBA2200 > JAUWJD01. The sequence continues at coordinate 19,406 of JAUWJD010000047.1, forward strand.
CTTTGGTCTCGGCAACGGGAGACGAGTCGGACAAGGCCAGAACAATCCCAGGCAGTTGGCGTGGGCCGAACGGCACCCACACCAACTGTCCGGGCACAAGCTGATCGCGCAAACGAGTGGGGATAGAATAGTGGAAAGTCTGCTGTAGACCGCTGCGGCTGGCCGGGCCTGCGCCCTCACCGCGCGCAGATCCCCTGCGGCCCAACGGCGAACGCACCACGACTTGAGCGAACCGCGCGCCTGGGGTCACTGCTTTCCTCCCGGCCATCCGATAAGCGTCAGGGACAGTTGGACAAGCTAGGTGCGCAACAGCGCCACGGCTGCATAGCCCACCACGCTGCTGCGATCGCCAGTCACGTCGCCAGAGTTCATGTATTTGAGCAACACAGCGCGGTTGGCGCCCAGCTTCTTTGCTGCCACCATCACCGCAGCCACCGGGCCTCCACCGCAAGCTTCCGCCTGGTGCATGGTCAGGGTACGGACAAGTCCCTGTGGATCATAGGCAGTGATGCGATCCAACACAAGCTGGTCCAGCCTCTTGGCTACCTGGTAGTCATGGAAATGGGAGAGATCAGTGCTGGCCACCAGCAGTACCCCGTCGTGAGCGCCGTTCGCCCCCCCATCGAGAGCGGGGCGAACGGCTTTGTCCTGGCCGATCGCTGCTGCCAATGCCTGCCCCAACTCGGCAGCAGACTCCCAGTCCTGGTCGCCCATCATGATCGGAGCCAACCTCAAGTCACCCAGAACGTGCTGCAGGAAAGGCAACTGGATCTCCAGGGAGTGTTCCATGTCCCGAGACACACGGTTCAGTGTGAGGTGACGCTCTACTGCCTGCACTAGCTCGGCATCAACCGGCACCAGGCCGAAGGGAGTCTCGTAGTACGCCTTGTCTGTGATGGCGAAACGGCCGGGGTAGACACGGTGTACTGGTGAGACGACAATCACCCTGGACAACACATGGCCCTGCAACTGCGCATAGGCGTAGGCGGCAACCTGCCCTGAATACATATAGCCGGCATGTGGAGCTACCAGTCCAACCAATTCACCTTCGAGTGGCTGAGGCGGCACATTGTCCAAAAAACCGGCGATCATGGCGCGCAATCGCTGCGGATCACCAGGGTACCAGGTGCCAGCAATGACCGAACGGCGTACGCTGCCCGGCCTGACCGATCCTGCCATGGAGTGAGAAGCACTTGCCATTGGACCCTCCCTCCTTTTCACAAACGAATCACCCGCTGTTTCGTACGGCACTTTTCGGCGGCAATAATGGCGGTGATTTTCTCCACCGCACAATCCAAGTGCCCATCACGGTTTACGACCACGTAATCGAATTCTGCCATACACTTCATCTCTTGGCGCACTGTAGCGATGCGCCGCTGCAAAGCCTCATCGGTTTCGGTCCCGCGTCTGCGCAGGCGGTTGAGCAACTCCTCCTCTGAACCGGCTACCAGGAAAATCAACACTGCATCTGGTAAAAGGCTGCGCACAGTAGCAGCGCCTTGGACATCCAGGCGCATCATCACATCCTGCCCACTCGCCAGAGCCCGCCGTACCTGCTCCCTAGGGATGCCCTTATGCTCACCGTAGACCAATGCATGTTCCAGCAACTCCCCTCTGCGCATCCAATCCAGGAACTTGAGCTCGGAGACAAAGAAATAGTCTACTCCGTGTACCTCGTCTTGGCGCGGGGGCCTGGTGGTCGCCGTGACCACGAAATGGAACGGGCAGTTGAGCTCCTTCATGCGCTTGATCACTGTATCCTTGCCCACGCCAGAAGGACCAGAGATTACTACCAGCAGCGGATTGGGGTGCTCCCAGGATGGTCGTTGATGGCCTGCCGTGTCAACAGAACCTTCACGCGGCTGCTTTGTTTCAGAGTCGGATCCGGCCATTTTGTATTCTCCCGAAACCTGCAGATTACTCACATCTACTGTAACAGCTCTACTCATCGTCCACGTCAAGTGCCCGACAGACGGCAACGGAAACATTTCCCTGCAAGGCCCCTCACCGTGTCTAACTACTCCCAGCTTGGAAAAAGACCGCCACCAATGTATAATCATAGCAGGTCTTGGCGAGGGAATGCGTTCCTTCGCACAGATAGGTTACAGAGTACTGCGTTAGCCACATTCGGTGCACGAAGCAGTAGCACTGTTTCACAGATGGAGTATCCTATGCCAATCTATGAGTACCGATGTCGCAAATGCCATCGCCGAGTCTCCGTCTTCCTGCGCAGCTTTAGCGACATTGAAACAGCAAACCTCAAGTGTACCTACTGCGGACACGATGAACTCGACCGCCTGGTGTCACGCGTGGCGGTGCTCAAATCGGAGGATGCACGGTTAGATGCTCTAGGCGATGGCGCAGCCTTGGGCGACATAGATGAAAATGACCCGCGCAGCATCGCCCGCTGGATGAAGAAAATGGCCGCTGAAGTCGGCGAAGACATGGGCGACGAATTTCACGAAGCGATTGATCGCATGGAAGCCGGCCAATCCCTGGAAGAGATAGAGACAGCGATGCCTGATCTCGGACCGCCCTCTGCCTCAGGGATGGCAGGATATGGCCCTCTAGAGGACGACCTCTAGAACTTGACACTGCGCTCAACATCCAGAACAAAGACGGTCGCCCCACCTATCTGCACTTCGATTGGCTGGGGCACGTAGCACTCACCGACCTCTGTCAAAGGCGGAGGGCTGACCCACTGCACCCGGGCCTGGCAGTTTTCTCGGATGATGCCGAGCACCTCATCCACGTGAGCCGCTTCGGTACCGATAAGAATGGTAGCATTGCCTTCGCGCAGGAATCCCCCAGTGGTGCTTATCTTGGTACAGCGGTGATCTCTTTCCCCCAAAGCACGGACGAGCATATCGGCATCATCACTGTGCACAATACTTATGATCAGCTTCACCTGTACCGCCTTCCTCCCCCGACCCACCTGGGCTCCTATGCCGTTCTCCGGATATGCTTTTCGGCCAACAGACGCTTCATCCGCTTCCGAATGGATGTTTGTAGCGATTCGATCGACTGCGCCGCGTCCAGGACAAACCACCGTTCTGGCTCCTTTGCCATCAACTGCAAGTAGCCGCTTCGGACCCGACGGTGAAAGGCCAGTTCCTTTTGATCCATGCGATTCCACTCGCATGTGCCCTGACGAAAGGCCTGCTCTTTGCGGCGCAAGCTTTCTTCCACATCGATATCCAGGTAAATAATGAGATCAGGGCGCAGGCCGCCGGTGGCAAAGGCTGTGATGGCCTTTAGCAACTCCTGGTCAAGATCGTGCCCGTATCCCTGATAGGCCATTGTTGATTCGGCATAACGGTCACACAACACCACCTTCCCAGCTTCAAGAGCTGGGCGCATGACCTGGCCAACAAGCTGCGCACGAGACGCAGAGTAGAGCAGCACCTCAGCGTTCGCCAGCATTTCCACGTTCTTGACATCGTGCAAAATCGTTCGGATCTGATCGCCGATGTCTGTACCTCCAGGCTCCCGCACGAGCAAAACCGGATATCCTTCCACAACAAGATCATGGTACAGCGCCTGGATCTGCGTTGTTTTGCCGCTGCCGTCTGGACCTTCGAGAGTGATAAAGCAACCCATGTCCTAACCCTGATGAATACGCACGCGGCGACGAGGCTCTTTGCCCTTGCTGTACGATAGGAGATTGGCTGCACGGGCCATCTCATGCTGTCGCCTGCGGACAAAGGCATCCTGAGGGGACAAACTGACCGATGAACGCTCGCCGTGGAGCACCTTTTCGATGGCTTCCTGTGTCTCCTGCATCGCTGCTGCAAACGGGTCGGTCGCAGGCTCCAGACCGAATATGTCCGCCAGACAGTGTTCCATCTGCGTCACAGTATTGCTGCGCAACACGTAGACAGGCAACCCGGCGCGCTCGGCATCGCTGATAGTACGCGGACGCTTGCGGTAGTAGCTCTTCGACGTCATGAGTACATCCGCCTGGCCCAGTTCGCTGACAATGAGAATGGGCACATTCAGTGCCCTGCCGGCCTGGCGCAAACGATTCTGGCTGATTCCGTAAGGGAAAACGCGCAGGGTGCGAGAAGGATGCTCTTCAGCCTGCTCAAACTCACGTGTTTGAGCCTTGTGCGGCAACTTGGGATGCACCGCTCCCTTCTCCACATGGATCTCCCCATTCTCATCCCGATAGCGAATCTCTGCCGGAATGAAACGACCACGCAGGATCGCATCCACTGCTTGAGCCACGTTGTGATGGACGGCCACGCGGTCCCAGTCCTGAATCTCGACAACCACGTCAAAGGTTGGTGGTGCTTTGCGTTCCAGGACCGACTTTTGCGTACCCCGACGCCGGGCCTCTTCATCGCTTAGCGTTACCGTCTGGATGCCACCAACCAGATCGCACAGGGTGGGATTCATCATCAAATTGTCGAGGGTGTTGCCGTGCGCCGTTGCTATCAACTGCACACCGCGTTCAGCAATGGTGCGAGCTGCAACGGCCTCCAGTTCGGTGCCCATCTCGTCAATGACAATCACCTCGGGCATGTGATTTTCCACAGCCTCAATCATCACCGCGTGCTGCATGGTCGGTGTTGTCACCTGCATGCGCCGCGCACGCCCAATAGCCGGATGCGGGATATCGCCATCACCACCTATCTCATTCGACGTATCCACAACCACCACTCGCTTCTTTGCGGCCAGAATACGGGCTGCCTCGCGTAACATGGTCGTTTTGCCCACTCCGGGGCCTCCCAAGAACATGATGCTCTGACCTGACTCTATAATGTCCCGGATGATATCGATCGTGCCATAAACTGCCCGGCCTACACGGCAAGTCAGGCCAACGATACGGGCCCGGCGATTGCGAATGGCCGAGATGCGGTGAAGTGTGCGTTCTATCCCCGCGCGGTTATCGTCACCAAAATCAGCGATACGACTGACCACGTAGTCGATCTCCGCCTGCGTGACCTCTTGCGGCCCCAGTTCAATCTCTCCATCCACAAAGCGCGCCTCAGGCGGGCGGCCCAGATCCAATATGACCTCTAACAGGTCCTCGCCACGGTTGGCAGCCTGTAACGAGGTAGCAATGGGCGGTGGCAACACCGCAATCAGCGCGTCCAAATCATCTGTGATCTCTAGTTTAGCCAATTCACCTCTCACTCAACCGCACTGCAATATGATGCGGATTCCCAATCAAGCAAAGCGTTCTACACCTCGCCAGCTTCACTGCGTGAAACCGTTGGCGCAATCTCTGCCCTCTTTTCCAAGGAAGGCACCAATTGACGCCGTGGCTCCCGCACCCGCACAGTGGTGTGCTTGACCAGCAAGGAATGGGTTTCGATATGTGTGAATCCCCGTTCCTCAAGCACACCCTGCACGCCACCCTCGTATTCACGCACAGCACAATACAGTGGCCGTGGGGGATAATCTCCGAGCACAGCCAGCCCATGGTCCAACATCTCGGCAGCACAGTCGCCTGCATCAGGATGCACCAGCAAGCGCAACCAGACTCCACGGGGCTTGAAGAGGATAGGTAGGTAGCCCTGTATCTCTCCATCACGATTGCACCACACGTGCCCGCGCTCCACGTCGAAGGGTGGGGAATTCCCGTGAGGCTCGTTGGACCCTTCGGCGTGCAACACCAGGTGGGGTGTGGCCTTGGCCCACAGCCGCTGAAGGTTCCAATGGTCTTTGGATTGTACGGGATGCATCCGTGGGCTCGACTGCCCCGCAGTTGCAGTATCCCTTGTCTCGCCCTCTGGTGAGCGAGGCGGACGCCAGAATATCCGCTCGTGGCAGTATGCTGCAAAGCTCGCCTGGCGAAACACATCCTCGGCAGGGCTGTCCTCTGGCAAACGGGCAAACAAGCGCTGCACCCGCTGCTCACCCGCAGCAATGCAGAGGTGCAACAACAGGCGATACCAGACGGTAGCAGCATCCTCGGAGCTGTCCAGAACTGGGGCGATGTGCACCACGTTCAACGCCGGCCCTGGCTTCCGGCCAGCCCATGGGCCAGCAGGCCGAAGCGCTCTCGCTTGTACAAAGCCACACAGACGTGGATCGTGAGCAGAGTCTCGCAGGACGTACGTAAACACGCCCGCAGTTGGCCTGAAGAAGTAGCCCCGTACAGCCGCTCGCAACGGTGCGGCTGGCTCTTCCAACAGAGCACTCTTGCGATCTACTGCAGTGCTAACGCCCTGCAGTTCACGCATCAGCCAGATGTGCCGCAATCCGAACGGCGTGATCACAAATCACCTCTGCCCTGCCCAAGCGTGGAATACATTCACCGCGCCATGTGTAGGAAGTAGCGGTGAAACCGCGTATCCCCACCGAGTTCAGGATGGAAAGCCGTGGCCAGCAGATTGTCCTGCCGGGCAGCAACGATCGTGCCATCGGGCAAACATGCGATTTCCAATACGCCATTGCCCACTCTCTCGATGCTCGGCGCCCGGATGAAGACAGCGTGAAAAGGGTACCCCCGCTCCTCTGCTATACTCACCTCATCCAACTCGGGAACCAGCAGGTCTGTCTCAAAGCTATCCACTTGGCGTCCAAAGGCATTGCGCTTTGCCACGATGTCCATGAGGCCCAGCAGTGGTCGGCCCTGGCCGATGTCCTTGGCCAACAGGATCATCCCCGCACACGTGCCCCACACTGGAAGACCTTCCTCAGCCATGCGCCGTATCGGCTCAACCAGCTTGTAGGCCACCGCCAGCTTGCCGATGGTCGTGCTTTCACCCCCAGGGATGACCAGACCGTCCAAGCCGCGCAGATGCTTGGGAAGGCGCACCTCTACAGATTCGACGCCCAGGCTACGGAGTACCTGCACGTGCTCGATAAAGGCCCCCTGCAGGGCCAGTACCCCGTACTTTTTCCCCACTACCAGCCCCGTACCGCCAGACGCTCAGCTTCAGGAATGGCCGCCATCTCCAGGCCGTGCATTGCCTCCCCAAGGCCCTTCGACACCTCAGCAATGATCTGCGGATCATTATAATGGGTGACGGCCTTAACGATCGCCGCAGCACGACGAGGCTGGTCAGCCGCCTTGAAAATGCCAGAGCCCACAAAGACACCATCCATGCCCAGTTGCATCATCATCGCTGCATCCGCAGGAGTGGCGAGGCCACCAGCGGCGAAATTGACGACGGGCAGCTTGCCGGCTTGAGCCACCTGAACGACGAGGTCATACGGCGCACCCATCTCCTTAGCTGCCGCCATCAACTCCTCGGAAGCCATGTTCTGCAGGCGGCGGATGGCACCCTGCACAGCCCGCGCGTGGCGCACTGCCTCCACGACGTTGCCGGTACCCGCTTCTCCCTTGGTGCGGATCATGGCTGCGCCCTCGCCGATGCGACGCAGTGCCTCTCCCAGATTGCGGCAGCCACAGACGAACGGTACCTTAAACAGATGCTTGTTGATATGGTGCTCTTCGTCCGCGGGGGTGAGCACTTCGCTCTCGTCGAGGTAGTCCACACCCAACGACTCGAGGACCTGAGCTTCGACGAAATGGCCAATACGACACTTGGCCATCACCGGAATGGTGACTGCATCCATAATACGCAGGATCAACTCCGGATCGCTCATGCGCGCCACGCCGCCTTGCGCACGGATGTCCGCAGGTACCCGCTCGAGCGCCATCACCGCGCAGGCCCCACCATCCTCAGCAATCTTGGCGTGCTCGGGCGTCACCACGTCCATGATCACCCCGCCCTTGAGCATCTGCGCCAGACCAGCCTTTACTTTCCATGTTCCTTTCTCTACTTCCACTGTACACTCCCTCCTCGGAGTTGCTCAATATCCATAATGAGCATAACCCACTCACCGAAATTGTACTCCGATTCGAGCCGTTTTGCAAGTAATCTGGTCGCATTTGACAAACAGAACGTTTGTTCTTACAATATGGCTATACACACTTGCCGCGTAGGGTATGAGGTGCTGCGATGGACAGACACGAGAAGATAAAGCTGCTCACCCGAGCAGCGCAGTACGATTTGTGCGCGCCCACTGGCTTCGCCGACAGAGGTGGGATAGGACGGGGAGGGACACCATCTTCGCGCGTACGGGATGACATGAGCCAATGGCTCTACCCTGCCGCCTTGCCCAATGGCAAGCACGTTGCCTTGCTGAAGGTATTGCAATCGAACATGTGCGACAACAACTGCTTCTACTGCGGCATGCGGCGCTCGCGCAACATCCATCGATGCGATTTTGGCTCAGATGAACTCGCGGCGGCCTTTGACCAACTGGTGCAGCGCGGAGTAGCCGAGGGCCTGTTCTTGAGTTCTGCGGTCTGCGGCAGCGCGGCCCGTACACAGGAGCGTATGATCGCCACGGTCGAGCTGGTGCGCTTCAAGTACCACTTTAACGGCTACATACATCTGAAACTGCTGCCTGGGTGCGAAGCAGCAGCCGTAGAGCGTGCAGTGCAAATCGCCGACCGGGTTTCGGTGAATCTGGAAGCGCCTAACAGCGGCCGTCTGCCCCGGCTGAGCGGTGACAAACGGTTCGAGCAGGACTTGATGCAGCCAATGCGCTGGGCCAGGCAATTTCGTCACCAAGAGTTAGGTGCACAAGCCGATCTGACCACCCAGTTCGTCGTCGGTGCTGCCGACGAAACTGATCACGAGATATTAGCCACGGTCGAGCGCCTGCACCGTGACCTTGGTCTGACACGCGCCTACTTCAGTGCTTTTCGCCCCGTCGCCGACACGCCGCTGGAGAACCTGCCGGCCACACCACTTGTGCGCCAGAACAGACTGTATCAGAGCGACTACCTACTTCGGTACTACGGCTTCTCCCTGCAAGACCTGCCCTTTGATGATGACGGCAACCTGTGCACCGATACAGACCCCAAGATGGCCTGGGCGCAGAGGCATCCAGAGTTCTTCCCGGTAGAAGTCAACCGCGCCAGCAGGGAACAACTGCTGCGTGTGCCGGGTATTGGACCGCGGTCAGCCGCACGCATCCTGCGTTTGCGCCGCCAGGACAAATTCCACTACCTCGAGGCTCTGCGTGCTATCGGCGCTGTAGCTGCGCGCGCCGCTCCCTTTGTCTTGCTCGACGGCCGCTGCCCGCCGAAGCAGCTACCCCTATTCTGATCGCCAGGTAACTCCCCCGGCATTCAAAGGTCCTGCCGATACACGCCCATCTCCACATAGTACCGTACCCCATCGCGCAAGGCGTGGAACCAGACCATCGTCTCATTCCCAGCTACATTGAATGCCGCTGGCTCGCAGCAGCCACTCCACATCCAACACTCGATGGCGCAGCGATGAACCCAGGGCCCGAAGCTCGTCAGTCACCTGCTGGCGCAGGGCCTCATAGTCAGCGCCCAGCCGTTCGTTGGCCGGCCAGCAGGTCAGGGCGATTTCTTGGTCGCCCTGGCGCACGGCAGCCAGGTAGGCCTCAGCCCTATTCTGGGGCGTCTCGCCCAGCACCGACTCTATGGTAGTGTGAGTCTGGTACAAGACCCAATCAAAGAGGCCACAGTAGATAACGGCGAGAACCAACGCCCCTGCTAGCAGCAAGGCACCCAACAATCGCCAGCGCGTTCTCATGACTATGTCTCCTACAAGCAGGATTGATATGGAGAATGGTCTACCCAAGAGCCAGGCCAGCGACAGCCGATCGTCCCTTAAGAAACCCATACCAGCCATATCTGCCCATCCACGTGCAGCGCCAAGTCGCCGCTGGCACTCCAGCCAGCCCAGTTCACCACCTGACCGGTCACAACGGGCCACACCTTTCCATCGCGGTCCATCAAGGCCACCAAAGCATGAGCCAGGACGTATGGGAACAACAACAGATGGGGCAGCCAGTTAGTCAGTCGCCGCATCGTAGCTACTGCCTCTTCACGGGTTGTTCCAAGATCAGGATATCCTGAGGGCCGTAGAGATGTTGAACCAGAACGGCCACCCAATGGCCGTTAGGCGAGAGCAGACCACTGCCGCGCACAGCCATACGGCGGGCGTTGAACTCCTCTTCAGGTGGGTAGACCCCTGATGCCCGCACTTGGTCAAGCACTGTAACCCCGGGGGTGTCCTG
>JAUWJD010000014.1 GCA_030607875.1 Chloroflexota bacterium
ACCTCCAGCACGAGCCTGGCCTTCAACTCTGGCTTGAACGTTCGTCGCCTTACCATCCTGTCTCCCCCCTCTTGGACTAAGTCTATTTGAACTAACGTAGGTGTCCAAATCTAGGGGGTCACTACAGAACTCACCTTGACTACCAGTAGTCAAGGTATGAGTGAACTCACCTTGACTACCAGCTAATCCACGCCGAGGCGTAGTACGCCCACGACACGTCTCCCAGCGTGAACTCATCGTCAAAATCCCACACTTTCCCTTCATCTGGCGGATCCGAGCCCCACCAGCAGTTGTCTGTGCTCAGGCTCTCATGCTGGTACATGGCCACGTCCCACACGGTGTTGCTCAAGACGTTGGTGTCGGTGATGTACGGCAGCGCGTCCATCCACAGCACCATTCCGTAGTCGTTGTACTGCAGTGTGCTGCTCTGTACGTGGCTCACCCACGGCCCGCTGAAGTACAGCCCGTGGGTGTTGCTCATGGCCTTCACGTGTGTGATGGTGCTCTCGTCTGCTACGTTGATCCCGTCCCCGTAGCACACGTTCACATAGTCCAGCACCGAGTTGTCGCCACGCAGAAAGATGTAGTCGTAGCTGCCCGTCGCAGTCATCGTGTGGTGCGTGATGGTGATCGGGTTGGCGGCTGTCCCCACCGCGTACAGTTTGCCCTTCACGTCCAGCATCCAGTCGTTGGTCATCCGCAATTCGGTGCCCGCTGCCAGGGTCAGCGTCACGCCCGAGGTGATACCCACATTGCAGCCCACCAAGACCGTCCCCGGACCCCACGTTGTGTCACTGGTGATGTGTATTGGGCATGGATACGGCGTCCCTGTCGGAGTGCTCGTCGCTGTAGGTGTTACTGTATTGGTAGCAGTAGGTGTGATCGTGTTCGTGGCAGTAGGTGTCGGTGTAGCCGGCGCACTCACCACCACCACCAGCTTGGGATCCTTCGTCGTCAGCTCTTCGTCCGCCATCCACATCGATATGTACTCGTTGGTGTTGCTTGCCGGCGCCGAGTTGTTCACGTCCTCCCCAGATACCACGGTGTACTTTGTGTCACCGGTCACGCTGATCGCTCCCGTGGCCACCGTCAACGTGAAATAGGTATCTGCTGCAAACGCCGAACTGTTCAGCAGTGTGCCCTCCAGCGTCGCATCACCACCATACGCACCGTCATAGTTCGCTTCTCTGTACGTTGCCCCAGGCTCTTGCCAGTCATACCGGTAGATCTTGACGTCAAAATCATCCGTCGAGGCATCAGATTTTGCGCACAGGTGCAGCACCGCCGATTCCACCGTCCAGGTATCGGTGATCGACGACGTGTCAAAGTCAAAGTACAGCCGGTAGACGCTGTAATCACCGCTTGTCGTGCTGTGTTTCTGCCCCAGGCGGCTGTAGTGTGCCGAGGATGACGACGACGTCGATGTGTCCCGCGCAGTGGCGTAGCTGGCATCACTGCCCGAGATCAGCAGGTCGCTTGTCTCTCCGTAGAAAGTCATCTCCACCGAGGCCGCTCGCACCAAAAACCCCCGCGTAGGCGTCCCCTCAGCAGTGGGGCGAGCTGTACTCATCCCGTCATCAGTGGGACGGGGCGTAGGCCAGCCCTCCGGCGGAGACGCAGGACTCGGCGGCTGTGTACTCATCCTGTCATCAGTGGGACGGGGTGTACTCATCCTGTCATCAGTGGGACAGGGTGTACTCATCCTGTCATCAGTGGGACAGGACGTACTCATCCCGTCATCGATGCACGCCACCAGCAGCAGCGCCAGCACCATCACCACCAGCACGTAGACAGTCACTCGTTTTGTCATCTCACACCTCACCACCCACTTGCTCTGCATGCCCTCTGGGCGACCACGACCAATTACCCACTACCCAAGGACCGGTCCATCTCCCACCGCTCCTGTGTGCCGGTGCCCCAGCACCGGATCAAACTTCGGATCCTCTGCCGGCCGCCCGCTGAACAGCGCGATCACTACAGCGTTGCTGGGGTTGAGTTCGTCCAGAAACAGCACCACGCACCGCGTCCCATCCTCCACCAGATCCTCACGCACGTGGTACGCCACCGGCACGTTGCTGATGTACGTCGCCACGTAGCCCCCAAGCTCCACGTCCGCCAGGTACGTTCTTGCCTCAAATGCCCGTATCGTCCCAAACCGTATCAGCATCCCTTGCCCCCGTACGGGCGAATCTTGCGAAGTCTCACCATCTGTCAGGTGAGGTATTCGCCCTACGCCCTACACACCCTCCAGGTAAACTGTCTGCTCCCACTTCCGCTCTAGCGGCTCGTACACCGTCAGCAGCCCGTTCACCCGCCGCTTCATCGTCACGATCCCGCCTCCAGCCTTGCTGTCAGCAAACACGATCACGTCGAATAGCTCCACTCCCACGTTCGGCCGCGTCCGGATCCACCCTCCCCAGGCCCTGGCATCGGCGTCATCCAGCGCACTGTTGACCGCCATCTGACATTCCGCTACTGCGTCCCAGTTCTCCTGGTACAGAAATTGGATGAATTCCATGCCCACGTCCCACGAGTTGGCGTTGTCTTTCCCTTCATACGCCACTCCGTCACCGGTAGCTCGCACCCGAGTTGGCCACGCCAGCCCTTTCACGTACTGGCCAGCCAGGATCTCCCCGTCCTCGTAGGTGTGGTCTGTCGCCGGGTTCTCTCCCTGGTTGTGCGGGATCAGGCAGTACAGTACATGTTCGCTGCCCGTGCCGTTGCCCCACCTGGCCACGCCGCCCACCAGCCCCAGCAGTTGCTGCAGCACCTGGTAGCCGTTCACCCTGGGGTCGAATGCCACGCTGACGTCATCCAGCGGCACCCACCGGTCCCACGCCCGGATGTGCTGCCGCCCCGACCAGTCGGTGTGTTCTCCCGCCACCGCCAGGTATTCCACGCTCATGTTCCATTCCGTACTCGTATCGAACGCGCACTCAAAGTAGCCCACTCTCGAGGCCAGCTCCTCGATGCACCAGCGCAAGGTCTGGCCCTCAAATACGTAGGTCGCGTCCGGCCGCCATAGTTTGAACAGTTGCCACCCGTCCACCGCGTGCACTCGCGCCCAGTTCTGCCCGGCCTGTCTCACCCGGCTCACGCTCCACAGGTAGAACGGCCGGCACTCTACGCGCTCATCGCCGGCAGTCGTCTTGAGCCCCTGGTCGATGATCACTTGCGCCAGCGGTCGCATCGCTTCCGCCGTCTCTCCCGTGATCCCCGCCCCATCGTAGCGCCCATCGCGGTTGTCCAGTTCTACCCGCAGGCTGCCCAATCCCGGCCGCTCGTGGATCCGGTAGCGCAGTACTCTGTCCAAGCTCTCCGTCATCTCCATTCTGCTGTCGCCGCTCGCCCACAGTCTCAGCCTGTAGGCCTCGTTCACCACATACAGGTAGATCACGTCGCTCAGGTCCACGCAGCTCAGACGTTTCGGGTTGCTCACGTCAAAGGTCAGCGGTATCTTGTAGCTCCAGTGCTCGAAATCCCGTGAGCGGATGCAGATGGGGCTGCTCCAGGACAGTGTGGCCGAGGTGAATTTGTCAATGTAGGTCAGCAGGTACCCACCACCCAGCGCTGCCGGCACACGGTACAGCACCGGCCACAGCGGTGTGAATCCCGGCGTAGCTATGCCTGGCGGTACGATGGTCTGCCTGGCTGATACGCCGCTGCCATCGGTGAACTTGCCGGTGCAGATGTGCCCCATCTCCAGGTTGCCGCCCCAGAACGCCGCCGCCAGTTCGTAGTAGCCGCCGCTCGAGTTCCAGCAGACGCTCAGCCCGCCGCAGACGGCGAATTCGCCGCCAGTCCGGTACAGCACCGATAGCTCCTGTTCGCTTCCCCAGCCTCCGCCGGAGGTCTTGCGAAACTTGACGTGCCGATACCCCGGCTTGTCGTAGCACCAGAATATGTCGTCTTGCCCAGCCGTCGCCAGCCGATAGTTGAAGCTCGCAGAGCCGCCAACAATCGATTTCACCGTGCTGGCTGAGCCCCAGTTGACCCCGTCGTCAGTGCTCTCCCGACACAGTATTTCCGAGCCGTCGGCCTTGACGTAGAACAGCCGCACCGTCGCCCCGTTCAGGCTGAGCGCGATGTCTCCCTTGCCCGAGCCCAGCGCGTCATCGCACACCTGCGTCCAGTCGTCGGGAAACCAGCCCCAATCTGTCTCCGATCCGCCAGGTGAGCCCATCACCGTCGGATCGGTCACCCGACGCCGCCGTATCACGCCCAATGTGTCGAGAGCCACGATGATGATCGTGACTCCGTCTGCTCCAATGCACAGCGCCTGCTGCCCTGCAGCTACCGACTGCTGGCCTATAAAACTCAATCGCGCTTGTTTGTCCCGTACCAGCAGCCGCACACGCGGCCGCTGTGTCCCCTCCCGCTGCGCCGCCTCCAGCGTCCCCGTCAGTGTGCGCATTGTTCCTCTCCCTCCGACTCCCCGCCCAGAAAGCGCACCTGCTTCACCTGGCCATTGGAGACGGCGATCAGTGTGCGCCGCACTGCCATAGCCAGGCGGTGCTCCAGCAGATCGCGGGCCGCTGCGCTGGGCGCTTGGACGGCTAACACCCCATCATGAAAGGAAAACACCTTCGCCTTGGGGAAGCACATCTGGAAGAGTACGTGCTGCAATTGCGGCCGCAGTTCCTGCGCAGTCTCTTTCCACCAATATTCGGTGACGTCTTCTTCCTGGGGATTATTCGTGCTGCAGCGTGCCGGGCCGCTGCTGCGCAGGCCATCTCCACTGGTGTGGCTGCCCACAGGGGTGGGGTCGGGGACAGCAGGGGTGAGGTCTGGGGCAGCAGGGGCCTGTTGTTGAGAGGAGGGGGCATTCTCGAGGGCCTGCCGGTAGGTGAGTGGGTCGATGCCATAGCGCTCCATCCAGGCGACGTGGTCGCGCTGAAGGTGAGGCGAAAGGCGGGCCACCTGCTCAGGCCGCAGCAGGGGCAGCGCTTTGAGTACGCGGAAGGTGTACCGTGTCGTGGGTCCGTGGCCACGGTGGGTGACCTGCACCAGCCGCTCGCGGCGCAGCACCTCCAGCGCCCCAGGGTAGCGCCGTCTCGGCGTCCCGCCCTGTGTTTGGCGGGATTGGGCCACCCTGGCTCTGCGCCTACCCATCACCACGGCGCGGCTGTGGTCGCTGTTGGTGATCATGCGCGCCAGGCGGGAGATCGAAGGATAGGCAACATCGCAGTCGCCGTAGCAGAAGGAGAGCAGCAACTCCCACAGCGCAAAGGCAGTGTTGCCCAGATAGGGCCGCCAGAAGTACAACGCATAGTTATGCACCAGGGTGTACCCCTTCTGGGCAGGATCGAATTCGACGCCATCCAGCTCAAAGACGGGGCCAGCTTCGAGCAGGTCGGCGTCCTTGAAGACCTCTCGTTTTTCACCAAGGTGTATAACTCTATTCACTATCGTTCATATCGCGCAGCAAGAAAAGATACACTTCGTTGCGCAGATGGGGGTAGGCCTTGAGTACGCCGCGCAGGAACTTGCGCCCAGGGCTGCGTCGACCTCTGTAGACCATGCCCAACATGCTGAGGCTGACCCCCAAGCGCGAGGCCATGTCTTCGATGGTCAAGTCCTCATTGCGCTGCAAGCCGCGCAGCATGCGCACCAGCCGGCGGATGGACCTTTTCCGCGCGCGATCAACTGCCATGACATCTCCTTCTGTAGGTTGGCGGTTCTCGGTTGGCAGTCTGTTGCTCACATGGGCCCATTGACTGCAAACTGATACCCGTGACCCGTGCTTGCACCGTAGATGTGCGCCGAAGGTCCTGTCCGCCGAAGGTCCTGTCCGTCGTTAGACAGGGCCGTTAGACAGGGTCGTTAGACCGAAGGTGCCCGTCGTCAGACCGAAGGTGTCCGCCGAAGGTCCTGGCTGCCGTTAGACAGGGTCGTCAGACCGAAGGTGTCCGTCGTTAGACAGGGTCGTTAGACAGGGCCACCCATCATCCGCCCCCTGCCTCCGCTCAATCTGTGCTTGTGCTTGCATCCCGTCGCCAGTTTGACGGGGCATCCTGTCCTTAGCTAGACCGGATGACTGCCCTCCCTCCCTGCCCTGACCTCCTCGCCACCCTTGACAGTAGTGTAGAACAAGTGTTCTATTTTGTCAAGCGAGAATGGCTCGAATAGGGCATTTCGTATGACCAGTTTTTCACTTTTGTGCTATAATGCGGGCAAATCGCATCTGGAGAAGCGTGATTTCAGCGCCGAGATCGTTGAGATGATTGCAGAGTACTGCGCCGAAGGTTGCCAAACTGAGGCAGCCGTTTTCATGCGATAATCGAGCCCAAGGGGTTTGGAAACTGATGTACGAAGCAGTAAGAATCACGCTGCGGGCTCAGCGTACTCTGCAGCGCGTCTCGCCACCTGCCGTAGGTCCCCGTCGGAGCCGTCGCCTGTGGCGAGACCTTCGGCCGTCGCCTGTGGCCTTGTCTTCGCCAAGATCTTCGACGAGACCTTCGGCCGTCGCCCGCAGGTGCCCACGGGGCATGCAGAGCACGAACAGCCGCCATTAGTCCGGCGAGGTGCGCGAGGTCGCGTTGAGAAAAAGGAGGCGGTCGTGACCCTGGGCCAAGCGACTCGCACCATCCGCCAGGAGGCCGGACTCACTCAGAAAGAGCTGGGCAGAACAGCCGGCATTGAGCAATCCTACCTGAGCATGAACAAGAGACATCGCAGCAGGCCTTAAACCGGCTCTGGCTGCGCCTGAACCCCGTCGAGCGTCAGCACGTCGCCGAGGAGTTCACACAGCCCTTCCGCCGCCAAGGGTTCATCGTGGACGAGCGCGGTATGCGGCGGCTGGAGTAGCCAACACCAACACACTCAGGTAGAATAGACCAAACACCCTTTGTGCCCTGGTGGTTAATCATCATCCCGTAGAGGCGACTTTCCCCACAAGCAGGGAAGTAGCCAACGAAATAGCACGCAGCGAGTAGGAGATCACAACCCATGCCCTGGT
This sequence comes from Chloroflexota bacterium, assembly GCA_030607875.1. Taxonomy (GTDB): domain Bacteria; phylum Chloroflexota; class Anaerolineae; order UBA2200; family UBA2200; genus JAUWJD01. The sequence goes on from JAUWJD010000014.1 coordinate 6,959, forward strand.
CAGAATCACCCTACCTAATCCTGGGAATACTTAACGCGGCGATCGCGCTGGCCTCCGTGCTCTGGATTTGGCAGCGCCGTCCGGCGCGCGGCGCGCGGACTTTTGCCACAGCGATGCTGTGCATGGCAGCGTGGTCCGCCACCGACACTTTCGGCCGGCTGAGCTTCACCGAGGCAGCCAAGCTGTTCTGGGCAAGAGCATCCTACCTCCCTGCGGTGACGGTGCCCGTCGCCCTTCTTGCTTTCGTGCTGCGATACGGCCAGCGGAAGAAGCCGCTCACCCGCCGCCAGATCTCCCTGCTGGCCATCGAACCCTTCCTGACCCTGCTGCTGGTTTGGCCCAACGAGGCCCACGGCTGGATCTGGCGCAGCGTTGCTGTCGATACCACTTTACCGTACCTGTCACTCCGGGTGACCCACGGGCCGTGGTTCTGGTTCCACACCGCCTATTCCTATCTGCTGCTTGCTTTGAGCGTGTCGGTGCTCATCCGAGGGATAAGGCACTCCACGGCCCTGCAGCGCCGGCAGGGCTTGGCTCTACTCATTGGAGGTCTGGCCTCCTGGATTGCCGTCGCCGTCTCCACTGCCTTCCCCCATCTCGGCCAGATGGCGATTGCTGCCGGGGCAACTGTTAGCAACGTGGCCATCATCTGGAGCATGCTTCGCTTGCGCATCTTCGATTTCGTGCCCGTGGCGTGCGAGGCCGTTGTGGAGCAGATGGACGCCAGCGTGATCGTGCTCGACACACAGAACCGCATCCTGGACCTCAACGCGGCAGCGCAAAAACTCATTGGCCACAGTGCTTCTGAGGTCCTTGGGCAGACTGCAGAGCGCGTCTTTGCCGCCTATCCGCAGCTCCTCGGACGGTGGCGCGGCGCGATCCAGGTACGTGAGGAGCTGGCCTGGGGGGAAGGAGACACACGCCGCTGGTACGATCTGCGCATCTCGCCGCTGCGCGACCCCGAGGGGGAACTGGCCGGTCGCCTGGTTGTCCTGCACGAAATCACTGCACGCAAGCGACTGGAAGCCGAAACCGAGCAGCGGCGGCTGTACCTGGAAAGCGTGGTGGGCTCCGCTCCGGATGCCATCATTGCCCTGGACAGCCAACACACCATTGTGGAGTGGAACCGAGGCGCAGAGAGCCTGTTTGGCTACTCGGCACAGGAGGCACGCGGGCGGGACCTCGACGACCTCGTCACCGGGTCGGACCCCAGGACGTTTCAGGAAGCGACCGCGTTGACCGCCCGAGTCCTCGTCGGCGAGCCCGTTCCTCCAACGGAGGTAGTACGCTACCGCAAGGATGGCACCCCGGTGCACGTCTTTGCGTCCGGTTCGCCCATCCTGATGGGGGAGGAACTGATCGGCGTGGTGGTCATCTACACCGACATCAGCGAGCTCAAGCAGGCAGAGGAAGCGCTGCGGCAGAGCGAGGCGCGCTATCGTGCCGTGGTGCAAGCCCAGACGGAGCTGATCACTCGCTTCCTGCCCGACGGAACCCTCACCTTCGCCAACGATGCCGCCTGCCGCTACCTGGGGAAAAAGCGCGAAGAGCTTATTGGCAGCCATTATGCGTCACCCGTGCCGGACAAGGACAGGAAGATGGTGGAAGAGGCGCTGGCCTCCCTGAGCAGGGAAGATCCCGTGATCATGGTGGAAAACCGCGTCATTGCGGCCAACGGGGAGACACGCTGGCTGCAGTGGACTAACCGGGCGATATTCAACGAGCAGGGCCAATTGGTCGAGATCCAGTCTGTGGGGCGCGACATCACCGAGAGCAAGCTGGCGCAGGACGCCCTGCTCGAGGCCGAAGCGAAATACCGCACCCTGGTGGACACTTCTCCCGATGGCATTACCCTGACCAACCTGGCAGGCAAGATCGTCCTCTGCAATCGTCAGACGGCGCGCCTGCACGGCTATGACCTCCCGGAGGACATTCACGGCATGTCCACGCTCGACCTCATTGCGCCGCAAGACCACGACCGTGCACGGGCCAACCTGCAGCGGACACTCGCCCGGGGCAGCATTCACAACATCGAGTACACGATGCTGCGCAAGGATGGCAGCCGCTTTCCCGCCGAACTCAGCACGTCGGTGATCCGCGACGCCACGCTCAAGCCTACAGGCTTCATTGCGGTGATCCGCGACGCCACGGCGCGCAAACGGGGCCAGGAACAACTGCGCGCCTCCCTGCGGGAGAAGGAGCTGCTGCTGAATGAGATCAACCACCGGGTGAGGGACAACCTGCAAATCATCTCCAGCCTGCTGTACCTGCAGTCGCTGCAGGCCGAGGGGCAGAGCAGCAGCGAGATACTGCGGGACAGCCAAAACCGCGTTCGCTCCATGGCCCTGGTCCACGAGAAGCTGTACGGTTCTCGAGACCTGTCCAGGATTGACTTTGAGGAATACGTTCAGAGCCTGACCGCTTCGCTGCTGCAATCCTACGCTGCAGCCTCCAGCGGCATCGGCGTGACGGTCGAAGTGGATGACGTTTTCTTGAGCGTCGATCTGGCCATCCCCTGCAGCTTGCTGATCAGCGAACTCGTTTCCAATGCCCTCAAGCACGCCTTTGTCGGTCGTGACAGCGGCGAGATCCGCGTAGAGTTCCATGCCCAGGATGAGCGCTACAGGCTCGAGGTCAGCGACAACGGAGTGGGCATCCCAGAGGACATTGATACTCGCGACCCAGAGTCCTTGGGCCTGCAACTGGTGAACACACTGGTGGAGCAACTGCGCGGCACCTTGAGGGTCCAGCACCAGGACGGCACGCAGTTCCGAATCACATTTCCTACACCGGAAGAAGGATAACAGAGCAGCTGGGGCGCTCAGGGCCGCATGGAGACTTGGGCGCCTTCGACACAGGCATGAGCTGAGGTGTGCGTGCGGCAGGGGGAGTTCCCGCCGCGAAGCAGCCGCAGACCAAGCCCGGCCGCTTCCCTGGCAGGGAACGGCTGGAGCACTCTGGCTTTGCTTGACGGCATCTCTGACCAGGTTGCCCGGAGTCTGTTTGCTGGGTCGGCGCTCCTGTCAAACGCAGACGTGCCAGCCGTAGCATTTGCGTTGTCGGCGAGTATCTTTTTTGTGTATTCTCTGCCTTTCTGTGCTATAATCCTTGACGTGAGCCGTGTCCGTGGTGGCTTGGAGCGTGCCAGCATTGCCTTCGCCGTTGGGGCGCCACCCACCCAACGATGCGATTCCACGAGTGCCTGGCGTCGATTGTGGACGAGCACCGTGCCCGTCCACTGCGGTCGTCCTGGCCCACTCCTCTGCCGAGATGCATAATGGATGAAGGACTACAGAGTACTGCGTCAACAGGGCATGCAGAGCACGAACGGCTGATGCACGAAGCAGTAATGGAAGCGTAGATGGCCTTGCAATCACTGCTCTATACTGGGCTGTGGATGCTTGCCGCAGCCCTCTTCCCAATCCTGGCCCTTTTCGTGTGGCGGCGGCGTCCTGCGCCAGGCGTGCGCAGCTTCGTGCTGCTGATGTTGTGCCTGGGATGGTGGGCCATGGCCGAAGGCATCACTGCGGCCAGTGCAGACCTGGGAACTGCACTCTTCTGGGCAAAGTCACAGTACCTCCCTCTTGTCATTGCCCCCGTTGCCTGGCTGGCTTTCGTGCTGCGCTACGCGCGGGACGGACGACGGCTGACGAGGCGCGAGAGCGCCCTGCTGGCGATTGAGCCAGCCATCACCGTGCTGCTGGTCTGGACCAACGAAGCCCACGGTCTGATGTGGAGCCACACGGGGCTGGCCTGGACTGGCACGTTCTGGCGGCTGCGTTTGACGTACGGGACATGGTTCTGGGTCAACCTGGCCTATTCCTACGCTGTGGTCGCGCTTGGGGCGGCCCTGCTCATGCAGGCCTGGCTGCGCACTCGCCACGAACACCGCGGGCAGGCTGCCTATATACTGATCGCTGCGCTTCTGCCCTGCACGGCAGGCATTGCCTACGTTGTCTGGCCCGGCTTGGGCAGCGCGGCCCTCGTCGTGGCTCTGCTGCAGTTCGAGGGGATAGTGGCCTGGGTACTGATATGCCTGGGCCTTTTTGAACTGAGGCCAGTTGCGGACTATGCAGTGATGGCGCAAATGGAAGATGGCGTCGTTGTGCTGGACGCTGAGAAGCGGGTGGTGGACCTGAATCCCGCAGCACAGAAGCTGCTCGGGTCGCGAGCTACGACCATGATCGGTCGGCCCGCCGCTGAAGCCTTCTCCGCCTTCCCCGAGCTCATCCGGCACTGCCAGAGCGAAGCCGAGTGGCAAGACGAGCTCGTCCTGCAGCGTGGGAACACCGAGCAGCACTTTGACATTCGCTGTTCGCCGCTCCTCTCGGACTTTGGGCAGACAGTTGGCTGCCTGCTCGTCATCCACGACATCACCGCGCTCAAACGGGCCGATGAGGCACTGAGCGAGAGTGAAGAAAAGTACCGCAACGTGGTGGAGAGGGCCAACGACGGCATCGCAGTGATTCGGGATGGCCTGGTTCAATATGCAAACCCCCGCCTGGCGGAGATCACCGGCTACGGCGTTGAGGAGATGGTAGGTACCCCGTACACCACGTACATCTGGCCAGAGAAGCTCGATCAAGTCGCGGAGCGCTACCGCCGGCGCATGGCCGGTGAGGACGTGCCAGCCATATACGAAACCACGATCAGGCACAAGAATGGCACCCCGTTGGCGGTGGAGTTCAACGCGGGGCTCGTGATGTACGAGGGGCAAAGTGCGGATCTGGTGCTGGTGCGGGACATCACCGAGCGCAAGCGCCTCGAAGCGGAGATTGAACAGCGTCGTCAGTACCTGGAGAGGGTCTTGGCCTCCGCCCCGGACGCCATCGTGACCCTGGACAACCAGCAACGGGTGGTGGAGTGGAACCCAGGGGCACAGAAACTGTTTGGCTATTCTGTGGAGGAGGCACGCGGTCAGAATATCGACGACCTCGTCGCCGGATCGAGCGCCAAGACCTATGAGGAAGCAACCGCCTTAACCCGGCAGGTACTGGCCGGACAGCCGGTTCCCCCGACAGAGGCGATTCGCTACCGCAAGGATGGCACCCCGGTGGACGTTATGGTCGCTGGCTCTCCGATCCTCATCGGGGGCGAGTTTACCGGAGTCGTGGCCGTTTACACCGACATCACCGAACGTAAGCAGGCCGAGGAACAACTTCAGGCATCCCTACGCGAGAAAGAGATGCTGGTCAAGGAAGTCCACCATCGGGTCAAGAACAACCTGCAGGTGATCTCCAGCCTGCTCTACCTGCAATCGCTGAAGGCCGAGGAGCGAGGTGCCAGTGGCATCTTGCAGGACAGCCGCAACCAGGTGCGCTCGATGGCCCTCGTCCACGAAAAGCTGTACGGCTCGCAGGACTTGTCCAGGATTGACTTTGGCGAATACCTGTCCAGCCTGACCACCTCGCTTCTACAATTGCACGGAGCGGCCTCCGGCGCCATTGACGTGCAGGTCGATGTGGATGACGTTCAGTTGAGCGTAGACCTGGCCATACCTTGCGGGCTGATCATCAATGAACTGGTCTCCAATTCCTTGAAACACGCCTTCACCGGCAGGGACACGGGTGAGATCGTCGTAGGGTTCTACGCTCACGGGGACACGTTCGTGCTCAGCGTGAGCGACAATGGAGTCGGCGTGGCAGACGAGGTGGATGTGCACGAGACAGAGTCTCTAGGCCTACAACTGGTCAACACGCTCGTCGAGCAGCTTGATGGCACGATGGACGTCGAGGGCTATACAGGAACCAGGTTCACCATCACCTTTCCTGCAAGACAAAGGTAGCGGCCTGGCGGCAAGGGAGGAAGCGCAGTGATAGGCATTCTGATCGTTGAAGATGAACGCATCGTGTCCATGGCCCTGGAGAGGGCGCTGCGACGCATGGGCTACCTGGTAACCGGAATCACTGGCTCCGGAGAAGAGGCGGTTGAAAAGGCCGCACAGCGGCAGCCGGACATTGTGCTCATGGACATCCGGCTTCAGGGTGGCACTGACGGCATTGAGGCCGCCTTGCAAATCCAGACCCGCTATAACATACCGGTGGTCTACCTAACAGCCTACGCCGACGAGGACACATTGCAGCGAGCGAAAGTCACCGCTGCCTACGGCTACGTCATCAAACCGTTTCAGGAACGGGAGCTGCGCGTTGCCATCGAGATGGCGCTTTATAAGCATGCCATGGAACGCAGTCTGAAAGAGCGAGAGCACTGGCTCACTGCGACCTTGAGCAGCATTGGCGAGGCTGTGATCATCGCCGACGAGAGGGATCTGGTCACGTTCATGAATCCGGCCGCTGAAACACTGACCGGTTGGCAGCATGGTGACGCATGGGGAAAAAGGATCGCCAAGGTCCTGAGGCTCGAACAGCAAACTGGCCATGTCGGCACCACGGATGCTGTCAGGAAGGCATGCCAAGCGGGGCAAATGGTGTCTCTGACAGACTATCTGCTCATTGCCAGGGAGGGCGCGCGAATCCCGGTTGATCTCAGCATTGCCTCTATGCGCGATGAAAAGGAGAACTCTACTGGGGTTGTCGTCGTCTTGCAGGACATCACGGAGCGCAAACAAGCAGAAGAGGAGCTGCGTGCCAGCGAGGAGAGGTATCGGCTGCTCTTCGAGTCGTCCCTGCAGCCGATCCTGCTGCTGGGCCCGGACGGCAAGATCGTGGCCTGCAACAGCCGCATGGCCGATGTCATCGGGCTGCCTGAAGACGACATCATTGGCCAGTTGTTGACCGACCTGCCCACCATGCCGCCAGAGGTGAAGGCGAGACATGGCAGGCGCTTGGCGCGCATCCTCAGTGGAGAGGAGTCGCCTCCTTTTACCATGAACTTTACGCTTCAGGGCAAGAAACGCTCCCTGGAGATTTTGGTGGCCACGTTGAAGAAGCATGGCCGGGTCTATGCCATCCAGGTCATTGGCCGTGACATCACAGAACAGGGCAAAGCCAGGCAATAGCACCCGTAGTAACGACTTCAGTCGTTGTAACACCCGTAGTGACGACTTCAGTCGTTGCGCCACCCGTAATGACAAGTTCAGTCGTTGCAACACCCGTAGTAACGACTTCAGTCGTTGCAGCACCCGTAGTGACGACTTCAGTCGTTGCAGGGAGACTTGACCAATGCCCTACGAATACCGCAAAATGAGTCCAGAAGAAAAAGCAGCCGTTGTGGCGCATCGCCGTGAGCGCCACTATCCTTGGCATGCACCGCCACACCCCTATCGCGAGACCGGGTGGTACCTCCTCACTGCTGTCAACTTTCAGCACGAGCCAATCATGCATGCATCCCGTCGGGACGAGTTTGAACCCCGCTTGCTTGAGGCCTTTTCCTCAATAGGTGCGGAGATCGGAGGCTGGGTGATCCTGCCCAACCACTATCACATTCTGGTAGGCATCCCTTCGTTGGACGTTGCATCGCGCCTTCTCCAACAACTGCACGGAACGACGTCGCGCGAATGGAACGTAGCGGATGGAATGACGGGTCAGCGGCGCGTGTGGTACAAGTTCACCGATCGCTGGATTCGCAGTGAGCGACATCACTACCAGGCACTGAACTACACCCATTACAACCCAGTGAAACACGGCCATGCAACTGACCCCTATGCGTGGCCTTGATCCAGTGTACATTTGTACTTTGATACCAAGGGCCGCGACTGGCTTCGCAGCACATGGAAGGACTATCCGACGGACAACTTTGGACGCGGCTGGGATGACTGAACCGCCTGTCTGAGGCGTGTGAGTCATCTCAACTATCGTAGTGACGACTAGAGCACCCCTTCAAACCCAATACCGTAGTGACGACTTTAGTCGTTTCCCACCACCAAGAACGACTAAAGTCGTCACTACAGAACACCATTTGTGGTCAAGTACCATCACCCCAACTTGGCAGACTGGCAGAAGCTGCTATAATAGAGCGCAGCGGCATCACACTGATGGAGGGACCGATGCAAGTACTCATCGTCGATCACCAGCCAAACAGGCTACTTGACAGCTCGCGCGTCTTTAGATCGGCGGGCTACCAGATTCTGGGAGCAGCCACGGGCCACGAATGCTTGCGCACCGCCAGAGCCAAAGCCCCGGATTTGATCTTGCTGGACGCCGCCCTGCCCGACACCAGCGGCATCGACCTGGCCAGGGAAATCAAAAGGGACCTACAACTGGCGGGTATTTATGTCGTGCTATGGGTCACAGAAACAACTCCTTCCTCCATCCGCGCCCGTGCCCTCGAGGCTGGGGCCGATGGATGCCTCCAACGCACCCTGCCCAGCCGGGAACTCCTGGCCCGCATCGAGGCTATGCTCCGTCACAAGCGTGCTGAGGAAGCCGTTCAGGCTGCGCTGCAACAGTGGAAGGACGCTTTCGACGCCATCCAGGACGCCGTGTACCTGGTGGACACGGACTATAGGATCAGCAAGTGCAACGTGGCACTGGCCAAACTCCTCGGCAAACCGCCCAGCGAGATCATCGGCCAGCACTGCTACGAACTGGTGCACGGCACTGCAGAACCCATCCCTACCTGCCTCCAGCAGCGTGCCCACGAGACCCGCCAGAGAGAAACGCTGGTCGTGCCCATGCGGGACCGCTGGCTGGACATCACCGTCGATCCACTGTTTGATGATAACGATAAACTAATCGGCACCGTTCACGTCCTTTCCGACATCACCGAACGCAGACGCGACGAGAGTGCGCTCCCCCAGAGCCACGCGGAGTTGCAGAAAGAGGCCCAGGACACCGGCATCGCACTGGAGCGGACCACGGAACAACTGCACACCGAAGCCGAGGCCCGCCATCTGGCCGAGGAAGCGCTCAGCCAGGCGCACACCAAGCTGGAGAAGCAGGCCTACGAACACCTCGCCATGTTGGACAAGATCCAGGGAGCCCTGCAGGCTCAGACTGCTCAGCGCGAACAGTTCGAGCAGAAGCTGGCCCAGTCCCAGGAAGCACTGCAGGCCGAAAGCGAGGCACGCCAGCAGGTGGAAGAAGCCGTCAAGCAAGCTCGGGTGGAGCGGGAAGAACAGGCCCAGGATTACGCTGCTTCTTTGACCAAGGCCCACGAGGAATTGCAGAGCCTCCGTGCCGCCCTGGGAAACGTGGCTGACTTGATCTACCGATGGGATCTCGAAAGCGGCCAGATGGAATTCTTCAGCGACGATGCTGCCAAGCTTTACCATGATCCCAGTGTTTTCCCCAGGACAGCACAGGACTTTCAACAGGCCATCCATCCGCAGGATCGCGCGCGGGTTCTCGCCGCACTACAAGAGCACCTGGCCAGCGGTGAGCCGTTTTCGGCGCAATGCCGCATGCTGAACAGCGAGGGGCAGGTGTCCCACTGGGCAGCTTCAGGCACTGCTCTCCAGGACAGTGGGGGCAGGCCTCAGAAGTGGATCGGTGTGGCGCGCGAGATCAGCGCCGAACTGCAGGCGCAGAAGGAGCAGCGCATGGAGGCTGTGGCACGGCTGGCGGAGGGGCTGGCGCAGCAATTCAACGAGTTGCTGGGCATCATCCTGGGCAGCGCCGAACTGGGCCTGGCGCAGGTGGAACCATCCTATCCCGCCTACAGCGAGCTGGCAGCCATCCAAAGAACGGCCCGGCGAGCGGCGGAGTTGACGCGACAGCTATCGACCATCCACCGCCGCCAACTGGCGCACTCACAGGTACTCGACCTCAACGGGCTAACTACCGCACTAAGGCAAGTCCTGCGCCGCCTCAGCGGCGATGGGATCGATCTGGAACTCAACCTCGCACCTGGCCTGGAGCCTGTGCTCGGCGACGCCAGCGCGCTGGAACACATGCTGATGAACCTGGCCCAGAACGCGCAGGCGGCCATGCCCGAGGGCGGGGTGTTGCTCATCCAGACGGAGCAGGTGACGGTGGACGATGCCCACCGCCAGTTGCATCCAGAGGCCTGTGTGGGCCAATACGTGCGTTTGAGTGTGGCGGACAGCGGCGCGGGAGTTGACCAGGCCACACAGGAGCACCTCTTTGAGCCTTTCTTCCTCACCACAGAAGCGGACCCAGGCACTGGCCTGCATCTGGCAGAGGTCTATGGCATCGTCCGGCAGCACGGCGGCTGGATCGAGGTCCGCTCCCAGCCCGGCGAGGGCACAACCTTCGACGTCTACCTGCCCATCCACAAACCCGCAGACGAGTGATGATTCTGTACACGAAATACACGCCTTGTCCTGCCTCCTGGTCTTGCCGCAGGCAAGGACGGCCAAGACGGTGAGCCTACCCGTCGTGCTTCATGCGAATCAGCTCTTCGACCTTAGCCAGCTCCGCGCACATAAGGATTCGACTCCCCGCCCTTTAGCCGGTACAGCGTTTCTCCGGCGTGGGGCACCCACAGGATGCCTTCATCCTGACGCCCGGCCCATAACGATGGATGGATGGCGGACGGGTCCCGGTAGCCCAGGTTCAAGCGCTCACAGCGCTCGCGGGGGATGCCTGTAGCCAGAGTCACTCGGATGCGAGAACGCTCGATTCCGCCCTCATAAGTGCCCAGGCCGCGCAGGTGAGTGCTGTGAGCCAGTACGCCCCACGGGTAGCCCTTGAAGCGATTCCACTGCTTGACGAAGTAGTCGCGAACGTGGTAGCCAATCTGATCGATGATGCGGCCGTGCGTGTAAGAGACCTCGTGGATGTGCGGGGCATAGATGACCACCTCGCCGCCATCCGCTACAACCGGCTCCAGTTTGTACATACCTTTGGCCGCCGTCCAGATGTCGTCGTACATCTCAGGCATCACCGACAGCACCTGCCGGTAGGGTCGATCCACGTAGGTGATGTGCACCTGCGCTGACAGATCCACAGCCTCGGACCAGGATTCTTTGGGCGAACCGACGTACAATCCGGCCAGCCCGCCATCTTTGACCACCAGGCTGAAGCAGAGCTTGGGCAGGTCAATGAAGGCCGCCGCCCGGTCAATCATGGCCCGCACCGGCGTCTGCTTGGTGCCGATGATCTCGCAACTGGTGATCAGCGCGCCCAGCCAGTGGGTGACGTCAATGACCTGGCGGTCGGAAATGCCGGGGCAGAAGTACTTGTTGCCGCCGGAGAACCCTACCACCTCGTGCGGGAAGACCGGCCCACACACCACGAGCTGGTCGTAGTCAAAGATCATCCTGTTGACAGCGACAGGCACCTCTTGCGACAAAAGACCCCTGCTCAACGCTTCGACCTCACCGGCCGTAATCACGCCCACTGTGCGAAAGGTCTCGGGATTCTGCCAGCGGTGATTGAACACCCGCACGCCAGCGTAGCGCCCCGCCATTTCACCTCTGCTGACCCCTAATCGCCGATGGATCGCCTCCTCCTCCATCGGCTGGTGGGTACCCAGGGCCAAGAGGTAGTCCAAAGCCGCCACCTGGCCCCACAGCAGCTCGTGAAACAGGCGGAACAAACAATCAATGGGCGCGCTGCGCGTACCGTCGGGGATGATGACCAGCACGCGCTTGCCAGCCAAATCGGCCTGTGCCAGGGCCTCGGTCACTAGGCTGCGCACCTCGCGCTCGGTCAGCAGTCTGTCTGCGGAGCCTTTTCCTACTGCTTCGTGCACCGAAGGTGGCCAAACCTCTTTGGTCGGATTGCCGCACGAAAACGGCTGATTGAGTCTAGTGATTGGCGCAGTACTCTGTAAAAGCACCTGTCCCTAGACCCCACTGAACGCAGAGAATCCCCCATCCACCGGCACGACGATGCCGGTCACAAAGGCTGAGGCTGGCGACAGGAGCCACAGTGCCGTGCCCAACAGATCCGACGGGTCACCGAAGCGTGCCATGGGCGTGTGGTCAATGATGGTGCGCCCTCGCGGTGTCCATCCATCGGTCTCCTCGTCAATGAGCAAGAAGCGGTTCTGGGCCGTCAGGAAAAAGCCAGGCGCGATGGCATTGACGCGGATTCGGGGCGAATACTGCTGCGCCACGTGCACGGCCAGCCACTGGGTGAAATTGCTCACCGCCGCCTTGGCCGCCGAATAGGCCGGAATCTTGGTCAAGGGCCGGAATGCGTTCATCGAGGAGATATTGAGGATCAGGCCCTGGCCCTGCTTGGCCATCCACCGGCCAAAGACCTGGCTGCACAGCAGCGTCCCGATAAAGTTCAGGTTCAAGACCCACTGGATGGCCTCAACCGGCAGGTCAAAGAAGGCCTTGTCGGGGCCGGTGGTAGCCTCCACCTTGTTGCCGCCTGCGCCATTGATCAGCATATCCACCCGGCCAAAGGCGCTCAGGACTGTCTGGGCAGCCGCCTCAATGCTGCCTCGATCCAGCACGTCGCACTGCACGGCTATCGCACTGCCGCCTGCAGCCACGATCTCTTCAGCCACCTTCTGCGCAGCCTCCGCGTTCAGGTCCAACACAGCCACCCGGGCTCCGACGCGGCCCAGTGCACGGCTCATCGCTCCGCACAACACCCCGCCTCCGCCGGTGACCACGGCGACCTGGCCTGACAATCCGAAAAGTCTCTCCAGATACTCGTTGTCCATGTTTCGTCCTCACAAGTGATGCGTGTTTCTACTGCCCCAGATCACGGCAGGCCATGCGAACTAGCTGAATCTCAAGGTTGAACGGCGAAGGTAAGAGCACTCTGTTCAAACACGGGCAGGCGCTGGTCAAACTCTTCTGCGGCTGTGGCAAATGTGATACCCCACATAGTGTTACCATCCTTGACCACATACAGCACCTCTTTGCCCGCTAGGCCAGAAACTACAAACTCCAGGACTAGACGTCCTGCTTGATAGTCTACAAGCGTAATGATGTCCCGCTCTATCACCTGGAACTGAGCAGGAAGTTGTCTTGCTACGGCATCTAGATAGGTGTCCAGGGTAACAGCGGATAGCACCTTCTCCGTCGTGACAGCCACATTGGTCAAGAATCCCGAGTCTCCAATCTCTGAGTCAAACACCCAAATGGCATACATTGACGGATTCTGTTCAATCATTTGAGCCACCTGCTCATAGTCCGGGCCGAGACGCCTCAGGATCTCCACAATCACTTCTATATCTTCGGCAAGATCTCCCCCTCTGTAGCTTTCTGGCAGCCATAGCTCTACGCCGCCACCTTCGAACTTCTCCCAACCGGGAATTGGTGTCGCAGTGGGCGGGGCTGTTGCGGTGGGCTGGGGTGGCGCAGCTTGACCGCATCCGAACGCTGTGCCCAGTAACAGCAAACAGATAAGCATCATACGGTTTCGCTTCCTCATTTCCCACTTCCTCCTACTCTATGATTTTGACTGACTCTCGCGTGGCGACCCAACCGCAACGAACTGCCTGTCCAGGTCGAAAGGCAACGAAGCGTCCCTCATACGGCTCTCCGACAGCCTTCTTCCTGCAGCTTTCCAGGTTCTTCATCGCTTCCATGGCCTTCGTTGTCGCTGAACAACTCGGCTCCCTCTAGGTCCCTTTCCAGGGCCAACATCTCGACGCTGCAGGATTCACTTTGTGTTGCGGGCTGCGGCTTTGCTCTCCTTTCTCAGGAGCATACTCCGCTTCCCTGGCCTGACCGCCAGGCCAGGCAGCACAACCGGTCACCCGCAAGCACTGGGAGCCTGCTACGTGGCCTCCTGGCAGTTGCCACGGTCGGACTTCACCGGTTAGCAGATGACAGCTTTTCAGGACACACCAGCGAGGGGTTAGGCAGCACGACAGTGCATACTACCGCACCAACCCCAGCGCCGCGATGATATCCTCTGCAATCATCTTGCGCTTGCTTTTCTCGATGAAGAAGCTGGGTCCTGCCTGCAAATAGGATGGAAACGCCCGCGCCTCCCGATAGAAGTATGCCTCCCCTCGAATCTTGTAAGTCGATCCGGCAGGGATTACCCGCCCCTCTCCCTGCCTCTTTGCTATGTAGTTCATCGCCTTGATCGCTACATCCCCCCTCAGCAAATAGACCTGTACTGCCGGGAACAATGCCAGTTCCTTCTCCAATATCAGCGAACATTCCCTGATCGTCGCCGCCTTGATGTTATAGCCTGTTTTCCCACACTTCACTGCTGTGGTCAGGTACACACCTAAACCAAGAATATCTCGTATCGACGCAACCTCCACGCCAGCGTCCCGAAATGCTTGCACTGTGGTTTGCTGAAACAGCGGATCCCCTTCTGCATAGTAGAAATCGTCAGAATCAGCAGGAGCAGCTTCTGATATCAGTGCGATGGAGATCTTCTCAGGGTACACCTCGATATTCGGAACAAGGTAGCACTCGTGTCTGACATCAACGCACGGCAACTCGCCACACCCAACGCATTCGTTTACCTTCATTCCTCACCCCTCCCCTTCGGTCTGCTTCTCAAGAGCCGTGCCGCCATCGCGGTAGGACTGCCAGTTACCCAACAGCCCCCGCACAGATCCCGGCGTGCGGCTGCCGCAGGTCCCGACGCTGTTGGGCGGGGCGCAGCGTCTCGCACCGGGCTCTTCAGGAGTACTCGCTTCCGCACAGCCGGTCACCCGGAAGCACTGGTTGCCTGCTACGTGGCCTCCTGGCAGTTACCACGACCGGATTTGCACCGGTTAGCCGTTGACAGCTTTCAGGACACACCAGCGACGTGTTAGCACGCCTTTCTCTCCTACGCAAGCACCCCCTCAAACTAACTGCCTCCTTAACCAGAAGAAAACGTTCCCAACTCAATGTATGTATCTTCACCTCTCGCCCAAGCCCTCAAATTGGCTAGCCTTTCGCCGTTGTCACCATGTTCAGGGTGCTCAAAGGCCTGTTGAAGCATATCACAGGGAAGACTCGAACAGAATCCACAATGATCTATGCCTTTCTCAATAGAACACTTGGCAATGAGACATTCGCCCCAGAACATATTCCCTTCAGCCTTCGGACATCCTGGGCAGTTTGTCTTCTCTTTCCATTCGCAAACGCCGCAGTAAGCACCACACCTGCCAATCTGTTCTCTATCCATTTTGAAATCCTCTCCTCGAATCTCGTTCTTGTGATTCTTACATCTCTTTGGCCGCGCACAACGCCCGACGTTCTTGTTTCCTTATGAAAGACGCCTGGACACCCTCCACTTGAATAATCTCACTCTTCGTGATAATATCTTGGCTCATCCACGTCCATTGCCTGACGGAGATAGACTAACTCTCCCAAATGGTAGCTGCGGTGACGAATCGCCCCCACACACAACACCTCGATAGGAAATCACTTCCCCAGTCCACCAAGTCACCGGTTCATCCAACTTCCTTGATGTCGCGATGTCTCTCTGTAACTTGGCGTAGGCTGCTCGCAACCCTTTCAATGCCTCCGCTTTACTGGATGGTTTTGGATGTTGTAGTTGAGGATAGGCCAGATGCCAGAGGATGTCCAGTGCTGACTTGCCCTTCGGATTTGGACGCCACATCATCTGTTCTTCGCTGAGATCGGCGACCGTGTCCTCAACTTGGCGTTGCTCGATTTCAAGAATGCGTGCGAGATCACCACTGGCATAGGTTGGTGTTACGGCGATTGGCTTTGCCATTAAAGCCCCCTCCGATGTGCGTCGGCGTGCATCGCGGTAGGACTGCCAGCAACCCGACAGCCCACGCGCAGATCCCGGCGTGCGCCTGCCGCAGGTCCCGACGCTGTTGGGCGGGGCTGGGAACCGTCCCGCCGCTGTTGGGCGGGGCGCAGCGTCTCGCACCGGGCTCTTCAGGAGTACTCGCTTCCGCACAACCGGTCAGCCGGAAGCACTGCGAGCCTGCTACGTGGCTCCTGGCAGTTACCACGACCGGACTTGCACCGACTAGCAGACGACAGCTTTGCAGGGCACACCAGCGGGGGTTGGGCGGCAACGACCCCCAAAGTGCAAGAGCAAGCTTTGAACACTTGATTCTGGGTCTAGTCGTCTGATAC
The DNA here is from genome assembly GCA_030607875.1 of Chloroflexota bacterium. Taxonomy (GTDB): domain Bacteria; phylum Chloroflexota; class Anaerolineae; order UBA2200; family UBA2200; genus JAUWJD01. Next base: position 22,794 of record JAUWJD010000014.1, read on the forward strand.
CTACTGAGTGAGAGACGCTTTCCGTCGACATTCCAACTCGTTCCAAATCTTGGTGTAAAGATTGTCTATCTTTTCCTGTGGCTGACGGCCACGAAAAGCTTCCCCACGTGTTTTCCATGTACCATCGTCTCGCCTAGTGGGCCACATTCTGTCTGGCTGTAGGGGTATGGGATACCTGCCTTGCCACACAACGTAGGTTGTAAGCTTGTTCAGTAGCTCAACTTCTTCGTGCTGGACTGATATGCCGCATTGTTTGCATAAGCCTACAAGAATATGACTCCCTATATCGGCAAGTTTTGCGTCTGGTTTGAAATACTCGGGATGTTGGATCATAAGAATTGCCTTGAGGAGGTTCTCAATAGCATATCCCATCAAGAGGTAGTATACAGAAATCATCTGACTGTCAAGAAAATCCTCTAGTTCTTCGCCCTCGAGTTTTCTTGATCTGTCAGCATCTCTCACTTTTCCATGTTCTTCTATTGCCCGTTTGATCCTCCGAAGGGTGGCATCGTGCTGAAGATCGTAGAGCCTATCTGCAGCATGCTTCAGACCAAGTGAGACTGATGTCCAACTGATAGGCAGTCGGGCACCTAGCTCGAACTGTCTTGCCTTTATGTGCTCGTATATCCGTTCCCACTTCTCAGCGTCCATGGGGTTTCCTGACAACCAGTACCAACGAGTTCCTCAAACATACCGGGATTGCCGCCATCGCGGTAGGACTGCCAGTTGCCCGACAGCCCCCGCGCAGATCCCGGCGTACGGTGCAACGGATAGCTTGATCATCGGACTCACCGCTCACGCACCGGACGCAAGCGAGTGCCTGTGTAGTCCGTCAAACGTGGTGGCTGTGGTTTCCTGGAAGACCTTCCAGGGTATCTTCACGTAATACCAGGATTGCCCCGTAAGATCGGTCACGTCGTGGCACCACTTACGTGCCCGGTTGTCCTTGATGGGCACCTCGATGTCCTCTATACCCTTCGTTTCAACCAGGAACATGTCACCATCGGTGGCCTGGACGATAAAGTCCGGGTAGTAGTATCTCATGCCACCTTGCGACGAGATGTACTCAATGAAGAAGTGCATCTGTTCCGCATTTTTGGCGTATGCTGCCACGTCTTTGGCATGATCCAAAAAGGCGGCAAACTCCGCTTCGTAGTTCACGTCACACGCCACCAGGTTGAAGACTGTTTTGAGACCATCGTAGATCTTGCGACTCCAAGGGAAGGCCGGCGTTGATGACACTTGCCGCGCCGGTTGAGCGATCCGCACGGTGACGGGCTCTATCGTGAGACGATTGATGGCATCAACGAAAGATTGGATGACATACGTTCGCGCGTCAGGTTCACTTAGCCGCTTGATGACCGCAGGATCGGAGAGATCAACGGGCTGGCTGAAGAAACGCTTGGTCAGGTATTGTTCTACCAGAGGAACCATCTCGGCGAAACGTCCCGCCTGCCGTAGATGTGCATAGTGCAAGACGCGGTCCGTGAAATAGGCGATGACACTGTCCGGGCGGTCAGGGAAGGGTATTCTTAGATCTTGCTCCTCCACCACTATCTTGGTTAGCATATCGCGTCCGACATAGTGCACCGTCTCTTCCGCTATCTTGCCCTTCTCAGGTTTGGGAAGCACCCCGGCGGGAAGCGTTTCTATCGTCAGGTCCGACAGGCGCGTCGCTGAGCGCGTCAGCGCGGGCGAAAGTTGCGGTATTTCCAGGTCGTACTCCAGTTTCGATTTATCTACCAAGATGGTAGCCACATCCTTGGTCACATCCTCCAGCCGTCGCCTCTCAATCTCCAGCCCTTCCTCCGCCAACTCCTTGTCCCAGAAATCCCGAAACGCCTCATGCTCAATCACTATCACTTTCTCATCCCAACCTGACCCTGCACCTCCCATCAGCCGCAAGCCTCGTCCCAGCGTCTGCTCAGGTAGTATATTTGCCTTGGCCGTGTAGGCCCGCAGGGGGACGATGACTACCACGTTCTTCACATCCCAGCCTTCCCGTAGCATAAGCACTGAGACGATGACCCGGTAGGGGCTATCCTTGCCGTCCACTTCTCGCGCTGCCTTGCGAAGGCGTTCGATCAGCTTCAGGTTGGTCTTTCTCTCCAGTATCTCGCCTTTTCTGTTGGTGTGAATATTCAACACCTTGCCGCCGAACAAGTGCGGGTATCGGGCCTCCAGGTCTCCAGCTATGTCGTCGGCGGATTTGGTGCCCTCGGTCATAATGAACAAGATGGGCTTATGGCCGCTCTTGCTAAGCTCCTCCCAGAACTCTTTCCACTTTGCCACCCCTGCATCAATTCGCTGACGCCACCTTACTGACGCTTTAGCACTGGGGATCTCTATATCGCCGCCTATCTCCCCAAGTATGGGCCGCTTCACGATCCCGTCCTCAATCGCTTGCATGATCGGGTAGTCAACGATGATCTCCGGGAAGAGCTTCCCCTTCTGTGTTCGAGGCGTGGCCGTGAAATCCAACTGGGCGGTCAACTCGCTCCCAACCGCTTCTAGCTTCTCATGCATGGCGATGATACGTTGATTCCACACCATATCGTCCAGGTGCAGGTGGTGGCCTTCATCGTTCATTATCATCAGTTCGCCGTGACTCGCTATCCGCTCCAGGAGTTCTTCGCTGGTCAGGGTTTCCTTCTTGGGTCTTGGACCCAGAAGGGCATCAACGGGAGTCTCAGGCGGTCTCTCACCTCGTTCGTAGAGCCGCTGGACGTTCGTCAGGTAAAGTGTGCCTGGCGTGGTGGAGGGCGTGGGGACGTCCCGCAGGATAACCGTCATCTGCCAATCGTTGGTCCACTCTGGCGGTATCAGCGGGTCCTTGCGGAATATCTTGCCATCTTCGAAATCTATTTTGAGCCGCTCAAACACGATAACGTTGGGCGCGATGATCAAGAAGGTCTTTGGTAGTTGTAAATCGGGTTCGAATATGGCGTTAAAGTAGGACCAGACTGCCGCCAGGCTCATCACCTTGGTCTTTCCCGAACCGGTAGCCATCTTGAAGACATAGCGGGGGTAGCGGTCGGTAGAAGGGTCATACCACATACGCTTTTGCCCAAATTGCTGCATAAGGTCTATGAATCTATGGGTTTGGGCTACCTCGTAGAGGTATATCAGGGTCTCAATGGCCTCTCGCTGGCAGAAGTAGTAGCCGAACCACTTCCTGTTCACTTGATGATCCTCAAAGAACCAGAAAGTGAGCAATCTGCGGGTAGTATCCGTAACCCCAGGGTAGCCTTGTTCCCGCCAGCCGTCCACGGCCTCCCGAATCCTGGGTACGAACTCGGCCAGGCTTGGCCGCCGCTGTGTGGGTATTGAGTATGCTGGTAGTAGTTTCATCTCACGTCCACGGGCAACAACTTGGTGGTGTCGTTGCCGAAGATGTCAATGACCTTCACCATCACCTGGTATTTGCCTGGCCTGTCGTAGATATGCCAGTCGCTCTCCAGGCACAGGGCGGGGTGTTTGCGCGTGCGATAAGATTGCCATTGGTTGTGGAAAGTGTCGCCTTGGTAGTCCCAATCCACCGCCCAGAAGTCCACATAGTCCGACCAGCGCTTTATCTTCTCCCGCACCTCATCGGGCACCAGGTCCTCGTTGGGGATGATAAAGTTCTTGAGCACCACCTGGGCCTCGGAGCCTCTGCGCTCCAGGGCGATATCGAGATAGGCCAACTCGTAGAACTCAATGTCTCCGGCCTCCACCGCTCTGGGGTCCATAACCTCCCTGGGTATGGTAAGGAGGCGCAGGTCCACGCCCCGCTTTCGTCCCTCCACCGTTACCAGGTCATGCAACCCCATCTCCCATTCCCACCCCAACACGTCCAGCCCCCGGAACCTGTTGGCCGCGCACTCGTCCAGGGCCTCATTGATCTCGGAGAGCGTAACAGGCGCATCCACGCCCCCCACATGCACCATCCGTGCTGCCTTCTTGCCGTGCAGGTGGGTGAACCCACGGACCGGCTCCCCGCGGTACAGGTGCACAATGAAGTCCAGGTAGCGGGTCAAGACTTCGTCTTCCTGAACCCCCTCTCCGTTAACATGTACCTGCCAATATTGGCGTTCGTACTTGCCCAGGTTGACGATTTCAAAGGGCTTGCAGTCAGGAATATCCAGCAGGCGCTTGCGAGTGATTTGGATGGCGAACCTGGAGAGGTCAGCCATGATCCACCGCCGCCCCAGTTTTTCGGCCACCGCTCCCGTTGTGCCAGAACCGCAGAAGAAATCGGCCACAAGGTCGCCCTCATCAGAAGAGGATTGGGTGATGCGCTCCAAGAGGCTCAAGGGTTTCTGAGTGGGGTACCCAAGATTCTCGTCAGTGCGGGGATAGTTCCCCGCCTCTGTCCAGACGGTATCGCACGCAGATCCTCTCTCAGGGTCTACGTAAGTCTTGAGACCCACCCCCTCTTCCTTCTCCCATTCTTTGATTATCCGCCGTCCTGTTCTTTGCCCCCGTGTGTAGTACCAACCCTTTGCATCCTTCTTCAGCATCTTTCTCAAACTGTCAGATATTGGTCGGTAGGGAGGATGCCATGTTGGGCTGTCCCCCTTGGCATAGTAAAGAATGGTTTCGTGAGCTCGTGGCAAGGAATCGTCCCTTATGGCTCCCTGGCGTTGAGGTCTCCAAATGATCTCGTTCCTGAGTCGTTCCTTGCCAAAGATTTCATCCATCAGGATCTTGAGATAGTGTGCCACCCTATAGTCAGCATGAAGGTAGAGTACCCCGCTTTCGGTCAGGAGCTCTCTCACCAACACTAGCCGCTCATACATCATCTGAAGATATGAATCCAAGCCCCTTCCCCAGGTGTCCCGGTAGGCCTTCTCCTCAATGACAGAAGCCTCCTTCGTCCATTCCTGGTCTCCGACTCTCATGTTGATGGAGAAGTCGGTGCCGGTAGCGAAGGGCGGGTCAATGTAGATGAGGTTGATCTTGCCAGCGAACCCCTGGTCAAGCAGCGAGGCCATAATGTACTCGTTCTCCCCCCAGATCAGCTTGTTGCGCCAGCCTTCGGCTTCCTGGCCCTGGGTAGCCGCGAAAAGTGGTGCCTCCTCCCGCGTGGCGCGGGAGACATTGACCGTCTCCACTACCTGGAACGGCAGGGCAACACGCTGCACCTGGGTGCGCTTGCCCGGCCAGTAGAGCCCCGTTCGCTTCACCTCATTTTCAGCCTTCTTGGTATTTGCCATTTCCCTACCTCGCTCTTTCTTGCTTCTTCTCCGTGACGATTGCGGAGTATAGTATACCAGTTACGGTTGGACCTTCACCGGATAGCAGACGACAGCTTTACAGGGCACACCACGCGTCTTGTTGGACATACTTCATTCTTCCTTTGCTTCCTTCAGCAGCGTGACCAGTTCTCCGAGTTGTTCAGTGTTGAAGAACCACGTGGAGTCCGGATGGTAGGTGGGCGCATCCTTGGCTGGAGTGCCGAGAACTTCCTTGATTTGGTCCTCGGACAGATCGAAGTACTCGCAGAGACGATCAAGGAAAAGCACAATGGCCAAGCCCTCGGGACGTGTGCTTGCCTCGGGATAGACACTGATGATTACATTTCGCGCCTTGTTCGGCCCCATGTAGCCGATGAAGGCTACGTTTGCGCGCGTTCGAGTCCACCCGTTGAACAAGGGACGCAGATCAGTCAGCGCGTTGTTGTAAAGCTTGAGAACGCCACTTTGCTCTGCAAGCTCCCGAAGTTGCTCCCAGGAACGAGGGGGCAGGCGCTTGGACTTGCTTGTGGCACGCGTCTGTACTTCTGCCTCGTCGAGCAGGAAGGAGCGTCCGAGGAGTTCCTCCTGTTCGGTCTTGAAATATGCAAACGTGGCGACGTTGATATCAACGCCATGGGTTTCCGAAAGATACTTGACGATTCTTTCTGTCGCAGGGTCGACAGACGAGGCAACGATATACATCCGGTGTCTTTCGTTCAGGACTTCGGGCAGACCTGTTTTGAACTTCTGTTGGAAGGCTTGCTCAAAGGTTTTCCCCTTGAGGAAGCCGTTCGCGATCTCCGTGATCGACTCATGTCCCAAATCCTGGACCCATGACGCATAGTCCAGCGCTTGGGCCACGATGACGCGAGGCGTTCTGCCGCGTTTGAGCTCCAGAATGACGAGGTTGCCTACGGGGTCCATGGCGAGCAAGTCGATCTTTCCGCCGTGGGCGGTTCCGACTTGCCGGCCGATGACAAGGAGCTGAGCGCTGATGAGGCTTATGTCCTGCCGGAGCCATTCCTCTAGTCGGGATTCAAGATCGAGCGTATCCTGAGACACAGGTGTCGGGTGTTCGGCGTCGATCCGCCAGAGTCTCATTTCGGTCGGCATATCATTTTCTCCTCATGTTCAAACTGGCTAATAGACGGACATCTTTTGGTCTAATTCTCTAGTTTGGGGTGTTAGGCCAATGTTTCTCCACCCAATCACCCATCTTGTCATATGCGGAGATTCCTTCTACCTAACCGGTTTGCCACAATCAAGTAAGAGTGATGCAATAAGGCGTGCATTAACTCCAATGTATCATACATCAACAATCCGAACAGCGGAAAAGCCAGTGGAGGACCAAATGGGCAAGCAGCCCGAGAAGAAACTACTCGACCAGGCTTGTGCTGAGCCTGTCAAAGTGTCCTCGGTGGCATACGGCTCAAGCACCACTCCATTCGCACCGCAGAGGCCTACGTGAACTGGATCTGCTCACTTCTGATCCTTCTCGATCACCACCCCTGGCGCTACCTGCAGGCGATCAACCTCCGATGCGCCGGCACCACGCAGCGCTTCCTCCAGTGGCGTGGTCTCCGGCCAGGGCCACAGTGCGATGATGGTACCGCCGTGACCGGTACCGGCCAGCTTGGCCGCCAGCGCGCCGGCCTCTAGTGCCGCGGCGATCAGCCGCTCGTTCGACTCGCCAGAGCCGCCCAGGTCGCACTGGATGGAGAAGTCTTGTCTCTCAGCGTCCAGTCCTGCGCTCCGGAACACACTCTCGATATCATCTGCTGCCGCCTGGTTGCCCCATGACCCAGGGGTCGGCGACCGATGTCCACGCAAAGACGCTTTGCGTGAGCCATCGCTTCCTTCGCTGTGTCGATCATCTCAACCCCCTGTCCCCGCCCACCGGGGCGGAGGCTCTTTGCTGGACTTGTCTTTCTCAGGAGGATACTCCGCTTCCCTGGCCTGACCGCCAGGACAGGCAGCACATCCGGTCACCCGGAAGCACTGGAAGCCTGCTGCGTGGCCTCCTGGCAGTTACCACGGTCGGACTCTCACCGACTAGCAGACGACACCTTGCAGGGCACCCCAGCGACTTGGAGATTGCCATTTCAATCCGAGCTGTACGCTAATCTGAAAAGCACTTGACCCCTTGGAGTTGTACCCACCAATTTTCATCTATTCCCAGCTTAACAAGAACAAGGCTAGAGTACCACCATGCACAATCTTCTCTGTTTCAATTGTTAATCCCTGTGAAGAGATCAGAGCTGGCAAACCACCCCTTGATAAGAAATCACGGTAAGCCCCAAAGTGTTCACGACCAGCCAGGATCTCAAAAAACAGCATTGTCGCTTTAGACATCCATCCGTTCGGAAAGTGAATCGGACCAGGGTGGTAATCAATAAGCAAGATCCGTCCCTCACGCTTCATCACGCGAACCATCTCACCAAGTACTGTTGGCCGAATTTGGCCAGTCATCTGATGTAATGTAAGGAATCCAATAACTAGATCAAACAAGTTGTCAGAATATGGCAGTCTTGTCGCATTGCCCAGACGAATGTCTGCGTTATCTCCCAACTTCGTTTGGGCTGCTCTTACCATGACAGGTGAAAGATCTATGCCAAATGCCCTGCAACCGGCTTTTTGGTAAAGCCCAAGCTCTGTGCCAGTCCCACACCCAACATCCAAGACAAGCATCCCTTTTTTGGGAGGATACATCTTCAACCCTATAGGTCTTAGGCCTGCTATTAAGGGCTCAACACATCGATCATATATCTTTGCTGGTTGTTCGTATGGATCCCTAGCCATTCGATGCTCCCCTGTTTTGGAAATGATCCGTTGTTGGAGGTTACAAATTCCTGAATCGCAACATTTATGAATCATTAGCAATCTAACGTTGAGCTCAGAAGCCTGGCGGCTGCGGGTACTCACGTCCATATTCAAGTCAACTGGTCGATCAGGACAACTGGATTGGCCAGCCACGCTAGCCAGGTCTCGTGCAGCGACTGGCTAGGCTACCTGCTATCGTGTTTGCAGCTCTGCCCTGTACACCCAGTTGACCCAAAAGAGCACGCCTATCAAGAACCGCGGCCCCGACATGCACAAGTAGGTGACCCAAGGGAATCGTCCCCAGGTGGCAATGAGGTACCACGCTCCAAGAGCGATGAACAGGATTCCCCCAACCCATTCCCAACGCCATGACACGGCCAGCACGGTAAGAATGATGCCCGTTGGGATCAGGTGTTTCAGCAGGGCTAGAATGGTCTCCCAGAAGCCATAGCCTTCATAGAATACATCGAGGGCAAACAGGCTCACAAAGAGGGCAAACAGAATACACAGAACCCTGGGCGTCCAGAAGAGAAGTAGCTTCACAGGTCTTCTCATGACGATCACCTCCAGTTGTTGGCCAGCGAGAGGCCGTCCTTGTGATAACACTCGTGTCGTGTCGTTGCGCAACGGCTCTGAGCTGAGGAGCCCGCCTTCACGCTCCATCCTGCATCAGTGCCGGCAAACTCGCACGCGCGCCGGGGCTGTCGCGAAGCACCGTTCGTCCAACTTGACTGGATCCTGGTGCTTTCCCAGGGCTGCAGCGAATGGCTAGGCATCGAAAGACAAACGGTCAATTTCAACCACCACGTTCCCTTTCCAGTTCCGTCACCCTTCTAAACAGTGCATCACACTCCTTGGACAAAGCAGGACCAATCCAGCTTGTTAGCGAATACTGTTCCGCAAAGTATGGCGGCAGTCGATCAACGGTTACGCCTATACCTCCATAATCATCCGAGGCGCCGAATATTACACGTCCAATTCGATGCAACAGTATTGCTCCGGCACACATCAGACACGGTTCGAGTGTCGTATATAACGTCATTTGATTGCATCTAGATGAAAGATCTGCTGGTACTGCGCGCAATGCTTCGAGTTCAGCATGTCGGTATGGTTCGAATCTTGGCACCCAAATTGAATTCTTGCCCTCAGCTACGATTTGATCATCCAGGCAGATCACACAACCAATCGGCAGGTTGCCAATGCTTCCAGCCTCTTGAGCAAGTTCTATCGCTCGGTTTAGAAACTCTTGATCTCTGTCAGTTAGAGATATCGCCATAGGAATCTCAGCTCCTTTTGATGCCATCGCCGTAGGACTGCCAGTTGCCCAACAGCCCCCGCACAGATCCCGGCGTGCGGCTGCCGCAGGTCCCGACGCTGTTGGGCGGGGCGCAGCGTCTCGCACCGGGCTCTTCAGGAGTGCTCGCTTCGGCACTCGGGCCCAAGTCTGGCTATTCCCTGCAGTGAGGTTTGTTTTGTTTGTCCCATCCTTCACGACCGATCACTGGACATGATCACACTCTTACACAATCACGTCGGACCAGGTGGGGCCAGCAGCAGATGCCACTCTGCCAGATGTCTGTTCGCCGAGACAATCTCAAGTAAGTCCAGTTCCAGCCAGCGCGTTTGTTGGATTGCGTTCCTGCAATATGTCTTCCATCCTAAGTCGCACCATAGGTTTCGTTTCAGGGTCGGTCAAGACATAAAACTTATCCTCGCTGATGGCCTTGAATACGCAATCTGCGACTTGGTGAGGGGGCATCCCCTCTTGTATCGCTTGCTGCCAAGCCTGAAACCGCATCACATCTTCGCGACTCGGTTTCTCCTCTACCGGGGCATTTTGCAGCTCGGTCGGACGGTTTCGTCCGGCGTCGATAATTCGGGTATTGACAGATCCTGGGCACAGAACAGAGACCCTGACTTTGGCCCCTCGTTGCTTGAGTTCATGGTAGAGAGTCTCAGACAGCGTGACTATCCCATGTTTGGTCACTTTGTAAATCCCACCACCAGGATAAGACATTAGCCCCACCAAAGAAGCAGTATTGACGATGTGACACTCAGTATCTTGCTCAAGCATGATGGGGACAAAGACCCGAACCCCGTGAATAACACCCCACAGATTCACCCCCATGACCCATTCCCAATCAGCCAAGGTGCTTTCCCAGATGGAGTCGCCTGCCTGGACGCCAGCATTGTTGCACAGCAGATGTACTGCCCCAAAGGCATCGAGCGTCTTCTGAGCTAGCGCTTTGACATCGCTGGCCTTTGAGACATCTGTCAATACGGCCAGCACGGCCGCCCCTGCTGTTCTCATTTCTTCTTCGGTTTGGGCCAAAGCTTTCTCCTCGATATCAGCCAGAACGACCTTCATGCCTTCCTGTGCGCAACGTTCGGCCATTGCACGACCTATGCCACTGGCCGCACCTGTGATGACTGCTACGTTGCCCTTGAATTCCTTCATAGTTTGACTCTCCCTGCTCTTGAGTTGCGGGCGCGCTGCCCAACTTGTTGATAGACGGACATCTTTCGCTCTAATCCTCTAGTTTGGGGTGTTAGGCCGACATTGTTCCACCTAATCACCCATCTTGTCGTGTTATGCAGACGTTTTTCCATATAGCAAGCCCTCTAGGATGTACTGGGCTGCCGTTTTGCACTCCTTTCTCAGGAGGACTCTCCGCTTCCCTGGCCTGACCGCCAGGACATGCAGCACATCCGGTCACCCGCAAGCACTGCGAGCCTGCTACGTGGCCTCCTGGCAGTTGCCACGACCGGACTTCACCAGTTAGCCGTTGACAGCTCTCAGGACACACCCTGCGCCTAACGATTAGGCCGCCTATTTTTGCGGGATTTACTCTCATCCGCAATTTGAAATCTGAAATGTGATAGGATGCCTTACTACATAGTGCGACAATTTCTAGACTATCAGCGATAAACTGTTAGATGATACTGTTTTGCAAATGACAATTGGTGGCGGAGATAAGTAGCGTTTGGAAAGATCTGTACCAGCGTTTCATCAGATTCGTTTCCGGCCATAAGTGCGCTACGAGCGGCTGATAGAGGAATGTACCGAAGGTAGATGCCCAATCCAAAGCCTGAGATTGAGCAGATGATGCTAAAGACGCATATGATTGTTAAACACTGTGTAGCAAATCTACGCCAAAATTCATCTAGGCGATTAGGGTAAACAATGCTCTGAGCAGTAGAAGCCTTTAGAAAAAGCAAAGATACCAGTCCGACCCAGAACCATACGGACAAACCTACGTATCGGGGGCTGAGTGCAAGCCACCACTTTTCACCCACGCGACCAACTCCAACAGCCAGCGCAATCAAAAGCGTGTAGAAGCAGAGTGCAATATAGGGTAAATATACTGTTTGTTCTTCGATAGATGGTCTACGCAAAACATCAAGAACAATCAAGATTACCACCCCTACTCCGACAACGCCAGGAATAGATGCGGTGTAGAAAGTCATAACTGGCGCTCCCAGAAAAGTAAATACATAAAGCAGGTATATGTGTAACATCGAAAGGAATGTGCTCAATGTTGGTAGGTCAAGAACACGCTGGAAGTCTCTAAAATAAATAGCAGTCGAAATCAATGCGGCTACAAGCCAGATAGATACAAACAATATCTTGCGAGTTTTCCCTCTCGCTGCAATCAGAAGCAGCACTAACCCAGCCCCCCAAAGAACAATGCCAGCGGAGATTGTGTATTGTGCCACAACGGCGCAAAGCAAGCCTAAACCAAATCGTGTAGTGGTTAAGCTGGAATTTGCCAAGAGGAATAGCCCCAATACTGAAACAAAGGCATAGAGTGAAAATAGCAATTGATATCCGTTTAGCCAGTTTTCCCATTGGTTGAGGGAAAAAACCAACAGCGAGATAATCAATAACGGCCAGTTCGATAGTTTGATAGCCAATTCTCTACAGGTAAGAGAAAGCTGGTACTTGATTACCAGAAATGTCGCAACAGAGAATCCAATCTGCACACCCATTTCTATTCGTGTGTTCCACCGCGTCAACAACGCTAGTGGGACGAGGATGAGCCTGGGTACTAAGGGTCTATGTTCATTGTTTTGTGACAGCAAATCGGCGAATCTAAGCGTTCCTTGATAGGATTTTAGTATATGCGGCAATAAAGCTGCCCATGGATCACCAAAAGGAATGTCTACTCCGAAAAAGGCAACATAAATCAACAACACAATAAGCGGCACCCAAATCATACGGGCCCACCAGCTTTTGTGTTCCAGTTTCTGTATTTGATTGTACCAATCGTGTTTAGCTAGACCAATTGCCCGTTTCTTCACACAGGAATAGTTTTCGGCTAGTGATTTATTGACTACAGAGTGATTATTCAGCATTGGTCTCTTCTTGATTTTCTATGAGATGAAGAAATTTCCGCTAGCAGGTGCTTTTCTATTGTGCGGCCTAATACTACAACCTCAGTTATGGTGAGCGGTTTCTATGAATACGTGTTTCGGGCCAATGCGCGCCCCGTCGCCGATAGTGGCTGTGGCGGGCCTGCTGTCGTTTGGCCCGTCGCCAGCGAGACCAGGCCAGCCGCAGTTCGTGGGAGCGAGGAGGCAGGGACAGCGCGATCTCCAACAGCCGCCGTACCTCCGGGACGCTCAACTCGGCCAGTTCCCGATCCGGTGGTTTTTTTCCCCGCCTTCTGGCGGATGGAAGCCAGCCAGGCGTGGGCCATCATTGAGAGCGTGATGTGACGATGCCAACTGTGCCAGTAACGCACTTCATACTCGTCGAGACCGGTCTCTCCTTTGCCTTCCTCGATAGTCGTCTCGATACTCCAGCGAGCCGAGGCCACGTGAGCCATGGTGCTCAGTGGGGTGCTCGTCGGCGCGTCGGACAGGTAGTAGGCGATGTCCGTTGGGTCGGTGATGGAGCGTTGGGCCATCAGCCAACTCTCCAGTCCGGGCAGCCTATCTCGGCTCTCCACGACCCGCACTCGCGTCCAATCGTAGGTTCGAGGCCCCTTCTCTCCTGCGCTCACAGTCAGCCGCTGCCAGTCCTTCGCCGGGCCAGAGGCGATCACCGCCGCGACCTTTTCCGAGGAGGGCGCGTCCGCGGACAAACGGGGTTTCGTTCTGGGCCGCCCCTTACCGCCCGCCACTGGTTCCTCCACCGCTGGCCGTTCCCGCCAGACTGGCGTGTTGGCCGCCACCGCCAAGACATAGGTCTTGCCCGCTCCAGCGACAGCGTCGCGCAGGTAGGGAGCATCGCCGTACACCTCATCCCCGGTCACCCACGACATCGGTACCCCTTGCGCCCAAGCGTGCTCCAGCATCTCCACCGCCAATTCCGGCTTGGTCTTGAAGGTCACTTCAGCCGGTACCTTCGCCTCTCGGCACCGCTTTTCATCGCTGCACCACTCCTCCGGCAAGTAAAGCCGTCGATCCAGAAAGCAGCGCCCTCCTCGGGCAAAGTAGGTCAGAAAGACACCCACCTGGCAATTCTCCACCTTGCCCGCCGTGCCCGTGTACTGCCGTTTGACCCCGACCGACTTCTGCCCCTTCTTCAGAAAGCCAGTCTCGTCCACGACACCAATTCCCTCCTCGTCTCCGAATCGTTCGATGACGAATCGCTGCAACTCATCCCGGACCGCGTCCTCGTCCCACTGAGCGCTGTACAGCAACCGCTGCATCCGTTGTGGATCCTGCTCCCCCACGGCCTCCGCCATCTGCCAGCAGTTCTTACGCCCCACCGCAGCCAGCAGACCGCGAAGATACCGCTGAGCTGCCTCTCGCGGCTCGCTGCGTACAAAGAAAGGAGCAAAACGAGCCTGGAAATCCTCAAAATCAGCAGCCCATTGGTCCAACTCCTCTGTCGTCATTGGTCTCTTCCCCCCTCACACGGTGTTGAGACCATTATCGCACATGATAGCTTGGGATACAAATCTCAACTGAGGTTGTAGTACTAATACTATTAGGTGGACATTTGTCCACCTAGTCACCTGGCTGGGGATACTAGGCACAAGTTCCGTCTGCCTAGCGGACTTCTACAAGGAAGCGAAACCGGTACTATAGCCCCAGCTTCAAACCTGATATGAGTATACGCCAATGGTCGCCAAAATGCCAGCACCGATCATAGGGCTGGAAATGAACAGACGTCCAAAAAGGCTGCTTGACCGGGCTTGTGCCGAGCCTGTCGAAGTGTTCGCGACACCATCCGGCTCAAGCACCACTCCATTCGCACCGCAGAGGCCTACGTGCACTGGATGCACTCACTTCTTTTCCTTCTCGATCACCACCCCCGGCGCCACTTGCAGGCGATAGACCTCCGATGCTCCAGCTCCACGCAGGGCTTTCTCCAGTAGCGCGGCGTCCGGCCAGGGCCACAGCGCGATGATCGTACCGCCGTGCCCGGCGCCGGCCAGCTTGGCCCCCAGCGCGCCGGCCTCTAGCGCGGCGGCGATCAGCCGCTCGTTCGACTCGCCTGAGCCGCCCAGGTCGCGCTGGATGGCGTGATTCTGATTCATCAAGCGGCCCAACTGCGGCCAGTCACCCGCCAGAAGCGCCTTCTTGCCCATGCGGGCAATCTCGGTGATGCGCTCGTAGCTCTGCACCACTGCCGCCTCCCCCTCTAGCCAGCGCTCGCGGATCGGACGGTGCACCTCGTCGGAGGAGTGCCGCATCCCGGTGAAGCCCAGCAGGAAGGGCAGCTCCGGGACGTAGTCGGCCAGCGGTTCGATGGTGGCGAAAAGCTCCGCCTCGGCGCGGCGATAGAACTGCTTTCCCCGAAAGTCCATATAGTTCAAGCCGCCGAACGTGCACATGTAGGCGTCCTGGTAGCCGCACACGACCTTGAGATAGTTCAGTTCGATGTAGCGAGCCCGCTCGGCGAGTTGGTACCGGTTCGGATACTCACCCTGCCAGGCCAGGAGCGCCCGCAGCAAGGCCACCACCAACGCCGTCGAGCCCGACATCCCGCTGCGCATGGGAATCTCGCTCTCGTAGCGCACGCGGCAGGCCAGCGACGGCAAGCGCATGTAGTCGAGCACCACGCGCACCACATCGAAGAGATCCCCCCGGGGGCGCAGGTCGTCACGGTCGGTGATCCGCAGCTCCTGCCCCTTGGTCTCCAGCACCCACTCAGGCGCAGGCGTTAGCGTTACGTGTGCGCGCATGCCCAGCGAGCACGAAAGCACCGCACCGCCATACATGTCGGTCGGATTGCCGATGATGCCTGCCCGGCCAGGCGCGGAACAGACGATTTGGCTTCGCTCAGAGTCCGTGGGTCTAGTCACAGCTCGTAAGCCTTCGCTTTGATGTACTTGCGCACCAGGTAACCGTACCGCTCGTCTGCCAGCGCAAAGTCAATGAAGGTGCGGAAGTAGCTCTCGAAATTGCCCACGTCGTAGCGACGCTGGTTCCGGGTAAGAAGCCAGGCGTAAACTGGCTCTCCCTTATGGATCAGCAATCGGATGGCGTCGGTGAGCTGAATCTCTCCCCGCTTGTCAGGCGTGGTGCGATTGAGCGTCTCGAAGATGGCCGGGCTGAAGACGTAGCGCGCAGCCACGGCCAGGTTCGTCGGGGCAGTGCCCGGGGCTGGTTTCTCGACAATGTCGGTCATGGCCACCGGCTCGCCAGGCGGAGGCTCCGCACCGTCAATGCTGACAATGCCATAACGGAAGACTTCTTCCTGGGGCACCTTCTCCACAGCCACGACCGCTGAAGCTCCCAGATGACGATGAGCCTCCATCATGGCTCGCAGTGGGGCGGCGGGATCCTCGGCCACGATCAGGGAATCCCCCAGGGCAACCACAAAGTCGTCGCTGGCTACGAAATCAGCGCCCAGCGAGATGGCGTGGCCCAGCCCCTTGGGGGTACTTTGCCGCGTGTAGAAGAAGCGCGACCTGTCCCCGAGATAGGCGAGGTCTGCCAACGCCGCCTCGTTTCCGGCCTGTTCCAACGCCGCCACAAGCTCGGCATCGGGGTCAAAGTGGTCTTCGATGACTCGCTTGCGGCGCCCGGTGATGATCAGAATCTGGCGCAGGCCAGCAGCCTGCAGTTCCTCCACCACGTGTTGGAGTATCGGTTTGCGTCCTACAGGCAGCATTTCCTTGGGCTGCGACTTGGTGGACGGCAGGAGCCGCATGCCCAGCCCAGCAGCAGGGATGACCGCTTTCGCGATTGGTCGAGCCATGGCCTACTTCCTCCTTGTCCCATGAAAGACCGTAGCATAGGGCCTTATGCCCGTCTTGCCCCTACAATTACAACGCCCACAAGGGGCTATGCTACCGGTTATCGCATAAGTGCGAAATCTTTCACGACTGGTCATGATAGTATGGAGTAGCATAGGGCCTTGTGCCCGTCTTGACCCTAGAATTACAACGCCCACCCCGTCAAGCGGGACGAACTGCAAGGGGCTAAGCTACACCTTCTGTCAAAGCGCTGCAGTGTCGGATGCCTGGACGGCGTTTCGCACCGCGATCTAGCTAGCCTTATCGCAAGAAAGGCGACAGGTGCCGCTGGAAGTGCGCCTCCAGCAGCGTGTAATACACATCCTCGTGCTCCCGGAGCGTCGCCAGCAAGCGCTCGCCGAACCGATCCAGCACCGAGCCGTACGTGACGTGCAGCACCTGCCGGGCGTCGAACTGCTCCAGCAAGCCGCACAGGCCGGCGTCGCTCAGCGCGTCCGGAGCGGGGACGTTGGCCAGTTGCGCTGAGACGTGATAGGTAGCCCGGTCTGTGTCGTAGCGCTGCCGAGAAAAGGCCAGGATCTCCCGGAAGAGGGACGCATCCAGCTTGGCCACCGCCCGCAGCGCCTCCAGGTAG
The DNA here is from genome assembly GCA_030607875.1 of Chloroflexota bacterium. Taxonomy (GTDB): domain Bacteria; phylum Chloroflexota; class Anaerolineae; order UBA2200; family UBA2200; genus JAUWJD01. The sequence continues at coordinate 39,623 of JAUWJD010000014.1, forward strand.
CTGGTCCCGGCTGTCTTGAGATGCACCAACCCATCGCTCAACCTGGCAATGATGGGATAGATGCTGAACTTGTCCGAACCAGAATGAATACTGAGCTTGTACGGCCCCAGGGCGCGGGCAATGGCGGCGTGCTTCGTAAGCTCCGCCTCAAACTGCACCAGGTCGCCAATATAGTCCACCCCCTTTTCAAAGCGGCCGATATAGCGTGGCGCCAGGCTCACCCAAGACACCCCAAGCCGCTTGAGCTCGCTGGCGATGTAAAAGTGCTCCTGCGGCGAGGTGGGCGTCTCCGTCTCGTCTATCGAGACCTCCAATTCAAAAGACCGCTCTGCCAGCTGCCCGGCCAGGCAGCGGTACATCCGCACCGCGTGGGCGACCGCCTGCCCGTACTTGGCCGCGGCCCGCCACAGCGCCTCCTGGTCGAAACTGAGCATCGAATCCGCCAGATCGAAGGAGCGGCCCAGGTAGCGCCGCTCCATGTCCCGCGCCGTGTCCTGCAAGGCGTCCCAGGGCAGCGCCTGTACCTTTGCTTCTACCTCAGCCGACGGGGCAGTGTGCGCAGCGTTGTCCACGTGGTCGCCAGGGTCAATGGTGTAGAAGGTGTAGCCAGCAGCGACGAAGGCAGCGACGTTTTCGGGCGTCTTGAGGTGGTCCGCGTCGGCGCCCCAGCGATCGCGCCAGCCCTCCTGGAATACTCCCCACATCGCATCGTCGAGCACCTGCTGCGGCGTGCGGCCGGTGCGGGCATTCTCGCGCACCGACTGCTGGGCAAAGATCGGCGCCAGGCCTGCCTGGCGCACTGCGCGAACGTGCCCTGGCGTCGCCAGCCCGAGGCGGTCTCCGAAGCCGGCCGAAGTGCGCTTGCCCAGCGGCACGGGACGCAGCCAGGGCAGGCGCGCGCGCAGCATGGCAGCGTTGGCCGCAGTGCGCGGACAGAGCCACAAGCCGCTCTGCTCGTGGGGAGTGCCCGCAAAGCCGGTGGCGTCACCCAGGATGGCCAGGCGCTTGTCACCACGCGGGACGCTCCGAGCCAGGGAATAGGTGGCCGCGTCCGTCTCGACCACCGAGCGTGGATAAAACGTCCAATCGGTCAACTGCTTCAGATGCACGTCTCACCCTCCAGGTTGGTCGTCGAACTTGTAAGCCCGTTTGACCAGGCGGTAGGCCATGTCCACCATCATCTCACGGGCGTCGTCCATGTCCACAATACCCCGCAGCACCAGTCCGGCGATCCAATTGGCGCTGGCGCGACGCCACACATCGTGCCGGGCCGGGATCGAAGGGAAGGAACGCGTGTCATCGTTAAAGCCCACAGTATTGTAAAGCCCTGCTGTCTCAATCACATTGTGGAAATAGCGCTGCATCCCGTTCAGGCTGTCGTGGAACCACCACGGCGGGCCAAGTTTCATAGCGGGATAGTGACCTGCCAGTGGAGCCAGCTCACGGGAGTAGGTGGACTCGTCCAGAGTAAAGGCGATGAAGGTCAAGCGAGGGTCGTTGCCATACTTGTTCAGCAATGGCCGCAGATTGCAGGTGAACTCAGCCTGAATGGGGATGTCGCAGCCCATGTCGGGGCCACAGGCGTCAAAAAGCATCTGGTTGTGGTTGCGATAGGAGCCAAAATGCACCTGCATCACCAGTCCATCCTCGATGCTCATCCGCGCGCTTTCCATCAACATGTGGCCGAAGAAACGGGCGGCGTCTTCCGCCGTGGCCTGGCCGCTCAGCGCACGCTGGAAGATCTGCTCCGCCTGACGCGGGGACAGCTCGCCGGTGGCCAGCGTGGTTCCGTCGCTGTCGGTAGCAACCGCCCCCAGCGACTTGAAAAAGGCCCGCCGCTCTTCCAGTGCCCGGATCAAGGACGGGTAAGAGTGGACGTCCCCCCCGGTCAGCTCGCTCAACTTGTCCACGTGTTGGCGCCAGCCAGGCCGCAGAAGATGGACGACGTCATCAGGGCGAAAGGTGGGCCGGATGTCCCCTCCCCAGCCAGATGAGCGGATGGCCTGATGGTCGTTCAGCGCATCGGTCGCAAAGTCAGTGGTGCACAGCACCTCAATATTAAAGCGCTCAAACAGGGCGCGAGGGCGAAATTCCGGCGAGGCCAGCTTCTCCACCATCTGGTCATAGATATGCTGGGCCGTTGCCCCGGTGAGCTTCTCTTCAATGCCAAAGACTATCTTGAACATGTAGGCCAGCCAAATGCCGGTCGGCGTGCCTCGGAAAAGGTAAAAATGGTCGGCAAAAGTCTGCCAGATCTTGCGCTGATCCTGCTCGCCCGCCCCCTTGGGCACGCCCAACGCCCCCAACGGGATGCCCTGGGAGTAGCACATGCGAAAGATGTAGTGGTCTGGGATGATGAGCAGTTCGACCGGAGTGCCGAAAGTGGCCTGCGCATCGGCAAAGAGGCTGGGGTCCACGTGCCCGTGGGGGCTGATGATGGGCAGGCCAGCGACCGACTGGTACAGTTCCCGTGCAAAACGCCGCTGTGTCGGGTTGGGGTGAAAGAAACGCTCTTCAGGTAGATGCCACTGTTGTGTCATCAGCCTCCTTCCAACTCTCCATTGTTCGATCATGCAGTAGCCAAGGATTAGTGGCCAAGCCAAGTGGCTCAGATCGAAAAGCCCCCTCAGGGGCTCCAGCCGCCGAGTCGGCCCGAACAGCGTGCAGGTGCCACTGCACTCACGGTGACGGATCCTCGCGCAGTGCGGTGACAGTGCCGCAACCCTGTTGCCCTGGCCAGATCTGGCGCAGGTAGGCAATGCTTCGCTCGGCCGAGGTGTCCGCATCGGGCAGAGGCAGAAATTCGCCCGAGACAAAGCCCAAATAACCAGTGGCAAAGAGGGCCTCCAGGATAGACTCGAAATTCAGGTGCCCCGCGCCAGGATACCAGCGGTTGGAGTCGGCCACGTGAAAGTGAAAGATGCAGTCGCCGCAGGCACGGATGCTGTCCTCAATGAGCGGTTCCTCGATGTTCATGTGGAACGTATCCAGCAGCAGGCCCAGGTTGCCGGCGCCCACGCGCTCGATGAGCTTCAGCCCATCGGAGACAGTGTGGATCAGGTCAGTTTCGTAACGATTGAGCGGCTCCAGCGCAAAGCGCACTCCCGCTGGGGCAGCCGCGGCTGTGCATTCCTGGAGCGCCCCGATGAGGTAGGTCATAGACTGCTCGTGAGTCTGCCCTCTTGGCGTGATGCCCCGAATCAGCCCCACAATGATGACCGCGTTGAGCTGCGCAGCCAGCGGGATGTGACTCTCGATCCGCCCGATGGCAGCGGCACGCACGGCGGGGTCGTCGCTAGTGAAAGACAACCCTTCTTCGCCCCAGGCCTGGCCGGTGCCGATGGCAGGAACCGCTAGACCATGTGTGGACACAACGCGCTGCAGTTCATCGGCCTCCACAAGCCAGGGGTCGCGAATGGCAAGTTCAACGCCCTCATAGCCCCAGTCCGCGATCTTGGCAATGTTGGCGCTCAAGTCACCCTTGAAAGCCACCGCTTCGAATTGGGCAGCATGGGGCGATAGTACAATGCTCGTTCTCATCGGCACCTGCTCACAGAGTACTGCATGAATCGCTGAACCCAAATGGCCCTTCTTCTGCCATGATTCAGTGAGATACGTTTAGCCATCGGTGCACGAAGCAGCAGGGCTACGGGCAACAGACTGCTCCCCCCCCCTTACCCGTCACCCACCACCCGCCACCCACCACCCACTACCCACGACCCATCACCCGTTCCCCTGCCCAATCCGCGGCAGGCCATACACCGGCTTCCAGCCTTCGCTCAGTGGTTCGCGCAGGTAGGGCTCCATCTCCTCCGCCGTGCGCAAGGTTACCTCCTCCACCGGTGGTACGGTCCCCGCTGGGAAGGCCTCCAGGATCTGGTCGTTGAGCAGCGTCAGGTAGCGCAGGATGGCCGCGACGGGCCGCTTGGCCTTCTCAGCCGCACCGTGTGTGGACTTGCCGACCACGCCCTCTGGCGTGGCTGCAATCTCGATGGCAAAGTGGCCCTCGCCCTCTGACCAACGGCTGGGCCGCCCGAAGGGATCGACCGACTTGTCAAAGTGGCCGTCCGGCAGGTAGCTTTTGCCCTCGGTGTCCACGGCATAGGCCATGTCCACCATCTCTGGGTGAAACAGCAGCCCCAGCGAGGTCTCTGACTCATCGGCGTGCACAAAGTTGGTGTCCAATTGGCCGCCCTTTGCGGTGGTGCGGAAGAACTCCCGCACCGCGCGGTGCCAGTCAATGACGCGGAAGATGCCGGGGAGTTGGTAGCGCTTCTGGAACTGCTGGATCACCGCTTCGAGCACCCACAACTGCCCGTGGTTGTTGATAATGATCTGCTTGCGGAAGCCGTCGTTCCACAGTCCCAGCATCACATCAATCATCAACTCGCGTACCACGTTCTCCCTCACGATGGTGGTGCCAGGCATCCCCAGGTGGTGGTAAGGATGCGCGCCGTACATCAGCGGCGGCAGCGCCAGGTTGACCGGCGCGCCGCGCCTGGCAGTGTAGCGGCGCACGCCTTCCACGATCTGGCTGACGTAGAGCGTATCGGATGCGCTCGGCAGGTGCTGCCCGTGAAGCTCAGTGCTGCCAACGGGGATCAAGACGATGTCGTTCTTGCGCCGGTTTGCCTCGACTTGATGGCGCACCGTGGTTTGGATGTAGGAACCAGGCTTGCCCCACTCAACTGGTGAAGGGACGCCATACTCGGCCAGGATGGCGTCAATCTCCTCGTCGCTGGCGTCCCATACCTTTTTCTTGAGCCGGCCGACAGTGTTGTCCTCAAAGAACAGATCCGGTTGGTCTGTGGCCAGCAATCCTTGTGGCAACTTGTTTGACATGCTGCACTCCTTTGGTCTTCTCGTCTTGTGCCCTCAGCATGGCCCGGGGCAGTTCAGCCCTCCCCGGCGTGAGGGCATTCATCAATCCGCTTAATCCGCTGACTCTCACGTTGGGCTTTCGATTCCCTAGCTGGGTTTGACCAGGATCTTTCCATCGGCCCGCGCAGTGGCCCTGGCAATGGCATCAACAGTCTGCTCGAGCCCGTAACGAGCAGTGATGATGGGGCTCAGGTCGAGCCGCCCAGAGGCTACCAGGCGAATAACGTTGGGAAAGGTCTCGTGCCCCGAATGCCCCTGCGCACCAAAGGCCTGAGCCCGGCGCACCTGGAAAGCTTCCAGGTACATGGGCACTCGCTGGGCCGCCCGCCCAATCTGCACGATCTTGCCGTTGATAGCCAGAGCCTTTTCCATCTCCGGCACAGTCAGTTGAGGGGCACCAGCGGCTTCCACCATGAAGTCGAACCCCTCACCCTTGCTTAGCTCCATCAGAATCTCGGCGGGTTCAACCTCCCGGGGGTCATACACATAATCTGCGCCGACCTTCTCGGCCAGCTCGAGGCGCTGCGGAGATAGCTCAAATGAGACGATGGTGCTCGCGCCGGCCGCCTTGGCCAGGCCTGCGGCAGCCAGGCCGATTGGGCCTGCGCCAAAGATGGCGACGTAGTGTCCTGGGCGGAAGCCACCCGCTCGCTCGAACATGGCATTGTAGGACACGCAGATTGGCTCAGAGAGAGCAGCTACCTCATAAGCCTTTGCCTCGTCGCCAAAACGCTCGGCGATGGCATCAATCTTCCAGCAGAACTTTTCGTCCACCGCAATCAGGCTGGCAAAGGCCCCGGGGATGGTGAACCCTAGCTCCTCCAGGTTGGTACAGTGGTTGGGGTAGCCGTTGCGACAGGGGATACAGCGCCCGCACCAAATCATCTCCTCCGCCGTTACCATGTCACCGACCTTGAGGATCTCGACCTCCTCTCCCACTTCTGCCACCTGGCCAGAGAATTCATGCCCCAGAATGGTGGGAAACTTGGTCAGACCTGGATACAGGATATAGTCGTCGTCATCGGTCTCGAGAAAGTGCATGTCAGAGCCGCAGACGCCGCATGCCCGTACCTCGATCAACACATCCTTGGGTCCAAGCTGGGGATCGGGCCACTCGCGCACCTCCAGCTTGGGATGACGCCCCACGCTGCTGCCGCTGATGGCCTTGCCAGTCTTCTTCTCCCAGTCAGAAACGACATAGTCTGGCTTGGGTTCCCAGACTGCATCAAGTACTAGTCCCCTCATCCGATTAGCCTCCTTGCTACGATTTGTGTTTTGGGTCTATTTTCCCATTCCGTGTGTCCTTGCCATTCTGGCCAAGCCCCTGAAAGGCCCAGGAGCCTCCATCTTCAGCGAAGCGACCAGCGCTGCAAAGCGGCACGCTTCTTCGGGCGACGCGGTCAGCCGCTTGGCCAGGTAGGCAGCGAAACAAGTGTCCCCCCTGCCCGTCCTGCCCCGTATCTCTCGCGGCGTGAAAGGCGCTTCATAGTGCGCGCCGTCGGCGTACACCAGCACCCCGCCTGCCTGCGTAAGCACGATCTCTTGGGCACCGTAGTCAGCCAGTGCTTTGGTAGCTGCCCTGGCGTTGGCCTGGCCGGTCAGAACCTCCGCCTCGGCGCTGTCCACCTTGAGAAAGTCAACCAGGGGCAGCCCCTCTTCCTTCTGCGGCCAGTCCTTGAATACCAGGTCGTCCCCTTCCCGCACCCTGACGAAACCCTGGGCGTCCAGGGCGATGCGGCCTCTGCCCGACAGGGCGCGCACGAATGCCAGGTCCACCTCTCCGGCCATGATAGGCCCGATCAACCACACCTCCGCCGCGATGTCAGGCACGTCTTCGAGGCGGAAGGGTCCCGCAAAGCCCAGCGGCCTGGTGCGGCGGCGATCCATGTCCTCGGTGAAGTAGGTGTTCTCAATGCCCGAGGTTTGCGGCGCTGCCTGGCTAAAGACCAGGATTCCTTCCTCCTTCAGCTCGTCAAGGCGGGGGAAATCTACCTTCGCCAGCCGGGTCACCACGGCCACGCGCAGCCCCAGTCGCCGCATGGCGATGGCGCCGTAGTAGACCGAGCCTCCGGAAGCGACCTCCTCTTGGCCGCGAAAGACGATGCGGTCCTTGGCGAAATGGCCGATCACGACGATGTCAACGGCAGTGCTGTCGCTTTGTTTAGACACGATGTCTCCCGATCTGGGCTAAGAGCTAAGAGAGAGCCAAGGATTGAAGGGCAAGGATTGAAATCCCTGCCTGAGATTGACAAGCCCCCTCAGGGGCTTGAACAGCGTACTACCAGTGCCTGAGGGCACTTTTCAGTCTCAGCCGGCGAATTCATTCGTCGGCCCAAGGGCTGGACCAGCGCAGTCCCAGTGCCTGAGGGCACTTTTCAGCCTCCGCCGGTGAATTCATTCATCGGCCCAGTGCCTGCGGGCTATGTCTCGCGACGAAGGAGTGAGGCACTTTTCAGTCTCAGCCAGCGAATTTATTCGTTGGCCTCTCTCAGCTCAGCCGGTTCTCAGCCGGTCCCCTCGCGGCGGGATGAACGACGAATTCATTTGTCGGCCCTCACGCCTGCCGGCGCTTGCGCTCCTGTGGTCCCAGATTCCAATTGCTGCTCTCTTCCCACTCGCCAATGACAGTGGCCTCAGCATGATGCTTTTTCTGGCCCCTCACATAGGCAGCAACGCGCGGCACATCCTGCTCAGACACCGAGAACACGCCGTACCCCTCTTGCCACTGAAACGGGCGCTTGAACTCGAGGCCAATAAAGCGTGAACTGCTTCCCTTGAGCTGTTTCACGAATTCGGCGGGTGAGATCGCCGGCCGCACCGCTGCCAGTACGTGCACATGATCCTCTGTGCCACCCATGACGAAAAAAGGCACATACATCTTGTTGGCTTCGGCGTGTAGAAAGCGATATACGTTCTGTTCGATGTCCGCGGTCAACAGCAGCGCGCGGTTCTTGGTTGTCCAGATGAAATGGTAGAACAGCCGCCAGTGAGCCATTTGCTTTGTCCTCTGCCTGATGTAGATGTAGTCGATGTAGCCAAATAGCCGAGGATTGAAATCCCTGGCTCAAACTGAGAAGCCCCTTCAGGGGCTGGCACAGCTCCGTGTGAGTGCCTGAGGGCACTTCTCACCTTCAGCCGGCGAATTCATTCGTCGGCCCAGGGGCTTGAACAGCGCAGTCCCAGTGCCTGAGGGCACTTCTCAGCCTCAGCCGGTGAATTCATTCATCGGCCCAGGGGCTTGAACAGCGCGCTACCAGTGCCTGAGGGCACTTCTCGCTTTCAGCCGGCGAATTCATTCGTCGGCCCAGGGCCATGTCTCGCGACGAAGGAGTGAGGCACTTCTCAGCCTCAGCCGGTCCCGTCGTGGCGGGATGAACGACGAATTCATTCATCGGCTCTGCTATACTCCCTCCAAATCAGCTCCTCGACCTCGCCAATCTCCCGGCGGAACGGGCCCTCGGCCTCCATCTTGAGGCTAGCTACCGCCGCTGCCCAGACCGTGGCCTCAGCCGGAGGCGCTGCCAGCCTCCGCGCCATGTAGGCAGAGATGGTGGTATCGCCTCGACCACTGCGCCCGACCAGCTTGCGCGGGAACCAGCCCGCCTGGTGAAATTGGCCATCGGCATAGACCAGCAGGCCGTCGCGATGGGTCAGCACCACCTCGCCGGGGCCCAAGTCAGCGATCATCTGTGCCGCGACCCAAATGTCGGACTCGCCGGTCAGCAACTCGGCTTCCACGGCATCGGTCTTGAGCACGTCGAGGTGGGCCAGTACCTGCTCCTTCTGCGGCCACGCTTCGGCCACCAGCACCCCGTCGTGGTTCACCCGCAGAAAGCTCTGAATGTCAGCGGCGAGCAGAGCGTCCTTCACCACCAGCCCTTTGATCACATCCAGGCCGACCTCATCGCGCATTGACGCGCCGATGAGAAAGGCCCGCGCTTGCACCTCTTGCACTTCTGCCGGCGTAAACGGCCCAGCAGTGGAGGTGACATGGAGGGTGCGCTGATCCACGTCGGAAGTGGGATAGACCAGGCGCAGGCAAGTGGATTCAGGCGTCACTGTGGCAAACACGCCCACACCCAGCCGCCGCAGATCCTCCACCACGTAAAAGTCTTCCTCCGCCAGGCGGGTGACCACCGCTGCCCGCAGGCCCATCCTGGCGGCGACGTTAGCGCCGTAATTGCAAGCCCCGCCATCCACGATCCGCGTGCCAGAGGCAGAGACGATGGTGTCTTTGGTGTAGTGGCCCACAAAGGCGATGTCGTAGAACGTCACGCGCTTGACCATGATGTCACTCTATGATCACACGGCAGTGCGGCTCGGGCAGGCGCACTTTCACCTCCGCACCCACTTCAAGGCGCACTTTGCCATCGGTCTGCACTCTGAGCGGCAAGCCCTCGCCCACCGTCAGGCGATAGTCTATCTTGTCCCCCAGATAGGTCAGCTTGTCCACCACCGCACCAAAGACGTTCTCCGCTTCCTCGTGGTCGGCAGGAAGCAGATCAATGTCATTGGGTCTGATGAAAACTAGCAAGCCTTGGCCCACCTGCGTTTCAGCCTCCGCTGGCACCATCAGCCGTACGCCACCCATTTCCACGACCGCCAGGCCACCCTCAAGCGAAATGACCTGGCCCTGGAGAAAGTTCGACAGCCCGATGAAATCGGCCACGAACTTGGACTGCGGACACTCGTAGATCTCATCAGGCGTGCCAATCTGCTCGATGCGCCCCTCGTTCATCACCGCCACGCGGTCAGCGATGGCCAGCGCTTCCGCCTGGTCGTGGGTCACGTACACCGCGGTGATGCCCAGGCGGCTGATCAACTCCCTGATCTCGAAGCGCATCTCCTCGCGCAGCTTGGCATCCAGGTTGGATAAGGGCTCATCGAGGAGCAGTACTTTGGGGCGGTAGACCAGGGCACGCGCCAGGCCTACGCGCTGCTGTTGCCCGCCCGAAAGCTGGCGCGGGTAGTGCTCGGCGTAGGTTTCCATGTGGATCAGCCGCAGCGTATCCATCACCATCTCGCCTCGCTGGTCCTGGGACAAGCCGCGGATCATCAGCGGGAAGCCCACGTTGTCGTGGACGGTCATGTGCGGGAAGAGGGCAAAGTTCTGAAAGACCATGCCCAGCTCGCGGCGATGAGTGGGCACGTTCGTCACATCTACGCCATCGATGAACACCTGTCCTTCATCGGGAGTGATCTGCCCGGTGATGCAGCGCAGCGCCGTCGTCTTCCCACAGCCCGATGGACCCAGCAGGGTCATCAGCTCCCCTCGCCGGATACTGAGGTCGACGTTGGCGTTGGCCACGATGTCGCCGTAGCGTTTGGTGATGTTGCGTAGTTCAATCATATAGTCGGGCATGACTTACAAACCTCATGTGCGTCTCACGGAAACGCGGCGAATGGGCCTGTTTCGCGCTCGACGGAATCCACCTGCTCCCTCGGCGTGGCTACCTTCACCGGCTTGCGCCTGGTGAGCAGGTACTGCCATTCGGTACAGGTGTCCAGGCTGTCGCCCCAGGCACTGCACCTGTCACTTGTGCATCTGGTAGATGGGCTGTTTGGCGTTGCCCTCTTTCTGCGCGATCTTGTTCAGCCCCTCGATGGGAACGTCGCGTTCGATGTAGGCCATGTCTAGTCGGCCCCTTCCGCCATTGCTCGTTCGATTTCGACCAGGAAGGCTCTTGCGTTGCGCTGGCACTTTGTTGCCGCTTCCCGGCTGGCCAACCAATAGACATCATAGTCCGCCTTTTGCCGGCTCTCGAAGGCATCGAGCAACATGCGATGGTGCCGCGGATCGATCCTGCCTCGCTTGGCATATTCCCTGCCAAAGGCAGCAATTGCCGCAGAGTGCTTGCTCACATCCATTCCATCCCTCACCAGCAGGGCCTTGGTGGCATAGAACATGGCATAGTAGGCAGAGGAGATGGACTCGGCGAAGAGCGACTCCTCCAGCAGTTTTTCGGCTGCCCTCAAGCTGGAATGGGCTTTGGCCAGCCAGCTCTGGCTCTCTTCTAGGCTGCCTTCCATAGCACCTTTCCTTCCCGCTGAACATTGCGCAAGAACGAGGATTCGTGCTGCTCTAGCGTCTGGTAATGGCGCGCATCCGTCAGATAGAGGGAGAACACGTATGCAAAATCGGCCTCCCACATCACCTGGTAAGCCGCCTGGCGCACCTTCTCATAGGTTGCTTCGGATGCCCGGCGCAAGACGACGAACAGATCCACGTCCGAGTCCGGCCGGGCCTCACCTCTGGCGTGCGAGCCGTAGAGCATCAAGAGCTGCAAGTCAGAGCCTAATAGCCGCTGAAGCTCTTCGGTCAGCGTCCCAAGCAACCGCGCCAGTTGCGCGTCCTCCTCTTGCGCGGCCTTTATTGACGTCGCGTATTCAACCACGCCGGTCTCTGCCAGTTTCTTCTCCGCATCCGAGGACTCGGCATACAACGGGCCCAGTTCTTTCTCTTCAGCCATGGGTTCCCCTCCTGATGCGCATCATGGGCACCAGGCACTCCATCAGCGACAGGCCGCCGTGCGCAATGTCGCAGGCTGGTACCTGTACGCTCCAGTGGTAGCGGCCCCGCACATGGTATCGCTCATCGTCAAACAAAGCACAATCCCGATCCCTTGGAATCTCCCGCAAGCTGTCGCCCCCAGCTCAAACCCCCTTAAACCCGCCCAGCAGCTTCTCTGGCGCCACCTGTCGCTGGATCAGAAACAGCACCAACAGCGAGGGGATCACCAGCATGATGCTCATGGCGCTGGTCACCTCCCAGTAGCCCTCCCCCAAGGCGATGTAGGTCCGCACCGGCAAGGTGACGGTATCCTTCCCGTAGGTCATCAGCGTCAACGTGAACTCGTTGTACGACGTGGTGAAGGTAAAGAGCATCGAGGACAGGATTCCCGGCAGAATCAGCGGGACAATGACGTGCAGGAAGGTGCGCCAGGGGCTGGCTCCGCACACCGAAGACGCTTCCAGCACGCGCTCGTCCAGGCCCTCAAAGGTGGCTGAGAGCACCAGAATGGCGTAGGGGGCGCAGATCGCCAGATGGGCCAGCGCCACCCCGAAGTGGGTGTCGATCAGGTGCAAGCGATAAAAGATCTGGGCTACGCCGAGACCGTAGGCAATGGGCGGGATCATGCGCGGCAGCAGGATCATGGACATCCACAATTCCTTACCCGGGATCCTGCGCCGGCCGAATGCCCAGCCCGTAGGGATGGCGATCAGCGTGGCCATCGTCACTGCCAGGGTCGCGATGACCAGGGTGTTCTTGGTGATCTCAGGAATGTTGGTCACCTCGGTAGCGAACTTGTACCAGTGCATTGTGAGTTCGGGCGGCAGCCATAGTCGCCCGAACCACCCCTTGCCAAAGGACTTGAGCACAATCATCAGGAAGGGCATGTAGATCAGCAGGGCGAAGCACAGCAGAAAGACGTAGACGAGCGACTTGCGGGCGCTCCAGAGGGCCTGGAGGTAGCGGCGGAGCAGGGTCATGTGGACGGCCTCCTGAGGACGCGCATGTATATGGTGAGATAGCCCACCTGCAGCCCGGCCATGATCATGGCCCTGGCGCTGGCCGCTGACCAGCGCGCTGGCGTGAAATTGATCTGCCTGTAGATCTCCACTGAGAGCGGCCGGTAGTTTCCGCCAGCGATCAGCGGGATGCTAAAGGCCCCGAAAGCGGCCATAAAGGTCAGCACCGACCCGGCCAGGATGCCGGGCATGATCAGCGGGATCACCACGTGGCGCAACACCTGCCAGCGGTTGGCACCGCTGACGGCAGCGGCCTCCTCGAGAGCCGGATCGAGGCTCTCCAGCGTGGATAGCGTGGTCACGGCAGTGAAGGGAAAGTACAACCAGGTATAGAATAGAATGAGGCCAGGGATGGTATAGTTCATGCGCACCGGCTCATGGATGAAAGGAACGAACTGCAGCAGCGTCAGATTCACCCAGCCACGGGAGCCGAACAACAACAACAGCCCCAGCGCACCGATCAGCCCCGGAACTACCCTGGGGACGAGCATCGTCAGCCGGAAGAAACGATGCCCGCGTAGTTTCTGGCGCAGCACCAGGGTCAAGGGCACGCTGAGCAAGATGGAGCAGACCGTAGCGGAGATGGAGAGCACAAAGGTCAGCACGATCACCCCTTGCGCTCGCGGCTGGCTCAAGAAGCGGACATAGTGCTCCAGCGTCCAGCCAACCCGCTGCCCCTCCGGGCGCAGGCTGCGCACCAGCGCAACCATCATCGGATAGAAGAACAGGCCAAAAAAACCGGCCAGGCCAGGCAGCATCAGCAGCAGGGTGACCAGGCCGGATCGAAGCCTCGAGCCATGTTTCATGGGATCAAACCCGCCTTGTTCAATCCACAGGGCGGGGAGGCGGGCCACGGAGCACAGGCATCCACAGCCGGCCTCCCCTGAGATACGCAAGACAGTCGTTATCCCCTGCGTGGTTGGATAGTACTCTGTCAGTGTTAGATCACTGCATCCGTAGTGGCGACTTGGTCGCTTCTAACGCTTGGTCTCCAGTGAAAGTCGCTGCTACATCTCCTACACGGTACTGCGCCGAAGGTTGCTAAACTCAAATGGTCCTTCTCAGACTGTGATTTGGTGAGATATGTTTAGCAATCCGCGCACGAAGCAGTAGATTCAAGATTGACAGAGCACTAGGGGACGAGCAGGTCTACACCGTGCTCCCTGATAAAGGTCTTGACTTCGCTGTTGCCGATGCGCAGCCGGGCAGGCTCCATGTCCTCCCACGCTGGGATGGTATCCCACACTATGCCGGGGATCTTGTCCCAGATGTCGGTGCCGGTGTACTGCCACATGGTGGTGATCAGCCGGATCTGCTGGTCGTCGGATAGCAGGAAGTTGATCACCTTGTACACCACTGGCTTGTACTCTTCCGGGATACCCTCCGGTACGAGCAGATAGCCATCGGATCCCGCAGCCATGCCCTCGGCCAGGAAGCTGGACTTGATGGTGGGTGGCATGGTGCCCTGGTGGCGGGACCACAGCGAGTAGTCCATGGCGTAGAAGCTGATCCACGTATCACCCGCGTTAAAGTCCTCGAACAGGTTGGGTGGCTCGGCTGGCAATGGCAGCCTGCCGTAGGTATAGAAATCGGTCAACTTGGCAAACGCATCCTGCCACTCTGCGCTGGCCTGCAGTTCCTCCAACGGGATCGCCTTGCCGTCAGCGTCCACCATGTCCACATAGGCATTCAGGAAGCTGTAGGGGATACGGTAGGACGAGCCAGACTTGGCGTCGGGGCGCACGATGCCGATGTGGCCCTTGAACTCCTCGCGCCTGTCATAGAACTCTTTCCACGACGTGGGCGGGTCGCTGATGTACTCGGAGTTGTAGATCAGAGCGTACTGGCTTCTCCAGTACAGCGCGCCCTTGCCCTCAATGTTTGTGCCCAGGACGGTCTCCAGGTAGGCCTTGGGGCACTTGTCGATGTTGGGGATGGCGCCCATCTGATCTGGGTAAAGTGTTTCCAGTCCAATGCCTTCGCCCAACGCCTTGGGGATGGTTCCGGGCTTGGTGAACAGCAGGTGAGTGTCACCCTTGCCCGCTTCCCAGGCTTTCATACGCTCGAGCAACTCTGCTTCTTTGGAGACGACGTAGTTGACCTTGATCCCCAACTGGTCCTGAATGGCTGGGATGACCTGGTTCTGCCAGTACCATTGGAAGTTGGCACCAGAGTTGGTATCGATCAGGGTGATCTCGGTCGGTGCTGGCGGCGGTGGCTCCGGAGTGATCTCCATGACTACCGTCTCCTTAACGACCTGCGTCTCTTTGACGATCTGGGTCTCTTTCTTGATAATGACCTGTGGCGTCGGCGTAGCGGCCGGCGCGCATGAGGCCAACACCACAAGCGCGACCAACGCCAGAGGCAACATCCTCGACAGTCTTCTAGCACGCATGTTCTCTCCTCCTTGAAAGAGTGAAATGGTGAGGCCAAGCTTTCAGCCCCAACGGACATTGATAGCCAACCTGTGTTAGTCCGAACACCTCCTTTCTGCCGAGGGCCTCTCCTGCTGCCACACCAACGCAGTCTGTCGATGCCCCTCTGGCCTCAATGACAGCGGCACATTCCCTTGCTTCTATCATTATAGCACGCATCCACGAGCGCAGCAAGTGCAGCAAGGCCCTTGCGGTTACCCAGTTTGTCGCAGGCCGAGACAAGTCCACGGCTGACACTGCCAGATGTCCTCCCCTGACCTTGCTTCTCACGTTCAGGCAGGCATTCTAATCCTTGCCCACCGTAACCCGCTGCAGCCACCTCCCCACCACCCCCCGACGCGGCGCAAAGAGCAGCGCCAGCAGGAACAGGGCCGTGCAGACCAGCACAATGGCTGCGCCCGAAGCCACGCTGACGTAGAAGGAGAGATACAGCCCCACGACGCCAGAGAAAGCGCCAATGCAGGCCGCCAAAGCCATCATCACCGGCAGGCGCTGGGTGAGCAGATAGGCCGTGGCTGCGGGAGTGACCAGCATGGCCACCATCAAGGCTACGCCCACCGTTTGCAGCGAGACGACGATGGCCAGGGCGATCAGCACCAGCAGCAGGTAGTGCAGCACGGTGGATGGCAGGCGCAGTGTCGCCGCCAGAATGGGGTCGAAGGACAGCACCAGGAACTCTTTGTAAAAGGCCAGCACCGTGAGCACGACCACCCCGCCCAGGATGCCGGTCAGCCACAAGTCGCCCTGCGAGACGCCCAACACATCGCCGAACAAAAAGTGCGCCAGGTCCACGGCGTAGCTGCGCATGGTGGAGATCAGGGCGATGCCCAGGGCGAACATGCCGGCAAAGATAATGCCGATGGCGGTGTCCTCCTTGACCTGCGCTCCCTTGCTGATCGCGCCGATGCCGATGGCAGTGAGAACGGCGGTACCCAGTGCCCACCAAAAGACCGCAACACGCGCACCGCCGCTGACCAGGTAGCCCAGCGCCACGCCAGGCAGGATGGCGTGGGCCAGAGCGTCCCCGAAAAAGGCCATGCCGCGCAGCACCATGTATGTGCCTACCGTGGCACAAACGATCCCCACCATTACCACGGCGATCAAGCCACGGATCATGAAGGGGTAGCTCAGAGGGCCCGTGACGAGTTCTAGCAAGCCAGCCATCACTCATCGCCTCCACAACAAGTGTCGCTGAGCACCATCACGCCGTCATCAGTCTGCACCAGGCGCAGGTGGCTGCCGTAAGCCTGCAGCAATCGCTCCGGGGTAAAGACGTCGTCCGGATGGCCGATGCCCAGTAGACGGTTGTTGAGCAGCATCACGCGGTCGAACTGCTCCGAAGCCAGGTTCAGGTCGTGCGTGGCCACCATCACCGTCACACCGCGCGGCTGCAGTTCGTCCAGGATGCGGAAGATGTCCTCCTGCGCCGGGATGTCCAGCCCAGCCAGCGGCTCGTCCATCAGCATCAGCTCCGCTTCCTGAGCCAGGGCACGGGCAATGAACATGCGCTGCTGCTGTCCCCCGGAGAGCTCAGCGATCTGCTGGTCCGCCAGGTTGCTCATGCCGACCACCGCCAGGCACTGACGTACATATTCCCAATCTGCGCGACCGGGCCGCCGCAACAGACCCACCCTGCCCGTCCGGCCCATCATCACCACATCGGCCACGGTGACGGGGAAGGTCCAATCCACCTGGCTGCGCTGCGGCAGATAGGCAATGCAGATGTGGCTGCCGGGAAAGTGCCCCGCAACGCTGACCTCTCCAGTGCTGGGATTGAGGACGCCCGCAATGACTTTGAACAGGGTGCTCTTCCCTGCACCGTTCGGCCCGACCACGGCGATGCGCTCGCCGCCGACCAGGCGAAAGGAGACGTCCTCAAGCGCCGCACGGCCGTTGTAGCGCACGCTGAGGTGCGACGCCTCCAGGATAGGCGCTTCTTCCCGATGCGCAACGGGTCTGCGAATGAAAGGTATCTTCGTATTGGCCATTGAGGTCTACCACACCTCCCTGCTACCTACATCCTGCATCTTGCATCCTGCATCTTGCATCCTGCTCCCGCCCTCTCCCCGCCACCCGCCACCCACGACCCGCCACCCATCATCCGCCCTAGCGCAACGCCCGCACAATCGCCGACACATCATAGCGCATGAACGCCAGATAGCTGTCTGCCGGACCGCCCGGGTCGCTCAGCGAGCCAGTGTACAGGAAGACCAACCGCGTACCAGTGTCCTCAGCGACACGCTCGGCCAGGCCGGGATTAACCGTCAAGCCCACGAAAACAGCCTGCACCTCGAACTCGCGGATGGCGTCCTCCAGATCGGCCAGATCCCGCGCCGAAGGCTGCGCCAACGTGCTATAGCCGGGAAAGACGGCGCCGATTTGCTCCAACCCATACCGCCGGGCAAAGTAGCTGAACGCAGTGTGATCGGTGACCAGCTTGCGCTTCTGCTCGGACACCTGGGCAAGCTGCTCTCGGATCCAGGCGTCCAATACTGCCAACTCTGCTTGGTATGCCTCGGCGTTGGCTGCGTACACCGCAGCGTTGTGGGGATCGAGGGTGCTCAGCGCGCGCTCGATGTTATGCGTCCAGACCACCACGTTGTGGGGGTCAAACCAGGTATGTGGATCGGACTCTCCGCGTTCGTGTCCGCCTTGACCCTCATACTCTCCTGCACCTTTGAACTGCAAGAGTTCGATGCCATAGGACACAGGGACAACGGGCACGCCTTTCCCCGCGCTTTCCAACAGCGGCTCCAGGAATATCTCCAGGCCAGCACCGTTGGCAAAGACCACCTGCGCATCGACCACCGCTGCCACGTCCTGCGGGGTGGGCTCAAAGGCGTGTGGGTCGTTGCCCAACGGGATGAGCACCCTGAGCTCGATCAAGTCGCCCCCCACGTTGCGCACCACGTCCGCCACGATGCTGGTGGTGGCCACAACTTGAAGCTTCTCGCCCGCAGCCAGGGTTGCAGGCGCGAGCGCAGGCATCTCGTCCACACGATGTTCATGGTCAGCTTCTTGAGGCACTGCTCCACCCATGGGCCGGCAGCCACTTGCGGCCAGCAGCAACGCTGCCACCATGGCCACCAGGCAGGCATTGCGCCATCGACCGATCACCCTCACTTCCTCTCCCTCTCCCCCTTGTTGATACCTCATACCGGTCGACAGACTGGCTTCCCTCTTACAGAGCACAAACTGCCGCCATCACCCGAAGGTCCCCCGTCGGAGCCGTCGCCTTGGGCCTTGTCTTCGCCAAGATCTTCGACGAGACCTTCGGCGGTCGCCCGCAGGTGCCCACGGGGCATGCAGAGCACATGCAGAGCACGAACTGCTGCCATTTCTTCGGCGGGGCTAGGCGGGGCCGCGGGGAAAAAAACCCTAGGACTGGCAATCAAGGCACAAACCCGAGAGCTGCAGCAAGTGGTCATCCACCTGATAGCCCGTCGCTTCCTCGACGCGCGCAATCAGGGCTTGCAGGTCCGCAAATCCTTGAAACTCGGCGGCACGGCCGCACTGGCGGCAGATCAGGGCATGGGAGTGGCCGGGTGAGCACGGCAAGTAGCCACGGCAGCCGTCCTCGCGGTGTACGCGGCGCACGCACCGCAGGTGCTCCAGCAGCGCCAGGGTGCGGTACACCGTCACCAGGCCCAGCTTGCGATGCACCCGCCTCCCCTGCTCCAATATCTCCCTCGGCGAAAGCGGAACGGACGTCGCCAGCAGCACATCCATCACCGCCCGTCGAGAAGCCGTGATGCGAAAGCCTTCAGCAGAAAGCCGCTTCTTCCAGTTGGACATCAAGCACCCTTAATGAAAAGTTTTTTCAACTACAGTATAGTAGCAATGCTTTGGACAGTCAAATCGGGGGTACGCGAGTACGCGAGTACGCGATTGCACGAAGACAGTCCCCATTCGTGGCATTCGTGTACCAATTACGCACTTCTGGGTGATCCCCAATCGGCAAGTTGCCTATTTCAGCACAGTGTAGTATCATACTTATGATTCTCGGCACAATGATGGATACAGGCGAAGGGGCATCTATCGTACATCGCAGCCGCAACCTACACCACCCATCCGAATACCGCGTCTCGCGGTATTCGCGTCACCGTTCCGTGCCCCTCTGTACCTTCTTGCACTCTCTAGCTGAAGTGTATCCATCGGCTGTGTGAGTCAAGTCTGGGGTGTTTCCTGGGGTCTATTCACTACAGGGGAGCGCCCCACCGGCCCTCGACCTGGCACTTTCGCTTGGTGGGCGGGTAGGGGGAAAAGGAAAAGGAGAAGGGGAGATGAAGGCCAGGATTGGGCTTTACATGATCCTTGTTTGCGCGCTGTTACTGCCGGGAAGAGCGCCAATCAAGGCGCAGTCTGAGCAACAGACTGCGCCCGAGAATCGCTACTCACTTCACTTCGACGGCCACGACGACTACGCAGAGGCGGATGCGGCCCTCACCGGCCAGGGCCCATTCTCGGTGGCCGCCTGGGTCAAGACGACTGCTGCCAGGGACCAGGTCATCATCCAGCAGCGCAGTCCGTCAGTGTTTAATGGCGAGTACCAGCTGCGGCTCCTGCCTGATGGGAAGGTACTGTGGTGGACCTTCGGCGAGAGCCAGTTAGGCTTCGAGTTCGAGTCGAATCGGATGGTGAATGATGGGAACTGGCATCACGTCGCCGCGGTCCGCGAGTTCGACGGGACCGGACGGATCTACATCGACGGCGTGCTCGACAACTCCCAGTCCTCGCCGTCGCGCACGCTGGTCAGCACCCACGTGTACGTCGGCGCGGACATGCGCGACAGGCAGCACTATTTCGAGGGCTCAATCGACGAGGTCGGTGTGTGGGCTACTGCACTTGAACCTGAGGAGGTCAGGGCGGTCGCGGCTGGCACCGCGGTCACCCGCGACCTAGCTGCATTCTGGCGATTCCAACTCGGCACTGGGGAATGGGCGCTCGATGAATCCGGCAACTCGAATCACGCTGCCCTTCTCGGGCCACTGTGGCATACAGATGTACCGTACGGTGTGGGTGAGCAGGACTCGTATCTAGCCATCACTGACGTCATGGTGTGGAACTCGGGAGACGATGTGGCATGGCCACCCGGACCCGCATATACTGGGGTCACGTGGGAACGGCCGAACGGCCAAGGAGTCTGTTCCGCCCCTGAGAAGTGGGTGCAAGCTTCCGACGTCAATGTTGATATCGGAGGGACCTACGCTTACATCTGGGTCAAGTACGAACTTGTGCCTCGAACCGCAAGCATACCGGTGCTAACGGGTATCGCAGTAAGCGAATGGCCCAACTGGAATGTGTCGTGCCCGTCAGGCTACGTAAACGCCGGAGGCGGGGGCGGCGTAGCCGCACCAACGGGCTCGTTGACAACGCGGACCAAGTCCGGCTGCAAGAGATCAGGACTATGCGTGCGATACACCCCGATGAATCAAACTGAGACCTTCATTTCCAACCTCAGCATTAGCTACACGGACCTTGAGCAGGCGTGTCCGGGTCTGTGCGCGTCAAACGCTGGCTTCTGGACGATGCAGCCCGATGGGTACGACATTCACAAGGGCTGTGGCGGCAAGTACATGTACCTATGCTACAACGAGGCGCGGCACTGGCCGCCGATGCCGACTTCGCCCGGCGAGCCGGACGACACAGCCAAACGGAGACTCCTTCAAGCGTACGCTCCCCGTGTGTGGCTGGCTGACTACGAGCCAGATTGGCCCCCCGGCGAGCACTTCTATCCGTCGTCCGTTGAGTGGTCGTTCGAGCATCTGGATCGCGTATGGCAGTCTGAATGGATCTCCCTGTTTCCGCCCGAGCTCTCTTGGGCCTGGTGGTTGCGCACCAAGCAGGCACTGGACTCACCATCGGACCACCATCTCCCAGTCTTCCATGGATGCGATGGCAAGTCGACCCCCAATCCATGTACGCTCGACGAGACACCTGTCTACGCATTCTGGGACAAAGTCGAAATCGACGTTGAGGGCGTCGGCGTGACTGTCGTCGATCTTGTGTACTTCATGTGGTATCCGTACAACCGTGGGAAGTCCGTTCTTGGCACCACCTACGGACACCACGTGGGAGATTGGGAGCATGCAACAGTACGGCTCACGCAACACTGGGCGAACGGCGTTTGGTCGCTGAAGCCATCCCAAATGCATCTGCCCTATCACGAGAGCGGCGTGACTCATCAATGGCAGGCACTAGAGAAGGTCGTGTGGCAAGTGTGGTTGCCGATCATTATCACTGATGGTCCTGTACAATCGCCACTCTCGGTGCCTGACCATCATGAGAGCGGTCTGCATGCAGTCCACACTGTCGGTAGCGATTCGCCCTTGACACATGCGGTAGTGTTCGCCGCCTGGGGATCACACGGTTTGTGGAGTACACCGGGACAGCACTGGTACAAGAAGACACCGGTGGGAACCTTGTACGACTACACAGGCTACGGTACGGCGTGGGACACTTGGAAGTTGGTCGAGGCCTACGACTTTGATAGGAAGGTGGGCCTAGGTTCGAGTGCATGGCCGGTTTGGATGAGCAAGAACTACCGCGACCAGAGCGTCGGCGATGCGAATCCAAGTAGCGGCCCCATCTACAGGTGGGGCAATCAAAAGTGGGGATCGGTCTTTGGGCAATACCGACTTGCAGATGGTCCGACAGGCCCCGTCGACAAGTCAGTCTGGGATAACCCGATCCTCCGCTAGCGCCGTCGAGAAGCTGCCTATTGCAGGCAGCCGATATGCCGACCGAGAGTGGATTCTGTGATTTCGCAGATTCCCAGAGACCATTGTGCAGAGGCCGTCGCGAGGTCGGTGTAGACGTTAGCGGATAGGCCAAGATGCCGGAGGATCGTAGACAGCAGTGGCGGCAAGGACTCCACGTGGGCACAGTCCTGACCCCGCCCGCGAATCCGAGTCAGCGTGATCTCATGGTGATGAAACGCCCGCAGGAGCCGCCGCGCGGTCGAGCAGGCCGCCATGGAGTCCGATCCGCAGAAGCGCAAGGAGCTGTACTTCGAAGCGGAGAAGATGCTGTGTGTCGATGAGGCAGTGACCATCCCCCTCTACTACTACACCACCGTGGACTGCAACAACCCGTACGTCGAGCGCACTTACCAGCTCGTCGGCGAGCAGCACTGGGAGAAGTGGAAGATCAAAGCGCACTAGGCGCCTGAGTTCGCAACACAAAGACGCGAAGACACAAAGGAATCCAGGTGTCTTCGTGTCTTTGTGTTTGGCGATGGGATTGCTGGCAACGAATGGCTTCGCCAAAAGCCCGCCTAGCCCTGCCGAAGAAATGGCAGGACCTTCGGCCCTGCCGAAGAAATGGCAGCAGTTCGTGCTCTGCATGTACTCTGCATGCCCCGTGGGCACCTGCGGGTGACGGGCGCCGGCCGAAGGTCTCGTCGAAGATCTTGGCGAAGACAAGGTCGTAGATCTTGACGAAGGCAAGGCCATAGGCGACGGCTCCGACGGGGGACCTACGGCGGATAAGCGGATCGGGGATGCGCAAATCACCCGTTTGTCCGCTTCCCATCCGTTGACAAACCTCCGCCTAGAGCTCAAGCATCGAGCTGAATACACAAAGCGCGCTCAAAGCGGGTTCGGGAACTGTCGATGCAGCAGTCCAGCAGGCGTTGCTGCCGACGCCTTCTCGCGCCCCCCGTCAACACATGCCTCCGGCAGACCGATAGGCGATTTCACCTGCTCTCCACCCGCAACCTGCTCCCTTCTTCTCCAGCCCGGCCATCCGCCTTGACCACCATCAAGGCCATGTCGTCGTGTTGCACAGCGCCCACCTGGAAGCGATCTACGCTTTCGAAAATGAGCTGGCACATCTCCTGTGCGCTCAAGCCCGCCCCCTCCCCTTCACCTCGGCGCCCCCCCTGCCTGGCTGGTAACAGGACCCCGCCTGCGGTCGCAGAGCGCCGTTCGTCGGCACCAGAGACCGTTTCGCAGAGACGCTCCCCGCCAAAGAACTCCCCATCCCGTGAACTCGCATCGGTGATCCCGTCACTGTAGAGCACCAGCAAGTCTCCCGGGTGCAGATCCACCTGGGCCTCCTCCAACGTCACTTCTTCCCACAAGCCGAGCAGCATACCCCGGGCTGCCAGGAATCGGCACCCGCCATTGTTGGGACTGTAGAGCAATGGGCGGTCATGTCCAGCCCGGGCATAGCGCAGGGTGCCTTGCGCTGGGTCGAGCACACCGTAGAACACGGTCACAAACATGTCCGCCTGGCTCATCTCCAGCAGCAGCCTGTGGACGCTCAGCAGCACCTGGCGTGGCGATGAACTGCGCTTGGCCTCAGCATGGACCAGGCTGCGCGTGAGGGCCATGTACAGGGCGGCGGCCATGCCTTTGTCTGACACGTCTGCCATGACCAAACCGACGCGTCCATCGCCCAGCGGGATCACGTCGTAGAAATCACCCCCCACCTGCCGTGCAGCCCGGCTTCGGGCGGCAAAATGGAATCCCGGAAGCTCTGGAAACTCCTGTGGAAGGATGCTCTGCTGAAGCTTCCGGGCAAGGTCCAATTCATGCTCCAGCCTCTCCTTTTCCAGCAGACCAGCGTGGGCTTCCTGCAGTTCATGATAGGCCTGTGTGAGCTTCTGGTGGTTATCTCGCAGGTCGGTGGCCGAGTGCTCCAGTTCCCGTCGGGAGGTGAGGAGCCGGTGACGCATGTCTTCCATCTGCTGCGCCAGCACGCGCACTTCGCCGCTGCCCTGGATCTCAACCGGAGTCTCCAGGTCTCCAGCCGCTATCTGCCGGGTGGCTGCCTCCAGGGCAGTGACAGGCCTGACAATCGTCCGTTGTGTCAGCACATAGCCGCCGATCAGCAGGCCTATCGCACTGGCGAAGAACAGCCCCTGGATGCCATGCAGGTGAATCAGCTTATGCTCGGCCGCTGCCTCGAACAACCGCACTGCTGCATCCATCTCCTGGAGAATCACAGGGGAGAGGGCCTCGATCTCGCGCACAGCCGCGACAAAGATCGCGCTCCCAGGCTCAGCTTCCTGCACCACCTCCACCTCTTGCCGGAACCGTTCCCACAGCTCGGCCACCTGCTGCAGTTGGGCGCGGATGTCCGCGTCCGTTGCCGGGGGCAGGGTGGCGGTTTCGTCGCCATAGCGGGCGGAACCTCCGTCCAGCAGTGCAGCGAGGGCCTGATCAAACAGATCTGCGGTCTCGACCAGCTCTGCGGGGTACTCTGAACCTGAGCCCTCTGCAACGCCCAGAACGGCCTTGGTCATCTTCTGAGTCAGCATGCGCTGCCGGCCCGCCAGGTTGATGCCCCGTGCGTCATGGGTCTGGGTCCTCACGCTGATGCCCGTGGCAGCCACCGACGCGGTGATAAGCACCAAGAAGCTGATGAATACCGCTCCCAGTTTGGCGCGGATGCTGGTCAGCACGTTAGATGCGCTCCTTTCGGTTTGTGGTGAGCAAGGCCCAGTGCCAGATGCCAGTTGACGTTCCAACGTGTCAACATTCCCAATTGCCTACTGCTGCTCCTGCCGGTGGACCTCCTCCAGCCTGCTCCGCACGGCCCGCGGTGCCACGTGCGTGAACCCTTCTCAGACCGTAATTCGGCGAGATACGTTTGGCAATCTGTGCACGAAGCAGTGGGCATTGACCTACGCTGGCGGTTCAAACACCTCAAACAGGGTGGTGATCGGCGGCGCCTTGAGTTTGTCCTTCAAGGCTTCCTGTATCCGGGGAAACAAGGCTTCAAAGGCCGCCTCACCGTCTTCCTTTGATTCCCACAGAACTAGCGCTCCATACTGGCCGCTGGCGTCGCCTCCAAGGAGAGTTGCGCTCTTGAATCACGTAAGGTTCCCGTGGGTGCACACAACAGGTCAGTCCCACGAGTATTGAGTCGCTACCGTTCACGCCTCAATTGTGTAGAACTCACGGCCGCCGGATTCAGCCAGCGGCACCATGCGGGCGAACCAGTCAGCGAACTCCGCCGTGCTGAGTGCTTCGCTGCTCAACCGCTCCCACTCAGCCAGGCTCTCCACTTCGGTCTCAGTGACGACGGTGAAAAAGGTGCCGCTGACATCGGTCAGTATGCGCTGGGCAAGACCGAACTCTAGTTTGTCCCTGAGCTCTTTGAACAGCGCCACCAACTCATCGCCTTTGCCATACTTTGCCTGAAACACATCACGTACGAGAATCATTTGTCACTTCCTCATCTACTATCTCTTTTGGTGGGCCACCCTGCAGCGTCCACTGTCCCCTATCGCTCACCATATCACAAAGCGGTGTCGTCACTGAAATCCACATCAGTCACCACACCTTCAGGCCCCACCCGTTGTGTGACAATCAGGGAATCAAGGCCCGCCCCGCACCCCAGGTCAACGACTGTGACACTCGCCGGAATGTCTGCGAAGATGGCCACATTGGAAACCCCGGAATACGCATCTGCAGAAGCACATGGCAAGGCAGCAAGCAGATACTGAGGATAGCCCAAGCTTTCCACGAAACGCCGACCTACTGGGAATGGATGCTCATCCTGCGGCCTTTGCGCCGCGGCAGAATAGGCCTCCCGAGCGCCATCGCAGAGTTGCTGTGTCTTGTCCCTGTTCATTCACTCACCTTGTTAATTCTGAGAAGACGGAGCGACCGATTCTGACTGACCGGCAAGGTATCGAGATGCAAACCTGCTAGCGGCTCCAATCCTCTCCGGTGACTTGGCGCTTGAGGGACCCTTATCTTTTCAACTCAACTTCTAATGGGACTTTCTGTGTGAGACACTCTATCCCTGGGCAGCGTTCTTTGGCCAATGCTACCAGCTCTTCCAGCGTGTCGGGTGACGCGCCCTCTGCGTGTACTTTGAACTTGACCTTCTCAACGATGTTGTCGTGCCCGAGGCCCAGCAGCTTCCTGAGATCCATCCAGTTCTCTGCGCTCACTTCGAGTTTCGTCAGTTGCACACCCTCGCTCACTGCTATTGACATGATAGTGCCCGCGAAACAAGCGGCCAGTCCGTAAAGACAATACTGTATTGGATCGGGACTGGAGCCCCAGCCGGCGAAAGGCGGCAGCTCTGCGTTCAACACCACGCTTCCCTTGAGGTATTCGACCGTGGAAGTAAACTGCGGTTTGCCCTCCTCGAATATCCAGTAGCCAACAACCCGCTTGCTTTTCTTGGCCGCACCTGGGTCTTTTTGAACGGCCGAAATGAACCGCTTCATCTCCTCTGTGTTGATGTTATTCATTCTTCACACTCCTTTGCTTTTCTCCTCTTATTCGTCGCAGGTCTGCATCTCCACACCACAATACCACTCATGCCTGTTTCCTAATGCAGGATTGGATAGCCTGCGTGGGGATTCGATAGTGATAGCTCAAACAGTTCCCCCGCTCACTACGTGAAGCCACCAGCCGACCGTTTTCCTGTGGGTCGCGTTCTGGCTACTGTTTGCCCCCTCTTGACAGCTACGCCATTTGGCTGGCCGATGGACGTGCCCTACCCTCCAGGGTTCCAGTGTAGCATACACACCTGAACTGAGCCTGAACAGCGTGGCAAGTGGCCTGACAAACTCCTGAAAACCGTGGCTTAGTGCCAATCGCGCCTTCTGAGAAGCGAGCGGTCTACCGCGTGGGCACAGCGCCATTGGGAAGGCCCACCGACAGTCTGTCTCGGGCCGCCACGATTCGCTAGTGCGCCTCGAATGCCTCAAACACCGGCGGAAAAGTGAACAGCAACCCCACCCCTACCAGAATCAATGACACGACGAACATACGGGTGAAGGGCACATCCTTGTCCTTCCACAAGGAATGCACAACGATCCAGCTAACCAGCCAGATGATTGTACCGAGTCCAGTCTTGCCCGACAATGCTCCGGTCGGCTTCCACCAGGTGAGAGCTGTCTTCAGCCCTGCGCTGACGACTGCGCCTACTGTCAACAAGCCATAGACGGCCGAGCCCAGTCCAGCCGCGAGGATCGCGGCCGCAGCCGGGCCATTTGGCATTCGTTCTTCCGTTTTTTCCACCATTGTGCTCCTACTCCTTTCTGATTCGTCTATCACATCAGGGGCGCCGTTTTGGTGACCAACGCGCCCAGCATGCCGGCGGTTGCCGCAGCGAAAAAGGCCACAAAAAGCAGGACAATCAGCGCCCGCCGCAGCCGGCGGTCGCGTCCGATGTACACCCCATAGCGCCACACGATGGCAGCTACCACCGTCGATATCCACGGAGCGAACCAGGCCACGTGCTCCTTCCACTCCATGCCGAAGGAATGCCATGCCTTCAAATTGGGATCGGCCTTGAGAAACGACCTCGGATATGCGGCCAGGTCCGTAGCGCCCTCGGGCGGCGCCGCACGGTACCAAGGATAGGTGATGTAGGTACCGCTAATGACTGCCAGCGACGACAATACCGCCAGCGCTACGGTCGCCAGCAGCAGCCATCGCACGTGTGAACGCGCGCCATCCGTGGTCAGCAGATCACCCCGCAAGGTGTACAAGAGCGCCAGTGCGCCGGCAAAAGACAGCAGAAACCCAAACCCAAACACCATGCCATGGACCAAGGCCCATGCTTCACGAAACGTAACGGTCAACCCAAACATGTTCCACTCCTTTCTCCCTCGGATTACGCTTTGGCCGTCTCGCACCGCTCCAGCAGGCCGTCTCGGCCGTCTGGATGAACGCTACTGCCAGCCACCCACGACTCCCGCACCTTCCTGGCAAATCTCGCAGCCCGGGAGAACCGGCGCTGTCTTGCCGCTCGCGGCGCATTCTTCATGCGTTCCATTATCATTAGTTGAATTATGACGTCACCGATTTCCATTGGTCTTCCTCCTGCTTGTGGCGACAGCCTGCGGACACCTACTGCGCAGCTTCTGAGTGAAATCGCAGAACTTCTGCCCGACGGGCGTGCTCCACTCTCTAGTGTTTCAGTGTATCATTCGCGCCTGAATTGAGCCTGAACAGGGCTCTCCGGGCTCTGAAAAAGGCCTGAAAAAGCAACCCTCCCACAGATTGGGCAATCTGCGGGAGGGCCGGGGAATGGACGGGCACTCTGCCCTATGGAGGGGCAACTGTGATTTCGTGCACCGATTGCTAGACGTTTCTCACTGAATCATGCTGCCACAGAGTACTGCGCCGAAGGTCGCTAAACTCGAACAGCACTGTTATACGATGATTCGGTGAAATGCGTTTAGCAACCTTCGGTGCACGAAGCAGTAGATGGGCCATTGGGGTCTGGTCACTGACGCAGTGCTCTGTGGCGCTTCAGGCAGTCCTCTGCAAGTAGTATCCGACTCCAGGCTCAGTGAGGATGTAGATGGGGTTGCTGGGATCCGGCTCGATCTTGCGCCGCAGGCGGCGCACGTAGGCCCAGAGGTACTCTGTCTCGTCACCATACTCCGGACCCCAAACGGCCTGCAAAAGTGCGCGGTGGGTTAGCACCCGCCCTGCGTTGATCGCCAGATGCGCCAACAGGCCGTACTCTGTGGGGGTCAGCCGCACTTCGCCGCCCTGCGCCGTCACACGCCGCGCGGCAAAGTCAATGCTGAGCTCACCCACCACCAGCGGAGCACGCAGCATCACCCCGGTCTGGGAGCGCCGCCGCAGCACGGAGCGCACCCGCGCCAGCATCTCCTCCACGCCAAAGGGTTTGGTCAGATAGTCATCTGCGCCCAGATCGAGGGCACGCACGATGTCTTTCTCCTGCCCTCGTGCGCTGAGCATGATGATGGGCACATCTGACAGCCGGCGGATAGCCTGGCATACTTCAAACCCATCTGGGCCAGGTATCATGATGTCCAGGATGATCAGGTCTACAACGTTCTCGCTGGCCGCCTTGAGCGCTGACCGGCCGTCACTGGCACTGAGCACGTCGTAGCCACGGGCGCGCAAGTTGGCGCCAACGTATTTTATCGTTTCCGGTTCATCATCCACTACCAGGACTCTTGGTCCCTTTTTCGCTCCACGATTACCCATGCTAGTCCACTCCTTCCACTGGCAGGCTGAAGAAGAACTGCGAACCGCCCCCCGGCGTGCTCTCGACCCAGATGCGGCCCCCGTGAGCTTTGACGATGCGCTCGCAGATGGCCAGCCCCAGCCCAGTGCCCACGATGCGAGGCCCCTCACCCACCACGCGGTAGAACCGTTCAAAGATACGCTGCAGGTGCTCCGCAGGGATGCCCATGCCCTGGTCGGCCACGGAAAAGATCACCTGGTCTCCCTGGCGCTCAACCCCCAGCGTGATGGGTGCGCCAGGGCTGGAATACTTCACGGCATTCTCGAGCAGATTGATCAGCACGACCTCGATCTCGCGGCCGTCCACAAAGATCGCCGGCAGATCGGACGAGAGGTCAAGATGCACCTGCCGCTCCTCGATCAGGCTTCGCCGCCAACGCAATGCCCCGTTCGCAAGGTCGCTGACCTGGTGCCAATCTTTTTCCATCGGCAGCGCGGCAGACTCTAGGCGCGACAGGTGGAGTATCTTCTCCACCAGGTCGGCCAACCGGTCGCTCTCCCGGCTGATGCTCTCCAGGAAATCGCGCTGGGTCGGCGCGTCCCACTCCACGTCGGTCTGGAGAAGGGTGCGGGCGAAACCTTTGATGTGGTGAAGTGGCGTGCGCAGTTCGTGCGAGACCATTGAGACGAATTCGTCTTTCAGTCGCTCGACTTCTTTGCGCTGCGTCAAGTCGCGCACGATGTGCATCACCCCAGTCAGGCGATCGCTGGCATCCGTGACGCGCCCGTAGCTAATCTCAACCCAGATCTCTTTGCCAGACACGCTCATGATGCATCCCTCAATTGTCCCACCGCCGTCAGAGTGCAGGAAAGGACAAGCGGTGTCGCATACGGACGCTCCATCAAGGGTCTGCACCCCAAGCAAGTAGCGGCAGGTCTGACCCAGCAAATCGTCCCGGCGCCGCCCGGTCAGTCGTTCCAGCGCTGAGTTCACCATCACAACGCGCCGGTTGGCATCACTGACCCAGATGGCATCGCGGGAAGCCTCAATGGCCGTCACAGCTTTGCTGTGCTCCTCGGCAGCTTTGCCATACGACTCCTCCAGCTGCCGGGCCATGAGGTCAAAGGCCTGGCTCAGTTGCCCGATCTCGTCGGCGCCGCTTGTCGACACGCGCACACTCAGGTCGCCCGCGGCGATGGCCTGCGCCTTGGTCGTCAGTTCCTCAAGCGGACGAGCCATTCGACGATCCAGGACGGTCGCCACCCCCACCGCCAGAACCATAGCCAGGAGGAGGCTCACGATTGCCGCCTGAACGGCCCCCCTGCGCAGCATTGAGAAGAGCCGCGTAGGCAAACCAACACTGAGCGTCCCCACCACGTTGCCTCGTCCATCGCGGATCGGGTCTGTGGCCATCAGGAACGGCTCGCCCCCGATGGTCACTGTACCACGGTAAGGAGTACCGGCTGCCACCTGCTCGATGACGCTCGCGGGTAATAAGTCGCTCAGCGCTGAACTACCTTCAGGTCGCTGCATGGACGTGGCGACGATCTCTGTGCGCTGGCTGATGAAGGCAATCGGCGCGCGCGATTCCTCCCAGAGCGTGCCGGGCAGATGGGACTGACCCTCAACGATGTCGCCAGCGACAATCAAGCCACAGATCCAGTCGTCGCAAAAGACCGGCGTGACCGCCACCACCGCCAACGCGCCCCCTGCAGTGGGAGCGCTCAGGTTCTCCTCCTCAAGAGTCTCGGTTGAGAGGATCTCGGTGGAGAGGATGGGCTCTCGGCGCTCGATCGCAGCGCCGATTAGGTCCTTGAGAGGCCCAAGATCGCCAATGCGGTCCGAGTCGAGCCGGGCGACCACCTCACCATCCGGGGCGGTCACGAGCCACAAATCTGCATGGGGGTGCTGGACTCTCCAGGCACGCATCAGATCGCGTAGGGCGGCGCGGTCGCGGAGTCGAACCAGGTTCTGGATGGGGGGTTCATGGGCGGCCTGCAGCATCCCGAGACGCATCTGCTGCCCGTGGTTCCAGTATTCGACCCAGGCCATCTCCAACTCATGTTCCAGCATCTCCGGCGCGCTGCGCAGTTTGGCCTGGCTGATCAGGTGTGTGGTTACCAGACCCAGTCCGATGATTGGCCCCACAATCACCAGCACGGAGAAGAAGATGAACCTGTGTCTCAGCCTCATCGGTCATTCACTCCCGAACCCCTCGCGGCCCCTGCTTTTCCCATCGTGGTGTCTTCATCCGGCAACCTGCTCGTCGCTTCCCGCTCCACCCCAGCCGCCGCCTGAGACCCGTTACTCAGGTTGGGCATTCCTGCCTGCTCCCTGCCTTTCGCTCCCGCCATCGGTCAGGCGGGGCTTCCTGCTCGTTGCTAGCCATCGCTCCGTTCCCCCGGCACGATGTACGAGACCTCTACGTACGGCTTCACCTGTCCGCCGACTTCTAGCTTCAGGATGTTCCCCGATACGTGCATCAGCGTGTCGTTAAAGTCCGCATCCTTCTGCATCCCTGCCAGGCAGGGGTAGTGATGGTGGAGCAGACCCGCCTTCTCCTCGGCGTCGTTTGCGTGAACCCCCACCAGGCCCTGCCCCACATGCCGGGCGCAGCCGCAAAACGCATCCCGCCGCACGTCCACCTCGGTGATCGTGCGTGCCTCCGGATCCACCGTGATGCGCAGCACCGGCTGGCCAAAGTGTTGTGCGACCTCAGCGATCAGCGGCTCGTCATACTCCACGCGGTGGTGGCGGACGTTGTAATGGGTCTCGGTCAGCGAACAGAGCGGCTTGGGGGTGACACAGGTGACACCCATATCCGCCAGCCAGCCCCGCAACTGCCGGGCTAGCCCCCGTGGCAGCCACTCTTCCCGATCCACTGGGGCGATGACCGCCTTGGCCCCGGTCATCCTGGCAATTTCCGGGATCAACTCAGCTATGCCCTGGTGTTCGCCAAAGGCAAAGATGACATCGGCAGGAGGCAGCGACCCAGGTACAAAGTCCTCTGGGTCATCGATCACCGGCGGCAGAAAGGCCGGAGCCTGCCACACCTCAATCTCCCAGTCCGACGGGCCGTTGGCGCGCAGGTTGTCGACGTGCCGCTGTCCATACTGCCCTGAGATAACAGCCAGAATACGCATCTTTCTCACTCCCCTTCGTCCAGCAGCCGCCGCTCTCCCTCCAGCGCGCGCATGTGGGTAATGTCCTGGGTCACTTCCAGCGTGCCCTGGTACTGGCCCTGCTCGTCGCGGATGGCAAAGTAGCGGACGTGGATGAACCTGTCTCCCATGTGAAGCCAGAACTCGGCCTCGTCCCGGCGGCCAGCGCGAAAGTCGTCCAGAATGCGCTGCACCCGGTGGACGCTGGCCGGTGGGTGACATTGCTGCACCTTGCGCCCGATAATGGCCGGCGAGCGGGGAAAGATGCGCTCCGTGCCCTCCGAGAAGAACCGCACGGTGTCATCTTGGTCCACGTAGGTGATGTCAACCGGCAGGTGGTTCAACAGCCAGTTGATCTCTGACAGTGTCAGGGCCCCGGTCTTTAGGGCCAGCCGTCCCTCGGTAGCGGCCTCTGCCTGGCCCTCGAGCGTTGCCAGTCCAGCAGCACCTTTGGGCGGCCACTCATCGCCCCGCTCGACATAGGCGTAGCCCACGCCCGCCTCCTGATCGCGCACCGCTGCCCACTCCTCCTGGCTCAGCATGCGCAGGGCAGCGGGGAAGAGGATCTTCTCTTCCTTGTAAAACATCTCTCGGATAGCGGTGCTCAGTGGCTCAAAGACTTCCGCGACACTGGCGGCATCGGGATGGCCAGCCAGCAGTTGCTCGAGTTTCTTCCACCCCGCCCTTATGTCATCGTGGATGGCCCACATCACTGACGTCGGCCCGGTGAAGCCGTGTTTCTCCAGATAGGGGAAGAGAATGTTCTCCTTGCGCACATAGTGCTTTTCGTACTGGCGCAGCCGCTGAAGGTCCTCACGCGCTTGCTCCCACCGCGATGCGCCGATCGCTTCCTCCAGCGCATCCAACACCTTGGCAGTAGCGGCGTTCTCAGCGCGGAAAGTGTGTGCAGGATGGCCGGGCAGCGTCTCTGGCTTGGCCTGCGCATCCAACGAATCTCGGAAAACGGCCACGTGGACGTCACACAGCCGCTTGATTTCGGTTTCCGGCATGCCCTCGGCGATCAACGATTGCTCGATCTGCGCGATGTCGCTGGGGCCCACGTCTTGCAGCAGCGCAGCGAACTCTTCCTTCACCTCTTCCACCGACTTGCCGTCGTGCAACTGGCGGATCACGTCCTTCAGTCTGTTCTTGCGTTCAGTTTGATTGTTGATGTGCTCGCTCATAGATCCTCCTTTGATCAGTGCTTTCCCTTGCTCAATCTTCGCGGCGCGCTGTAACGACCAGGTTGGGGCTGCGGTCAGGCTCGAATGGCGCGCCGCTCAAACCGCCGTAGCAGGTGATGGTACTGAAGCCTGCCGTTGCCACCGCAGCCGTCAGCTCGTCCTGTCGCAGCGGCCACAGCCGCGTGGATGCCACGTGCTGGCTCCACTCGCCGGCGCCTTGACGCCGCAGCGTCACCAGGTTGAAGGTCAGCGTGCCGTCAGTCTCATAGTCATAATAGCGCAGAAAGAGCCGCTCCTCGTTCCCCTGGCGATGCGCTTGAGGTCCCATCCACCGCTCGCGCCGGGCCAGCACCGCGTCAAAGTTGCGATTCTGGATCAACAGCAGGCCCCCTGGCCTCAGGCACGCGCGGAAATCGTCGAGCGCCGCTGACAACTCGGCAGGCGTCAGCGCGTGGGGCAGCGAGTTGCCCAGGCAGAGCAGGGCATCGAAGCCATTACCCACGCGTGAGCGCAACTCTCCAAATCCTGCCACCTCAAAGCGCACATCCTCACCTTCGGCTGCGGCGTTGGCCCGAGCATGATCGATCATGCCGGCGCTCAGGTCAGTCCCCACGGCCTCATAGCCCCGCTTGGCCAGCGCAATGGCGTGTTTGCCCGTGCCGCAGGCAGCGTCCAACACGCTGCGCGCTTCCACCCTTTGCAGAACCTGCTCGATGAACGGCAGCTCTGCCGCCAGCCGGGAGGGCCAGTTGACGAAACGGTCATAGTCTGTGCTGAATTGGTCGTACATCGCGCTCCTATCATCCGTGACCTGCAACACCGTAGGGGCAATTGCCGTGTTGGGGGCGTTTAACCCCTATGGGCAATCGACGCGTTGGGGCGTTTAACCCGTAGGGGCAATTCATGAATTGCCCCTACCCACCAATTGCCCCTACCCACCAATCGCGCCTACCCGTGGATAAGCGCCGGCAAGCAGCGCGTGCAGACCCACAGGCTCTTGCCTTTATGTCGAACGGGTAGCAAAGGTGCCTGGTCTTCGCCGCTGTCGCAGTGGAAGCACCGTTGTGCGATATAGACCTGACCGCGTTCTTGCATGCGTGCTTCGGCCTTTTCCTCGTCAAAGGCCACGGCCTCTCGCGTTTCGACGGTCAGCGCCCCGGTCGGGCACACGGGGAGGCAAAAGCCAGCCCCGTCGCAAAGCGCTTCGTCATTGACACGCGCCTTGCCATCGACCATTTCGATGGCCCCCTCAGCACATGGAGTCACACATAGGCCGCATCCGTTGCACAGTTCCTCATCAATCTTGACGATCTGACGTTTTATCACTCTTTGCCTCCACCCGCCAACTCGTGAGCGAGCTGGTGATACTTCTCGTGAACACCTTCTCCTATCTCCTCGGCTTCGACCTTCTCAAAGGCCGCCTTCAGGGCCTGCTGATCCTCTGGCGTGAAGATACTGTCGGCCAGTGGATATAGGATGTTGTCTTCCTTGTCAATGTGGGCACGCAGCAACTCGATGTAGGCCGACAGGTTCTCTACCACCATCTCGATGGCTGATGCATCTCCCTTGGCAGCCAGTGCAAGTGCCTCGCCAGTGGCCCTCACTCGACTGCGTCCCTGGTCATGCTCGTGCAGCATCACGGCAATTGGGCCGCTGTCAACCGGGATGCCTCGCTCCTGCATCCTGGCAAAGAGCAGTCTCTCCTCCTTGGCGTGATGGCACCGATCAGCAAAGTTCCTGAAAAAGTCGAGCATCCGTTCGACGGCTTCTGCGTGCGGCAAGCCGGTGTCACGGATCGACTGTATTTCACTTTGAGCTGCGTCCAACACCAGGAGTATGACCTGGTGCTCGTGTTTCAGTGTATCGGTCGGTATCATGGCAACCTCCTTGTACTTTCGATGCTCACCGAACTGAACTCAGAGCCTGAAAGACCCGCTCGCCGAACGCGTGGCCGAACGCTATCGCCTGCGCCCTGCCTTCGAATGTGGGCCGATCCAGCCCAGTAGACGTTCTTGGCGACCCGGACAGGCGTCGCCTTCGTCCTACTGCTTCGTGCACCGAAGGTGGCTGAACCTCTTGGGTCGGTTTGTTGCCCCGTCAAGCGGGGTGAACGACGTGGAAACAGGTGCTCAAGTTTAGCGACTAACGCAGTACTCTGTAACGCTCTGAGGCTCAGTCTAGGCGGGCCGCAGGCGGTCTCATAGATGTCCCTCACGCAGCTTCCACGCGCGTCACTTCGGGAACCTGCTGCTTCAGCAGGCGCTCGATGCCCATGCGCAATGTCATCAGCGCACCAGGGCACCCGTGGCAGGCACCAGCCAGCCTCACGGAGACAACGCCTCCATCGCTTACGTCAATCAATTCGACGTCTCCTCCATGCGCCTGCAGGCTCGGCCTGATGGCCGCCAGGGCGCTTTCAACTCTGTCCTGCAATGTCAGAACCTTCGTTGTGTCGCTCATCAGTTGTTGATCCTCTCGTTGTTATGTCTCTGCCCCATCGGTATTCGCTCACCCATTGTGCTCTTCCCACACAATCTCGTAGGTGCAGGTGATTGCTCCCTCAGAGCAGATAGTCTCACACAATGCGCAGTAAGTGCAATCATCGGGGCGGACGATGGACGGCCCCTCAGCCTTCATCTCCACCGCGTTCGTGGGACACCCCTCCACGCACATGCCGCATCGATTACATAGCACCAGATTGATTTCAGGTAAGGCCCATTCTTCCATAGACAAAATGACCGCCTTTCTGTGCCAGTGTAGCACAAAGGCGGTCGCCTGTCTACGACAAAAGTCACATTGTCGTTTATGATGCGCACGCGAGTGCGCAATTTAGCGCTGATCCTATCTTGGGCCGACAAGACGCACGAGCGCCTATTGCAGACCAAGCCAACGTAGTGACGCCACGAAAGAACGACCAAGTCGCCACTACGTAAGTCCTGCTGTGCTAGCTTTCTGCTTCAGCCTCCAACCCCTCGCGGTCGACGAGGACGATGCGCTGGCGGTCCATGCGCACCAGCCCGGCATCGGCAAAGGCGCGCAGGGTGCGCCCCACCATGTCTCGCACCGTCCCCAGGTGAGCGGCGATCTCGTCCTGCGTCCAGCGCTGGGTGACTTGGCCTTCAGCGGCGTGCTCCAACAAGAAGCGAGCCAGACGCCCCCGCACGGTGCGCAGCGAGAGATCCTCCACCAGATTGGTCAGGTGGTCCAGCTTCTGGGCAAAGTCCTGCAGGATGGCCAGCGCCAGTTCAGGACATTCGCCCACCAGGCGGCGCAGGTCATCAGTGGGAATAGCGTAGAGCAGCCCTGAGGTGATGCCCTCGACGGTGGCATGGTTGACGCCGTGCGGCTGGAAGGGGGGCACCGTGTTGAAACCTTGCCCGGGCGCGAGCTGCGTCAGCACCTGCTGGCGGCCGGAGGGAGAAAGACGGTAGACGCGCACCTGCCCCGCAGCAACAAAGTAGGCAGCCTGGCAGGCCTCGCCTTCAAGGATGATCAT
Organism: Chloroflexota bacterium; assembly: GCA_030607875.1. GTDB lineage: Bacteria > Chloroflexota > Anaerolineae > UBA2200 > UBA2200 > JAUWJD01. The sequence goes on from JAUWJD010000014.1 coordinate 76,230, forward strand.
CTCGCCCGGCGCGAAGGCGCGCGCATGGGCCACGCGGGCGATGCGGGCCAGCGCGTCCTCCGACAGGTCCGCGAAGAGCGGAATGCGGCGCAGGGCTTTAGGTGTGCTTTCCATAGTAGCCTCATTGTAGCCACAGATGCGTGAGCGTCAAACGGGTGTTGTGCGGTGTCCAGGACATACTATACAGTTTTTGAGATATGCGTATAGTGAGTACATCAGGAAAGCACTAGAAGTGGCAGGAGTGAATGTTGAGGGTTTGGAGCTGAAACAGTATGAGGACTGGACACCATATCAGTGCACGGACAGCGAGGATCGACTACAAAGAGCTGCGGAAGACGAGTCCTGAAG
>JAUWJD010000030.1 GCA_030607875.1 Chloroflexota bacterium
CACCTGCAGGCTGGGCCGCCGGCTGGAGGTGCCGTTCTGCGCGCTGGCGAAGTAGAATATGCTCGTCGACCACGCCGATTGTCCACGCAGCAAGAGTCCTTTGTTGCTCAGGCTATCGTTGACCCAGACCTGGACAAGCTGAGTGAGATCGAAGCTGTACCACTTGTTGATACCGCTGGTGGATACGCTAGTCTGCGGGGTGGCACTGCGGTCGGTGGTCGTATCGTTGCAGCCGGGCTGGCCCCAAGGGTCGCCGATTCGTGCTCGGTTCCAGGTGGCCTTACAATCGTCAAACTGACGCAGCACGCGGTAGGCGTCGATGGTCATGTTGGCCGCACCCCAACCTGTGGCATAGAGCTGCAAGGTGGCCTCAAGGACGGTGGCACCGGTGGGGATGGAAAACAGGTCGAAGCGCACGAGGGCCGGATACTGCTGCTTGTAACCCAGCTTCAGCGAGTTTTGACCGCAGTAGTTGGCATCGGGGGCGTACACGTGGATGTAGGTGTCCTCACAGCCGCTGTAGCCATCCAGCCCTTGTTGGAAGGTGACCGTCGTCTCGACGGGAACGCTGGTCTGGGTGGGTGTTGGCCCAGTCGTAGGTGTATGCGTGGGCGTGTGCGTCGGGGTGGAGGTAGATGTCGTAATCAGCGCGTCAGTGTATTCCCTGAAATTGATGCCATGTGCTGTGATCACGCCAGGATAGACCGGATAGTCGTGATCAAACAACGACCCGTTGAACCCCTTGCCCGTTTCCCAATCATAGGGCTGGTCGTTCAGGCTGTACCACAGCCAGCGCTGCACCAAACGGTTCTCATCGGCAGGGTAGCCTAGATCATCATCGCGGGCTGCCAGAAGGTAGTCAAACGTTGCATCCATAAAGGCATTCACCCGTTCTGGGGTATATCCATATTCGACCGGAAAGAGCACCCCGTACTCACTGATGATCAGTGGCTTGTCCCGCTCACCCCGATCGCGCATCCAGGTGCGGAATTCCACAATCAGTTGCTGGAAGATCTCGATGTTGGCGTTGTCATCCGTAGTGTACAGGCGTCCGCTGGTCGCATCCAGGCCGCGCGGAATCTCGCAGCCCCACCCCCCATCCTCCAGCTCTTGCAGGATCTGGATGTGTATGTTCCACACATCCACTGGCATAGGCTCGCTGTAAGTATCTTGATAGTGCTCCAGCACCCGATCCAGCCATTCGAGGCGCAGCGGGGTGGGCTCAACCACACCACCGATGGCCACCCGCGCCGTCGCATCTCGCCCCTTGATGAACGCATACAACTGGTGGTACACCTCCGCATACTGCTCCGGAGTATTGTTGCCCTGCCAGATGCATTCCGGCTCATTGCCAATCATCCACAGGGCCCCCGGATTGGCGTCAACTATCGGGCCCAGTTGCGCCAGAGGTGGTGAGAAGGTGCCGTTGCTGACCCAGATGAGGTGAGCATATTCGATGCCACCAGGTCGTGGCGGATTGAGGTGGGTGGTCCAATCGGAATACCAGCCGACATGGAGGGAGGCAACGTCATAGCCCGTGATCGCACCAAAGTCCGGCTGCAGGCCAACCCCAAAGCGATCCGTGGGCTGCGGGTACAGGGGACCTTGAGCGCGCGCCGCTGAGAACAACAGTATGACCAGGAACAGGCAGGCCAGTGCCTGCCAGAGAAGGGATCGAAGTCTGTTCATTTGTCCTGCTCACTCCTCTCACATACCGTCCTTGAGGACATTGCTGACCGGTGTGCCATAATCGATCATCTGAGTATACCATGAAAGTGGCGGGCTGACCAAACCCCTGGGTTGGCCTCGACCCTTGCCCTGCGTGCCACAAATGGCAAGAAGGTCATCCAGGATGTGTAAACCGGCGTGGACGTTGGCGTGTTTGTTGGGGTCAGCGTGCCCGTCGGAATCGACGTTCGTGTGGGTGACCTCGTGGGCGTCAGCGTGTTCGTCACAGGTGGTATCTGTGTCTCTATCAGCGTCAGCGTGGGTGTCAGCGTACGTGTTGGCGTCCGTGTGGCTGTCTGCGTGAGTATCGGTGTGCCCGTCGCCGTCGCTATCCGTGTGTCGGTTGGCGTGAGGATCGGCGTACCTGTGTCCGTTGGTATAGGCGTGTGCGTAGCTGTTGAGGTTGATGTCCGTGTGTTGGTGAGTGTGGGTATCAACGTCTGCGTAGCGGTTGGGGTTGGTGTCTTTGTGTCGATCAGCGTGGGCGTCGGCGTATCTGTCGCCGTCGGTGGTTGTATGTTTGTCGGCGTCTGCGAAGCGGTCTGTGTTCTTGTCGACACCGGTGGCAACGTGTTGGTTGGCGTTTGCACCAAAGTGGGGATGGTGGGACCACTCTTCGGGGGCGCCCACTCAGCATTGCCCACGGACGCGACAATGGCAAATGCCAGCCCCAGACACAGAGTGATCGACAGCTTGGCCAGCCAGCTCACCTGGAACAGTTCTCTCCACACCCACCGAAGCCTTGTCATGGGTTGTTCTCCGTCGTTGTCTCTGGGCTACTGCGTTCTTGACGCTTTCTCCGACCGCTTTGGGATCCCACGTGCCCCGAGTGGCGCACTGAATCTCCTTGTCTACCGCTATTCGATCAGCTTGCTATACGTCACACCGAGGTCGGTCAGTTGCCCCTCTCTGGTCAGTAGATCCCCGTTGTAGAGCTCGTAGTGCGCAGAAAACCAGGCCCAGCACGTCACGACCCCCGAGTCGAGCAGCCAGCGAACGGCGTTCTCCATGAAGGTCTGTATCTTCTCAGGTGGATCTACAGGCCGCCCGCAACACCCGTCGCCGTAAAGGACACCGAACTCGGTCAGGAAGAGCGGTTTGTATCCATCTCCGATGGTCTCCATCCAGTGGCGAAAGGCCAGTATGCGGTGTTGGAACTCCCCAACATCATAGGGGTCCAAACCCGGCTCGAGAATGTAGTTGTGGATGTTCCAGCCATCAACACGTGGATAGCGGCCGTATCTTTCGCGGAAAGCCTCGCGAAATGCCTCTGCCCACTTCCAGTCAGCGTTGGCAATCCCCGCTGGCAAGATGCGACATCGTCGAGCACTTTGTGCCCAACCTTCAAACATGTAGTACAGTTCCGCATACTCTTCTGCTGACACATTGTCCTGGTTGGGGTCGTTCGGTTCATTCCCCAGCGACCACCAGGCAGAGCCGCTGGCCTGCATGGCAGCCGAGGCAGCGCCGCGATCCGGCCGCACTTCCCAGCAACGGATCACGTGAAGCCGCTCATGTCCTTCGAGGGTGGGCGTGTCCCAGCGCCAATCCATGTACCAGACAGGGCCGATTGCGTCGAGCTGTGCTGCTGTCACAAGAATGTCGTCCAGAGCCACACCGACACCGAAGGGCGTAGAGAAGGGCTGCTCATCACGCCGTATGGTGCTGCAACCTGAGCAAGAGAGAAGCGCTATGCACAAGATAACCAGCGATAGGCGAAGCATCTGCCTGCCGAGTCTCATCAGTTGCGGGAAACGGATTTCAAGGCGCATTTAGGTCCGCCCTCACCACAATGCGGTGAGTGTAGCTCCAGGCTGGCCAGCAGGTAATCAGGGTAAGCACAGGCTCGTCAGTCGGATCCAGCCATCTGGCGTGTGCGCGCTTCTCAGCCAAAGTCGCGCCCAATTCATCCAACACGAGCACAGTGTCAACAATGTACTCGTGACACCGGCCATCCACCGTATGGAGCTCTACAATGTCCCCACTGGCCAGTTCGTCGAGACGACGGAACACTGCTCCTCCAGCATCTGAGCTGTGGGCAGAGAGGACACAGTTGCCAGGGTGTCCTGGATCCGCACTGCCTCGGTGGTGACCAGCCGCTCCAGCCACCGTATCCCACACCCCGCGCATTTCCTTACCAACGCGGACCACCTGCCAACCCACTTCCACCACAGAAGCATCTAAACCAACTGCCGGGATGACGATCCGCAGCGGAGCAGAAAGCCGGTTGGGAGCCGAACCCGCGGTATTGATGGGCGTGGGAGGTGGCAAACCCGTTGCCGCCGCTGCCGCCGTGGGACCAAGGCGCATCGCCATCTCCGGCGCTGCTGTGGTGCTGGGCGGCGAGGTCGGCATATCCGTTGTGGCGGGAGAAGTTATCTGTGCGCGGCGTGCTTGATCCATGCGATGCGCCTGAAACAGTGCGCCTGCAGCGATCAGGAACAACGCCAAGCCTACAAAGATGAGAAAGATTCCTGCTCTCTTAGGGTTGTTCATCACTACCCCAGGTTGCTTCTTCGTCAGCAGGTCCGGTATGGACAGTGGTGTACATATCGGTGTGGCTGGCAAGGCAGCGGTTCTGCTTGAAACCCATAACTGAAGATCTAGCTCCCCAACAGCGCGGAGAAGCTTCCGGCCAAAGGCTGGCAGAGACAGCTCCCTGCGATCTAGCCTGAGGCTCCAACGGGCGGGGGCGGTGTACGAGCCATCCCGCTATCATCCTACTTGACTCACCATTGTAGCTGGATTCGGACGTAGCTCAAAACGTTGCCCTGCCGGCCTTTGGCGCAAAATACCTACAAAAAGTAGGCGCCGAAATTCTAGCTACCGCGTAAAGAAGGAGAACCCGCGAATTTTGCAGCTCAGTTCTCGATCCGGTTTTCGGCTCTCTGCCGTGCTGCGCCCGCTATTTGCCCCTAGATGCTTCTAAGGCTATGATATGCGGTATCTTTCGCTGGAAAAGGATGCTTCACGGAAGCCACCCGATCCTGGTCTTGAACAGCTCATCACAGGAGGAGACTTCGAACAATGAAAGTGCTTGTCTTTACCCCCGATCTGTGTGATGGTTGCCGTATCTGCGAAGAAACTTGTTCCCAGACGTGGTTCAAGGAAGTGAATGCAGCCAAGGCAGCTATCCACATCTCCGAACTGGAGGATCAACCCGGCCGCTTTGTTGCCAACGTCTGCAACCAATGCGGTGAGTGCATAGACATCTGCCCGACGATGGCCATCAAACGTGACAAGCGCGGCATCGTGCGCATAGACAAGAAACTGTGCGTGGGCTGCCTGTCCTGTGTGGGCTTTTGCCCCATCCTGGCTATGCGCGTGCACGCTGACTACACCGTGCCGGTCAAGTGCGTGGCCTGCGGCCAATGCGCCAAAAAATGCCCCACGGGGGCGTTGTCTGTCCAAGACCTGGCAGATGCGGAATGGACCGAAACAGAAAAGCGGATGAAGGTGGTGGCATAATGGCATCGATAGAAGCGATTCGCGCGGCACACAAGGTTCTGGCAGAGTTTGAGTACACTCCTGCCAAGGTCGAACGGGGCTATGCCAACCAGACACTCTACGTGAACGTCTCCGACAACACCATTGTCAGCAAACCCGTTGATAAGAAGATGAAGCACACCTTCATTGGTGGGCGCGGGTTCGGGCTGTGGCTGTTGTGGAACGCCGTCCACGATGATACACATTGGGACGACCCGGAGAACGAAGTGATCCTCTCCTCTGGGCCCATTGGCGGCACGACGGCTTATCCTGGCGCGGGCAAATCCATCGCCGTGAGCCTCTCTCCGCTCACCCATACCGTTGTTGACAGCAACGTGGGCGGGCACTTTGGCCCATTGCTCAAGTTCGCTGGCTGGGATGCGAGCGAGGTTCAGGGCATTGCAGAGCAAGAGGTGAGCGTCTTTGTCGATGGCAACAAGGGCCTGGTGCAGATCATCGCCGCCCCGCATGAAGCAGACGACAGCTATCTGCTGCCCCAGCAGGTTCTGGAGCTTTTCGCCGACGCGCCGGAGGAGAAAGCAGGCATTTCTTCGGTCTCGGCAGGCCCAGGATCTGAACACACGCTGATCGGTTGTCTGAATGTCAGCTTCTACGATGTGCGCCGCAAGTTCCCGCGCCTGAAGCAAGCAGGGCGTGGCGGCATTGGCTCGGTGTTGCGCCAAAAGAAGGTCAAGGCCCTGGTGGTCAAGTACGTGGGTGTCAAGGCAGACTCGAATGCCCCGGCCGACTGGGAAGAACTGACCCGCGTGGGCAGCAAGATGCAGCGCGAGATCCACGACCGGGACCCGATCATGAATGACATGCGTGGTGGCGGCACCACGATGCTCACTAGTATCATGAATGAGTTCGACCTGCTGCCGGTGCACAATTTCCGCTACGGTTCACATCCCGAAGCGGAGAGACTGTACAAGGACCAGTTCAAGCCTTACTTCAGCCTAAACATCCCCAATGGGTGTTGGTACGGCTGCACCCTGGCTTGTGCCAGTTGCGTGGAGCGCTTCCAACCCCGCACCGGTCCCTACAAGGGCCAGTGGGTGAACGTAGACGGCCCAGAGTATGAAACCATCGCTGGCATCGGCTCGAACTGCGGCATCTTTGATGCGCACGCTGTGTTGGAGGCCAACTTTTACTGCGATACGTACGGCATTGACACCATCTCCTTCGGCACGGCCCTGGCCTTTGCCATGGAGTGCTACGAAGAGGGCATCCTGAATCAGGAGCGGACCGGCGGCCTGGAGCTAAGGTTTGGCAATGCCGAGGCGATGCTGGAACTGCTGCACCAGATGGCCAGGGGCGAGGTCTTTGGCACGGTCGTGGGGCAGGGCATCCGCCGCATGAAACAGCACTTAATGCAGAAATACGGCGCCGATCCACAGTTCCTGCAGGACATTGGCATGGAATGCAAGGGCCTGGAATACTCCGAGTACGTGACCAAGGAATCGATCGCCCAGCAGGGCGGCTATGGCCTGGCCAACAAAGGCCCCCAGCACGACGAAGCGTGGCTGATCTTTATGGATGCTGTCAGAAACCAGATCCCGACCTTTGAGGACAAAGCCGAGGCTCTGCATTACTTCCCCATGTTCCGCACTTGGTTCAGTTTGAACGGACTGTGCAAGCTGCCTTGGAACGACGTCGAGCCTGCCGACAACAGGACGGCCTACGAGCCACGGGTGGCGGCCCGAGTTCCAGAGCACGTGGAGAACTATATCCGGCTGTTCACCGCCGTTACCGGTCGCCAGGATGTCACGAAACCGGAAGATCTCATCCTGATGTCGGAAGCGGTGTACAATTTCCAGCGGCTCTTTAATCTGAAAATGGGCTTTGGCACCCGTGAGCACGACGCGGTGCCCTACCGTTCGATGGGGCCGGTGACCCAAGAGGAATACGAATCGCGCGCCGACCGCTACGACTCACAACTGGAAGAAATCGGCTTCAATCCTGGGGGCAAGAGCACAGCAGAGAAGATGGCTGCCTTGCGTGCGCACCGGGAGCAGCGCTACGAGTCGCTGATCGACGCGGTATACAAACGCCGTGGCTGGACGCCGGAAGGCATCCCCACTCTGGAGACGGTGAAGCGCCTGGGCATTGACTACCCTGACGTCGTGGCTTTGATCGAGAAGCACACCGCATAACGAGACCCTCAAGGGAAGGCGCTGGGATGAATAGGGCCATTGCCGCTTTGCTGCTTTTTGCGATCATCATCAGCGGCTGCGCACCCGCTGTTCCGACGCCTTCCCCTACGCCTCCCCCAACGCTGACGCCTAGCCCGGTGCCTCCCACGGCCACGCCGGTACCGCCTACTCCAACACCGGCACCGCTGCGCGTTTGGCTGGGCCCCGCCGTGCCGATTGCGGTGCGGGATCAGGTTATTGCTGCCTTATCCAACCTGGACACGGTGCCAGCCTCTTCCGCCGCCCAGTCCGACCTGCGCGTTGGCCTGAGTCTGCCGGTCACACTGGCTCGTTGGGTCTATGCGCTTGTCGCTCCCTTCCCGACGCTGGCCGATGACGTGCTGTGGGCCGATGTGCGCCGCTTCTGGACAGGCGAGCCAGGTGCTATGGCCGAAATCTCGGGTGATGCAGCAACTCCCACCTTGTTCGTGGCACCCGAAACGCTGGGTGTGCTGCATGGGCTTTTCGGTGAGTCGAGTGAGAAAGTGCCGATCGCTGTCGCTGACCCGGCTGAACTGCTCGACGAAGCCTGGGCCGCACGTCCCCATGCCTGGGCGATCGTCCCCTTTGATGAACTGCAGCCGCGCTGGAAGGTGCTGACTGTGGACGGCGCGAATGTGCTCGACAAGCAGCTTGACGTGCAGCACTACCCGCTGGCCATACCCATCGGTGTGGAGGGGGATGGGGCAGATGCCCTGGCTGCGGCGATGGGTGGTGCCAGCGGGGGGATGACCAACCGTGACCCAGAGCAGATGACCATGTTGGTGATGACCGGCGTGACGGCCCTGGTGCGGGGCATCGCCCAGCGCATGGAGCAGAAGGGCGTTCTCTATCCGGCGCAAAAGATCGGCTCAGTGCTCAGAGAGGCCGATTTGCTGCACATCAGCAACGAGATCTCGTTTACTGACGAATGCCCGCCGCCTGACCCAAACGACAAGTCGCTGTCCTTCTGCAGCAATCCGCGCTACATCGAGCTGCTGCGCGCCGTGGGCACCGACGTGGTGGAACTGACCGGCAACCACGTCAGGGACTATGGTTCGCAGCCCCTGTTGGATACGCTGGCCATGTACTGCGATGAAGGTTGGAACTATTACGGCGGTGGCCAAGACCTGGAAGATGCGCGCCAGCCCATCGTGGTGAAGAAGAATGGCACCACGTTCTCCTTTATCGGCTGCAATCCAGTCGGCCCGGAAAATGCCTGGGCCACCGTGGACCGTCCGGGTGCCGCTTCCTGTGACGACGAGTACGAGTACATCCTTGCTGAGCTGGCCAGGCTCAAGGAGCAAGTAGACGTACCGGTTGCTACTCTGCAGTACTGGGAGTTCTATCAGTACGAACCCTCGCCACAGCAGAAGCTCGACTTTCGCGAGTTAGTGGACGCGGGAGCGCTGATTGTCAGCGGCAGCCAGGCTCACCACCCGCAGGCCATCGAGTTCTACCAGGATGGCTTTATCCATTACGGCCTGGGCAACCTTTTCTTCGATCAGATGTGGTCGTTGGGCACACGCCAGGAGGTAGTGGACCGGCATGTGATCTACCAGGGACGCCACATCTCCACGCAACTGTTCACCTTCATGCTGGAGGACTATAGCCAGCCGCGCCCGATGACGGCAGAGGAGCGCAAGGAGCTGCTGGCGGCCATATTCAAGGCGAGCGGGTGGTAGGCAGCGACTTGCCAATCCAGCGCTCCAGCAGAAGGAACCCCACTACTGCTGTGGAGCCCACCATGCCCACGGCGTACCACAGCCACCGTGGGTTCAGGTTGTCCAAAATCAACCCCGCCGCAAGCGGCCCGAACATCATGGGAAGGGTCCAAGTGAGCCCGTAGGCCGCCATGTATCGTCCGCGCATGTCCTCAGGAGCCAAACACGCCACCAGAGCCTGGGCGTTGGGTACAAAGATCATCTCCCCGCTGGTGAGGATGGCCATCGCCGTCAGGAACAACGCATAGCCGGAAACGAAACCGAACAGGGAAAAGCCCAAGGTATACAGCGCGCTGCCCAGCGCCGCCATTACTAGCGGACGGGCTCCCTGCATTCGCCGTGTGATGTAGAACTGAAACACCACGACCATCGATGCATTGAGAGTCAGCATGTAGCCAAAGCGCTGGTCAGACAGGCCGTGCACGTCGCGCAAATACACGCTGAGGCTGGTGTTCATCTGCATGGCGACGACCACGATCAGCATGCAAGTCAGGATGAACGCAGTGAACTTGGTGTCTCGGAGGACACGGCCGTAGCCCCGAAGGGTCTGGACAATGGTTTCGCTCTGAACGCCGGAGGTGGCGGCTGGTCTGGTCTCCTGGAGAATGAAGAATACAAAGAGCGCTGTGATGAGGCTGGTCACGGCATCGGCGATGAACAAGATCAGGTAGGAGCGCACAGCCAACAGGCCTCCGATTGCCGGGCCGATGGCGACGGCCAGGTTGGCCATCACCCTCAGGATTCCGAACCCCTGGGCTCGCTTCTCCTCCGGGACCAGGTCGGCGACCATCGCCTGTGCAGCAGGACCGCCAACATTGGCGAACAAGCCAACGAAGGCTATGCTGACAAACAGTAGCTGGAATGAATTGACCAGTCCCATGCTCAGGCTAATCAGGGCGCTCATTACCAAGCCAAAGATCAACGTGCCTTTGCGTCCAAAATAGTCAGTCAGAGCCCCGCCCAGCGTGCTGCCGATCAGGTTGGTGACCGCGAACACACCGAAGAGCAGGCCAACCTCCGTCATGCCCACGCCGAACTTTCTGGTGATGTAGAGGGTCAGGAATGGGAAAACGAGAGCTCCACCCAGCCGGTCAATAAACAGGCCGAAGATGAGCATCCAGAACTGGGGAGGGTACTCGTCGTAGACGTTGCGCAGTTGCTGCAGTATTGTTGGTGACGACGTGCTTTTCTGCTCTTGCTTCGAGTGTGGTGCACCGAGACTTGAATTCTCCAGTGGCAAAACTGACCTCCAGTGTAAGACTACAAATGGCCCGAACGTGGAACCCAAGTACTGCTCTGCCGTCATAGGAAATCAAGGGTGGGGTTGGAAATTATTACTATTGACCTTTATTATACTACAGAAACTAAAGCTTGTCAATAGTTTTCTCAATAACACCTGCAAGAATATTGCCGCTCTTGGGTTCTGGCAAAATCAAGCCCCCCGCCGGTCGTGAGAGAATCTCGTGAGGTCGCGTGAGTCGCTCGCAGAGTACTGCGCCGAAGGTCGCTACACATAATACCCGCTTTTATATCGTTCATCCCGGCATCAGGTGGTCGGGACGGCACCCCTGCACTTGCACCTGCGCTGCGCTCCGGCGCAAGTGTCCGGCCAAAGAGGTTCAGCCACCTTCGGTGCACGAAGCAGTAAGAGGGTGTCTGAGAACTCCTTCGCGCGTGTCATTGCGAGCGGAGCGAAGCAATCCCCCCCGTCTACGAGATTGCTTCGTCGCAACGAGCGCTCCTCGCAATGACATTTTCATGCAGGGTGGTATCCCGTAGTGGGCGCTCTGGCTAATTTCAGACACGCTCTAAGAGCAGGCAACCTGGGGGCTTTGTTCTCGGCCGTTCGGGTGCTTCCGCCATGAGGTGCTCGGATGGAGGAGTTGTCAGCCCAGTGGATAACCGCCGTGTTCATAGACCAGGCAGGCGAGCCTCCCCCGCGCTGGGTCATCGTTGCGCACCAACTCTTTGTCAGTGAATAATAGCCTTGTTGATGGCAATCCTGGATGCGCAGACCACAGACCAGAGAGGTCTACTTTGGGCTGGGCAGGAAGATGCGGAACAGCGCTTTGTAGGCGTAGTTGGTGCTCAGGTAGCGGTCACTCCAACCGCCCACTACGTGGATGACCGTTTCTGCTCCGCCGTGGATTGGCGTCGCTCCGAGCGTTCGCCACTGTCCAAGAAGGGGTGAGTTCAAGTCCGTCCACGTATCCTGGTTGACGTCGTAGCGTTCGTTGTAGGACAGATACTCCGTCCAGCCGCCGCCGATGGCATAGACGTAGTTTTCGATAGCGACCGCTGCCAGTCCCCCGCGCCCCGCGCGCATCGGTGCCAGGGTGGCCCAAGGATGCTCACCGGACTCTTCCTTGGCCGGGTCGTAAACTTGGCACAGCGCAGACTCGCTCTGTTCATCATAGCCGCCGAGCACGTACACGCGTTCGCCCACCACAGCCGCCGCGCAGAAGCCGCGTGCCTGGCTCATCGGCGTGCCCATGGTCCAGGTATCGGTCGCTGGATCGTAGATGAATACCGTATCCAGGTAGCGCATGCCATCCGAGCCGCCGAAGAGGTAAAGTTTGCCCTGCACAGCAGCAATGGCATAGGCAAACAGCGGCTGAGGCAAGGGGGAGGCTTCGCTCCAGGTATCGGCTTCTGAATCGTACACCTCGACCGCAGCGCTGGCCTGGTCCAGCGCATCGTGCCCGCCAGGCACATAGATCAGGCCATCCAGCACGGCGGCGGCAATGTTGCGCGCCGGCCGTGGCTTGCTGGCCCGCCGTGTCCAGGTATCTGAGGTTGGGTCATATATCTCTACCGCACCGCTGACGCCTTCGGCGGTGTCCCCACCGATGGCGTAAACCAAGCCCTGATAGGCGACAACAGCCAGACGGGCCCGCGCGGTAGGCATCTGGGCCTTGCTCTCCCAACGCGACGAGGCCACGTCTGAGGAAGTGCCCAGAACCTCGCTGGTTTGATCGGTGAAGGGGCTGTTTGCGCTGTTGGAAGCGGTGCGTGCAGGCGGCAAGAAGATGAGGGCAGCGATAACCAGCCCCGCCACGATGAAAAAGGCCCTTTGCCACGTCGAAATGCGCTCTTGAGGCCACGGCGGCTCACCTTCCTCGGCCTCCCCAGGCACAGGCATGCCTTCGAGCACCACCCAGCCTTGGCGCACAGCGTACATTGTGGCCTCGGTGCGCGACTCTACGCCCAGCTTCTGGAAGGTGTTGCGCAGGTGAACCTTGACCGTGTTCACGCTGATGAACAACTCCAGGGCAATCTGCTGGTTCGTGGCACCTGTGGCTACCAGCCTTAGGATTTCCAGTTCGCGTTCCGGCAATTGTGGCTGTAAGGCGTCGTTGGTTTCCATCACACAGTACTACTTTGGCCCAATCCAAAAGCTGCCGGGTGGCACTCCTTTTCCCTGGCGCACGTCTACCGGCAGTCCGGCTCGCTCCAGGGTTGGAAGGTCATCGGCGTGACACAGCACGGCGCCCGCCGGTTCGTTCAAACGCTCTTCGTATCTCGCCAGTCCGCCGCGCACGGCGGTTGGCAGGTCTTCTGCCGCTCCCGCCATTATCCAGAGGTATGAAGGCCCAGAGCCTTTAGGGGTGGGAGGAGGTACTCTCTTTCTTCGCCGTGCAGCGGTGGATCGCGTCCTTGGCGCACGCCGCGCCCTGGTTGTTGGCTGGGGTTGCTCCTCGGTTGCCTCAGCCGCAGGTGCAGCCATCACAGTAGGCGTGGGCTTGGATTTCCGTTTCTCAGCGGGCGGGACCTCGACGGAGGGCTTGGGTGCAGGTTTAGCTGCTTTTTTCGTGGGCGCAACTTTTGTGCGCTGGCGTGTGGCCTTGGCAGGCACCTCAGCGGGTTTGACCTTGGCTGCCGGCACAGCCTCAGGCTTGGCTGCTTTCCTGGCCGGTGGCGTCTTCACACGCTTGCGTGCTGGCTTCTCAGGTTCTGCAGCAGATCTGGTCTCGGCTGCCGGCACAGGCTGGGGTTGGGCTGCCTCTTTTGCAGGCGTGGCCCTTGTAGGCTTACGTTTAGGCTTCGCCGGTCCTTTGGCAGGCACAGGCTCGGCCGCAGGCACCGGCTCTGGCCTGGTGGGTGTCTCCACAGGTGCAACTTCTTTGCGCCGGCGTACAGGCTGCTCAGCTTTCGCAGTCGGTGCTATCTTGGCTGCAGGTATGGGTTCGGGTTGTGCCGCTTCCACTGCAGGCACAGACTTTGCGGGTGCAGGCTCGGGCTTTGGCGGGGCGGCTGGTTTCTCACCGCTGTCCGGCGTGACAACCTTGCCGCGCTCAACTACAACCGGCTTGCCGCGCCTGGCTGACCGCATCGCTTCGTCGATCGTCGCAGGCGGGGGCGGTTTGGGTTCCGCAGGCTTGCGGGCGGGTGTCGCGGCTCGGGGCGGGCGAGCACGCTTGGATTCAGGCACCGAAACCTGGCTCACGACGTCTTGCCAGATGGTGACCTCGTCCGCCTGCGTATCACGCTGCTCCGGCTGGGATGCAGCATCGGTGGCCTCTTTCACCACATCCTGCCAGATCTTGGACTGCTCCGCCCTGTCCCGCTGCCATTGGGCCACTTCTTCGGCTGTAGCCGGACCGACTGCTTTGCCATCCACCAGTTTCACCCAGCGGCCTGGCCTGTATTCGTGGTAAGTAACTTTGGGCATGTTGCCCTATTTTACCACGTTCTGCGACCAAACAGCAAGCTGGGGGAGTACACGGACACGCCTTGTCCTGGCGGCCAAGACAGGGAAGCAAGAAACGAATTGCACGAATGAATACAGGGAAGAGCTTTGCTATTCGTGGGTCTTTCGTGTAAGTGGAGCCGTCCGGGGTCCAGGGTGGGCCTGTCAGACACAGTGCGCCTCTATCGGCGCAGATGTTCCTGGATGGCAACTGATTGCCTGTAATCAATTGCCATACCCTGTTACAGCACATCTTGGCCAGAAGTCGTATCAGGTGAACAGCCCAGATGTGGCAACACATGATGGTCGGGACGGACAACAAAACGGGAGCATGTAGCCATACTCCCGTTTCATGGACAAATAGCGCGCCTGGAGGGATTCGAACCCCCGACCATCAGATTCGAAGTCTGCCGCTCTGTCCGCTGAGCTACAGGCGCGTGTAGTTACATCACAGATTATAGTGCAGAGGAGCGTGAAGGTCAAACATCGACGCTGTGGATGCCGCATCGCCGACTAGAACTGAGAAGCCCCACCAGGGGCTGGGATCCAGTGCCTGATGGCACTTTTCAGGCTCAGCCGGGGATTTCCAATCGTCGGCTACCTGAACACAGTGCCGCAGATCGAGACATACGAAGTGCCGGCCTCGTCGGCGGGACAGCGAGCATAGGCCACCTGATGGCCCTGCAGCGGGTGGAGCAGGCGCAGCGCCAGGTAGATGGGTGGCAAACCGCACACGTTGCGCCGGTCGCCATCTCGCCGGATGGCGGCGAAGAATCCCTGGGCATCGCCGGCACAGATGCGCTCGATCAGCTCATCGTCCGCCGCCTGCAGCCGGGCGCGCTCCACCAGGCCCAGTGGCTGCCCGCCGAAGGCCGGGCCGACGTGCGAGAGGTCCGCCGAAGCCACGACCAGCACACGGCGCCCGGCCAGCGCCTGCTTGCAGGCATTGAGGAAGGCGTTGAGCACCGCATCCTGGTCTGGCTCCGCCTGGCCTTGCACAAAGCGCTCGAAGGAGCCGCACAGGACCGGCACCAGCCTGCAGGGCTGCTTCTCACGGACGTAGTGCAGCCAGATGGCCGCCAGCTCGATCGAATGCTCCCCCCGGTGGTGCAGCTCGCCGGCAAAGGCTGTCTCTGGCCCCACGGCCTGCGCGACAGTCTCCACGATGTCCCGGGCTGTCGGCAGCACGCCGAACGGTGTGGCATAGTTCTGCTGCGTCAGTGTCAGCAGGTTGCCCTCCGAGTAGTGGTCAGTGCCCAGCAGCACCACCACTTCAGCGGCTCTGGCCATCTCGGCGGCGCGTTTCCAGACGCGAGCATAGACCGAACCGCCACGGGCATAGTCAATGTGTGGGCTGACCAGGCCGCGGCCGTCGGCCAGATCAGGGTCCACGTCGTCCGCAGCATCCAGGTAGCTCTGCAGCATCTTGCGCAGCTCGTCGGCGTCCGCAGGGTAGGATTGTCCAGCACCGGCCAGCGGGCGGAAGAGGGCCTTGCGGTATTCGGATAGGGCTTGTTCCCGCGCCTGGGCAAAGTGCTCGTTGTCCAAGAGAAAAGCATCATCGAGGGCGGAGAGGAGCCGTCCCAGCGTGCTGGGTGCCGCACGCACTCCGAAGCGGATGGCCAGTGCCGCGCTGACTTGGCTGGGTTCGCGCGTGCCGTCGAACAGCGCCAGCGCAGGCCCCAGGTGTTGGGGAATGATGATCGTCTTGTCGGTCAGGTGCAGCGGATCGCGCAACAGGATGGATGGCCGGCCGCCATGCATGATCGGACGGGCATCCACAGCGCGCAGCTTGGGACAGGGGTTCCTTGCGATGCTCATCACTCCCTTGGGAGGGTCATGTACGCTTCCACCACCTGCCGGAACAGAGGTGCGGCGTTGCGCCCGCCTTCGCCACCGTGTTCCAACACAACGGCCACGGCAATCTGTGGATCGTACGCCGGAGCATAGCCCACAAACCAGGCGTGGGGTTCATGGGGTGGAGCTTCCGACGTGCCCGACTTGCCGGCCATGGGGATGGTTGCCCCGTAGAAAGCGCGTGACGCCGTGCCGTACGTGACCACGCCCTCCATGGCCCGGCGCACCACCTGCAGGTTCGCGGGCGAGACAGGCAGTTGCCCCAGCACCTGAGGTGCAGACTCTTGCACAGTGCCCTCCATAACAGAGGTGATACGTTCCACCAGGCGCGGGCGATACAGTGTGCCGCCATTGGCCACTGCTGCCACCAGGTTGGCCATCTGCAGCGGTGTTGCCAGAACGTCACCCTGCCCGATGGCCATGTTCACTGCGTCGCGCGGCAGCCACTCCTGTTCCGCGCCGGAGTAATGCGCTGCCTTCCAGTCCGGATCCGGTATGAGGCCGCCGGCCTCGTCCAGGGCATTCAATCCCGTCGGTGCGCCCAGGCCAAAGCCCCGTGCGTACAGTGCCAGGGCATGGGGATCGCGCTCGTTGAGCGCCTTGCCCACCTCCCAGAAGACGGTGTCGCAGGAGTGAACCAGGCCATTCAGGTAGTTCAATGTGCCGTGGCCGCTGCGCAGCCAGCAATAACGCGTGGCGCCATCCGCCACGCCATCCCACCTTCCGGCACAATAGTACGTGTGGTGCTCGGTCAGGCCCAATACCTCCATGCCGGCGGACATGGTGACGATCTTGAAGGTTGAGCCAGGCGGATAGAGGCCAGCGATGGCCCGATTGAGGAAGGGGCGCTGCGGATCGTTCAACAGCGCCTGCCGCTGTTCGGTGGTGCCGGTGACGAACACGCCGGGGTCGTATCCGGGATGACTGACCATAGCCAAGACGTCGCCGTTGTGCACGTCCAGCACGACGATGGAACCGACGTGTGGGCCCAGGATGTCTCTTGCGGCACGCTGCAGTTGCACATCAAGTGTTGTGTGGATGTCGCGGCTTGGTTGCTCCGGCCGCTCAGCTAGCGTCCAGACAATGCGCCCGTCGGGGCTGATGATGGCCAGAGTACCACCCCGCCTGCCGGACAGGTACTCTTCGCCCCAACCCTCCAACCCCGAGACGCCCACGTGATCCCCGGAACGGTATCCTTGCGTCTTGAGGCGGGCCAGCGTTTCCGCATTGATCTCACCTATGTATCCCACCACATGACCAGCCAGATTGCCCTGAGGGTAGGTTCGGATTGCTTTCTCGCGCCAGGTGATGCCAGGCACCGAGGACAACAATGCCTCGTTGGCCTGAAGACCTGCGGGCGTTATCTCACCAACAGGCATGAACCAATCCGGTCGGGCGGCATGGGCATACTGGGCCGGGATCTCCTGCTGTGGCAATCCCAGCAACAGGCTCAGGACGGACAGGAGCCTGGTTTCGTCCTCGATCTGGCCGGTTACGACGCCGAGTTCGAAAAGCTTCCCTTCCGTGGCCAGCGGTGCGCCCTTGCGGTCGTAGATGCTGCCCCGCAGTGGCACGTGGGTGAACATGTGCACCAGGTTGTCCCAGACCAACAGGGGAAAGATCGCTTTGGGCGTCCAGTCCACAGCCCAGTGCTGCCCATCGTAGGAGAGGTCCAAGACGTTCTCCACCTGGAATTGGCCTACCATGAGCGTATCCACGGTCAGGGTGAAGGTAACCTGCGCCGTGGTGGTCAGAAGACGCTGCACGTTGGCGACGCTGGCAGTCAGGCCGGTCATGGTGGCCTCACCGGCAATGGCCTGGTAGCGCGCCACGAACTTTTCGGCGGTGATGGATGTCCGAGCAGAGGAGGAGAGCAGGGAATACATGCGCTCGTGGGCGCTGTTCTGCCAGGCACGCAGGTATTCCCGCGCCACGGTTTCCGCTCCCGCCAGGGATGGCGTGGGTGTTGGCAAAGGCGGTATCGGTGTTGGTGTTGGCTCAGGTTGACAGGCAGACAGTACTACGATCGCGAGCAACAAGACGCAGCGTAACAGGCGGCGACAGCACACAGCCTCGAGTCCTTTCTACTGCTTCGTGCATCAACTGCCGAAGGGTCCCGCGTTGACGGGATCGCCCAACCCCTTTGGCTCGATTATCACCTGGAAACGACTGCCCAAGTTTAGCCATCCGGTCGAGCCATCCCGTCGGTGCGGGATCCTTCGGCTGTCGCCCACAGGTGCCCACGGGTGCCCACGGGGCATGCAGAGCACATGCAGAGCACATGCAGAACACGAACTGTTGACGCAGTACCTTGTATCCATCCAATGCCCCGCTGCTTTCCCACATCGCAATTATACCGTATGCTGGTGGTTTGTGAAAGCGGTTGGTGGGCAGCGGGTCGCGGGTGACGGGTGGCGCTTGTGTTTTACGCCTTACGTCTTGGCCAGCAGTCTGTGCGCCGCCTCAAGCACAGCTTCGGTAGTAATCTCACGCACGCAGGGGTGGTCGGGCAGTTCTTGTGGGGAGTAGTCGAGGCGGTTGCAGGGGATGCAGTCGCGGTCGGAGGTGAGCACCACGTGCTTTTTGGGCTCGCCCCACGGACCGAATTCCTGGGCGTCTACCGGCCCATAGAGATGCACGGTCGGCGTTCCCATGGCTACTGCCAGGTGCAGTGGCCCGCAGTCGGGCCCAAGAACCAGGCGCGAGCGCTGGAAGAGGGCCGCAAGCTGGCTCAGGGTAGTATCACCGGCAGCGATGATGGGATCAGAGCGCATCCGCGCGTAGACCGCCCAGGCCAAATCGATCTCGTTGCGCCCGCCGGTGACAATGATGTGTGCATGCCAACGTTCGAAAAGCGCATCTGCGACCTGGGCGAAGGCTTCAGGCCTCCATCGTTTGACCGGTGCACCCGCACCTGGGTGGATCACGCCTACATGCTCATCCACTCCCACACCGTGCTCCGCCAGGTACTGAGCCACAGACTTTGCGTCTTGCTCTGTCACTGTGAATTCGAGCCTCAACGAGTCCCCCGGCGCCTGGCCTCCAGCCTCTTGTATGGCCTGCTGCACCAGCGTCAGATTCTGTCGCACCTCATGCCGCTCGCTCACGTAGGGAAGGGCCTGGGTCAAGAAGGGCTGGCACTCTGGGATGGCGTAGCCGAGGCGGCGAGGGATGCCTGCCAGGTAGGTCAGCAGTGCCCCCCACCAATGGTCAAAGCGCAGCACGATGGCCATGTCAAAGCGGCGTGGTCTGAGCTCCGCAGCCCATTGCTGCAGCGTTCTGTACGGGGCAAGCAAGGAGGCCTTGGGCTTGCGGCTGAAAGCGGGGAATCCGCAGACAATGATTTCATCCAGGTGGGGATTGCTCTCCAGCACAGCTTTGCCCCACGGACCGATCATACAGGCCAGGTGAGCGTTGGGAAAGGCTTTGCGCAGCACGCGCAAGGCGGGCGTGGCGAACAGCAGGTCACCGATGTGATCGGGACGGATCAGCAGGATTCGCGGAGCCGCAGGGAGGGCGGTCTGCCGCCTGAGATGGAAGGGCGCGCTCAACGTAGCGAAAGCACGCAGCAGCGTCAGGCGCTGCCGGCTAACGTTCATAGGCCTGCTCCAGGGGGGCGGTGACCGTTCGCCAGTTGAAATGCCGGTCCACAAAGGCCCGCGCCGCTCGTCCCAGCTCATCCCGCCGTGCCTGGTCGTCCAGCAAGGCCAGCACCTGCTGTGCAAAGTTGTCTGGGTGGTCAGCCAGCACGATGTCATGCCCTGGTGTAGCGTGGATGCCTTCGCAGCCCAGGGTGGTGGAGACAACTGCCCTGCCCATAGCCATCGCTTCCAGCACTTTGAGGCGCGTCCCGCCTCCAGTGAGCAGGGGCACGACGTAGACAGCGGCTGTGGCGATGTATGGGCGCACATCCTCGACAAAGCCGGTTATCGTTACGCCTGGCATCTGCTTCAGCGGCGCAAGGCGCGGGTGTGGACTTTTTCCCACGATGTAAAAGTGGGCTTTTGGAGACGCTTGCTGGATGGTGGGCAGTACCTTGGAGACAAACCACAGGACAGCGTCCACGTTGGGGCGAAAGTCCATTTTGCCGGTGAATACCAGTGCCCGGTCCCCCAGTGGGGCAGGGGGTACGATGCCTGGCCGGTAGTCCTGGGTATCTACGCCGTTGGGGACGACAATGGCTCTCAAGCCGTGAACGAGGCGCTCCAGCACGGCTGCATCAGCGGCAGAGCAGGCGATCACCCGCTGCGCCCGGCGGCAAACCGTGGCCTCGTAGCGGCGCAGTTTCTGCCATTGGATCCACGAATAGAGCGCGCCTACCCAGCGCCGAGGATGGCGAGAGTCCGTCTCGAAGATACGTTTCTGCAGCAGGTATTCGGCGTTGTGGGCGTCGAACACCCACAGAGGCGCGTCTTTGGCGGCAAGCTGCCTGGCGTAGAGGCCGTACTGGGCCATTTCCAGGCCCTCTATCTGCACGACCTCAGGGTGCGTGGCCTGCAGCACCTTCTGCAGTTCCTGATCAAAAAGGCTGGAGTACAGCCGATGGTGCATGTCTGGCAGCGAGGAGGTCAGGGTAGTCCACAGGCGGCGCCATTTGCTGCGTCCAGGTGTGGGCACTGTGTTCAGGGTGCTGCACAGATCGCGCAAAGGTCCGAAGTCAATCGTTTGTCCCTGGGCCTCTGAAAACGACAGCAGATGCACCTCGTGCTGCCTGGCCACCTGCCTGATGAGGTTGTAGTTGCGGATAGCCGTGCCTTGCTGAGGTGGGTAGGGCAATTGCGGCGTTAGAAAGAGGATTCGTTTGCTCGTGTTTACCGCTTTGTGAGCCAAGTGATGAGCTCCTTTGCTCGGATCATTGTATCAGAGTAGGGCTCGAGTATCCCAATCGGGTTGGTGCGTGGTGGCTACTGTGCCAGTCGGCGGTATATGTCCAGCGTCTCCGAAGCCGCCTTTCTCCAGGAGAAAAGCCGAGCGCGCTTGAGGCCTTTTTCGATCATCTGCTGGCGAAGGGCTTGGTCTGATAGAAGGCGCCAGCTAGCCACCGTTATCTCATCCACCTCCCTGGGGTCCACGAGCAAGGCAGCATCCCCGACCACTTCAGGCAATGACGAAGTGTTGGACACCACTACCGGCGTTCCGCAGGCCATTGCTTCCAAAGGGGGGAGGCCGAATCCCTCGTAGAAGGCTGGGTGAACAAGCACTTGTGCCGCGTTGTACAGCCGCAGCAGATCTTCCGTTGAGACGCGCCCCAAGAAATGCACATGCTCCTGCAGGTTCAACTCTTGCATCAGCGCGAACACTTTATCGAAAAGCCATCCCTTCTCTCCAGCCAGTACCAGATCCACGTCGGCGCGGTAGTTGTCCAGCAACTGTTTGTAGGCTCGGAGCAGCGTAGGCACGTTCTTGCGAGGCTCAATCGTACTCACGAAGAGGACAAAGTCACGCTGGATAGCAAAGCGCTCCTTCACTCGTTCTACCATTTGCCGGTCTTGCAACGGGCGGTAGATTGGATGTGCTGCCTCATAGACCACCGTGATCTTGTTCTCTGGCGCGCCAGTCAACTGGACGATGTCCCGCTTCGTACTTTCGGAAACGGCGATGATATAGTCGCACCTGCGCACTGCCTGGTCGATCTGGCCGTAGTAGCTAGCGCTTTCTGGCGTTAGAAAGTCGGGGTATAGCAGGAAGTTGAGGTCATGGACGGTGATTACGGACTTAAAGTTGCGGCGGAAGGGAGGAATAAAGTCCGGGCTGTGCAGCACGTCCAGATCTGTTGTGGCAAGTTCCAGCGGCAGCAGCAACTGTTCGAGGCGATGGTGCGGTGGCGTCCACAAGGAACGCTTGCGGAAATTGGGTTGGTCCACCAACGTGGAGGAATCCTTGCGGCTCTGAAGGATGGTAAAGTCGTCCTCCTGATCAAGGGCAGCAAGCTGCTCCAGCAGGCGAAGCGTGTATTGGCTGATACCCGCTTGCCTGTAGTAAACGAGCCGCGCGTCTATGCCGACACGCATGGAATGGACTGTCCTCCTTTGCTTCCCTCATGAACAAGCCCCCCACTTCCATATCGAGGAATGGGGGGCAACGATGACCCACTATAAGAATATTCTACCACGTTATGCCGTAGTCGTCAAAATGCGCTAGGCAGCCGTTCTGAGCGTCTCCAATTCCAGGAGACGGCGTTTCATATCCAGGCCAGCAGCGAAACCGACCAGTTGGCCATCCTGTCCCACAATGCGATGGCACGGAACCACGATAGGGAAAGGATTCGTGGCCATCACCCGTCCCACGGCGCGTGCGGCCCTGGGTGATCCGGCCTGACCTGCAACCCAACTGTATGAGCGGACCTGTCCGCGAGGGATGGAACGCACAACATTCAAGACGCGAACCTGGAAGTCAGTGGTCTCGTGAAGGTCCAGCGCTTGGTCACGAAAATCCACCTTCTCGCCCATGAAGTAGCGGCACAGCTTTTTATGGAGGGCAATGAGACCGGGGCTTGTGCCCTGCTGGGCAGCAGGCCACCGATGCAGCAAGGGGGCCAGCGCTTTCTCCCGTGAGATGGCGGGCAGGGTGATGCCAAGCAGCCCTTCAGATGATGCTGCGATACTTACCCAGCCCCAGGTCGTACAACAGGCGCTTATCGTGACGTCCATGTGACTCCTCTGGCACCATTATAGCCGCTTGCATCTTGCTGTCAAAAGCACACATGGCCAACGTTTACTCTATCATGCATGGGTTTCAAGGCTTTTTCAGCTCTCATCGCCGAGATGCGTGCTCTTTGAATAGAATCCCAACGTCAGTATAATCACCAATGGATGCGAGGACAAATGGAAAACGAACTCGAACTACAGGTTGGCGTAGCCAAGACCGCCAAATACGCTACTGGTGAAAGCGGCGACACTCTGGAGATGATTGAGCGGCCACAAGGTGGGCTCTCTCTCGTCTTGGTGGATGGTCAGCGCAGCGGGCGGGCGGCCAAGCTGATCAGCAACGTGGTAGCACGCAAGGCTGTCTCCTTGCTGGCGGAGGGTGTGCGCGATGGCGCGGCTGCGCGAGCAGCGCATGACTACCTGCGCGCCCATCGTCGAGGCCAGGTGTCCGCCGAGCTCTGCATCGTTTCGCTCGACCTAGTGACCCGCACCATCGTAGTCTCACGCAACAGCCATTGTCCCGTGCTGCTGATTGACGAGAGCGGCCTGCACGCGCTCGATGAACCCAGCCAGGCCATTGGGATTTACCCCGGGACAAAGCCGGTGATCACCGAGGTCCCAGTGGCGTCCAGTATCTGGGTGGTTGCCGTTACCGATGGCGTGCTCGATGCTGGCCGGCGTTTCGGCAAGTCATTTGATATTGCGGGTCTGGTTGTCCCGTTTGTCGCGGACCGTGTAGGCGATGCTCCAGCGTTGGCTGACGCTATCTTGGCTGGCGCGATGGAGTTGGAGCAGCGTCGCCCGCAAGACGACATGAGCGTGCTCGTGTTGGCGCTTGTTCCCAGAGAGCAACTGGATGATGCACGCCGCCTGACAGTCCGCTTTCCCTTGCCGCCCTTCTAGAGGCGCGATGCCATCATGCGTGTAGTCGTGGTCGGGATATGTGGCAGCGGCAAGACGGTGTTGGCCCAGGCGCTGCGTCTCCTGGGTTACGAGGTGCGCGAGTGCGGGCAGGAGCATTCCGAAGTGCCTCAGATGTGGCAGGTCATCTCAAGGCCTGACGTGCTGATCTATCTGGATGCCAGCGCGGAGGTCATACGCCGCCGGGGACAACGGCACTATGTAGCAGGATACGTAGAAATCCAGCGCCGCCGCCTCGCTCATGCCCAGGCTCACTGTGACTTGTACGTGATGACCGATGATATGACTGAAGCCCAGGTGCTGGCCCAAGTCTCCGAGTTCCTGGCTCGCTACGCAGCCCCTGAATCACGAGGGGCCTGAAAGGTACCCGAAGCAGTCACCGTGAGCGGCACAGGCCACAGCGGTTCGTCTCGACACAGCTCTCTGCTACGCTTCTGGCCCACTCGACCGGCGCCTTCGTTGAGAATGGGAACGTCCTATCTCAAGCGGCGCGTGATTTGACAGACAGGTGAGGATTCCCTATAATCGGGCAATCTGAACAGTGAGCGTCGGCCACACCTGGCATGGGTGTGGCTATTATATGCCTGGCAAGGCCGTGGAGGAAGAACTCAATGCAGCAGCGTGACATAACTTTGCTGATGGTGATCATCATCCTGACAGGAGTGGCTCTCTGGGTGGTATGGCCTGGGAATCCTGGCCTGCATATTCGCCTGGGGCCAATTAGTCTCGACCGCGATATCAGGACCCATCTTGGCCTCGACTTGCAGGGTGGAATGCAGGTAGTGCTGGAGGCAGATATGCCGGAAGGGCAGCAAGTGGATGCTGCTGCGCTGGGTGCGGCCAAGACAATCATCGATAATCGTGTCAATGCCCTGGGTGTAGCAGAGCCGCTCGTGCAGTTGGCGGGTTCCAATCGCATTGTTGTGGAGTTGCCGGGCATCACCGATCCCGATCTGGCCATTGCCACTTTGCGTGAGACGGGCCTGTTGGAGTTTATAGACGCCGCTTACACTTTCCTGCCCCCGGGTACAGAGGTCCGCACCAGTTTTCAGGAGAGTGGCGAATTTGGCATTGAAACGCCCACACCCGTGCCCATAGCGACGCCCACGCTCACCCCCGAGAGCGTCGTTTCGCCCACAGTGACCACGGAGTCGGAGATCACGCCCACTCCGACCGAGGAGGCGCGCGTTTTCCGCACGGTGATCACTGGACGGCACCTGGAGGCAGCGCAGGTTGGGCAGGATGAATACGGCCGACCGGAGATCAATTTCAAGCTGACGGGCGAAGGCAGTCAGATCTTTGGGGCGCACACTGTGGCCAACGTGGGCCGCTACCTAGCCATTGTCATGGACGGCGTGGTTATCTCTAGCCCTCGCATTGAGACGGCCATTACAGAGGGCTCGGGCCGCATCACGGGTGATTTCACCCTGGCTGAGGCACGGAGCCTCGTTGTCCAATTGCGCTACGGTGCTCTGCCTGTCCCACTAAAAGTCATTCAGAATCGCACCGTGGGCCCAACGCTGGGGCAAGACTCGATTGCCAGGAGCACCCGGGCAGGGGTTATCGGTGTGGTGATCGTGTTGTTGTTCATGCTGATCTATTATCGTCTGCATGGCCTGGTGGCTGACATTGCGCTGGTGATCTATGCGTTGGTCACTTTCGCCTTGTTCAAGCTGGTCCCGGTTACGCTGACTCTGCCTGGCCTGGCAGGATTCCTCTTCTCCGTGGGTACTGCTGTGGATGCCAATATCCTCATTTTTGAGCGCATGAAAGAGGAATTGCGTCAGGGGAAGCGTCTCGGCTCAGCGATCCGGGTCGGCTTTGGCCGTGCCTGGACCTCTATCCGTGACTCGAACCTCTCCACACTGATCACCTGTGTGATCCTCTACTGGTTCGGTTCCAACTTTGGCGCAAGCATGGTGAAGGGGTTCGCGATTACACTGTTCCTGGGTATTCTGGTCAGCATGTTTACGGCTATCACCGTTACACGCACAATCATTCACTTGTTGTATGCCCTGGGCGGCGAGGGACTGCGCGACAGCAAGTGGCTGATCGGTCTATAGGATCAACGAGCCAGGGTGGCTTATCCTGGCCTGGGGAGGGTTTATGACGGACATTGTTGGCAAGCGATACTGGTATTTCCTGATCTCGGCCCTGGTCATCATCGCAGGTCTGATCGCCATGGGCATTTCCATCTCCCGCTTTGGCACTCCTCTGCGTCTGAGCATTGACTTTGCCGGCGGCGCGCTAATGGAGTTGGCTTTTGAGCAGCGGGTGATGCCCGCCGATGTTCGGCAGGTATTCGTCGAGTACGGCTATGGCGACACCATCGTGCAGACGACGCAGGATGAAATGACCGTGCTGATCCGCTCGAAAGAGCTGCAGGAGGGCGAGAAAGCCCAGATTCAGGCTGACTTGGCCGCCCGGTTCGGCCCGCTGACGGAGTTGCGATTCGATCAGGTCGGGCCTACCGTGGGGCGTGAGGTGACACGCAGCGCTGCGATTGCCATAGGGGCGGCAGCGCTGGTGATCACGGGCTTTATCATCTTTTCCTGGCGCAAGGTGCCCAACGCTCTGCGCTACGGTGTCTGCGCCACTGTAGCCACGCTGCACGACGTGTTGGTTACTATGGGCATTTTCTCGATTCTCGGGCTGCTGCTGGGCTGGGAGGCGGATGCCCTGTTCCTCACAGCGATGCTAACCGTGACTGGCTATTCAGTGCAGGACTCGATCGTGGTATTCGACCGCATCCGCGAGAACATGCCCAAGCGCCGTGGTGAGCCCTACGAGAGGATTGTCAACCGCAGCTTGCTGGAGACGGTGCACCGCTCGCTGGCCACGCAGTTGAATGCCATGTTCATCCTGGTGGCCCTTCTCTTCTTCGGAGGAGCTACTATTCGCCGGTTTATCGCTACCTTGCTGATCGGATTGATCAGCGGTACGTATTCATCCATTTTCACAGCAGTGCCGCTTCTCGTAGTCTGGGAGAAGGGCGAGCTTGGCGGCTTTTTCCGGCGCCTGTTCGGGCGCTCCCGCGCGGGGGCCTGAGTGCGTGGAGCACTGGGGTGATCAAGCCCGGTTCCTGGTGAGCCGGGCTTTTTCGTAGCCTCCAACGCCGCTCGCGTTGGAGGCTTTGAGCATTGGTGCTATAATCGGCTGGAGCAGTGGTGAAGGAGTGACGGCATGCGCGCCCTTGTCTACGACGGTCAGTTGCGGCTGGTGAGCGACTATCCACAACCCTCTCCTGCTCCAGGAGAGGCATTGGTGCGGGTGGAGTTGGCTGGCATCTGCAATACAGACCTGGAGATCACGCGTGGCTATATGGGCTTCCAAGGCGTCCTGGGGCACGAATTTGTGGGTGTTGTGGAACGCAGTGAGGAGTCTCACCTGGTTGGCCGGCGTGTGGTTGGCGAGATCAACTGCTACTGTGGTGCTTGTCCGACCTGTCTGGAAGGCAGCCCCACGCATTGTCCCCACCGCACCACGCTGGGCATTTGGGGGCGCGATGGGGCATTTGCGGACTATTGTGTGTTGCCGGTGCGCAATCTGCATCTGGTGCCGGACAACGTGTCGGATGAGCAAGCAGTGTTCACCGAGCCGTTGGCGGCAGCGCTGGAGATCCTCGAACAAGTCCATCTGCGGCCCACGCAGCGGGTAGTTGTGCTAGGCGATGGCAAGCTGGGCCTGTTGGTGGCGCAGGTGCTGCGGCTGACAGGCTGCGACCTGGTCATCGTGGGCCGCCATGCGGACAAGCTGGCCATCCTGGAACGTCAGGGGGTCCCAACTCGCCTCGCTTCGCAGAGCATGGACACAAAGGCGGATGTGGTTGTGGATTGCACCGGCAGCCCAGGTGGCTTTGCTGCGGCCCGAAGTATGGTGAAGCCGAGGGGAACCTTGGTGCTCAAAAGCACGTTTGAAGGACAGAACGAGGTGAATCTGACCTCCATTGTCGTGGACGAGGTAAGCCTGGTTGGTTCTCGTTGTGGGCCTTTTGCGCCAGCATTGCGTCTGCTGGCCAGGCAGTTAGTAGATGTAGAATCGCTGATCACCGCTGTTTGTCCGCTGGATGATGCCCTGGCTGCCTTCGAACGGGCGCGGACAAGGGGCAGCCTGAAGGTCCTGGTGCGAACGTAGGAGAGACATGAAATGAGAAGCATAACGTTCATCAGTGCCCTGTTGGCGTTCGTCGTGCTGCTCGCCTCCATGGCTTGTTCCCGACCACAACCGTTGCTGCCCACGCCGACACCGTCTCCCCTGCCGCCTACTGCCGCTCCTTCACCGACCGTGACCATGCCCCCTGCGCCAACTCGACCCGGAAAGCTGCAATTCATTGGTGAGATCAAACTGCGTGCGTTGCCGGGCGTGGGCCACAATCCACAGGCTGTCGCCGTGCTGGATGGCCGTATCTACATCGCCAATCGCAGCACAAACAACGTCTCAGTGATCGAAGGAGATGAGGTGGTCGCCGTGATTGCTGTTGGCGCAGCACCCATTGCCGTGGCAGCGGATGCCGAGACCGGTTTGGTGTACGTGGCCAATGAGGGGGAGGATTCCATCTCCATCATTTCTGGTTATCGGGGCGTAGAAACTGTGCCTGCCCCGCGGAGCCCGGCCTGTCTGGCAGCCTTGGAGGGGCGCCTCTACGCGGGCGGACGGGGCGAGAATGCGCTGATGGTACTGGATGGCGTCTCCGGTGAGTTCATTGCCAGTGTGCCGCTCGATGCTTCGATCGGTGTCCTGGCGCTGGCTGTGAATTCGCTCAATGACTTGCTGTATGCCAGTGTTTATGATGCCGTGGAGATTGTGGATCTGAAAGAGCTGGTTGTGGTTGGCCGGCTGGAGCGCGAAGCCTACCTGACGCTTGGGGCAGACCCAAGTTCCGGGCGCTTTTTTGTCGGCGAGTATGAGTCGGAAAGCAGCTCTCACTATCTGGTGGCCTACGATGCTTTGGGTGCTCAAGTCCTGGGGCGTGTATTGATTGGCAGAGACCCGAGAGGAATGGCGGTTGATGCTAACAGTGGGCGCATCTATGTGGCCAATTCCTGGTCAAACGATGTCTCGATTATTGACGGCAGGGCTTGGGAACTCGTAGCGACTGTGCCTGTCGGCTTGCGGCCCCTGGACGTGGCCGTGGGCGACCGGGGTGAGGTCTATGTCGTCAATTCAGGTAGTGACAATGTGGCACTCGTCGATGGCCGGAGCAGCCACCTGCTGCACGTGGTGCCGCTGGCGCTGCTGCCACGTGGCATGGCGGTAGATCTGAGTACAGGCCGTCTGTATGTGGCCAATGCCAGCACGAACAGCATATTTGTTGTCGAAGCGGGTCAGGTGGTGGCTGAGATAGCCGCAGGGTTGCACCCCTCCGAGGTCGCCCTGAGCTCACGAGGGGATACGCTGTCCGTCTTGAACTATGTCGGCGGCGACCTGATGCTCATCTCCACGCTGGATCACCGTGTCGCTGAGACGGTGGAGGTCGGACGGCTGCCGCAGGGTCTGGCTGTTGTGCCCGACGGAGGTCAGTTGTATGTCAGTGACGCAGTGTTGGATGCAGACGGTCAGCGCCTGCTGCGGAACATCGAGCTGACAACGATCTATGGCACCAAAGAAAAACCCGTTAAAGTTCAGGTGGATCCAAGAACTGGACGTGCTTACATGGTGGCCTTTAACGGCGTGCCAGGCTCCAACGGCGGGTTCATCGTCTATGTGCTGGATTTGGAGACCGGCGAGCCTGTCCGAGGCCAGGTAGGTGGTCTAAGCATGACTGGTCTGGTACTGGATCCAGAGGGTGGACGCATCTATTCCACGGCTGGGCGCTTTGGGTATTTCCAGTTGATCGTGAACGACGCGCATAACCTAGCGCGGGTGGCTACACTGGGTCTGCCCAAGTACCCAGCGGCTCTGGCCTACAATCCAGCGACCCATCACATATTCATCTACCTGACTCACACGGCGAACCCATCAGTCGAACCGGGCGTGGAACTGTGGGTGCTCGATAGCCGTGGGCTAGGTACGGTGGGCAGGTTCCCTGTATCCGCACAAGTGCCTCCCTATGAAGCGGAATCATACCGATTCGCCGTGGACAGCCAGCGGGGGTACGTCTACCTCGCTGATGCATGGCGAGGTACCGTGCACGTGATGTCTGATGTGCCATTGCCACCACCGCCAAGTCCAATACCTACGTACACGCTGACGCCCTGGCCTACGCTTACCCCGCATCCTGAGCCCACTCCAACGGTGGCCAGCGCAGTAGAGCCCTCCTGTGAACGGGCTGCCGCCCCACTTTTTGAGAGATACTGGTCTGACCTTGGGCTGGGCTGTCCAACAGACGACATGCAGGTTGGACCTACGGCTGAGCAAGCTTTCGAACGCGGCTACATGGTTTGGCGGGCAAGCGACCGCGCTATCTTTGTCTTCTACAACGATGGCGTTTGGCGCAGCTATCCCGATCAGTGGAACGAGGGCCTGCTAGAGTTCAGTTGCGAAGTGGTCCCTCCCGGCGGTTTGCAGCAGCCCAAACGTGGTTTCGGGTGGGTGTGGTGTGCAGAGAAGGGCGTCAAAGAGGGGCTGGGTTGGGCTACGGAAAACGAGCGTGGATATGCGGGTCAGTGGCAGTTTTTTGAACGGGGGCAAATGATGGACTCTGGCACGCGCCCTGTCATCTATGCTCTGTTCGATGATGGCACCTACCGTGAGTATTCAACCCAATAGTCTTCTCAGGAGGAACGAACAGATGCGTATCGGTATCATTGGTCCGACGAACATTGAAGCAACTTCCAGGGCTGCCGGACTCGATCCGGCTGTTTGCGAACACACTGCCAGAGCGGCAGGAGAGGGTCTGGCTCAGCGTGGATACGCTGTGGTGCTTGTGCCTGACCGAGGTGTGGGGCTATTGGCTGCTGAGGCCTACCGAGCTGCAGGTGGCCCCCGGCTGGTGGGCATTATCCCCGACGGTGGGACTGCGGGCCAGGCAGCTACGAGCCGCTGTGATGAGCATCGTGACCTGTGCCACGAGATAGTAGCAGGCCTGCCCTGGACCGAGCAGCACGAGCGCATCTGCCAGCTCTCTGATATGCTGCTGT
The DNA here is from genome assembly GCA_030607875.1 of Chloroflexota bacterium. Lineage (GTDB taxonomy): Bacteria > Chloroflexota > Anaerolineae > UBA2200 > UBA2200 > JAUWJD01. The sequence continues at coordinate 30,304 of JAUWJD010000030.1, forward strand.
GTATCGGCATGAGCTGCGGCACCATTTCTGAGCTTGCTTGGACCAAGTGGGTAGGGGATACACCTGTAGTTGTGATCCGCTCTTTGCTCAGCGGCATCCCGCCAGAGGTTGAAGCTGAAACGGATTTGCGTTGGGTCGAGGATCTGGAGGACGCTTTCCGGCACTTGGGCGAGATGGCCGCACAGAAACCCAGTATGGTGACATCCTGAGTCTCGCCTCTTGGAAAGGCTTCATTGTCGGGTGGGGCTGTGATTCCCTGCACCGATGGACTGAGTGATCGTATGATGTGTATGGATCGCCTGGCACGAAAAGGGGACTTTGGCTATGAGAGCACTACATGGCACCTTGCTGAAACGCTTTCACCGCGATTTTCGACGGGAACATCCGATCCATCACGATGTGGTTGTGATCCTTCAAAGTGTGGAGTATCCAGTCAATGTTGGCTCTGTCTTCCGCATTGCTGACGCGGCACGGATTGAGGAGTTGATCCTGGCTGGCATTACTCCCAGGCCACCCCATGCGACCATTACCAAGGTAGGGCGCAGCAAACACAAGTGTGTACCCTGGCACTACGAGAAAGGGGTGGACGCCCCGATCGCCGAACTCAAGGGCTCGGGCTATCGTGTCTTTGCGCTGGAAATCGCCGAGAGGGCCAAGCCATACTACGAGATCGACTGGCCTGACAAGATTTGTCTGGTGCTGGGCCATGAGGATCATGGTATCACCCGTGCCACGCTTGCTCTGTGCGACGAGGCTGTCTTTATCCCCATGTGGGGCAAAGGCCTATCCCTGAACCTACACGTCACGCTGGCTATAGTCTTGTATCACATTCGATATCTGCGGCTGGCAAAGATGAACTAGGCTGTCCTTGTCGCGGGAGATGTGGTGACCACAAACGGGATTCTGGCTCGTTCTGGAGTCAAATGCATCTGGCACGCGCACACCGTCTATTTTGCACCTTACATTGAAGTGTGCTATAATTTCTGGTTGCGTTTAGTGCTCTGTGCTTGGATTGCTAAACTCAGATTATCGAATCCTCACATGAAGAGGGGCGCCTGAGTCTAGCAACCTTCGGCGCAGTACCCTGTAACGTCGTGATGAGAAAGGAGGGCCGGTATGGCCTTTGAGAAGAGCGATAAAGAGGCCATTATCAGCGAGTACCGTGTACACCCTGATGACACTGGATCGCCGGAGGTGCAGATAGCGCTGCTCACCAAGCGCATCAGATATCTCACTGAACACCTCAAGATCCACAAACATGATGAGTCATCACGGCGCGGTCTGCTGAAGTTGGTAGGACAACGTCGTCGGCACCTGGCTTATCTGAGCCGCACCGACACGAAACGCTATCGGGAAATCGTAGCACGGTTAGAGCTGCGCAAGTAGCCTATCCGTGCTGGATAGATGGACGAGTAGATGCCAAGTTCTCATCTACTCGTCTACTTATGGCTCACTTGGGCAGACAATGTCGTTATCCGAGATGACGAGCAGGCAGTGCAGGAATTGGGGAGTGCTCCGCAGAACAGATGGGTGAACTGATCGTTGTCTTTGCGATGCGGATCAGTCCCCAGTCCCTGACTGCCCGTCTCGATCTCGAAGAATTCTAGAAAACAAAGAGGTAAACACAAATGAATAAAGTATCAACTTTCAATGCCACGCTAGGCAAATGCAACCTGGTTGTGGAGACGGGCAAGTTGGCGGGCCTGGCTGGCGGAGCCGTAACCGTTCGGTGCGGCGATACCATGATCCTGGTCACTGCGACCGGTTCGTCGACGATTCGAGAGGGTATGAGTTTCTTCCCCCTCACGGTGGACTATGAAGAGCGCCTGTATGCTGCGGGCAAGATTCCTGGAGGTTTCTTCAAGCGCGAAGGGCGTCCCACAGAGGCGGCGATCCTGCTCTGCCGGCTAACGGATCGCTCGCTCCGTCCACTCTTCCCCAAGGGTCTGCGCAACGACGTGCACGTCGTTGTGACCGCGCTGTCGGCAGATCAGGAGCACTATCTGGATATCCTCTCCATCATCGGTGCCTCGGCTGCTTTGACCATCTCCGACGTCCCCTTTGGCGGGCCGGTTGGCGCGATAAGAGTTGGCTACGCGGATGGGAAACTGTTGCTCAACCCAACGGCCTCCGAGATGCAGAACAGTCTTCTTGATTTGCGCCTGGCCGGCACGGCTGATGCCGTGGTGATGGTCGAAGCAGGCGCGGACGAAGTTGCAGAAGACGTAATGCTGCAGGCATTGCAGCAGGGCCAGCAGGCCTTGCAGGATGTCATCCGCATGCAGGAGGAGATGCGCCAGGCGGTGGGCAAGCCCAAGCAGGATCTTCCGCTGTTCCAGGTTAGCCAGGAGGTTGTCCAGGCTGTCCAGGAGAAGCTTGGCGATCGCACCATGGCCGCCCTGGAGCAGGCCAAGAGCAAGGCGGCCAGGGACAGTGCGCTAGACGAGCTGCGTGCGGATGTGGTTGAGAGCCTGGGTGAAGCGTACGAAGACAGCGAGATACTCAAGGCTTTTTACGCACACCTCAAGGCCGTGGTGCGCAGTGCAATACTCGACCGAGGTTACCGGCCCGATGGCCGCGACTTTACGACGGTCCGCCCCATTTCCGGCGAAGTAGGGCTGCTTCCGCGAACGCATGGCTCAGGTCTGTTCAGCCGTGGCGAGACGCAGGTGCTGACGATCGCCACTCTGGGAACAGCGAGCGACGAGCAGAGGCTCGACGGGCTGGGCACCGAAGAGAAGAAGCGGTACATGCATCACTACAACTTTCCCCCCTATAGCACCGGAGAAGCGGGGAGAATGAGAGGCCCGAGGCGGCGGGAAATCGGGCACGGGGCACTGGCGGAGAGGGCCTTGTTGCCCATGATTCCCAGCGCCGAGGAGTTCCCGTACGCCATTCGGCTGGTTTCGGAGGTATTGTCCTCCAATGGCTCAACCTCCCAGGCCAGCATCTGTGCCAGCACACTGGCGTTGATGGATGCTGGCGTGCCTATCAAAGCCCCTGTATCTGGAATGGCGATGGGCCTGGTGAAAGAGGGGGACCGTCATGCCATCTTGACGGACATACAAGGTATGGAGGATCACTTCGGTGACATGGACTTTAAGGTGGCGGGCACCGCCCGTGGCATCACAGCTCTGCAGATGGATCTCAAGACCACAGGAATTGATTCAGAGATTTTGCGGGTAGCACTGGAACAGGCTCGGACGGCGCGCTTGTTCGTGCTGGACAAGATGTCGGCGGTGATAAAGGAGGCCCGTCCCGAAATGTCGCCGTATGCCCCCCGCATCACTCTGGTGAAAATTGACCCGGAAAAGATCGGGAGCGTCATTGGCCCCGGTGGCAAGACCATTCGCAGAATCATTGCGGAAACGGGGGCCAAGATCGACGTCGAAGAAGATGGCACGGTCTATGTTGCTTCCATCGATCAAGAAGGAAGTGACAAAGCTGTGGCAATGATTCGACAATTGACTGCAGAACCCGAGATCGGCAAGATTTACACGGGGAGAGTGGTTCGCATCACCAACTTTGGCGCCTTTGTCGAAATCTTGCCGGGCAAGGATGGTTTGGTGCACATCTCACAACTGGCCGACTATCACGTCAGGAGTGTCGAGGACGTAGTCAAAGTGGGCGACGAGATCATGGTGATGATCACTGCTATTGACCATGAGGGCAAGATCAGGTTGTCACGCCAAGCAGTTCTGGAAGGGTGGACAGCGGAGGAGGCTCGTGCACGAGACCGCGGGGGGAGAAACACTAGTAGTCGCCGTCGCTCCTCGCCGCGAGACCGAAGGCCGCGGAATAGTGGAGGCGGCTCGCGTGAGCGCAGGTAGTAACAACAACGCTGGAGGATGCCAGGTAGATGACTGACCATTTTCCCGTGGAGCCACCATCGGCGGCGAGCCCTCCCGTTTCCAGTGGGCCCCACCTCACACGCTGGCTGCTGGACGTGTTGGAGCCGATCTTGCCGGCTTTGCTCATCGTTCTGGTGGTCAATGTGTTCCTGGCCCAGGCCACACGGGTAGAGGGTCAGAGCATGGAGCCTAACATCCACGACAACCAAAGGCTGGTCGTGGAGAAGGTTTCTTATCACTTCGGCCTGCCAAAGCGAGGGGATATCGTGGTGCTCAAGCCTTCGGACTCAGAGTCGCTGGCGCTTGATGAGAGGATTCTGGGCTGGTTCTGTACGGTGCTGCCATTGGACTGGAACAAACTGGGCCTGCGCTGTCCCAATCGCGTTCGCGACCCGCTGATCAAGCGTGTGGTTGGCTTGCCTGGAGAGACGATTGAGATCCGGGATGGCCACGTGTACATCAATGGCCAGGTTCTCGAAGAGCCCTATTTGGAACAGTTGACCTATGGCAATGTTTCGCCACGTGTGATCTCACCAGATCACGTCTTTGTGCTCGGTGACAATCGTGGTGCAAGCAACGATTCGCGCAGCTTTGGCGAGGTGGCGTTATCCAGCGTTGTCGGGCGTGCCTGGTTTCGCTACTGGCCGCTAGAGGATATGGGTGTGGTGCACTGACCACGGCAGCTGACAAGGGCCAAGGCCGCTCAAAATGCGGCCCTGGCCCTTTGTTTTTGTAACTCAACGGTGCTGCTCGATAAAGTTGCGGATCGTGGCATAGACCAACTGTCGGTCATAGTCCTCGGTCACGATGTGGCCACTGTTCTCCAACCACAGCATACGCTTGTCCTTTGTTCCCAATTGCTCATAAATGCGAGGCATCGTTGCTGGCTTGATCGTCTGGTCATGCCGCGAGTGCATGAGCAGGACAGGCGTCTGTACCTTTGGCAGCTCATCCGACAGGTGCCGGAAGAAAAGGAGAGCCTGTTCGCTGCTGCGGGTTGGGGTTTGATCGTAGGCTACTCTGGCCGCCAGAGCCTGTGGATCATTGATATGACTGGGGCCCTTTTTGCGGTAAGGTCGCAGATACTTGAGCGCGCGTGCCAGCCAGAGCAGTTTCTTGTCCAGCACGAGCGGCGTGGCCATCACCACCACGCCAGAGAGTGGGACATGCGCAGCCAGGTAGAGCGCCAGAGCTGCTCCCAGGGAGAGGCCTATGGCGAAAACCTGGGCGGCTGATGGGTGCAAAGCGCACCAGCCTTCGTAGGCCGAGCCATACCAGTCGCGCCAGGTCGTGGCATTCAGATCCAGTACGTCGGTACCGTGGCCTGCGAGCAAAGGACAGTGTACTGTGAGTCCGCAGTCGTACAGAAATTCACCCAAATGGCGCATCTCTTGAGGGGTGGCGGTAAAGCCGTGTAGGAGCAGGCAGGCAGCGTCGCTGCTTTCATTTTGGTAGAAGAACGGTTCTGCTCCGGGCATTATGGTAGCCATAGTGACCTCCTTGAGCACTTGGCACAGTGTAGTATGCTCGCATGGAGTTGTCAAGCCTACCCCATGGCTTTACAGTTACCCGGTTTGGGCCAAGCCAAGGGTTGAAACCCCTGACTGAGACTGAGACATGCCTCACTCCTTCGTCGCGAGACGTGCCTCACTCCTTCGTCGCGAGACATGGCCCTCAGGCACCCTCTCCGCATTGCATTTAGCCCCTGCGGGGGCTTCTCAGCTTCAGCCGGCGCATTCATCCGCCGGCTCCCAGCGCGCCGATCTGACTGGGTTGTGCGTGGACCGTGTTGCAGCTATACTACGCCGTGTGAGGGGACTGGATATGGGACGGACTGTGCTGCTGAGCGGACGACCGGGTGTTGGCAAGACCACATTGATCAAGAAACTGATTGCCGCACTGCCTGGGCAGAGTGGTGGCTTTTACACGCAAGAGATCCGCCAAAAGGGGCGCCGTGTTGGTTTTGAGATTGTCACTCTGGAGGGACAACGCGCCACTCTGGCCCACGTGGGTGCACCAGGTCTTTCGCGTGTTGGCAAGTATGGGGTATACGTGGAAAACGTGGACACCATAGCGGTGCCTGCAATCTATCGAGCTGTGGCAGAGGCAGATTACGTGGTCATTGATGAGATCGGCAAGTTGGAGCTGTTCTCTGACGCTTTCCGTGCTGCAGTCCTCCACGCGGTGTCAAGCCCCAGGATCGTTTTGGGTACCGTAATGCGACAGGCGCATCCCTGGGTTGATCGGCTGAAGGACATGTCTGGGGTATCGATCATAATGGTCACTATGGCCAACAGAGAGCGTCTTCTGGAGGCAATTCTGCGCAGGCTTGCCAGTTGAAACTCATTTGACAACACTGCGTTGTTATGGTATGATATTTCTATCTACTACGATGCGTCGAACCTTTCGTCTATGCCAGCGCTTGCTGAGGAATTGATTGGGAAGGTAGCTTAAAGGTTTCTGCAGGAAGGAGGAGGGCGCGCAGATGAAGAGAATTGCCATTGTCTGTTGCGTGGGCGTCTTGCTCGTCAGCCTGGGACTCGCTGGTTGCACTCGCGCCAAACCAGAGGCAGCCACTCCAACTGTTGTTTCGGGTGCAGGAAGCCCTATCCCGGCCACTCCTACCCTCATCCCTACCCGCGAAGGGACGCCGGTGATTACGATTCAGCCGCCTCCCACGGAGATTCCTTTAACCCCTGGTCCGACTACAGTCAGTGTGGCGCAAGCCACTCCGACGATTGTTGCGGCTGCTACTCCCGTCCTTGCTACCTCGACCCCAACACTCGGGCAGTTTGAGTACACGGTGCAGTGGGGCGATACGTTGTATTCTCTCGCCCGCCGGTTCAACACTACCGTTGAAGCTCTTGTGGCCCTGAATGGCCTCCAGGATGCTACTCTTATCCGGGTAGGGCAGGTGCTCAAGATCTCCGGTACGCCCGCGCCAGCTCCCGGGCCTTCTGCAGAACACATTGTCCAGCTGGGGGATACGCTTTTCTCCATTGCTCGGCGATACAACACAACGGTTGATGCGATCCAGCGTGCCAATGGCATTGTCAATCCCTGGTACATCCGGGTTGGGCAAAAGCTGGTCATTCCCCAGGGCGGCAGCGTGCCATCGTCAGCTAGCGGGAATACATACATCGTCCAGCCGGGCGACACTCTGTACAGCATTGCTGCGCAATTCGCAAAAAACGTGTGGGACCTTATCGTGGCCAACAACTTGTCCGATCCCTATTGGATCTATGTTGGCCAGGTGCTGGTTGTGCCATCCTAGCCCAGCGAATCGCAAGCCAATCCCGGCCCAAATTGAACCTTTCGAGCGCGTCCGGTGTGTAGGATAGTAGGATGCGTTCACCCTAGAGGGCAAGAGCCTATGAGCGACGACGCGGAACTCGTTTCACGCATCCTGGATGGAGATATCAAGGCCTTTGAGGCTTTGTACCACAAGTACAAGCGCCAACTCTACTACACTGCCCTAGGGATCACCGGCGATTCGGGTGCAGCAGAGGAGATCTTGCAGGATAGCTTTGTGCGGGCCTATGCGGCAATGGGCCGGGTGGATGCTTCGGTGTCTCTGGCCCCCTGGCTATACCGCATCGCTGTTAATCTGAGTTACAATTGGACGAATCGCCACCGTCACTGGTCGCTGGATATCGACAAATGGGTGGAACGCTTGCTTGCCGGCCCGGCTGTTTCCCCGGAGCATGCAGCAGAGGGCAGCGAGTTGCGCGACGTGGTGCAAGAAGCAGTAGCCTCGCTGGGTTTCAAGCAGCGAGCGGTGGTCATACTCTTTTATCTGCAGGGCTTTAGCTTGTCGGAGATTGCTTACATCCTGGACTGTCCGGTTGGTACCGTCAAGTCTCGTCTGCATTATGCCTGCAAAGCCCTGCGTCAGAAGCTGAGCGGTGACACGAGATTGGCTGGCGAGGTTGCCTATGGTACGTCATTGCGCTGAAGCAGACAATGCATGTCCAGTACGCGAAGAGGATGATCTTGGGCAGTTGATCCGCTGGAGCCTGGAGGATTCGCTCGATGGGGCAGAGCCCTCAGCAGACGCCTGGCCCAAGATCCTGGAGCGCGTGAACCGGGTGACTGCCCGGGCAGCGCCGCGCCGTGTTGCCTTTCCCCTGGCCTCTCTCGTACAGGCCGTCGTGATCAGTGTTTTGCTGCTGGCATTTGGGCTGGGAGATCACAACGTGGTCATGCCCGGGAGGCAATACCGCACTACTTCTACCCCCACCGTGCGCAGGGCACGGGTTTCTGAAGAGTTCCCAGAGGATCTGTTGCGAGGATACGTGCTGCGGCAAATGGAGAAGGCGTCACTGTCCCGCAATCACAGAGGGGGGCACATCCCTTAGGTTGACAAACCCTGGTAAGCGAGGATAATATCCTCACCGTGATGAGATTTGTTGGCCTGTGAGCAGAGTGCCAAGAAAGGAGGTGAGAGTCGGCAGGTAATTGTACGAATCAGTTCGGTTTCTCGTAGACAAACAATACTGTAAGGAGGAAAGAGAGAGATGTTTGGTAAGAAATTTGCTGTGGTAGCGCTGGTACTGGCAGCGATCATGGTCATCACTTCCTGTCAACCGGCAGAGAAGCTGGCCAAGGAGCTCAACTGGAACCTGGGGACTGAGCCACCCACGCTCGACCCCGCACTGGCAACGGACACCACCTCGGTGCTCCTTGATGAGCAGTTGTTCCTGGGGTTGACCGACTTTGACGACACCACCGAGGCGAATGTCGTTCCTGAGATCGCCACGGAGTGGAGCGTGTCCGGCGACGGTCTGACCTGGACGTTCAAGATGCGCAAGGACATCTGGTGGGTGCACTATGATCCGGCGAGCAAGAAGTTCGAGAAGAAGCGCCTGGTCACCGCCCACGACGTGGAGTACGGCGCCAAGCGCACCATCAACCCCGAGACGGCCTCGGACTATGCCTACGTCAGCTACATCATCAAGAACGCTGAGGCAGTGAACACCGGCGAGAGCACCGACCTGGATTCCATCGGCGTCAAGGCCGTGGATGACTACACCGTCGACTTCACGCTGGAGCAGCCGGCGGGCTACTTCCCGGCCATCGCCAGCATGTGGGTCAACCGCCCAGTGCCGCACGAGCCGATCGAGCAGTACGGCGACCTGTGGACCGAGCCTGGCAACATCTGGAGCAACGGCCCCTACGCCCTGGACACCTGGGAGCACGAGAACCGTATGGTCATGGTCAAGAACCCCCACTTCTACAACGCCAAGAACGTCAGCATCGAGCAGATCAACTTTGTGATGGTGACCGAGACCTCGACGGCGTTCGCGATGTACGAGAATGGGGAGCTGGACGTGGCCGCCGTGCCGCTGGAGGACATGGACCGCGTCAAGGCCGACCCGGTGTTGAGCAAGGAGCTAACTATCGCTCCTCGGCTGTGCACCTATTACTATGGCTTTGACACCAGCGAGTTTCCGGTGGACAACGTCAAGGTTCGCCAGGCGCTGTCCTACGCCATCGACCGCCAGAAGCTGGTGGACACGGTGCTGAAGGGCGGCCAGATCCCGGCCTGGAGCTTTGCCTGCAAGGGCATCTTCGGCCAGGTGGCTGACAACCCCGACTTCCCCGGCATCACCTTCAACGTGGACACGGCCAAGTCGCTGCTGGCCGAGGCTGGGTATGCGGATGGCGCAGGCTTCCCCGACACGACGCTGATGTTCAACACCAGCGAGGGTCACCAGAAGATCGCCGAGTTCATCCAGGGGCAGTGGAAAGAGCACCTGGGGATCGACATCAAGCTGGCCAACCAGGAGTGGGGGGTCTACCTGAGCACGCTCACTGAAGATCCGCCAGCTATCTGGCGTCTGGGCTGGTGCGCGGACTACCCTGACCAGAACAACTGGGTGCACGAGGTGTTCAGTACCAAGGGCGCGAACAGGCCTAACTGGACTGGCCCCGAGGCAGATGCGTTCGGCGCGCTGACCGAGGCTGCGGCCGCGGCGAAGGATCCGGACGAGCGCAAGAAGTTGTACTTCGAAGCCGAGAAGCTTCTCTGTGTAGACAACTCGGTGATCATCCCGATCTACTACTACACCACCGTTCGGGTTGACAAGCCGTATCTGGAGCGTACCGATCAGCTCGTTGGTGGGCAGCACTTTGACGTGTGGAAGGTCAAGGCTCACTAGCGTAGAGATTGTCTAGGAGTGACAAGGCCACGCAGCCTCTCACGAGGGGCTGCGTGGCCTTTCTCTGTATCGAGCCGCTTCTAGAGCGGTCTCTGTGCAACATCCGCAACGACTCTACTGAGAATACCAATCCAACCGCAAAGGGCGCAAAGAAAGACAGGGAGACCTTTTTGGCTTCTTTCCAAATCGAGCAAAAGATGGAGAGAATCTTGAAATCTCAGCGGCCCCAGCGTTCTCCGCGGTAGAAATCGCGTTTCTTCGATAGAGTCCCTAACGTCTCTTCTGCACGGCTGGTGCAGAATGACGCTGCTGAGCGTTTCTCGATACCCTCTTGATAGTGTCTCTTTGACTCAGGAAATTGGGTTCCGAGAGCAGATGGGAAACACCATGCCCACCCCGGTGTGAGAAGACGTGCAGAGTGGCGAGCAGCCTACTGTCACAAGACATGATGGCAGGCAGACCGTCTCGTCTACGGTCTTTGGGTCTCTGGTGCAAAGCAGGGTATGTAGCATAGCCCTTTACCGTTCGTCCCGCACCGACGGGATGGGCGTCGCGGACGGGGACAAGCCCCTATGCTACATAGGAGCGTCACGGACGGGGACAAGCCCCTATACTACATAAGAGAGCGCAGTGACACAGCAATCGAGTCACGTCGGTACTGCGTACTGATGCAACCTTTCCTGAACGAAAGATACACTGCCCTCTTTGAACCTGATTTGACGGATGGGGGTTTTAGGTATAGAATCTGGTAGTTGGAGATTGGGAACACAGACCGCTAACAGGTAGGAGGTAGAAATGGGACGCTATATTGTGCGCCGGTTGTTGTGGATGATCCCGATGTTGTTCATTGTCTCGGTGATAACATTCGCTTTCGCCCACGCCGTGCCGGGTGGCCCATTCAATCGCGAGAAGCCACTGCCGGCAGAGATCATCGCCAACCTGGAGAAGTACTACGGCCTGGACCAGCCGGTCTGGAAGCAGTACGTAGACTGGTTCGGGGGCATTGTTACGCGTCTTGATTTCGGACCGGTCTACTCTTCGCGGAGCCGCCGGGTAAATGACATCTTCGCCGATCACTTGCCGGTCTCAGCGCAGCTAGGCATTTTGGCAACCTTGATTGCAGTGGGCATAGGCATGCCGCTAGGCATCCTCGCTGCGCTGAAACAGAACACCTTCTGGGACTATCTGGGCATGGCGGGGGCCATCTTTGGGGTCTCGGTGCCCAACATTGTGTTGGGGCCACTGATGATACTGATATTCGCCTTGACCCTGGGCTGGCTGCCGGTGGCTGGCTGGGGCACACCAGCACAGATGATCATGCCTGCCTTGGCCCTTGGCACCGGTTCGGCGGCAGTCATCGCCCGGCTGACCCGGGCCAGCATGCTGCAGGTGATCCGCGAGGACTATATCCGGACCGCGCGTGCCAAGGGACTCGGTGAGCGAATCGTGATGGTGCGCCACGCTTTGAAGAACGCCCTGATCCCTGTGGCGACGATCCTGGGGCCGATGTTCGCAGCGCTGATCACCGGAACGTTCATCGTGGAGCTAATCTTTGCCATACCGGGGATGGGCAAGTACTTTATCACCAGCATCACCAACCGCGACTATCCGGTAGTGATGGGTGCGTTCATGGTGTGGGCGGTAGCCCTGATCCTGGCCAATATCGCTGTGGACATCACCTACGCCTTCCTGGATCCGCGCATCCGCTTCGACTGAGGGTAAGGACATGACAACACAAGAACTAACAGCACAGCAGAAGGCAGCACTGCGCCTGAGCGAGCGGCAGGGCAAGCCAGCCAACCTGTGGCGGGACGCCTGGGATAGGCTGCTGCGCAACCGCGCATCGGTTATGGGTGGCGTCATTGTGCTGGCGCTGCTCGCTACGGCCTTCCTGGCATCGGCGATCGCCCCGTATCATTATGCCGAGGGCGACTCGTTCGAAGCCTACACCGTGCCCAATTGGCTGATCGGAATCCTGCCAGGCAACATCGAAGCCTATGCCAAGACTGGCACAAAGTTCCTGTTCGGCGCGGACTACCTGGGACGCGACCTGCTCAGCCGCCTGATGTACGGCACGAGGGTGTCCTTGCCGGTGGGCTTTATGGGCGCCATAACCGCGCTGGTCATCGGCCTGGTCTATGGCTGCATCTCTGGCTATTACGGTGGCAAGGTGGACAACTTTATGATGCGCGTGGTGGACATCATGTACGCCTTCCCCACCATGCTGCTGATCATCCTACTGATGGCCTTTTTCAAGTCCACCTTCGCTGACATTAGTCCAGGCAGCCCGGCCTACACCTTCAACCGGGTGAACGACGTTGTAGACCGCCTACTGGGCCTGCAAGGTGGCGGGATGCTGTTCATTTTTATGGGCATCGGCGTCACCGCCTGGATGGGCATGGCACGCCTGGCGCGGGGGCAGATCCTATCGCTGAAGGAAAAAGAGTTCATCGAGGCCGCGCGCATGATTGGCGCTGGCGACATCCGCATCATCGTGCGGCACGTCCTGCCCAACATCATCGGACCGTGCCTCGTCTACGTGACGCTGGCTATTCCTGGGTACATCAGCACCGAGGTATTCCTCAGCTTCATCGGGCTGGGAGTGGACCCGCCGACGCCGAGCTGGGGCACGCTGATTTCGGAAGGGGCGCGGTCCATGCGCTCCTATCCGCACATGGTGATCTTCCCGGCGCTGGCCCTATCGATCACCATGTTTGCCTTCAACTTCCTGGGCGATGGCCTGCGCGATGCGCTCGACCCGAAGATGAAGGGCAGCAGTTAGTGATGGGGGTATCCGCAGGTCTAGACAGTTGTAGAGACGTTGCATGCTACGTCTCTACGGTAGGGGGTGCGCCGCTCCTAGAAAGGGCAATGCACCGGTTGGTGACCCAGCGGTGCCACAATGGCGCTGTTCGAGTGCTGTCTCCAGGCAAGCACTGCTTCAAAGGAGTAGGCAAGGAGCACTTCCGGACGCTCGCTCAACTGTCTCGTCCTGCCGATTGCTAGGAATGCCCAAGAGTCGTTGGCCTATCCTGGCACTGCTTTTTCTGCTCTGCGTCTTGGTAGTGCTATGCTCTACCTGTGTGGCTGCGGGATGGCTCCTGTCACGACCCGGTGTGGGCGTGGGCCCTTCACGGCCTGGTGGCAGCGGAACGTTGCGCCTTTTTGGCGCGGAACCATACACCCTGGACCCGGCACTGGTGCGGTACACAGTGTCCGCTGAGTACGTGGTGGAGATCTTTAGCGGGCTGGTGACTCTTGATGAGGAACTCCGAGTGGTGCCGGACCTTGCTGAACGCTGGGAAGTCAGTCCCGATGGCAAGATATATACGTTCTTTTTGCGCGAGGACGTGCGCTTTCACAATGGACGTCCCGTCACCGCGACGGATTTCAAGTATTCCTTGGAGCGCGCTTGCGATCCGCGCACCGGCTCCCCCGTTGCTGGCGGCTACGTGGGGGACATTGTCGGAGCGCAGGAGATGCTCAACGGACAGGCGGAGGAGATCAGCGGAATCGAGGTCCTGGACCCGCGAACGCTGCGTATTGCCATTGATGCGCCCAAAGCGTACTTCCTGGCCAAGTTGACCTATTCTACAGCATTTGTTGTTGATCGCGATAGCGTGGAGCAGGCCAATTGGCTTGAGCGGCCCAACGGCACAGGGCCGTTCAGATTAGCTGAGCACAGCAGGGAGCGTATTGTCCTGGAACGCAACGAGAACTATTACCGAGACAAGCCAGACCTCAAGCAGGTGATCTTTTCCCTCTCGGGCGGATCGCCGATGAGCATGTACGAGAATGGGGAACTTGACATCGTTAGGGTAGGCCCGGGAGATGTCGAGCGGGTGCGCGATCCAGCCAACCCGCTGCACGCTGAACTGTCCACTGTGCCGCAGTTGGACGTATACTATCTGGGCTTTGACGTGACCCAGCCGCCTTTTGATGATGTGAAGGTCCGCCAGGCATTCAGCCTGGCGATTGACCGCCAGAAGATCACCGATGTGGTGTTAAAGGGCATGGGATACCCGGCACAGGGCATTGTTCCGCCGGGCATGCCGGGCTACGAGCGTGAGCATTCCCTGTTGGCCTTTGACCCGCAGCGAGCTCAACGCTTGGTTTCCGAGTCCACGTATGGGGATGCGAGCCGCCTGCCGCCGATAACGCTGAGCATCGGTGGGCGCAGTGGTCAGCTTCCGGCTCACATCGAGGCGATAGCGGCCATGTACCGTGAGACCCTTGGCCTGGAAGTCAGCGTTGAGCAAACGGAAGATCTTTTTGCGGGGCGCCCGCAGTTCTTTGCGGGTGGTTGGAGTGCGGACTATCCCGATCCTGAGGATTTCCTGGATATTCTCTTCCACAGTCAGAGTGACTTGAACCACATGGGGTATTCCAATCCTCAGTTGGATCGGCTGCTGGAAGAGGCGCGGATCGCAAGCGATCCGGCGCGACGAATGAACTTGTACAGGCAGGCAGAGGAAATGATCATTGCCGATGCCCCGTGGGTACCGCTGTGGCACAGTGCGGACTATGTTCTCACCAAGCCGTACGTAAGAGGTGCAGCTCACGCTGCAGCCATTTTCCCGTGGCTGAGCAACGTCTCTGTCGAAGAATAGCCATGATTTTCATCTTTCTGAAGGGAGGACACGCTGTATGGCTACATTGCTACAGGTGAAGGGACTCAAAACGCAGTTCTTCACACAGGATGGCATAGTGAGTGCCGTGAATGGCATCAGCTACGAGTTGAACGAGGGCGAGACCCTGGGCATCGTGGGGGAGAGTGGCTGTGGGAAGAGCGTGAGCGTTTTGTCCCTGATGCGCTTGATTCCTTCGCCCCCAGGCCGAATTGTGGGCGGAGAAGGCTGGTTTCAGGGCCGAGACTTGCTGAAGATGGACAACGAAGAGATCCGTTCCGTGCGTGGCAACAAGATTGCCATGATCTTTCAGGATCCCATGACTTCTCTGAACCCCGTTCTGACTATCAACCAGCAGGTGAGTGAGGCTCTTGAGCTGCACCTGGGCATGGACAAGAAGCAGTCGCGCAAGCGTTCGATCGAACTCCTGGAGCTGGTGCAAATCCCGGACGCAGCGGATCGCATGGATGATTATCCTCACCAATTCTCTGGTGGTATGCGTCAGAGGGTCATGATCGCCATGGGCCTATCCTGCAACCCGCAACTGCTGATTGCTGATGAGCCGACCACTGCCTTGGATGTGACGATCCAGGCGCAGATTATTGAGCTGGTGAAGCAATTAAAAGATGAGATCGGCATGGCGGTCATCTGGATCACCCACGACATGGGAGTGATTGCTGGCCTGGCAGACCGGGTCAACGTCATGTATGCAGGCTACATCATCGAGTCCGCGGATGTCAAGGACCTATACGCTGATCCGCGACACCCTTATACGCTCGGGCTCCTGGGCTCACTGCCGCGTCTGGATGCGGGGCCCAAAGAGAAACTGACACCCATTGAGGGACTGCCGCCGGACTTGATCGATATGGACCCCGGGTGCCCGTTTGCGCCTCGGTGCAAGTATGCTTTCGATCGCTGCCTTGAAGAAATGCCCCCGTTGGAAACCGTCGCGCGGCGGCACATCGCTGCCTGCTGGGTAGATGTTACTGGAGGTAAGAGATAAGATGCCTGAGAATGACATCCTGCTCGAAGTCAAGAATCTCAAGATGTGGTTTCCCATTACGCAAGGAATCATATTC
>JAUWJD010000032.1 GCA_030607875.1 Chloroflexota bacterium
GCAGGAACTCAAGGATGAACTGGGCAAAGCCATCACTCGCTTGCGTCACAAACCTGATAGGATCCAAGGATTCATTCGCCAAGTTCGCTTGGGTGTCTATGTTTAGTTTCATATGTACGGATCAGTAATCCGTGCATCCGTGTGTCCGTGTTAAGAATCCGTGTCGTGCTCGCCTACAGGATCGGGATCGGATCGCCCAACACGGGAACCGGACGGGTCACCCACAATTCCCACCAGGCCAGCCACAGTGCCGGCACCTCTCGCAGCCAATAACTGCGAATGTGCACGTACGGCCGCCGATCCGCACCATATCCTACCGCATCCAACCCAAGACGCTGGCAGATGTACAGCGCACGCGGCAGGTGATAGCGCTGGCTGACCAGCACCACCTCACGCAGCCCAAAGATATCCCGCGCGCGGTAGCAACTATCGTAGGTGCGCCGCCCGGCATAGTCCAGGGCGATGGCCTCCTCTGGCAAACCCAGACTGAGGGCATACTCGCGCATCTTTCCCGGCTCGTTATAGTCCACGAAGCGGTTATCGCCGCTGAACAGAACCTTGCGCACACGCCCACTGCGGTACAGGTCAACGGCAGCCTCCACGCGGTCCTTCATCACATCGCTGGGCGTGCCATCAGGCCAGTAACCCGCGCCAAAGACCAGGGCCACGGGCCGCTCGGGTACCGCCTGTGGTATGTTGTAAGTGCGCCCCTCGTAGCGCACCGTCAGCGTCCAAAGAGGGAAACCGATCACCGCAGCCAACCCGCCAACCAGGGCCACCAGCCAAAGCCACACCTTCATCTCACCAACACCCGAGAACGTCCAGCCTACTGTCTGCTTCCTGCTCACTGCTCGCCTGACCCGCCAGCGCTTTTTCCATCTTGCTCAGTGCCTCGACCAGCGTTGCCCGCGGACAGCCAAAGTTGAGCCGGACAAACCCCTTGCCCCCTCGACCATAGTCGGGCCCATCGTTCAGCGCCACGCGTGCCTGCTCCAGGAAGAACTGCTGTGGACTGCCGGGGATGTCTGCCTCACGGCAGTCCAGCCAGGCCAGGTAGGTGCCCTCCGGCTTACCCATGGAGATGCCCGGCAGGTGATGGCACACGTAGTCACAGGTGAAATCGCGGTTGGCTTCCAGGTAGCGCAGCACCTCATCCAGCCACGGCTGGCCGTCACGGTATGCAGCCAGGGCAGCCGTGTAGCTCAAAATGTCCGGTTCCCCTGCCACGCCCCTCCTGGCCACACCGAGCTTGTCCCTGAGTTCCTGATTGGGCACGATGGCCACTGCCAAGTGCAGGCCAGCGATGTTGTAAGTCTTGCTTGGCGCCATCAGCGTGATCGTCCGCTCACCAATTTCTGCGCTCAGGGAAGCAACCGGGATGTGCCGGTAGCCAGGATAGACGAAATCGCAGTGGATCTCGTCCGAGCAGATGACCACATCGTGCCGCAGGCAAATCTCCGCCATACGTTCCAAGTCCTCCCGGCTGAACACCCGACCCACTGGGTTATGCGGGTTGCACAAGATAAAGACGCGCGTGCGGCCGGTAATGGTTCCCTCGAAAACATCAAAATCGGTGCTGTAGTGCCCATCCGCTTCCCGCGTCAGCTTCATTTCGTCACAGATGCACTCGGCGTTGCCGGGAGCGCGCAGGATAGGCGGATAGGCAGGCGTCTGCAACAGCACTCCATCTCCAGGAGAGGTCAGTGACTGGCAGGCCAAGTTGAAACCAGGGACCACACCCGGCAGGAACAGCAGCCAATCGGGCGATACCTGCCAGCCGTACTTGTTTTGCAGGCGGGCGACGACCACCTCGCGCAGCTCGGGCGGCTCGGCGCCGTAACCAAAGATGCCGTGCTTCACGCGCTCGCGCAGCGCGCGGATCACTGGTTCGGGCGAGAAGAAGTCCATGTCCGCCAACCACAGCGGCAGCGCGGCCTCCGGGTAGTAGCACCACTTCACGCTGTCAGTGCCGCAGCGGTTGATGATCTGGTCGAAATCGTAGGACATCGGTTGTGTCTCCTGGTGCTGTGTGATCGGGACGCATTGTAGCAGAAGAAAGGAGAAGTGACAAAGGACGAGTCACGGGTGGACGGTGGCAGGTGGCGGGCAGCGGGTGACGGGGGATGCGCATACCACAGTTGCCAGTTCTCAGTGTCCGGTGGGCAGTTGGCCGCTCCTCTTCCACGAATCGAGAGAGAGGCTGAAGGTAAGGACCTCCGCCTTGAATCTCTTTGCACACGTGCTCCAGCAGTCTGCGCGATCAACGGTAAAGACCTGTGCCGTGCGCCCCCCCCTGAGACCTGCGTATCGTGCGCGCTACGGCAGTTGTGCCGGCCAATCGGGCGGCAGCTCGATCATGAACATCTCCACCTCTTCGGTATCGGACCGACCCCAGTTGCTGGTGAAGACAATGCGGGTGAAATCGTGGTTGGTGCTGGCGTGGGGCTCAGCCCAGTAATCCTTCTCCATTCCCTCGTCGTACAGCGAGTGGGTGTGTGCCAGCCGCACCATGCGCCCACCAGCCTTTAGCTCCACGGCGAAAACGTGATCGTCCATCCAGGTATGATCCGTCGGATGGCCGCCGTTGTACGTGGAGACCACCGCCCAGCCCGGCTGCTGAAAAGCATGCCCGGAAAAGTGCAGTCCGATGGCCGTAAGGCTAAAGTCGATCGGGCAGAGCGGAGTAACTCGGCCGGTGGCCAGGTCGAGCATCGAGATATAGTCGGTGTCGATATCCTGATAGACCAGCACCTCTTGCCCCTGTTCGTCGAGGGCGAGGTCGGCGTGGCCGCATATGCGCAGCAGGCTCCGCCCATTCCGCAGGTTGCGGTCATAGACCATCAAGCCGCAGGGATGCGCGTCGTCTCCTAGTTGGCCGTGCTCGCAGTAGTCGTCGTACCAGGCGACAAAGTAGTTCCCCAGAGGGCTGATGGTCACATTGTCAATCTCGGGCCTGTCCGGCAGGTCACGCCTGGCGATCAAGCGGTCCGCTTGCTGATCGTACACCAGAAAGGCGATGCGCTCCCAGTCTTCGTTTTCCGCCATCAGGCCCCAGTAACGTCCGTCGAGCGAGGGACTGCCCTCGTGACGCGTCCACACCGCAGCGAGCGTCTGCCCCGGAAAGTAGGCCGCAAAATCGTGCACCAGGCGCGTCGCCCCGCTGCGGACGTTGTAGGACATCAGGCGAGCTTCGCAGTAGTACAGCACGTTGGGGTCGGAGGCATCCCAGCGTGGATCCACTGAACCATCGAAAGGCATCTGCGCAGTGGGCTCCAGCGTGGTGGCATCGTAGAGGTACCATGTGGCCTCAATTCCGCGCACCAGGATATAACTGCCGTTGGCATTGAAGGATTGCACGCGCGAATACTCGTTTTTCAGGCCCTGGGAGGAATCACCTGCAGAGATATCGGTGTTGCGATCGGTGACGCGCACCACGCAGGTGCGAAAGACCGGGTCGCGGAAGGAGACACGGGCTGGCGGCTCGGCCATCTGCGGCGTCTGGTAGACCTGGCGGTCGGTGATCAGCGGCGGCTGCTCACCCGGGCAGAGGGGCGGACGGGAGACTGTCGCCTGCCGGCGGACGATTGGCAAGTAAACGTGCTCCAGTACACCGGCACGCAGCGAACGGATGCCGCCTGGCCGGGGATCTGCCAAGAGGATTGACACCAACGCGCTGACCAACACCAAACTGATCCAACAGACCTTTCTCATCTTCCGGCTTCCTTTCACATCACCCGTGACTATCCAGAAACCCGGTTCTTGGCAAAAACCGGGTTTCTGAGATCTCTCAAGCAGGATCATGGACCACCAAGGTCCAAACGCGTCAGGCGGTCCCAGTAGTACCGAACGAGAGTGAACGGTTCGGCGCGACCGATGCAGCGGAAATAGGGCGCATCAAAGGCCAGGATCAGGTCGCCGATTTTGTAGCGCGGCAGGATGGGCGTCGAGACCACCAGGCTGCCCCTTTGGCCGGGGTGCATTTCGTGCAGCATAATCCACCCGCGCCTGGTCTCGACCTCGAAGAAGAACAGGTCGTAGTTGGGCACCCAGGCGCGGCGCTCATCCTTCTGCTGGCCGAACATGCCCTCTGTCGCACCATAGATCTCCATGATCGCCACGGGGCCATACATCGCCCGCAAAGCCGGTGCATAGCGCGTGTTGATACCTGGCACGCTGCCCAGGGTCATCAGGCGCACCTGCCACAGATCCCTGGGATAGACCCGGTGCGCCTTGCGCAGATAGCGCCCGAAGGAAATCGCCGTCGGCGCCACCCCGCCGACCAGGGTAATGTTTTCGTCCTTGCAGCGCTCGTAAGCCAGCTCAAAGCGCCGCTCCCAGTCGCGGAGGGTCTTGCCGCCTCCCAAAGCGTCGATCTCGTCCTGCTCGGGCAGAGACCTTAAAGGCATGCGCCTGGAGACGTGCTTGACGTAGATGCCCGAGCTGTAGCCATACTCGACTTCGCCATTCCCTGCCTGCACGGTACCGACCACGGAAGGGAAGTTGAGGTTGAGGTTGACTCCTTGGAAGATGTCAAAGGCCTTGGTACGAAGCACATAGTTGACCAGGGCGCGCCCGGCGCTGATACGCATCTTCAGATCGGGCGGCGTCATGGGGATGAACTTGGACTCGCCCTTGGTGGTTCCTCGTGTGATGGCCCAACCGACAGGCAGTTCGTAGAGCAGTAGATCGGTCTCACCAGCCATCGTGCGCTCGATCAGGGGCTTGATGTCGTCGTAGGTGACGATGGGAAAAGCGCGCCGGTACTCGCCGATGGTGGTGATGGCCTCGGCCTGGTGCTCCTGGCCGTAGCGGGTGCGCGCGTAACCCTGCAGCAAGCGCTGGAGCACGGCTTGCTGCGCGGCGGCAGGATCTGCCAGAGCCTCGTACCAGGGCTGCACGACACCTTTAAGCATCTTCTGCATGTCTTGTGGCGTCGTTGCTTGCATCTTGTCTCCTTATGTCATCTCAGTGATGTGTCGTTGTACGGAGTCATTTGCGTACCAGGAAAGCCAGCTCTGTGGCGAATTCAAAGCGCTGTACAGCCCACGGCCGGCCGGCGACCCATTCCCAGAAGCGCTGCTCATAGTTCTTCAGCATCCCCTTCTCCCGTCCGCCCAGGCTGTGCAGCGGAAACGAAATGAGCAGGTGATCCACGTTCAGCACCTCCAGCAGCCTAACGCTGGCCGACCTGTCCAGTTGTGCGATGCAAGGTAGGCTTTTCAGGATCAAGGCCAGATCCGCCCTGCGCATGGGGGGAGAGTGGATAACATCGCGCGCCTGCGCCTCGCCCTGCACCTTGGCAAGCGCAAAGAACTCGTTCAGAAAGCCCACCATGTCGGTGTACATGTCGTAAGCATAGTATTGGACGTCCTCGTCCAACGGCATCCAGGGAATCGCCAGCGGATTGAGCCCACAGGCAATGTCGAGAACGGTGCGAATGGGCGACAGATCAGCCAGTACCTGAGCGTAGAATGAGTCGAGGATCCCCAGGCGCTCTCGGGTGGAAGAATGGTGCCTCATGGCCCGCACACAAACGCGGCGAAAGCCATCCTCACCTTCCGCGTCGGCGGCCACTCGCAACCCATCCAGCAGTTGTGCGTATGGGATGGTGGCCCCGAAGTATGCCCCACCAACCTGATGCAACTTGTTCTTGGTGGCTTTCAGCGCCTCTTTCCAACTCCGCCGCTTGGCCAGCTCTCGCCAACCGATGTTTCGGATCGCATCCGCGCAAACATTCTTGTATTTCGGGCTGCTGAGAACAGCTTGCACCAGCTTATCTAGCTCATCCATGCCGGAACCCGTGTGCTCGGTTCGTAGCATGCGTGTCAGTGCGCATTCTGCGAACCTCTCTCAAGCGCGCCATGAGCCGCATCATAAACCTCAGATTGTGCATGGTGGCCAGCCTGTAGAACAGAGGGTCATGCACCTTGAACAGATGGTACAGGTAGGCCAGCGAATAGTCCGAGCAACACAAGCAATCGCAATAGGGAGAAATCGGAAGGCCCGCTCTGATATGCTTAGAGTCCCCGATGTACAGGTAGGAATACCAGGCACCGTCCAGGGTGCTGGAGGCTGGCTCGCTGGCGAAGGTGTACAACCGGCCATGCCGGGCGTCCCTGGTGGGCATGGTGCTGTCGAACAGGTTGTAGCCCATCCTGGCACAGGCCACTACACTGGCTGGCTGCCCCACGCCCAGCGCGTGCATGGGCAGGTGCGCCGGGATCAGTTCTCGGGTGTAGGCGATGATCTCGAAAAGCAGGTTTCCCTCGCTGTCCAGAGGCCATCCTCCCAATCCAAAGCCGTCAAATCTCATCTCCAGCAGCGCCTCCGCGCATCGCTTGCGCAAATCGCGGTCGCCGCCACCCTGGACGACGGCATAGAGCAGCGGCCTGAATCCCTGAGCCAGTCGGCGCTGTTCCACCTGACGATCAAATTCGTCTTTGCAGCGCCTGGCCCATTGGATCGTCCGTTCCACCGCTTCCCGCTGCGCTGGCAACGGCTCGTCTACGTGGGTGCAATCGTCCAGGCAGATCACTACATCTGCACCATAGCTCACCTGCAACTGGACGCTTTTTTCGGGAGTCAGGTTGATGCGGCGACGGGAACCATCGGGACGATAGATCATGCCCCGCTCGGTAAGCTGGCCATACCGGGGATTCTGGCGGATCAGGGAGTAAATCTGGAAACCGCCAGAGTCGGTTACGATGGGCAGATCCCAGCCGAACATGCGATGCAGGCCACCCAACGCTTTGATGCTGTAGGAACCCGGCTTCTGCATCAGGTGAAAGACATTCATCTGCACCGCTTGCACACCGCACCTGCGCAGATCGTTGGAATCGAGCGCACGCACCACACCTCGCGTGGCGTCCGGCAGGAACACCGGAAGCTGCAGCCGTCCGTGCGGCAGTTCCAGAACTTGCGGCTCCTTCCGGCGATCCTTCATCTCAAGACGTCCCTCACCATACAGCCCTCTGTGCCTGGCTCAAGGAGCAACGCCAGGGCACCCCTTACGTTTTGCGCATTACTCGTTCCTCCCTATATTGCCATCATTTGCCTCTCCTGGCAAACACAGGGGATTCACCGCCAGGGAGCGGAATCGTGAAACGCATTTGGTCAGGAGAGCAGAATGGGATAAACTCGGTGTGGCACTGTCGTCTCCACGGACGGCGTTGTCCGGAAACACACCTCACACATGGAGGTCCACCCCTTTGTGAACGACTTGGATTACGCTGACGAAGAGCAGAGGTATCAAGCTGAGGTCAAGAAGCACTTCCGTTGGAATTTTGCGGTAAACCTGCTGGACGGTGCCTTTTTCTGGTTCGGCATCAACTTCGCGGCTGCGGGTACCATCCTCCCGTTGTATGTCCGGCACTTGACGGACAGCGACCTGCTCATTGGGCTCGTGGCCACCATTGCCAGCGCTGGCTGGTATCTGCCACAACTGCTGACCGCCAACTACATCGGGCGATTGCCGCGCAAGAAGCCCGTGGTGATCAACATCGGCTTCTTCACCGAACGGCTTGCTTTCTTGGGCATGGCAGCATCTGCTTTCCTGTTCGCGGCGCGCTCACCTGCCTTCGCCTTGACGTCCTTCTTCCTCTCGCTGACCTGGCTCAACGTCGGCGCTGGACTCATCGCCGTCGCCTGGCAGGAGATGGTCGCCAAAGTCATCCCTGTCCGCTACAGAGGCCGCCTACTCGGCACCGCCAACTTTGTCGGAACGGCCAGCGGCATTCTCGGAGCAGCGCTCGCCGCTTCCATCCTGGACCGCTACCCCTTCCCCACAAACTTTGGCCTGTGTTTCGTCCTGGCCTTTCTGTTCATTCTGCTGTCGTGGGTCTTCCTGGCTTTGACACGCGAACCCACCCTGCACTCTCGCAAGCCAGCGATCTCCCTCGCAGAATACTGGCGCCGCCTTCCTGACATGCTGCGGAGGGACCACAACTTTGCCTCCTACCTCCTGGCCCGAGTGATGACCGTACTGGGGCGCATGGGAATCGGCTTCCTGACTGTCTATGCCGTGGAGCGCTGGCAACTGACCGACAGCCAGGCAGGGTTGTACACCACAGCCATCCTGGTCGGACAGGCCCTGGCCAACCTGATCTTTGGCTCGCTCGCTGACCGCCGTGGCCACAAGCTGGTGTTGGAGAGCAGCCTGGCGCTGGCTATCTTTTCGATGCTGGCAGCGCTGTGGGTCCCCTCGCCGCGATGGATGTACCTCGTCTTTGCTGCTGTGGGTGCGTTCTCGGCCTCAGACGTCCTCTCCATGATCGGCATCGTCATGGAATTCGGCAACCCGGAGGATCGCACGACGTACTTTGGATTGGCCAACACCATTCCCGGCCTCTTTGCCGCTGTGGCGCCGGTCATCGGCGGCTGGATCGCTTCACGTAGCGACTACCGGACGACTTTTGCGGTTGCTGCGGGCCTGAGCGTGGTGGCCTGGGCCACGCTGCACTGGAAAGTGCAGGAGCCGCGAGAAACAAGTGCCACGGCTCGGCCCTGAGCCTTACGTCCAACAGCGCCTGCCAAAGGAGACAACGGACATGAGCAATCGTGTAGGCACAGACTACTACACATCTCGAAAACGCGAACTCCTTCAACGCTTTGACCGAGACGCACAGCGTTGGAAGCCAGTCATTGCCAGACAGTATGGCGATGACTTGGCAGAGACGATCCCCCAGGAGGCTCGTGAGCAGTTTGAAGCGCTGATTCCGCACATCCCCTATATTGGCGGGGACGAGAACCATCTCAGCGGCTCGCTGCTCAGCTCCGCCCGCTGTCTGGCGCTCTACAAAGCGATGAAAGCGCGAGGCAAGACAGCAGAAGAAACGGGCAAGGTGCTCTACGACGCCGTTATGTCACGGCTCCCCGAACCCCTGCCAGAGATTCCCTCCGACCAGAGGCTGACCCCGCAGCAGCTCATGGAGCGGCGCAGAAGGAGGGCTGAGAGGACCCAACTGCGGCAGTACGCGGAGGATTGGGTGTACGAGTTTGTAGAGGGGGATGGCGAGGAATTCGATTACGGCTACGATTTCTTTGAATGCGCCACGTTCAAGTTCTACCACGCTCAGGGAGCCGATGAGTTTCTGCCTTTCTACTGCTTCCTTGACTTCCCCGAGAGCAGAGTTGCAGGTTTGGGGTTATCCCGGACGATGACGCTGGCGGAGGGCCACCAGAAGTGTGACCACCGGTTCAAGCAAGGCCGCAAGTCAGAACAGGAGTGGCCACCGCCTTTTGTGAGGGAACCACAGCAGCCTTGACCGAGGACGTCGAGCAGGCACGGGGGAATGCCGATACCGCACTCCACGGCAATGCAAAAGAAGCAAAATCACCGCAACCCGCGCAATTGGCAAATTGACAGCTTACACACTGGCCGGGATGGTTGCACTTGCGCTCTAGTCTTTTAGGATTAGTGGCAGATAGACTTCATACGTGCCCGCAAAGGCCCAAGTCACTGTCAGGCGAAAGGCTGTCCCTTGCGGGTTGCAGTGGTCCGAATCGGAACATGCGAGATCATTGCTGTTCTGGATAGCCAGTACATAGCGGCCGCCGCTGCGTTCCACATAGTGCGGAAAAAGCTCTAGCCGCCCGACATAGCCCTCCCGATCATAAGCGACAGGAGTGCCCTGCCACCACCACTCTGATTTGTTGTCGCTCCACATCTCAAGCACGGCACGCGTGACCTCCATGTCCGGCGAGGGCGCCGTCAGGTCGAATGTGCGGCGATACAGATGAGTTGTTTCGTTCTTGCCCTCTGGGTAGCCCCCCGCTGTAAGCAGGCCTATCGTACGGGCCCCGGTGGGTACGGGACGCCATCCAGGTGCGTTCCAGATGTCCCACCAAACCTCCGCCCCAGGCTGCCAGGCGCTGTCCGGCACGAAATCCGGCTGCTGCCAGTCCGAGGGTGCAGGTGGTGAGGTCATGCGTTGAAGGCGCGAATCGCTGGCTGAGACGCTGTCGTATGGCACAAACTCCTGAGCATCGATGCGGTAGATCAGATCCCCTGGAGATGAGTAGTAGGTCACTTCCACTGGTGTGCGCTTTGGCGTCGGTGTTGGCGTGCTGACCGCACTCTCAGTGGGCGTAGCGGTCGGCGTGGGTTGAGCAATCGCCTGCAGATGGTAGATGTTGAGGTAGTTTTGCTCCCCGATCAGCTCAGGCACCACAACCTCATTGGCACCACCCTTGTCAGGATCGCCGACAGCCGGACGGCCGAGAGGGGCATAGTCGTCCAGCCGATTGACGATCCCGATGTCTTGATACGTCACCCCGTCATAGTCCACGATATGGAGAAGACGCCTTCCATCCACCGTGGACTCGTTGAAGATCACCTGGTCTCGGCTGGTATTCAGCGCGGGACCGACAGTCAGGATAGCCCACCCTACAGTGCTCGGCGAGTAGCTTTTGCTCCACACGATAGACCCGTTGTCATAGATGGCAGCCGTATGCAAGCCCTTGCCAGTGACAACTGCGACCTCATCGACGCCATCTCCATCGGTGTCACCACACTGCACAAAGGCCCGTGCAGAGGGTTCAGCAGGCGGCTCGTTCCAGAGCTGGGCGTAGCCGCTTCCCGCCCACTCATAAGCGAGGACGCGGCCCGAGTCGCCCCCAACGATGCCCATGCCAACGACCGCCTCCAGGCTGCCATCGCCGTCGATGTCTCCTACATCAGAGCTGTGACCGTCCGTTCCGCTGTGCAAAACAACGCGACTGTAGCCTGCTGTGCCATCATCGTAGATGGCTAGATAGCGCCCGTACCAATTGACCGCCAGGACGATTTCGCATATGCCATCACCGTCCAGATCCCCGACACTCAACTCAGTTCGCCTGCGGATAGAATCGATCCAATCGCTGGTCCAGACGATGGTGCCATTGGAAACGACGTATAGGTAGCTCCCCGCATCACCATCGTCTGTGCCGAAGACGATGTCGTTGATGCCGTCTCCTGTCACATCCCCCACGTCGACATTCGTCGGTACCCTGGTCGGCGAGGCAATCTTAAACTCCTCATCCCAGCTCAACGTGGTTAGGTTGAACTCATAGCACACAACGGCACCATTCGGATAGCCGTCGTGCTCGAGGAGTGTGGCCACGATCTCATCCTCCCCATCGGAATCCCAGTCCGCCACTATTGAGTTGTAGGCGAATGCAGGGATGGGAATCGAGTGTTCCCAGAAGCCAATGCGGTCCTGGGCTGAGATCCGCCGAGAGGAAAACAGTGGAACCAAGAGTGAGAACAAGGTAGCCACGCACGCGATCTTCAAGACATGGTTTCGAGGCATTCTATCCTCCTTTGTTCGTCCCTTCCAGATACCCGCCCAGCGAGGTGCAGCAAGGCAGGACAGTCCTTCTGCATCTACAGAAGATGAGCAGCTCTCCGCATTTCAGGCAATGCATCGCACGGCCGCCTGCTCACGATCTAGTCGCAGCGCAGCATGCGAGATCCATATATCTTGACGCGCACTCGCCCATCTCATGACGTCTTCATGCTGCGAAACTCGACGCCAAGCACAGTACTCCATACACGCAGAAAGGGGAGACTGTCGAGGCAGCAATAGGACCCCCTCTAGTCATGGTGAGAGTGTAGTTTGAAAAAGGTGGATCCACTGGCACAATCTGGTCCGATATGAAGCGGAGCAGGAGTGTGAAACAATGGACCCACAGACAGTATTTTGCCCCAATTTGGCTTGTTCTGCAAGAGGCCGAAGGGGAGGGTAGTACATCTTTCCCTCAGGAAATTCGGGGCTGGGCGCTCGCAGCAGTCCAAATCGCCATGGCAACACTGAAAACCAGCGGCGGACAGCCAGAAACTGGCTGTTACAGGGCATGTTCAGGACCAAGAAGGGGCTGCTGTGCACTCCTGTGGGTGTGGTGCCGAATTTCCTGAACGAAGGATACAGTACCCCGACAGCGCTAAGAGGGGGTCTGAGAGCTCCTTCGCGCGTGTCATGCTTGGCGGTGTCCCGTAGCCGGCGCTCTGGCTGATTTCAGACACGATCCAAGACCTCGGAAGCCTGCTGTGCTGCCGTCCGCTGTCTGGCAGGGCGCAGCAGAGATTCGATGCCGGCAGAGCGGCCGCGCAGCCCACCGCCGCGACACCCAGTCAGCACAGCAGGTCGGCTCCGAGCGTCGCAGTGTGTGGCGAGACCACTGCGGCGTCGCGACCACGAGCGAGGTAAGAATCGGCGCGATCGGGTGCTCAAATGAGCAGAGAGTCAGTCCAAGAGGCCAAAGAGAGGCCTCGACACTACGCCGGGTGGACACAGCGAGAGACGCGGTGGCTCACGCAGCAGTGCCCAGGGGGCTGGTGCCACGGACGACAAAAGAAAGGAGAACTACAATGAACATCCGCCGAATTACACTCGCGTTGTTGCTGGCAGCGACCTCTTTGCTCCTGGTTGCACCTGTAGCGTTTGCTGAGGGAGGGGCCTATACCGTCGCAGCGGGAGACACACTGTTTGAGATCGCAGCCAAACTGTTGGGAGACGGCAACCGCTACCTCGAAATCGTGCAGCTCACCAACGAGCAGCACGCCGAGGACTCTGGCTACGCCTTCATCGAGAACCCCAACCTGATCGAAATCGGCTGGAAGCTGGCCGTTCCCGGAGCAGCTTTCACTCCTGGTCGCGTGGCCGGGGGGCCTGTATGGGTCAAGGCTTCTGGCTCCAGCGCCGACGTGCGCTGGATTCTACCGGGCTTGCGCAACCTGGATCCCAAGATCTTTGGCACACCGGACATGCCCTTGGGCTTTGAAGAGGATGTTGGACTTCCCTTGGAAGCCCGCATGACCAACGAAGAGGGCACAGAATACACAACCACTGCCGCGCCCGGTCCGTTCTCTGATAACTTCAAGATGATCGAGGGAACGTTCAACCTGGAGGCTGTCGATGCCACCCTGATCGACGGAATGTCGACCGAGGATAAGGTCGACTTTACCGCCAGTTTCACCGGCCCTGACGGCAAGCAGTACAGCCTAAAGATCCTCATGGTGATCCCCATGGGTCCCGATCACCCCTTCCTGGGCGGAGTGGCGACCAACTTTATGCAGCACGGCATGACGGGGATTGGAACCAAGCTAATGCCTACGATGTACGTCTACGTCGCCTTCTGGGGCGTCGGCGAACTGAGCATTGATGGAGAAGTCGTGGCTTCCAACCGTATAGTGCACGGCATGATCAGCAGCAACGTGCGGGATGAGGAGTACAAGCTGGTGTTCGACGATGGAGTGGACAACAGCAAGATCCACTTCCACCTGATCCTCCCCAACATCGAGGTGACACCGGACGGTCCTCAGACAAGCCCCGTCCCGACCGGCTTTGAGATGCCCAACGGCATGGAGCAACCGTTCCTGCACATCATGTACGAGGATGTCACTCTCAACTGAGCATCAAGCCCAGGTCGGGGAGCAGACAGTACCATTCAGACAATAGCCACCGCGTGATTTCCAGGGGGCGCTCGAATCGGGCGCCCCCTGTTGCTGTGACGGCCCTGGTGTTGACCAGGGCAGCGACCCAGAAACGCTGCTTTCGCGCAGCACGCCGCCTGACTCGCCGAAGGCAGTGGTTTGTCCTGCACCGACGGGACGGCTCTAAGGGGCCCAACCGTCGCCCACCCAAGCTCGGCTCCTGAAGCCAAAGGAAGCGCCTCCTGCTGGGCAACTCTCGGCGGCCCGTGCCTACCTGCAAAACGGCTGCTCGGCTGACATGAACCTCCGCCCGTTCTGAGTGTATAATACAGTAGCGGGTGTGTCCAAAGGACGGAGAGAACGAACACCGCTCACGCTCAGCACAAGAGTGTCAGGAGGGGAGAGATGCCTCGATACAAGTGGAAGCAGATGATCAGTCGCAGGGAATTCTTGCGCACGGGGTCTGCCCTGGGTGGCCTGGCCCTCGCTGCCTCGCTGCTGGAAGCCTGTGCCCGGGCGGGCCTGGCAACGCCAACCCAGGTTCCCCAAGCGTCCCCAACACCTGCAGCCAGCCCGATACCCGTCAAGGAGGAAGACATGGTACGCCTAGCCTTCGTCAAGACGCGCG
Organism: Chloroflexota bacterium; assembly: GCA_030607875.1. Taxonomy (GTDB): domain Bacteria; phylum Chloroflexota; class Anaerolineae; order UBA2200; family UBA2200; genus JAUWJD01. The sequence goes on from JAUWJD010000032.1 coordinate 14,040, forward strand.
ACCGCAGGGAAGGAGTTCAGCGAGCGCTCCAACTGCTGCGCTTCAACCCCGTGCAGGGTAAGCAGGTATTGCTCAAGCCCAACTTCAACAGTGCCGATCCCGCTCCGGCGTCCACCCACCCGGACACCCTGCGCGTCCTGGCTGAGGAACTGTGGGCGATGGGTGCCCAGAGCATCACAGTTGCCGACCGCAGTGGCATGGGCGCGACCCGGGGCGTTATGCGGGAGCTGGGCGTTTTCGACATGGCCCAGGAACTGGAGTTCGACACCCTGGTCTTTGACGAGATGGGAAAGGACGACTGGGTCGTGATCCAGCCCCCCGACAGTCACTGGAAGAAGGGTTTTGCCTTCGCCCGGCCATGTCTTGAGGTGGACGCTGTGGTGCAAACCTGCTGTCTCAAGCCCCACCGTTTTGGCGGCCACTTTACCATGTCCCTCAAGAACTCGGTGGGCATGGTTGCCTCTGTCGTTCCGGGCGGCAGCCACGACTACATGGGCGAGCTCCATTCATCGCCCTACCAGCGCCTGATGATCGCCGAGATCAACACCGCCTACACACCGGCGCTGGTGGTAATGGACAGCGTGGAGGCCTTTATCAGTGCCGGGCCGGACAAGGGCCGCCGGGCGTGGGGTGAGGTGGTGGTGGCCGGTACTGACCGGGTGGCCATCGACGTCGTGGGGCTGGCGCTGCTGCGCCACCTGGGATACACCGGCGTCTCGTCCAAAGGGCCTATCTTCCAGCAGCAACAGATTGCACGGGCTGTAGAGTTGGGCCTGGGCGTGGATCTGCCGGAAAAGATCCAGCTTGTCACGGAAGATCCCGACAGCGAGAGCTATGCAGCCCAGATCCGAGAGATCCTGCTTCACGGGTAGAACAAGTGACGAATGTTGAAAGAACTCCAGTTTAGTGATTGACACGAACGCAGTTCAATCTCAACATCCTCCAGATGCCACAACCCGAGGTGCTTCCTGGACCGACACAGCTCAAGCTTTGCCAAACTGTAATCACCGCCCCTGACGCTTTCATCTGAATTTCATCTTTCTGCTGTATCATTTCCGTTGGTCTGTCGTCCCTGGTCGCATGGTCGTTGGTCCTCGCCTGCTGGCCTTTTTTGGCAAGTGGCAGCAGTTGTGGTAAGATTGCCTTGAGGTCACGGCATGTCCATTTCCGCCGCCCGTTCAATGCACAGGCTCTGTCCTGGCGGGCGGCGAAAGTCTGTACACGAATCACACCAAAGGGAACACGAATCGCACGAATCTTCATAATGGTTTTTTTGTGTCATTCAGCATTTATTCGTGCAATTCGTGTACTATGGGAGGTCAGCACATACGATGTCGAAACAGCGCATACTGGTCACCGGTGCAGCGGGGTTCATGGGCAGCCACCTGGTAGACGCCCTGGTGGACGATGGATACGAGGTCCATGGCGTGGACGACATGTCCGGCGGCTTTTGGCGCAACGTCAACCCCAGGAGCCACTTCACGGAGCTGGACCTGCGCCGCAAAGAGGCCACCAAGCAATACGTTGACCAGGTCAAACCGCAGATGCTCTTCCACCTGGCAGCGGACGCCACCGAGGGCCGCAGCCAGTTCACCCCCCTTACCTGCACCGAGCGCAACCTGATGGCCTACCTGCACACCTTGATCCCTGCCATCCGCCACGGCCTGCGCAAAGTGGTGCTGACCAGTTCGATGAGCGTCTACGGTGCGCAAACGCCGCCATTCGACGAGGACATGCCCACGCAGCCGGAGGACATTTACGGTGTGTCCAAGGCAGCGATGGAAGAAGTGACGCACATCCTCAGCCAAGTCCACGGCTACGCCTACACCATCGTCCGGCCACACAACGTCTACGGCACCCGGCAGAACATCGGTGACCCCTACCGCAACGTGATCGGCATCTTTATCAACTCTTTGCTCAACGACAAGAACTTTTACATCTACGGCGACGGCGAGCAGCGCCGCTCTTTTACCTACATCGACGATTTCACCCCCTACATGGTGCGGGCCGGCCTTGACCCATGCTGCGATGGCCAGGTCATCAACATCGGCCCCTGTGACGAGGTGACCATCAACCACCTGGCTGAGCTGGTGCTGTCGCTGTTCTACGAGGGGCAGGAGATCCCGCAGCACATCCGCCCTCAGTATCTGCCCCCGCGCCCCATGGAAGTGCGCGATGCCTATTGCACCGACGACAAGGCGCGGCGCTTGCTCGGTTACCATACCACAATCGATCTGCAAGAGGGCGTGCGGCGCATGATCGCGTGGGCCAAGGAGCTCGGCCCGCAAAAGCCCTGCTACATGGACGATCTGGAACTGACCACCGAGGATACGCCGGTCACTTGGACGAAGAAGCTGATCTAGTGGAGAAGGAGCAGTAGCCTAGCCCCTTGCCGTTCGTGCTCTGCATATGCTCTGCATGCCCCGTGGGCACCTGTGGGCGACCGCCGTAGGTCTCGTCGCCGAAGGTCTTGGCGAAGACAAGGCCGAAGGCGACAGTTCGTCCCGCACCGACGGGATGGCTCACGACGGGGTGGGCGTTTGAGTTTGAGTCTCCAGAGAACACGGCCACAAGGGCCCAGACTACGCTGATGCATTGGACAGATGAAAGTTGTGATAGCCGTTTTCGAACAACTGGTGCCCATCTCCGGGGGGGGCACGCCGCGCACTTGGCACATTGTGCGCTCGCTGGTGCAGCGCGGGCACCAGGTGTACGTCGCCGCTTCCTACGGCGTCCCGGCCGAAGAAGCGCGCCAGGAGCTCGGCTGCGCCGGCGTGCTGCCACTGCCGCACGTCAGCCGGCTGGACCGCCGCAAGATGCTCAAGTATCTCTTCGTCTATCCCTGGAGCATCCTGCGCCTGGCGCTGTACGTCTGGCGAGTGAAGCCGGACGTCGTGATATCGCACAACACCGTTGCCGGCTTTGGGGCACTGTTTGGAAGACGCCTATGGCCGAACACCGTGACGGTGCTAGACCTGACCGACCTGCTGTTCGAGTACCTGGAAAGTTACAAGAGGCGCTGGATCCAGGCCGTGCTGGCCCTTGGGCGTGCCCTGGAACGCTACACCGTGCGCCATTCGGACCGCATCGTGACCATCAGCAAGGCCATGCGCGACATCCTGGTGCAGGACTACCAGGTACAGGCATCCCAGGTGGACATCGTGCATGACGGCGTGGACTGCACTGTGTTCAATGTGCAGGACAGCCACACACTGCGCCAGCAGGTCTCGCCGTGGGCGCAGCACATCTGCATCCTGCACGGAGTGATCGATCCCCAGGACGGCCCCGAGGTGCTGGTGGAAGCAGCACCGCTGGTCCTGGATCGCTTCCCCGAGACCGCTTTCTGGTGGGTCGGAGACGGCTCGGCCGTGCCGGGGCTGCGCGCCCGGGCTGAGCAACTGGGGCTGAACGATCACTTTTTCTTCTCCGGCTGGGTCACTCAGGCCCAGGTGACCCAATACATCAACGCCAGTGACCTGGGCATCGTCGTGCTGCCCGACATCCTGTCGGCACGGGGGCGCGTGACCTTGAAAGAGTTCGAATACTGGGCCTGCGGCAAGGCTGCCGTTCTGCCCCGCCTGCCGGCGCTGCAGGAGATCATCCCCGAAGGCGAGGCTTCGCTGTTCTTCAGGCCGAGTGATGCGCAAGACCTGGCGGAGAAGATCTGCACACTGCTGGCGAGCGACCAACGCCGCAACGAGATGGGCCACAACGGACGGCAGATGGTGATGGAGCGCTTTGAATGGCGCGTGCTGACCGAAGAACTAGCCCAGCTTTGCGAGCATTATGTCACATCACGGGCCGGCGACGCAGATGCCCATCGCATTTCAGGAGGTACTGGATGAGAGTTACCGTTACCAACCCGCCCTGGCCGGGCGAAGGCTTTGGCGCGCGCTCCGACGTGCGCTGGCCGCACAAGCGCAGGGACAAGTACATCGAATACCCCATCTACCTGTCCTACACCGTGGCTGTGCTGGAAGAGGCGGGTTTCGAACCGTCGTTCATCGACGCCATCATGGAGGAACTGGACATCCCGGACTTTGCCCAGCGGGTCAAGGAGATCAACCCGGCCTTGCTGGTGATGGAATGCTCCACCCCATCCATACACTACGACCTGGAATCGGCAGCCCAGGTCAAGAAGGCGCTGCCTGAGATCAAGATCGCCCTGCTTGGCTCGCACTCGACCTTTTTCCACAAAGATATCCTGGAGGAGAACCCGGCGGTGGACGCCATCGTCCGCGGGGAGTATGAGATCACGGCGCGTGAACTGGCGCGGGCCATCGCCGAGGGCCGCGCCTGGAGCACAGTGGAGGGCCTGTCCTATCGCCACGGGGACGAGATCGTGGCCAACCCGGACCGCTCGCCGATAGAAGACCTGGACAGCATGCCCTTCCCGGCGCGGCACATCGTGAAGAGCCACGGATATCGCGCGGCCATTTATTCTGGGGACCAATGCACGGCCATGGTCAGCTCACGCGGCTGTCCCTTCCAGTGCACCTTCTGCGTGTGGCCCAACACCCTCTACGGCCACCGCTTCCGCGCCCGCAGCGCGGAGAACGTGGTAGACGAAATGGAGGAGGTGGAGAAGAAGTACGGCATCGACGAGATTTACTTCGACGACGATACCTTCACCATCAACCGCAAGCGGGTCATGGAGATCTGCCGGCTGATCAAGGAGCGCGACCTGCACGTGTCGTGGATCGCTCAGGCCCGCGTGGACACCGTGGACCGCGGAGTGCTGCAGGCGATGAAGGAAGCCGGCTGCCACTACCTTCTGTTCGGCATCGAGTCCGGCTCGCCAGAGATGCTGGCCACGATGAAGAAGAACATCACCCTGGACAAGGCGCGCGAAGCGATCCGCCTGTGCAACGAGTTGGGCATCAAGAGCCAGGCCTTCTTTCTCTTCGGCATCCCAGGGGAGACGCCGGAGACGATCCAGCTGAGCATAAACTTTGCCAAAGAACTGGACGCTTCAACGGTCCAGTTTGCGGTAGCCATCCCGCAGCCGGGCAGCCCGCTCTACGAAGAATGCACCCAAAACGGTTGGCTGATCTACAACGACTGGGAGGATTTTGCCTCCGGCAATGCCATGATCGAAACACCACAGTTGTCGCGAGCCGAAACGGAGCAGGCAAGGATACGTGCCTACCGGGAGTACTACTTCCGCCCACAGTTCATCCTGCGCGAGGCGGTGCGCATCCGCCACCCGCGTGACGTCAAACGGCTGCTGCGCGGCGCCCGGTCAGTGCTGGCCCGTCTCAACTTCTTCGAGTCGTCACGGAGCTCATGAGGATCCTGCTGCTGACTTCCTTCGATCTTTTCCCGCCAGTGCACGGAGGAAGCAGTATCGCTTACAACTTTATGAAGCACGCTGCCACACGGCACGAGGTGAGCGCGTTGATCTCGCACCTCTACTCCCTCAAAGGGAAAGCGGACCTGCCAGGCGACAACGTGCACGTCCAGTACTACCGGCCTTCCATTTTCGACCACCTGAGAGTGCTCTCGTTTCTCGTGAACCCGCACTATTACTGCGCAGCGGAGCGCCTGTTCCAGGAGAGCCAACCCGACGTGATCCAGTGCGAGACGCTGTGGCCGGTGATGGCGGGATGGTATCTACGACGCAAGCACCACGTGCCACTGGTCTGTGTGGAATACAACGTCGAAGCGACCAAGTTCGCCGATCTGGGACGGCCCTGGCCCATCGTCGCCGTGGTACGCGCGGTGGAGCGCTTTGCCTGCCAACACGCCGACAGCGTGATTACCGTCAGTGAGAGCGATCGGGAGCAGCTCATCGAGCAGTACGGGGCACAAGCAGGGCGCGTGCGGACCATCCAGCCCAGCCCAGACCTGTCCGACTTTCGCTTCGATGCTCAGAGCCGTGCCGCAGTCCGTGAGCGCTACGGGCTGTCTGAGGATCAGCCCATGCTGACCTTTGTGGGCAACCTGAAGTACGAGCCCAACCAGCGGGCGGTCCGTCGCATCGCCGAGTACGTCTATCCTGCGGTGATGGAGCAGCGTCCCGATACTCGGTTCGTGATCATCGGACAGGGAGCCGAGCTGTTGGCCGAGTGTCGTCGCGAGAACATCACCCTCACCGGCTATCTGAGCCGCGAGGACCTGGTGGCCCACCTGTGCGCTACCGACGTCTTCCTGGTGCCGGTCGAAACCGGCTCTGGCATCCGCATCAAGATACCCGAGGCGACGGCATGTGGCCGAGCGGTGGTAGCTACACAGCAGGCAGCCAAGGGCCTGGAGGTGTTCCAGGAAGGCGAAATCGTGCGCGTGGAGGGAGTCGGCCCGCAGTTTGTGACCGCCGTGCTGCGCCTGATTCAAGATCCAGCACTGCGCAGCGCCATCGGCGCACGGGCGCAAGCGCGCACCCAAGAACAATTCGGATGGGAAAAGACCCTGGCAGCGTACGAAGAAGTCTATGCCAGGATTGGGGCGCTTAGCCCGTGAGCTGGCAGTGACGCTTTCAGTCGTACATGCACCCGTAGTGACGACTTCAGTCGTTTTTCTGGACGACCATACGAGATCACAAGGACGTCGCAGGCAGTCATGACTCAATCGCTAGTCGCTGCGCAGAACGCGCCATTGATCCTGCGCGGCATATACGAATATCATATCGCCAGCCACTTCGGCCCCTTGAGGCCGCGGGAGTGGCTGTTTCCGCTCACCTATCGCTGCGACGCGCGCTGCATCATGTGTAACATCTGGCAGGGCAGCAAGACGGGCGAGCTGAGCCTGGACGAATGGCGCGACGTACTCAATGACCCGCTGTTTGCTGGCATCGAGAGCGTGAGCCTCACCGGCGGCGAGCCCACCCTGCACCCCGAGCTGCTCCAACTGATGGAACTGCTGATGGACAAGTTGCCGGGTTTGCAGCGGCTTACGCTCACCACCAACGGCCTGGGCACCAAGCGCGTTGTAGAGCAATGCGCAAAACTCCTGGACCTGTGCACTGCTCGCGGCATCCGTTTGTTCGCCGCCATATCATTGGATGGCCTTGGAACACTGCACGATGAGATGCGCAACATCCCAGGCGCTTTTGACAAAGTTCAGCAGACCTTGGAGGAACTGCAACGCCTGCAAGCGCGCGGACTACGCAGGGGGATCAGTTGCCTGCTTACCAACCGCAACTTGCATGACGCTGAGAACGTCCGCCAATGGAGCGCCGAACGGGGGCTGGGAGTGTACTACATGATCGCCGAGTTCACGGAAAGCTACTACGCCAACATTGATCGTGCAGATGACCTGGCGTTCACAGGGCAACAGCGCGAGGACTTGGCGGCCTTCCTGCAGAAGCTGGCGGCGCAAAAGTCGCTGCTCAACCCTGTAGCCTACTGGTACGCGGACCTGGCGCGCATGATCGAACGAGAAACGCCGCGTGCCACGCCATGCATATTCCAGAAAGATGCCTTTATGTTGGATGCCCGTGGCGATTTCCAATGGTGCATGCACAGCCGTGTCCTGGGCAATGTGCGCCAGAGGAGCGCAACGAGAATCTACTACGCACCGGAAAGCCTGGCCCACCGCCGGGAACTCTGGGCCCAGAGCTGTCGCCAATGCACCATTGGCTGTTCCATCACGCTGGCCCTGGCCAAAGATGCCTTCAAGTATGTCCGCTTCTTGCTAGGGGGACAGCCGTGAGCCAGGATTGGGCAGGGATCGATAAGGAAACATGGCGCGAGGGGGCAATGAGCTCAACCATGGAGGGGCGCACTATACCCAGGGGCGGCCTGCGGGCTAACTTCTGGAATTATGTGCAGCGTGCGACCGGCGAGCGTTCCTTGGGCCGCTTTGTGTGGCAGGGCGCGATACTCACGCTGATGTACCGCCTGCCGACCATCTGGGCCACGGTGCTGCGGGGCATCGTCTACCGCGCTGTGCTGGGAAGCATCGGCTCGTCCTGCCTGATCGAAGAGGACGTGCGCTTCCAAGTTCCACAGCACATCTTTCTCGGAAGTCGCGTCTTTATCGGGCAGTACAGCTACCTGGACGGCCAGACCAGCTTCCTGCGACTGGGCAATGACGTGCACCTGGCGCGCTTCTGCACGCTGAGGGCGGGGGAGCGCGGCATCACGGTACACGATGGCGCAGGCATCAACACGCGCAGCTTCGTAGACGGCAACGGCGGCGTGGAGATCGGGCCCAACTGCTTGCTCTCGCCGGGGGTGCAGGTGCTCAGCGGCAACCACGTTTTCGACGACCCCGACGTGCCCATCCGCCTCCAGGGCACCGCCTATGGCAAGGTCACCATCGGCGAGGACTGCTGGCTGGGCACCAACGTGATTATCTTGCCCGGAGTGACCGTCGGGCGGCGTGCCGTCGTGGGCGCTGGGGCGGTAGTAACCAAGGACATCCCAGAGTTCAGCATTGCTCTGGGCGTGCCGGCCAAGGTGGTCGGACACCGTGGCGCACGGGGGCGGAGCGTCTGAGTTGAGCGAGACCTACGACGTGAATGTAGCAAAACCGGCAAACCAACTGGCCCTGGGCACTGCTTTCGTCCTCGCCGGTCAGGTGGTGTTTGTGCTCTGTGGGTACGTCTTGCACTTTTTTCTGAGCCGCGCCGTTGACCCAGTGGCCTACGGCAACTATGGGCTGATCATCAACGTGTTGATCTGGACGGAGTACGCCCTCAACAACGGTATGCCCTGGGCAGTGCGCAAACTGCTGCCGACCTATCCCCGAGTCGCCAGCGGCATTCTGCGCACTGGCCTAAAGTGGCAAATGGTCATCGGGTGGGTGCTCTACGCGGCAACCATGCGCCTGGCACCCTGGTTTGCCGGCGTCATCGGCGACAGCAGCCTGACCTTTCACCTGCGCCTGGCGCTCACCGACATCCTGTTGATGGCGCTGTACACGTTCTACCGCGGTGCACTCAACGGCTTGCGGTTGTTCGCGGCGCAAGGGGCATCGCTGGTGGCATACGCTTTGGGCAAACTGGGGTCCAGCCTGCTGTTGGTGGGCTTGGGCTACTCGCTGAGCGGGGCGCTCGTTGGCAACGTTCTGGGAAGCCTGGTGGGATGGCTGGCTGCGCTGGCGCTGTTGCGACGCGGGACTCGAGCCATGCCCGGCAACGCTGCCGCAACAACTGCATACCCGGATGAACAGTGCAGCGGGCGGGAGATGCTGGCTTTCGCCCTGCCTATGGTGTGGTTCACACTCGCGGGCACATCTCTGCTCAACGTGGGCCTGGTTGGCGTGAAAGCGGTAGTGACGGATGGCTCGCAGGTTGGCTACTACAGCGCTGCCAACTACCTGGCTTCGGCCCCAACCATGATGCTGGTTGTGTTCTCGGTGACACTCTTCCCGCACCTGGTGGCCTCCATCGCCAGCGGGGATGTGCCCCTGACGCGGACATATATCCGCTCCACCCTGCGCTCTCTGGCTCTGGTGTTGATCCCCGGCATCGCCCTGGTGTGGGGCACTTCACCACAACTCATGTCACTCATCTACCCGAGCGACTATGCCACAGCAGCCCCCGTGTTGAACCTGCTGATCATCATGACCGGCCTCTACAGCCTGTACATGATCTTTGCCAATGCCATCCTCGCTGAAGGCAGGGTATTCCTGGCGCTGAGCATCCCTTGCGCTGTGGTGCCGGTGAGCCTGTTCTCCACGTGGTACCTGACGGAGCACTTTGGCCCGTCAGGCGCCGCCATGGCTGCGGTATTGAGCACTGGACTGGCGGCGTTGGCCAGTGCCCTGTACGTACTGCGGCGCTTTGCTGTGCGCCTGGACTGGATTTCCGTGGCCCGCATCAGCATCGCCTCGTTGGGCATCTATGCACTGACGCGGCTTTACGCGGCCCGTGGAGCGCTGCTCGTACCTTACTACCTCATCCTCGGCGCTGTGTACCTGGCTTTGCTGATGGGGATGAGAGAAATAACCTGGCAGGACGTGAGGCAATGGCGAGCAGACCTGTCAGGCGCAATCGCCAAATGGGGGGTAAAAGCATGAGCAAAAGCCGCACCCACCCACCTGGCTCGGCCATCCCCCAGCGAGCACTGTGGAGGCATTCATGAGCAAAGTCATCGTCCTGGGCATAGACGGCGCGACCCTGGACCTGCTGCTGCCCTGGGTCGAGCAGGGCAAGTTACCCAATCTGGGCCGCGTGTTGCACGAAGGAACCCATGGGGTCCTGCGCTCGACGATTCCTCCGTACAGCGCGCAGGCCTGGGTGTCGATGATGACGGGCAGGAATCCGGCCAAACACGGCGTGCTGGACTTTTTCGAGCAGGGAAGCGGTCCCACACAGCATGCCTTCATCAGCTCCACCTTGATCAGCGGTGAAGCCATCTGGGACACGCTGGGCCGGCACGGGAAACGAGTGGGCATGGTCAACGTGCCGCTCACCTATCCCCCCATGCCTGTCAATGGCTACATGGTGTCCGGCTTCATGACGCCCAAGGGCCGGGAGGACTATACCTACCCCGCAGGACTGCGCGACGAAATCCTGAGCGTGACCGGGCAGTACGATCCTGATCCGTGGGACTTGATGACCGCTCAAGACCTGGACAGTTTCCAGCGCTGGATGGACATCGCGGAGCAGGCCGCCACCTACCTGCACGACCAGCACCCTGTAGACGTTTATGTAAATGTGATCCAGGCCCTCGATCAGCTCCAGCATAGCTTTTGGGACCTGCTGATTGATCCAGCGGCGCGGCAGACTCCGCAGGGAAGCAAGGTCTGGCCGAGCATCGAAGCCTGCTACGCTAGGATGGACAAAGCCATCGGCCTCCGCCTGGGATGGCTGGACGACGACACGACCCTGTTCCTGGCCAGCGATCACGGCTTTCAAGCGGTAAACACCTGGTTTTACGTCAACCGTTGGCTGGCTGAACAGGGATTCTTGAAACTCGCCGAGGCCGAGATCGGTTTGCGCAGGTCGGTACTGACAAAGATGGGATGGAGCCGCGAGAACCTGAAGAGGCTCGTGCGGCGGCTGGATCCTCTGGGCCTGCGCCGCCTGCTGGGGCGCTTTACCCGGGCGAGCATTGCCGATAGGCTGGACGATGTCCTGGCCTTGCCCATCGATTGGTCACAGACAGTGGCCTATTCCGGGAGCCGCACCAGCGAGGGCATCTACATCAACCTGAAGGGCAGGGAAGCACAGGGCATCGTCGCACCTGGGGAAGAGTACGAAGAGGTGCGCACGCGCATCGTGAGCGCACTGGCCTCCTTGGTCAATCCGGACACCGGGCAGCCGGCAGTGAGTGGCGTGTACCGCAGGGAAGAGCTCTACAGCGGCGAATACCTGCCCCGCATGCCCGACATCTTCTTTGCACTGGATGACAAGCCCTATCTGGTGAGCGAAAGCACGGCGGCCAAGAGGGTATTCTCGCCAATTGGCGGAGGGGATATCAGCGGCCGGCACCATTCGCGAGGCATTTTTGCAGCGATTGGCCCACACGTCAGAGGCGGTCTGGCGCTGGAGGCCAACATTGTGGACGTCGCGCCAACCATTTTGTATGCCATGGGCCTGCCCATACCGGAAGACATGGACGGGCGAGTGTTGGAGGAAGCGTTCACTGCCCGGTACTGCCAGGCACACCCGGTCCGATACGAGAAAGCCAGCGCTGCCGGCCCAAGAGATAGGGGCGAGGCCGCAGCGTACACGGCGGAAGAGGAAGAGGCCATGCTGCGCCGCTTGCGAGACTTGGGCTACTTGAGCTGAGCAGTACACGAATCTTGGGGAGACCCAAGTTGTGCCTTGCCACCAGCCATGGTACAATTGAGAATGGCTGCGGCATATTGGTGCAGAAGCACAATGAATAGAGTCCGTAGTACGCAATTGCCAACGTGCGATTCAAGAGCCAAGGAGTAACAGAGGGAATGGCTGGAGACAAACAAACCTGGCTGGAGTCTCAGGCTGAATTCTACTGCCACAAACTACAGGAGGGCCGGGAGGTATTTGACACTGGCCCATACGCAACAATGATCAGAGGAGAGTGGCTGCGCTTCATCAAGAACTTTATGTTTGATGGAGCGGCCATTCTGGACGTAGGGTGCGGGGATGGCTGGCAGAGCAGGTGGCTGGCAGAGCAGGGCGCTGGCAGGGTAGTGGCACTTGATCTGACGCCCGGCTTCATTGTGAGGGCACGGTCTCTGACCCCTGCTCACCTGCTGGACAAGATCACCTACGTCTGCTGCGCGGTAGAGGACTACCGCAGCGAGCCCACATTTGACGTTGTGGTCATGAAAGACGTATTTGAGCACTTGTTCGAACCCCAGAAGGCGATGGAAACGATCGCTGATCTGATCACAGAGAGTTCGATTGTGCTCATTGAGACCTGCAACCGCCGCAGGTTGCGGAACACGTTATGGCGCCTGGTGGGACGGTCCAAGATCTCGCCAGCTCACTTCAGAGAGTACACCCCCGGCGAACTGACGGAGATCCTGCAGGAATCTGGGTTTGCGGTTGACGAGATGGTCGGCCTAGGTTTTCTGCCTGGCCTGGGGAGGCTTCGCAAGGGACATGAGCAGCTTTTCGCTCTGGACTTGTGGCTAGGCCAGAACGTGCCCGGCCTTGCTGGCGGGATCATGGCGGCCTGCAAGAAAGCGCAGGTAGGTTGAGTGGACATTCATAACTAACGGGATCATCACACGAGTACTTCAAGCACAGGGGCCGTTGGACTGAGCGCCCCGGAGAAGGGACGAGGTCATTCAAAGAATGGATTATGAAGAAGTGTACGGCGTGATGCCACACGGCGGAAAGCTGATCAACCGCGTTCTCAGCGGCGAAGAAAGAGAAGAGCGCCTAGCCCGCGCACGCGGCCTGAAAAAGATCATGCTGAACCCAGTCGCGGTTTCCGATCTGGAACTGATCGCTGTGGGCGCTTTTAGCCCACTGACCGGGTTCCTGGGCCAAGCGGACTATGAGAGCGTGGTGGAGACGATGCACCTGGCCAACGGCATCGTCTGGCCCATACCCATCACCCTGGCGGTCACTAGTGAGCAGGCCAAGGAACTGCGCGAAGGCGATGAACTGGCACTGTTGGAGACACCCCAGCACATCCTGGGCCTGCTGCAATTGCGCGAAAGATACACCTACGACAAGCAGCGTGAAGCGGCCAATGTGTACCGCACCACCGAGGACAAACACCCTGGAGTGGCAAGGTTGTACGCGCAGGGTGACGTGCTGCTGGGCGGCGACATCTGGCTGTTGAACCGCCCGCTGGAGCAACCCTTTCCCGAGCTGCGGCACGATCCGAGCCAAACCAGGCGCATGTTCGCACAGAGGGGCTGGAGTACAATCGTCGGTTTCCAGACCCGCAACCCTGTGCACCGGGCGCACGAATACATCCAGAAGACGGCCCTGGAGATTGTGGATGGCCTGTTCCTGCATCCACTGATCGGCGAGACCAAGAAGGATGACATCCCAGCCGAAATCCGCGTCGAAAGCTACCACGCTCTGCTGCGTGACTACTACCCGCCAGAGCGCGTGCTCCTGGGAGTGTATCCAGCAGCGATGCGCTATGCCGGCCCGCGCGAAGCGATCTTCCACGCGCTGGCGCGCAAGAACTATGGCTGCACGCACTTTATCGTGGGCCGTGACCACGCCGGGGTCGGCAAGTACTATGGGACCTACGACGCGCAGCTCATCTTCCAAGAATTCAAGCCGGAGGAGATTGGCCTCACGCCGCTGTTCTTCGAGTACGTATTCTACTGCCGCAAATGCGGCGGGATTGCCTCGCCCAAGACCTGCCCACATGACGAGTCTGATCGCATCATTCTCAGCGGCACCCAGGTCCGCGAGATGCTCAAGCGCGGCGAGGCCCCGCCTCCCGAATTCACCCGCCCGGAGATCGCCCAGATTCTGATCGATGGCTACCGTCAACTTCGGGAACACCAAGACCAAGCGGTCCCAATCGTTGCCAGCGACAAACGCAAGGTGTTTATCATTGGAATGGACTGTATGACACCGCAGTTGGTCTTTCAGCAGTGGCGCGACGAGCTGCCGAACTTAAGGCGACTGATGGAACGGGGATTGTGGGGCAAGCTCAAAAGTACCATCCCGCCAATCACCGTGCCTGCCTGGTCATCGATGATGAGCAGCAAAGACCCGGGCGTGCTGGGCTTTTATGGCTTCCGCAACCGCGCCGACTACTCCTACGATCGCATGTCTATCGCTACCAGCAGGGCAGTCAGGGAGGACCGCGTATGGGACATCCTGTCGCGCGACGCCAAACAGGTCATCCTGGTGGGTGTGCCGCAAACCTATCCCCCAGCACCGGTCTATGGGCAGATGATCACCTCGTTCCTGACCCCGAGCACCAAGAGCCAGTACACGTACCCGCCAGAGCTCAAAGCGGAGGTGGAAGGACTGGTCGGCGAGTACAAGTTGGACGTCGAGGGCTTTCGTACTCAGGACAAGGCGTGGCTCTTGAAGCAGATCCACCAGATGACCGACCAGCGCTTCACCGTGGTCAAACACCTGCTAAAGACCAAACCCTGGCGCTTTTTCATGTACGTGGAGATGGGGCCGGACCGCATCCATCACGGTTTCTGGAAACACTTTGACCCACAGCATCCCAAGCACGTCCCGGGCTCACCCTTCGAGAACGCGATTAAGGACTACTACAAGCACATCGACGCTCAGATTGGCGAGCTGCTGACCCTGCTCGATGACGACACCATCGTTTTAGTGGTTTCGGACCACGGGGCCAAGAAGATGGACGGCGGCATCTGCATCAATGAATGGCTGCGGCAGGAAGGCTACCTGGTGCTGAAAGAGGAACCCCGGGTCCCGAGCCCAGGGAGCGTTGTGCCGTTATCCAAGGTGGAGATCGACTGGAGCAAGACAAGGGCCTGGGGCGCTGGCGGCTACTACGGCCGCGTGTTCCTCAACGTGCAAGGCCGCGAGCCGCAAGGTGCAATACCGGCCGCTGAATATGTTAAGGTACGCGACGAACTGGCGGCCAAACTGGAAGCCATCACCGACCCGCAGGGCAGCCACATCCACACACGCGTGTTCAAGCCGGACGAGATCTATCGCCAGTGCAATGGCATCCCACCGGACCTAATTGTGTACTTCGGCGCCCTTTTCTGGCGCTCTGTGGGCCGCCTGGGCCACAACAGCATCTACACCTTTGAGAACGACATCGGGCCCGACGACGCAAACCACGCCCAGCACGGCCTGTTCATAGTGTACGACCCGCGTCGCAAGCTGGGGCGCGAGCTTCAAGGCCTGCAGATCATGGACGTCGCGCCAACGGTGCTGGACTTGTTCGGCATGCCGGTGCCAGCGGACATGCAGGGCAAAGTGATCAAGGTCGAGTAGCGGGTAGCGGGTGGTGGGTACCGAGTGACGGGTAGGCGGTTGGACCAACCAACTGGCAGACCAAGCGACCAACAGACCAAGAGACTAACCGAGCAAGAGACTAACAGACTAACGGACTAGGTGACTATGGAACACAATGGCTTTACACTGTGGTTCACTGGCCTATCAGGCGCGGGCAAGACAACGCTGGCCCGTGGCGCAGAGGCCATCCTGCGAGAGCGCGGTATGAAGGGCGAGGTGCTGGACGGAGACATCATCCGCCAGAACCTGAGCAAGGGCCTGGGTTTCAGCAAAGAAGACCGCGATGCCAACATCAAGCGTATCGGCTTTGTCTGCAAACTGCTCACGCGCAACGGTGTGGTGGCCGTCGGTTCGGCCATCTCGCCCTACCGTGCGGTGCGCGATTTCGTACGCCAGGAGATCGGCAACTTTGTCGAAGTCTACGTCAAGTGCCCGCTGGATATACTGATAGAGCGCGACGTCAAAGGGCTGTACAAGAAGGCTCTCAGCGGTGAGATCAAGAACTTTACCGGCAGCTCGGATCCCTATGAGGAACCGCTCAATCCAGAGGTGGTGGTGGACACCTCACTGGAAAGGCCTGAGGAGAGCATCGCCAAGATCATCGCCAGGCTGGAAGAATTAGAGTACGTCCCCCCAGCACCGCAAGGAGAAGTGTACTCGGCAGAAGAGTTGAAAGCCGTCGAAGGCCGGCTCCATGAGCTGGGCTACATCTGATGCAGGTGCTGCTGAAACGTGAGGCGTGAAGGCTGAGATCTCTTCTGGCAACTGTTCACCCTTCCCCGGCATCCCGCCGAGCAGGTAAGGACAAACACATGAGCGAAGAGCATCCATATCTTTCCATTGTGATCCCTCTGGTCAACGAGAATGACAGCTTGCGGCCGCTATCAGAGGAGCTGGAGAGCGTGCTGACGACGTTGGGGCGCTCCTACGAAATCATCTTTGTGGACGATGGAAGCACCGATGCCTCGTTCGCCACATTGCAGCGGCTGCACGCCAGCGACCCGGAGCACATCCGCGTGATCCGCTTTCGCCGCAACTTTGGCAAGACAGCAGCGCTGTCGGCAGCCTTCAAGCGTGCGCGCGGCGAGGTGGTCATGACCATGGATGCCGATTTGCAGGATGACCCGCACGAGATACCCAAGCTGCTGGCCAAGTTAGAGGAAGGCTATGACATGGTGGCCGCCTGGCGAGAGCGCCGGCAGGATCCAACGTCGAAAACCATACCCTCGCGGATCGCCAACACTGTCGTCACATTGGTAGCTGGCGTCAAGCTGCACGATGTCAACTGCGGCTTCAAGGCTTACCGGGCGGAGGTAGTACGTGAGCTCAAACTGTACGGTGACCTGCACCGCTTCATCCCCATTCTGGCAGTCTGGCAAGGCTTCACCATTGCCGAAGTGCCCGTCGCGCACCGCCCCAGGCGCTTTGGCCACTCGAAATATGGCTGGCACCGTTTCATCCGCAGCTTTTTTGACTTCCTGGTGGTACTGTTCCTGACACGGTACCTGCGGCGGCCTCTGCAGTTGTTCGGCACACTCGGGGCGATTTCCTTCTTCGTTGGCCTCGTCCTCGGCGTTTACCTGGCGTATCTGCGCCTCTTCGGTCCAGGCATCGGCTGGAGACCGGCTTTGTTCGCAGATGTCATGGCCATCGTCGTTGGTGTACAACTGAGCGCCATCGGTCTGCTCGGCGAAATGGGGCGCAACTTTTCCTACCGCAGCGAAGACGAATACTCCATCCGCACCGAACTCTAAAAAGACCCTTCAGAGCCGCAGAGCACGCCACCTCGCTGCATTCGTGGCGGGGTGTCGCGCTCTGCGAACTTGGCTCTGCCGTGGATCGTGGCAGGCACTCTACTGCTTCGTGCAGTACCCTGTAGCTGAATCGTATGGTGAGGCAAGCCATGGCGTCTTAAGCATCAGGGAACGTTCCTTGCTCCCCCGCACGTGGAGCCGCACTGTCTCCATGCAACCGGCCCGACGAAACTCCACCAACCAGGAGGGTTACATGCCGCCCACTCTCAGACTACGTTCTCATCACTTGCTGGCACTCGCGAGCATCCTGGCGCTCCTGGGTCTCTCGCTGCTGTTGGCTGTTCTACCCACCAGCGGAGCCTCAGCCAGCGAAGAGAAGGCGGCTCAGTTGATGGCCGCCACGCCTCCATCCCCACCCTTGACCTGGCTGCCATCGCGCAGCGATGGATTTGGCCAGACCGCGTCAGCAGTGCACGCGCTGGCCGAGTACCGGGGCCTGCTCTACGCTGGCCTCGCCAGCGACCGTCCCACCCCTGTGCTCATCTGGGCATTTGACGAGCAAACGGGATGGAGCACCTCCTCATCGGCTGGATTCGGCGGCCCGAACTCGGCAGTCCATGCTCTGGCGGTGTACAACGACATCCTCTACGCCGGAACCAGCAGCCCCAACGGCGGTCAGATATGGTCATCCGGGGGAATGGGCTGGAGCCACGTGGCCGACAACGGCTTCGACGATCCGGCAAACGACAGCATCCAGTCGCTGGCCGTGTTCCAGGGACGTCTCTATGCCGCTACAAGCAACGCCAACGGCGCTCAGGTCTGGGCCTACGATGGGCAGCGATGGACACGAGTGCTCTCCTCAGGGCTGGTGAGCGCCAACAACATCGCAGTCGAGACCCTGATGGTGCACAACGGCAGGCTCTATGCCGGAATGCGCAACGCACAGGGCGCACAGATATGGAGCACAGCGAACGGTGACAACTGGGACATGGTGATGGGCAACGGCTTTGGCCAGACCTCGAACGTGGCCATCACTGCGCTGGCAGGCTACCACGGCCGGCTCTATGCCGCTGTGGAGAACAGCCTCGGCCACGGTGGAGAAGTGTGGCACGATGAGTGGAACGGCTGGCAGCTTTCAGCAAGGGATGGCTTTGCCGGTTCCAGCAACCCATCCGACAGCAACAACCTGGCCGTGACTGCTCTTGCCGTGCACAACGAACTGCTCTATGCCAGTACAGTCAACAACGTATATGGAACCCAAATCTGGTTCAACGATGGCTCTGGCTGGTGGCCCTCCACGAAAACCGGCTTGGGTACCGGCAAGAACAATCGCGCCACAAGGGCCCTGGCTTCCTACGAGGGGGGCTTGTGGGCCGGCATCGAGAATGCGATAGATGGTGCGGCGGTCTGGTACGGCAGGCCTGAGATCGAATTCACCGTCGTCAGCCGCTACGGAGCTGTCGCACCGCCCAACAGACTGCACTACAAGGCCGAAATCATCAATACGCTAGGCATTACTCTGACTGGTTTGCAGGCCTTTGACACCTGGGAATCCAGCGGAGGCTGCGTCTATGACCTCCACGGACGCTCACACATACGATGGGACATCGGCGAACTCGGGCCGGGCCAAAGTCGCGAACATCAGTTCTCCCTGCTGACCCATAGTTGGTGCCAGCCCCAAGTCGTGATCAACACCGTGCGCCTGCACGGCGACAACCTGGCCCCCATGTTCGCCTTTGCCTCCACCGTGATCCTCGAGGCACCGACCCCAACAGCCAGCCCTACGTCGAGTCCCACGTCGAGCCCCACGCCCATCCTCCCAGCTATAGTGACTTTCCAACAAGGAGCCAACGAGTACTCCGGCGCGCTGGATACCCACCTCACAGAGTTCCACCCCTGGCAGCGAAACTGCAACGAACCGCGCATCCGCGTCGGAGCCAACAACGGCTTTGCCGGGCTGATCCGTTTCGATCTGTCGTCGATTCCCACGGGGGCCAACGTAGTCAGCGCTACACTGCATCTGTACGCCCTGCAGTGGACACACGGTCGGGACATCCAGATTGGCCTCTACGCCATTTCACGGACGGTAGACGTCTGCCAGGCCAACTGGAATGAGGCACGCAGCGGGGAACCCTGGGCCACTGCCGGATGCAAGGATGTGTACACCGACCGCCGTCCTGACCCAGAGGTCACTTTCATCACCTCTGGCCTTCAGCGCTGGTATGACCTGGACGTGAGCGAAGCAGTACGTGGCTGGGTGGATGGATCGCTGCCCAACAACGGCCTGCTGCTGCTCGGGCCTGCAGATGACAGCGAAATCCACGAATTCGCCTCCGGGAACCATGCGCAGCAAGCAGAACGCCCCGTGCTATCCGTTGCATACTTTTCAGCCCCGCCTACAAGCACACCGACGCAGACGCCGAGCGCCACACCCATCTGTCCTCACCCCTTTGAGCCTAACGACACCTTCTCCGAGGCATGGGACATCGGTTGGGGCGGGCACATCGAATCCTACATCTGCTCCGCCGAAGATGTGGACTATTACCTGGCGGACATCGGTGCGCGGCCGTTCAATGGCTTTGCCATTACGCTCAACAACCTGCCAGCAGACTATGACCTGCACATATACAACATGGCAGAGGAATGGATCGCCTCCTCCGCCCAGTCAGCTCTGGAGAGCGAAAGCGTCACCGTCCAGGGGCAGCGCATCTACGTCAAAGTGTCCGGGGCAGACGGCGCATCCAACGCCTTGCAGCCCTACCACCTCGACGTCATCCCGGTCACCGTGGCTACAGCGACAGCCACGACCTTGCCGACGCGGACTGCAACACCATCACCCACGGTGACAGCAACGGTCGAACGCTGGCACGTGTATCTGCCGATCATCGTGATAAATGACAATGATGAATGACCAATGACCAAATCCCAACAAACATGCGCTGCTAAGCATACGAGTTGGGATTTGGAATCCCGAATTTGGGGTTTTGTCATTGCCTTACCATTGTGCCGGGTTGGCATCTGCGACAAAAGTTGGTCAGCCTGCGCCGGGCCGTGATCCGCGAGATCGGGTTGCCACAGCGGGGGCAGGGCTGCCCGCCACGACCGTGCACCCGCAGAAAGTCGCGGATTTCCACGTGGATCTCGGCCTCCACCCGCTGGCGCAGAATCTCCACCGCCTCTTCCAATACGGTGTGCATGGCTTCATAGATGCGGCGCACCTCATCCTCACCCAAGGAAGGGCTCTTGCGGAAGGGGTACACAGCGGCGCGAAAGAGGATTTCATCGGCGTAGGCGTTGCCGATTCCGGCTACGAAGGTCTGACTGGTGAGCACGCCCTTGATCTCGCCACGGCGACGGCGCAGACGTTCGGCAAAG
Organism: Chloroflexota bacterium; assembly: GCA_030607875.1. GTDB lineage: Bacteria > Chloroflexota > Anaerolineae > UBA2200 > UBA2200 > JAUWJD01. Next base: position 34,476 of record JAUWJD010000032.1, read on the forward strand.
GCCTCCAGGGTCAGGGCCGCATCCAAGGCATCGGGCCCTTGATCGGCATATGTTGGCACGCATTCCAGGGCCGGTGTCAGGTAGACCTTGCCCATGGTGTCGGGATCGGTGTAGCGCAGGCTCACGCCATCCACAAAACGCAGCACAACGAAGGGCTTACCCCCCGCCCTTTCGCCGGGGGCTAGGTAGCGCAGGCGACCTGAGCGCATGGGTTTGATGACCAACCAATCCCCCGAAGCAAGCCCAAAGAGCAGGAACTTGCCCCGGCGGGATACAGACTCAAGGCGCTGCCCGCCGAGGCGCGAAGCAAAGCCGTCCCCGGTGAGGTCACGCACTACGATGGGTTTCTGGACGCTGGCCTCCTCGATTCTGGCGCCTGCAAGCTGGCGATTCAGGAACTCGGCAATGACCTCGAGGTCAGGCAATTCCGGCACAGCACACCTCCATCAGGGCAACCTCCCGTATCGGCGCAGCAATTCCTCCAGGGCCGCGATGGGCAGCGCTTCAGCGACGTGTCCATCGCGCCCTTCCACTGTCTCCGCCCGCAGCAGAGCATTGTATACCGCCTCTTCAGTGGACTCGATCACGGCGTAGAACAGTCCATTCAACACCGGCCCGTTATCCTCGATCAGTTCCAGACAGCGCGTCAGGGCGGACGGCTGGTGGGCGATGCGATTGGTGGTGGAGAAAGCCAGCACGAAATCTCCACTGCCGTGAGTGGCAACGCTCCCGGTACGCGCCAGACCGTGCACGGCGCGGCGTGCTATGCGCGACAACTGGTGCGGTGCCAGCGGCGCATCGGTGGCCACGACCACCATCACCGAGCCGTCCCTGGACACCGTCTCTTGAGGACTCGGCAACTCCCGGCCCACAGGGCCGCCCAGGACCATCAAGTCGCGGCGCCGGCCAAAATTGGCCACCAGCAGCACCCCGACGGCATAGGCTCCCAGTGACACAGGCAACTGTCGCGAAGCCGTGCCAACACCGCCCTTGAAACCAAAGGCCGACATGCCCGTCCCGGCACCTACCGATCCTTCCTCCACCGGCCCGTCGCATGCCGAATTCAAGGCCGCGTAAACCTGCTTCAAGTGCACGTGGCGCCCCTGGATATCGTTCAGATAGCCATCGTTGCACTCACCGACGACCGGGTTCACCGTTGAGGTCGTGACGCCGATATCGCCATTGCGTTCCACACTCCACTGCACCAGGGCATCGGCCACCTGCCCCACGCTCAGCGTGTTCGTGAGCAGGATGGGCGTCTCCAAGGTACCCAGCTCCATGATCTGGGGCAGCCCGGTACATTTGCCGAATCCGTTGATCACGTGTGCAGACGCCGCCACTTTCTCCCGAAAAACGTTACCGCCATGCGGCAGCACCGCCGTGACCCCGGTGCGCACCGGACCCTGCCCTGGCACCAGTGCACCGCTGCCAGCGATCAGTGTGCAGTGCCCCACTCGCACGCCTGGAACGTCCGTGATGGCATTGCAGTGGCCGCTGTCTAATTCGCCCACCAAAATACCCAGTTCCCGCGCATGACACCGTTGATGAACTGCTTGTGACCAAGTTCTGTCGCTCACACCCAACCTCCCCCTTGCGCAACCAATCATACTCTGGCGTGTCTGTTTTGGCGAATACTGATGCAAGGAGAAAGACCATGCCTGAAATGGCAGTCTTCACCGATACTGCTTGTGACCTACGCAAAGAGATCCTGGAGGAACACGGCATCCACACTGTGCCGCTGATTGTGCGGTTTGGCACAGAAGAGTATCTGGAAAGCGCTTTGAGCTTGGCCGAGTTCTGGACGAGAGCGGATCAAGCCCCGCCTTACCCTGGGACGTCGCAGCCATCGGTGGGGATGTTCGAGGAGGCCTTCTCCCAGCAGGTAGAACGGGGCAAGCATGGCGGAACCTTCAACTCTGCTTACACTGCCTCACAGAAATTCCCCGGGCAGGTCAGCGTTATTGACACGCGACTCAGTTTCAAAGTGTGTTGGTCCGTTCTTGTGGCAGGATGACCTACTATCGGTAGTTATAGTCGACGTTGATCGCATACTATCCCTGGTACCGCTAGACTGCCGCATAGCCGACCAACACAATCCGGAACCGAATCCAAATCTCCCAGTCTGGAGTTTATCCAAATGCTGAGTACTGAGAGGACCTGTGCACGAATCTTCATAGCTGATGGCTCTTGACAACTTGGGCAGGTAGTAGGACACGACTGTTCTCTGTCAACGGATGCCTTCCCTCTCTCACCTTTGGTCTCTACGCCGCCTCTGGTCTTTGCGCCAAAGGCGTAAGCGGGGACGACAGGACAGAGGCAGCGAACCGGAGACACGGATAGAACCACCCACGCCCTGCACCGTCGTCGGTCGGTCCGCCGTTTGCCTCGCCCTGACCAGGCTTGGCAATCCGTTGACAGGATGCCATGCGGCCGCGGCAACATCTGCGGCGAGACCGCCCGCAGGGCATGCACAGCCAGGGTGTGCAGAGCACGAACTGTTGACGCAGTACTCTGTAGGGTAACGCCCACAGCCACGCAGCCACTGCTCACGCCCATCTAGAACGTCGGGATTACCGCTACGCCCATCGAAGTGAAGTAGCCCTCGCGGAGACAGATCGACCGGTGGTGTGCCGATTGGTCTCCCTTGGTCAATCGTGCTATACTTCTGGCAGGGACACGGCAGGATAGGTGCCGAGAACATCACACGTGAAATGAGGACAAGACAATGACGACCCCGAGCAAACAGGCTCTGAAAGATGCAGTATGCGCAGCCATTGAAACACGCCGGGACAAGATCATCAAGCTGGGGCAGACCATCCTGGAGAACCCTGAAGTGGGCTTCAAGGAAGTGGAAACGGCCCACTTGGTCGCCGAGGCAATGCGCGGGCTGGGCCTGGAGCCCCGCGAGCGACTGGCCCTCACGGGCGTCAAGGCGATAGCGAGGGGTGGCAACTCTGGTCCCACCGTGGCGATCCTGGGTGAGATGGACGCACTCATCAACTACGAATACCCTTTTGCCGATCCCACCACCGGCGCCGCCCATTGCTGCGGGCACCACGCCCAGATCGCTTCGATGCTGGGGGCGGCTATGGGGCTGATCGAGTCTGGCGCTATGAAGCACCTGGCAGGCAGTGTGGCCTTTATGGCCGTGCCGGCTGAAGAGTTTATCGAACTGGACTATAGGCTGAGCTTGCGCAAGCGGGGCCAGATTGAGTTTCTGGGCGGGAAACAGGAGTGGATCAGGCTGGGTGAATTCGACGACGTTGACCTGGCTATGATCACGCATTCGGCCCCCGTGGAAGGTGAGGTCAAGATGGGCATCGGGGGCCGGGGCCTGGCCTTTGTGGCCAAGCACATCCGCTACCAGGGCCAAACCGCCCACGCCGCCCTCGCTCCACATGAAGCGGTCAACGCGCTCAACGCGGCACTGCTGGGCCTGATGGCCATCCATGCCCAGCGCGAAACCTTCATTGAGCAAGAGCACGTGCGCATCCATCCGATCATCACCCGTGGTGGAGACGTGGTCAACGCCGTGCCGGAAGACGTCACCATCGAGACCTACGTGCGGGCAGCGACCACCGACGGCCTGCTCGACGCCAACCACAAGGTGGACCGTGCCCTCCAGGCCGGGGCCATGGCTCTCGGTGCGCAGGTGCGCATCGAGAACGTCCCCGGCTATTTGCCGATAAACAACGATCTGCAACTGTCCACGCTGTTCAAGGCAAATGGCCTCGCCTTGGTGGGTGAAGAGGCCTTTGAAGGGCCAATGGACAAAGTCGAAGGCGTCTCTGGCGACATCGGGGACGTCGGGCACATTATGCCAGCGATGTTGGCTTTTGCGCGAGGTTGGACAGGCCACGCACACACGGCAAGCTACCTGATCCAGGACAAAGAGGTAGCTTACATCCTCCTGGCCAAAGCCCTGGCCATGACTGTGGTGGACCTGCTGTGGAATGAGGCTCACGCGGCCAGGAATCTGCTGGACGGCTACGTCCCACGCATGACCAGGCAGGAATACCTCGGCTTTCTGCGCGGCCTGTTTCAGGAGAGTGTCTTTCCAGCGCAATGAGCCTCGAACCATGCAAACGATAAAGGAGTAGGAAACAATGCTCGAACTCATCAAAGCACGACGAAGCATTCGCAAGTACACATCCGAGCCCGTAGGTGACGAGCAGATCAAGATGCTGCTCGAAGCGGCAATGGCCGCCCCCTCGGCATCGAACCGCCAGCCGTGGGAGTTTGTCGTGGTGCGCGATGCCAAGCTGCGCCAGGCGCTGAGCCAGGTGCACCCCTGGGCCGGAATGGCCGCACGCGCGCCGGTCGTGATTGTGGTGTGCGGGCGAGCGGGTGCCTCACATCACTGGGTAGAGGACTGCTCAGCGGCCACAGAGAACCTGCTGCTGGCAGTGGCAGCCCTGGGCCTGGGCGCAGTGTGGATCGCGGTCTATCCCGACGCCGAGCGCCAGGCCACGGTGCGGCGCATACTGCACATGCCGCAATCCCTGCAGGTGCTGTGCCTGGTGCCGTTGGGACATCCCGCGGAGATGAAGCCACCGCACACCAAGTACGACCCAGCCAAGGTGCATTACGACTCTTTCTAGAGTAGCGGGGGGGGCGCGTAGTGGGTGGCGGGTGTCGAGTATCGGGTATCGGGTGCTGAGTGGTGAGTGGCGAGCAGCGAACAGGCAGCGTGACTATCACCCATGATCGCCAACCGCCCACTGCAAACCGAAACTGCAAAGGGTCTTGCGCCTTTCGGTGAATCCTCGATTCGACAATCCGCCAGTTTGGGCTACAATCGGTACAAACCGCATAGGGGAGTATCTGGCTCTGGCGAGTCCCCACCTCGGGAACGGGGGAACCATTTTCATGGGGTGAATCTCGCGCAAGCGAGTGGGGGGAGTCTTCCCTCTCGCACCCGTCAGCTAACCTCGTGGCCTGTACAAGATAGAGTTGCACTATGCGATCCGCCTGCGTGTGTCCGATCCGAGCATCCAACCAGGGTATGGAGAAATCGGGCACAGCGTTCCTCTGCATAGGGACAAGCCGGGCCTCTGGCCCGGTTTCTCTTTGCCCATGGCTCTCCCAATCACCAGAGGTGAACCCGACATGGGAAGGAGACACACATAAAGGGAGTGATGGTGGCTGCCGGCCTGGGGCAACGCCTGTCACCTCTGACCCTCTATCGGCCCAAGCCGCTGCTGTCCGTCCTGGAGCGGCCACTGATAGACTACACCATCGAAGCATTTGCCCAAAGCGGATTCGAGGATCTCCGCGTTGTGCTGGGCCACAACGCGGAGATCATGCAACGCTACCTGGAGGACAGCGACCGCTATGGCATCACCATTGACTGCCTGCACAACGGGCAATACCTACGCGGCAATGCTCCCTTCGATCACGCTTTTCGTCGTTTCGACGGTCGCCGTAACATCCACACAGCGTACATGCTACTGGGTGGCATCGCACTCCGGCCTTTCTATGCTCTGTGCGCCATGGCACTGCACCCCCTTCTGACCAGTGCCGTATACCTGGCGCGCGCTGCCAAGCATCTGCGAGGTGCAGACCTGGGGATTACGCATTGACTTGACCGCACCTCGGGAGAATCCCCGCCTGGGCATTTTCCCCCTTTGCCAGTATAATCGATTTATGGCCATCTACGACCACTATGCACAGGTCTACGACGACTCTGGGCAGATCGCCTTCAGCATCAAGATGATCCCTTACCTGAGCGATCTGCTGGAACGGCATCCAGCACCCGGACACTCCATGCTGGACCTGGCTTGCGGCACAGGCACGGTAGCGTTGAGCTTTGCGCATCAGGGTTGGGAAGTCTATGGCGTGGATGGCTCTTGTGGCATGCTGGAGCAGACCAGGCAGAAAGCGAAGCAGGCGGGCCAGACGCTCGCGCTCAGCCAGCAGGACATGCGCCATTTTGTGCTGCCCCACCCGGTCGCTCTGGTTACCTGCCTCTATGACAGCCTGAACTATATACTCACGCTGGCGGATTTGAAGCAGGTTTTTCGGCGTGTGGCTGCGGCGCTGATGCCTGCCGGCGTCTTCATGGGGGACATGAACACCCGGATCACGCTGGAGCAAGTATGGGGCAACAACACCTTCTTCGTCGAAAACCAGGAGATGGCCGTGATCATGCGCAGCAGCTACGAGCCGCGCACCCGGTTCTCGACTGTGGACATCATAGGCTTTGTGCGGCAGGAGGACGAGCTGTACACGCGCTTTGACGAGCACCACGCCGAGATCGCCTACGAGGACAGAGAGGTTCACGGTGCATTGGCGGAGGCGGGCTTGCACGTCGAGGCAGCCTACAAGTGCTTCCACCTTGATCCGGTGGACGCAGAAACTCGCCGCATCATGTGGGTCGCACGCAAGCCTGAGGGCTAACGATGAGAAGCAAAGGCCTCATCTACACAACCCTCATCGCCACCACCATCGTTTGGGGCGGCTCGTTCGTGGCTATCAAGCAAGCCTTGCACTATCTAAGCCCGGTAGAACTGCTGGTGATGCGCTTTGGTCCGGCTGCGCTGGCCTTTGCCTTGCTCTTGCACTGGAGGCAGCGCGCGGCCCTGGCCAAACTGCTGCGGGCAGAGTGGCGTTCGCTGTGTCTGATGGGGCTGCTGGGCGTCATCATCTACCATCTGGCGCTGAACACCGGCCAACAACTGATCCCAGCGGGAACTGCCAGTCTGGTGATGGCTTTGAACCCGGCATTCACTTTCCTGTTGTCCGTGATGCTCCTGCGCGAACGGGCGACCTGGATGCAGTTGCTCGGACTGGGTGTAGCCTTTGTGGGGCTATTCATCATAGTCCGTTTTGCCAGCGGCAACCAGACCGATTTCAACTACTTGCGCGGAGTGCTGATCACCTTGATTGCGCCCATCTCCTGGGCAGCGTACACGGTGATCAGCCGCCCACTGGCGGCGCGCTACCCCCCGCTGGCTGTCACGGGGCTGGGGACCATCCTCGGTGCGCTGCCCATTCTGGTCACAGCACGCCCATCTCTTGTACATGGGCTGGCAGTCATGCCCTGGGATGGCTGGGCCAGCATTGCCTTCCTGTCATTGTTGGCCACCGTCGGGGGGGTGACTGCCTGGGTGATGGCTCTGGAGCATCTGGAAGCCAGCCGTGTGGGGGTCTTTATCTACCTCGTGCCGCTGTGGGCAGCGCTGCTGAGCCAGTTGCTGTTGGACGAACCCCTGACTCTGTCCCTGCTGGTCGGCGCAGTGGTGATTATCGGCGGCGTGATGATGGTCCATCGATAGTGAAGGACTTGACGGAATCGACAGCGACGACTCTGAAACGGCTGATGAACCCTAGCGATTCGAGCGGCTATTGGATCCACACAACTTGATCTAGCGCCTGAGGGCGCTTCTCAGCTTCAGGCAGGGATTTCAATCCTTGCCCCACTGATCCTGCAAATGAGGTATGTATGTCCATCCGGGATCGTTTTCTGGCTCTGATTTCCGCCCCTGCCTATGCTTTGCGACGCAGCAAAGCAGGCTTTCTGCGGTTACACGTCGGAGTGATCGTTCTGTGCCTGGTTAGCGCAGCGTACGTGGCTTACCGCGGCTGGCAGGAAGGCTTTGCCCTGACCCACGCCGCGCTGGCCGTGGTGTGCCTGCTGGTGGTGGCCTTGATGGTGTGGGCTGAAGCACACCGCTATGTCGTTTTCCACCCACTGACCACTGTTGTGCCAGAGGGGACAAGAGATCTTGCACCAGAGGAGAAGCTTTTTGTGCGTGGCAGCGGTACCTTCGAGGTCAGCGACATGAGCCGCTACCTGGTAGAAGTGCCTGTCGTCTTCTGGCCAACACAACCGGCCGAGCACATTCTGGCGGCGAAGGTGCGCGCCTTCAGCCTCCTCGGTGTGGGCGTACCTTCTGGCGAGCGCGGATGGTGGTACATTTTCCTGGAGCCACGGCGCGTAATCGAGATTGTGCCCGGTGAGCTATGTTTCGGCCTACGCCTTCGTCCTGCAGTACGCGTGCTGCACAGAACCGACAAGGGCCATGAGCTATTGTACCTGAGCTGTGATACTCCGCAGCAACTGGCCGTTCTGCTCAAAGAACTGCAGGGCAAAATGGAAGCTGAGCGTGCGCGAAACGAGGAGTAGCCGCTTTGGGTGGCGTTCTGATTCGCCGCTAGTGGGAGATGTGTTGGAATGCGGTCAGAGGGCAGTCGAAAGCTGGGGATGCACCATGCATCCCGGGAATGTTGCGGTCACGCTTGGCCATACAGTAACTGTTTCGACGATGCCCCGTCTATAACAATGACAGACCAAGGATTCGAAGGAGGGAACCATGTGTCGCAGAGTTGCTGTCTGGACTCGTTTGATTCTGGCATTCGTGGCCATCGTCGCTGTGTTGCTCGCCGTAGTGCTTGCTGGCCAGTCCGGGTCGCAGAGCCAGGCGCAGGGCACGATCCAGACCATCATACTCAGGCGGGGTGAAAACGGTTACACAGGCTGTGAAGATACCTACATTTCCCAGTACCCGCCCGAGGCCAACTACTGTGGTGTAGAGACCCTCAAGGTCGGGTACTGGCAACAGTTTGCGGGGCTGATACGCTTCGACCTGGGCTCCATTCCCGCCCATGATGTGGTAACGGAAGCCAAGCTACAGCTCTACGCCACCACTTGGAGCGGCAGAGACATCACCATCGGTGCTTACTACGTCGTACGCGACGTGAACATGTGCGAGGCCACGTGGACGCAAGCCCAAGCTGACAACGCGTGGGAATCGCCCGGTGCCAACGACACGTTGACCGATCGCCGCCCTGTGCCCGAAAGCACCGTTACCACCAGCAGCATCAGGAAATGGTACGAACTCGACCTCACTGAGATCGTGCAAGGCTGGGTCAATCGCAGCCTGCAGAACAACGGCGTGCTGTTGCTGGCAGAGAGGTCTGTCGCCGCTTTCAGCTTTGCCAGTTCCAACAACTATCCCATTCACGAACGCCCGGCCCTGCTTATCAACTATTATACGGATGCCCCGCCTCCCAGTGCCACCCCTCCACCCGAGGGTGAAGTGGTCTACATTCTGCAACAAGGAGTCGATGGCTACACAGGTTGCAACGACACGCGCATCTCGGAGGCAATGCCTGAGCAGAATTTCGCTCAGGGGGAACTCATTTTGGGCGAGAGGGGCAAAATAGGCTCACTCATACGATTCGACCTGTCCCCTGTCCCCTCCTATGCCAAGGTACTGGAAGCCACATTGGGCCTGCATGTATCCAACGCCGATCGGCATCCCAGTGAATCGGCTATCATTGGTGCCTACACGGTGAGACGTAGATGGGAAGAAACGGAGGCGACCTGGCTCAAAGCTCGCAACGTTGACTACTGGGGCCTGCCAGGATGTGATGACACCACTACCGACCGCTCGTCGCAGCCGATGTCCAGCCAAGCCATGTACGACCTCGGTTGGTACCAGTGGGATGTGACAAGCGCAGTGCAGAACTGGCTGAGGAATGCCGCTTCCAACAACGGGATTTTGCTCAAGCAAACAAACCCAGAGGTTGGAGGTGAATATGACATACGGCAATCCGAGTACCCAGGAGCAGAGCTGCGACCGTATCTGATCGTCAGATGCGTGCTGGTGACTCCGACGCCAACGAACACCTTGACACCTACGCCAACGAATACGCCGACAAGGACACCTACCCCGACGCCGACATGTACGCCCACGCCCACGCCAGCCATGGCCTATTTGCCCAAGGTGTTGAAAAACTATCCCCTGAGATGTGTAGAGTGGGAGCACTCCTTCAGAGAAGAGTTCGAGAACCCAGCGTTGGCAGGATGGTCCGTAAGCCTGGCCGGCGGCCAGCAGCAGGTGAGCGACAGCGTCCTCCGCGTGTGGACGCAGCCATCCATCGACCGCTTCCCTATGATATGGCGCAACGACGTCTTCGCAGGTGCTGGTGACGACTTCCTCTTCGAAGCACGCTTCCGGCACTCGGACTTTACTGCCTACGGCACAACCATCGCCCTCAACTCGGCCAGCTTTGATGGCAACCGCATCTCTGCAGGACA